>JAJPIJ010000051.1 GCA_021324815.1 Gammaproteobacteria bacterium
CTCTCTTGCTCTCTTGCTCTCTTGCTCTCTTGCTCTCTTGCTCTCTTGCTCCCTCTCCCCTCGAGGGAGAGGGCTGGGGAGAGGGGGAAAATCATCACCCTCTCTCTTGCTCCCTCTCCCCTCGAGGGAGAGGGCTGGGGAGAGGGGGAAAATCATCACCCTCTCTCTTGCTCCCTCTCCCCTCGAGGGAGAGGGATGCGGTGAGGAGGTTGTCATCCCGGCGAAAGCCGGGAACCACGATGCGCAGCAGACAACTCTCGTGATAGTTTCACTTCAGCCCGTCGCGGCCAAAAACGGATAGTCGGTATAGCCGTCGTTGCCGCCGCCGTAGAGGCGCGCGGCATTCAGCTCGTTGAGCGGCGCCTTGCGTGCGAAGCGCTCCACCAGATCGGGATTGGCGATGTACAGGCGCCCGAACACGACGGCATCCGCGGCGCCGCCTGCCACCACCGCCTCGGCGGTCTCCCGCGTGTAGCCGCCGTTCGTCATCAACACGCCCTTGAACCGCCCGCGCGCGATGCGCAGGATCGCCTGCTCGCGCGGCAGCTGGTGATCCTCGTGCCGCACTTCGAGAAAGGCGACGCGGCGCCGGCTCAATTGTTCCGCGACGTGCGCCACCAGCGCCTCGGGATTGCTGTCCGTCATGTCGTTGAACGGCACCAGCGGCGAGATGCGCACGGCGACGCGCCCCGCGCCCCACACGCCGATCGCGGCCTCCACCACCTCCAGCAGGAGGCGCGCGCGGTTTTCGATGCTGCCGCCGTAGGCGTCGGTGCGATCGTTCACGCCGTCGCGCAGGAACGTGTCGATGAGATAACCGTGCGCGCCGTGGATCTGCACGCCGTCGAAGCCCGCCGCCCTGGCGTTGCGGGCGGCGTCGCGGAACATCCCCACAAAGCGCGGTATTTCGTCGGTGCGCAGCGCCCGCGGCGTTTCGTAGGGTTTTTCGCCTTCCGGCGTTTGCGTGGTCAAATTGCGGATCGCCCTGGCACTGCTGCATACCGGCTGCTCGCCTTCGTTCAACAGCGAATGGGCCGCGCGCCCGGGATGCCAGATTTGCATGAAGATGCGCCCGCCCCTGGCGTGCACCGCGTCCGTCACCCGTTTCCATCCGGCGATGTGCGCGGGGCTGTAAATCCCGCCCTCCCCCATGAATGCGCAAGCGTGCGCATCCACCATCGTGCATTCGGTCATGACGAGGCCGCTCGTGGCGCGCTGCGCGTAATATTCCACCATCATGTCGTTGGGGACATGCGTCGGGCCGGCGCGGACGCGCGTAAGCGGCGCCATGATAATGCGGTTGGGAAGGGAGAGATCACCGACTTGCAAGGGAGTGAACAGTGTCGCCATCGGAAACTCCTGTAATCCGGGATGGTATGACTTGTACTCGTGGAATATTTTGCGTCAGACTGATAACAAATGGAAGGAATTAAATTTGCGCGAGAGCGGGATTTTCACCCTCTCCCTTGCTCCCTCTCCCCTCGAGGGAGAGGGTTGGTGTGAGGGGGGCGTTTTTTCCTTCCCTTCACGGGAGAGGCAAACATTTTTCCCTCTCCCTTCGCGTGAGAGGCAAATATTTTCCCCCTCTCCCCTTGCGGGAGAGGGCGGGGGTGAGGGGACGTTTTTTCCTTCCCTTCACGGGAGAGGCAAACATTTTTCCCTCTCCCCTTGAGGGAGAGGGCCGGGGTGAGGGGTAAAGTAAATACCACCCTTTCCATTTCTCCCTTCCCCCTCGAGGGAGAGGGATGGGGAGAGGGGGCCGTCATCCCGGCGAAAGCCGGGATCCAGTAACAAACGAACTTGAGGTGATAAATGAGAATTACCGGCGGCTGTTTGTGCAAATCGGTGCGCTACGAGCTCAGCGCCGCGCCCATCGTAACCCGCGCCTGCTGGTGCCGTCTATGCCAGTACATCGGCGCCGGCAGCGCGACCGTGAATTGCTGCTTCCCGAGCAACGCCATCACCATCAAGGGCGAACTGCGCGACTATCAAAGCGTCGCCGACAGCGGCAACAAAATGCATCGCCGCTTCTGCCCGACATGTGGAACGCACCTCTTCAGTGAAGCCGAGTCGCGGCCGCATCTCATCTTCGTGCGCGCCGGCACGCTGGACGATCCCAATATTGTCAAACCCGATATGACCATCTGGACATCCGCCGCGCCGACCTGGGCCTGCTTCGATCCGAATCTGCCGCGGGTGGAGAAACAACCGCCTCCCGCCGCATGAAACAAGGCGGCGTTTGCATTTGTCGCGGATTCGGAACACACTGCCCGGGCATCTCGCCTGACCCCGGCCTCTTGCCCTGCCCTCCATGGTGGAGAGGCATGCTTCCCCCGGAAGCTCCTGAGTAAATCAGAGACTCCCGAACCGAAACGACCGGCCCTGCGGAGGGCGTCACGCCTGAAGTCACTGGCTGACGAAATGTCGTCCGTGGATCGGCGCGCGCCCGGAGCACGCCCGTTCCATCTATCCGCCACAGGAGATCCCACCGATGAACGCCACAACGAGCCCCCACCCCACAGTGACCCTTGCCGATGTGCATCAGGCCGTCGCCCAGGAAATCGAGGCTGTAAAACGTGATGTTGGCGATAAAGACTTTGCAGCGGGCGTTGGACTGAAGATGAACGCCTTCACCGAGTTGTTGAAGGCCTTTGAAACAGGCCGCAACAGGATACTTGAGAGCAAAGATCCGGCGCAGGGCGACAAAAGCGCGCAGTTGAGCAAGCTTGCCGGCGATACGTACAACACCATGATGACCTTTGTAAATGGACTTCGATACCGGCAGCAGGCCACGGCGCTCGCCGCGGAACTGTATAAAATGCCGGGCGAGGCCAGGTCCACTGATACGGTGCTGGAGTTTCTGAAACAGCAGGAGTTGCGCGGCCTGCTACGGCAGAAGAGCGCGGCCGAGGTCGAGGCGATCTATCACCAGGCCGTCGAGGCAGGCAACGCCTTCATGATTCTCGCGATTGAAGGAGACCCGTTGGGCTCCCTCATTTCGCCGGCCATTGTTGAAGACGGGCGGAGGCGCAACGCCGAAAAGGCCCACCCCGTACAATCCAGGAAAATGAATGATATTTTGAGGGCCCAACGCGCCTTTGACACGGTCATATCCAAGGCCATGCTGGCCATGGGTCTGCGCCCCACCAGCGCCGTCGGAAAAGCCGCCGCCTGATCGTTACCTCATCTCGTCCTTGTGCGCGCCGGCACTCTGGACGATTCTGAAATTCCCATGCCAGAATAATGGTCAGGACATCTATGACCTCGGCCCCGGCCTGCTTCGATCCAAATCTGCCGCGTGTGGAGAAACAACCGCCTCCTGCTGCTTAAACAGTAAAACAAACAACAACATCAGAACCACTTAACTTTTGCTTTTATCCTCTTCCTTAAGATCCTTAGGAACTTGCCACCAAGACCCCCTGCGCTTATGAACCCTTCGCTCAATCGAAACCATCTCTACATTATCAGTGGCAGAACTGAGCTGGCCGAGCTGCGCTGTTGGCGCGTCTGTGAAGCGTTTTAGGCGATCAACTAATTTCTTTTCCTTAACTGGATCCAGTGGAACTCGCGGCTTTCTATCACGCCAAGGTTGCAAATGCCGATCCCATAGCTGGCACACTAAAAAGTCGCCGTCTTTGGGAGGATCGGAAGCAAAAGACATTATTCCTTTCTCCCTTTCAGCATCGGATACTCCAGAGTAATATTCGTTTAAAGCTTTGAGATCAGCCTTAAGGTCTTCACCCCATATAAACTCTTGGTCAGAACGCAAATA
Organism: Gammaproteobacteria bacterium; assembly: GCA_021324815.1. GTDB lineage: Bacteria > Pseudomonadota > Gammaproteobacteria > JAJPIJ01 > JAJPIJ01 > JAJPIJ01. Next base: position 3,773 of record JAJPIJ010000051.1, read on the forward strand.
TATAGGTGCACAGCGGCGATGCAGTTTGTCGGAAGAGATGAAAACCATACAAAACGGAAGATAAAACAAGTATCCAACATCCACTCGATTTGATGATCGTTCCGAAGAAATAAGATTGGCAGCAAGGGTAATCTGAAAAAATACCTCTACACTCACCGCATGAGCTGCGTAAGGTGCATAAACAGAAAGTGGTTTGTATCCAGCCACACTCCATCTCTCAAGAATTGGACGCTCATATTGACGTGGGATATTGAAAAGGAAAGAGGCTATTTTCATTTGATCAAAGTGCTTGCCATCAGCACTCACGACGGCATCAGCGAGCCGTTTTGCCTCTTCAAGAGACTTACATGTCTGAGGGGTAATTCCAAACGATTTCATTCCTTCCGCAACAACCTTTAAATCCATGGCGGCGAGAGAAGCCCGCCAGTTATGAGCAAACTGACGTTCAACTTCTAAAAATTCACCATTCTGCCAGCGAGAAAACGCTCGTGCTTCCGCTGGGGCGTCAAAGATAATTCCTTGCTTGCCATCAACATCGACAGGCCGGCCACCTGCAAACGGTATGCGTCCGTCCATTGGAACTGGATATCCCCTAAGACTTGCTACAGCGAGGCGCGAGTGGTGAGCACACGGGCCGCCCGACATCTCTGGTGTCTTATAGGCAATGTTTCCCACCTCTTGTTCAGGAGTACGGCCCTCTCGAACAGCTTTTTCAAGATCTGCGAGAGTTTCTACAAAGAACAAGGGCGATATAACGGGGTAAAAAAAGTGATCAAATAAGACCGCCTCGTCTACGCTCAGAGACTGGAGGAAGGACTTATCGAAAAGAGCTATTGGACCCAAATTGAACTACTCAAATCTATTTTGGGTCAGCTCAAACCACATTTTATTTAATTTGGGATGGATTCGATTCGGCGATACAGCCAGCCGCCGATGTAAAAAGATATGCCGACCACGATCAGTGTGCCGATCCTGACCAGCGGCGAGGATGATCCCAGGTCGTAGAACAGCACCTTGCCTGCCGAGATGGCGAAGATGAGCAGCGAGGATTGCCCCAACAGTTTGTCCTTCCATCTCAGCGATGCCAGCAAACAGCCCAGCGCCAGCACGCCCCACGCCATCGAGACGGCAATCCGGCCGGTGAACAAATGCGTGGCCGCCGCGATTGCGGCCAGATGTCCGGCGAAGAGCAGCAACGGCCACGCGCCTTTCGCCGCATTCGCGCGGCGCGCCCAAATATATCCGCCGTACAACTCCGCGGGGTACAGGACGGAGAGCGCGTCCGCGCCGACCACCGCATGGCGATCGTAACCGGTGACAATACGAAGGTAGTTGATGATGAAGATGATGAACACCGCCAGCCAGACGAAAACGCCCGCTGCCGAGAGCTTGCCTCTGAACATGCCGTATGCGGCCGTCACCGGCAGCACGATGAGTCCCACCCACGGCATCCAGGCCTCGGGCACGGATTCCAGATAGCCGGCGTGGAAGATCACCAGCGCGATGTACGCACCGAGCAGCATCCGCCCGCCGGGCATGTCGCGCCTCAAGATGGCTTGCGCCACCATGTATATGCACGCGAGCACGGCGGCGCTTCCCACCGCCACCCACGGCGCATAGGCGGGAATGTGCCTGTCCAGCAATTGGTATTGCAGCACGTAGAAGATGAGCAGCGCCGGCAGGTGCGCGGTGGCGGCGGATTCGCTCATCGGCATCATGCGGCGCACGGAGTAAAGCGCCGCGGCGCCGGCGAAGATGAGCAGTTGCACGGCCTGGAATCCCACCGCGGTCAACCACTGCTCGCTGTGGCCGCTGTCGCGCCACGCGGCATCGAAGCCGATCAGCGCCAGGTAAAGCGCCAGCAGATACACCGAGCGCGTGCCCACCCGGATTGAAAACCAGCAGAACACCACGCTCCAGCTGGAGTAATAGATGGCGAGGTCGGACACGTCCAGAAATATGCTGTGGAGCAGGAAGGGCGCGGAGTAGGTGCCCGCCACGGCGAAGAAGGCGTAGAGCGTGCTCTGGAACGCCTGGCATAACCACAATGACAGCACGCAGATCAGGAGCACGGCGGATAATGCAGCCGATGCGCCGATGAACGCGTAGTAAAGATGCGCGCCATAGACGGATAGAAAGAGGATGACCACGCCGCCCGCGGGCAGCAGGCCCGCATAAGCGCGGTCGCTCCCGCGCAGCGCCCAGCCGACGCCGATCATGGCGAAGGCGGATAACACGGCCAGCATGATCTGCCGCTCCGGCGTGAGCCAGCCGGACACCAGCGCCAGCTTGATGACGTAGGACGCCGCCAGCACCAGCGCGGTTGCTCCGCCCCATCCCAGCAATTTCGTGGCGAACGACGGGCCTTCCTGCTCGACCCGTTCGGGTGCTTCGGGCGTGACTGCGGGTTTGGAAACCGCCGGTGAGGTTGCCTGCGGCATGCTCGGCGCCGCTGCTGACGGTTTTCCCTCTGGCGTCATTTCAGGCTTGAAGCCGAGCCATGACTCCATCTTTTCCAGCCGCGCTTCAATCGCCGCCAGCCGCTGTTCAATCTCCGCCATGTGCCCCCCTCCGCATCAAGTGAAGCGCTCGGTGAATGACTCCTTCTTCCACCCGTGTCCGAAGCGCCGCAACGCCTGATAAACGGCCATGCGTTGAAAGCTGGTCGCGCCCAGATCGGCCATCGCCTCGTTGGCCAGGATGTTGTCGGCGTCCCTGCGCGTCAAGGCCGTCTGGCGGCCGTCCTCCAGCGTGACCACCCCTTCATACTGATAGAGAACATCGTTCACCCAGCCGCCAAGTTCGATGCGCGGATCGTCGCTGGCCATGAAGATCGACCACGCAAACTGGGGAATCGACGCGAGATCGGACACGTATCCCTGCGGCACCGTGATGATGCCGCCCGCGATGTCGCTGCGGAACCGCAGCGGGACCTGGAGAACGAACAGGGCCACGCTGAGCGGCTTGCCCTGGGCCCGCAATTTCCATGGCGCCAGTTGCAGCGACACGTCGCCGTCGATGTCAAAGAAACGGTTCATTATTCGCGGCCTTCAACCCGCCCGGACTGCTCACTTCTTCCGCTCGGCGCGGGCGATGGCCTTGAGGTCGGCGCGCTTGAGTTTCTTCGCGGCGCGCTGCTCGCTGCGGTGGCCGCGGCGATCCTCGCGCTTGAACGCCTTCTTCTTCGCCTTGGAGCCGTAGATCTGCTTCCACTTGCCGTTCTTGAAGATGATCTGGTAGCCGCCGGACAGAATCTGGAACGGCTCCCTCACCTTCTTCATTTGATCGAACTGTACTGATCCCGGCTTGTGGAAGGCCTCGAAGTACGCCGGGAAGACAAAGTCCGTCATGGGGATGCCCTTCACCGGGAAGCTCAGCGCCTCGACCGGATCGGCGCTTTCGTAGGCATACATCAGTTTCGGATCGGGGCCGGTGGTCATCATGTTGATGGCCGGGTCGACCAGCATCTCCACCAGCTCGTGCGAGGCCGACACGCTCACCAGATCGTTGTTCTTGATCGTGGTCTTCACGAACACCTTGGCCTGCGGCAGGCCGTCCGGCGTGAGATCATGGTAGGCGAGCGCGCCGGGCTGATCGGCGTCGTCGAGAAACACCATCGCCCAGGCGCCCTTGATGAAGCCGTCGGACTTGACGAGTTTGGCGGGCGTGCCCCACACCGGCGCGACGTAGTCGTCGATGAACGCCTGCATGGCGGCGATCAGCTTGTCGAAGTTGACGCCCAGTTTGGTCTTCGCCCTGTTGAAGCAGGCGATGGTGGGCACGCCGCCTTGATTGAACGCGCCGCGTACCGGCGGCTTGCCGGCGGCGTGGCGCGGTCTGGCCGTGCGCCGGCGGGCTGGAGTTCCGGTCGTCATTTCCGCAATCGGAGGGCGGGGCGTCTGCGACGGCTTTGCGGCGGGCAGCGGCTCAACCTCGATTTCAAGCACGATGAGTTCGGTCGGCGGTACATCTTCAAGTTTGGCGAACAGCGCCTCGAACGCCTCCCGTGTGCCGCCGATGGTCTCCTGTTCCATGGTCCGGCCGACTACTATGCATCCCCCGACATCCCCCGCGCCGTTGCCTGGATGCAGGTACACGCCTTCGAAACCCGGCACGTTCTTAAGATGCGGCAGCGGGCGCTGGAATTTCTGGGAAAAGTCGATCACCAGATCATAGATGCCCGCGGGAATGGCGCCGGCGCCGGTCTTCTTCTCAAATGTCAGGCATTCGTATTCGCCGTTGACATATAGTTCGCCGATCGCGCCCTGGTCGGTGAATTCCTTGCGTATGAGTTTCAATTCCATGTTTTTTCCCTCGTGCTGGATGGTTTTTTCCCTCGTGCTGGATGGAACGGCCGGCATCAAGAAACGGCTGGACAACAATCGTCACGCCGAAAACACGCGTCAACGGCGCGCGATTCATGTCACAGATGATGAACGCCCCCCGATGGTATTGGGTCTCTTCCTCACTGAGTCCGGGTTTTTATTCTGAAAGTTAATTTACCCCTGTGACTTCGAAAAATCATCAACCTTGCGGCAGCGGTAACGCGCGGGTTCGCACTGTTTTCGCGCGTGGGTATCGGGTCGTGAAATATCTTGTTGCGCCGCACAAATGAAGCGTTACAATGACGCCAAATCATCACCTTCAATCACGACAGCGAGGAGAAGCCCATGGAGATGAAAGACAAGGTCGCCGTGATCACAGGCGCCGGCAGCGGCATTGGATGCGCCGTCGCGCAGGAACTGGCCAGGCGCGGCTTGAAGGCGCTGGCGCTCGTTGATCTCAGCGACGGTCTCCCTGAAGTGTGCGAGAAGATCAACAAGGAAACCGGCAGAACCATTGCGTATCCCTTCAAGGGCAACACCACGGACGCGGTTTTCCGCAGACAGGTTTTCGACGCCATCGAGTCGCGGCACGGCACGGCGACGATCTGCGTCCCGGCGGCGGGCATCACGCGCGATGACCTGGCGGTCAGGGTTGACAAGGCCACCGGCAAGGCGCGCATTTATCCGCTGGAAAACTTCCGCCTCGTGCTGGAGGTGAACCTGGTCGCGCCGGTGTACTGGGCCATGGAAATGGTGGCGCGCATCGCCGAGGATCGGCATCGCAAGGGGCTCAAGCGCTGGACACCCGCCGAGCGGATCCAGGGCACCGTGGTGTTCATCGGCTCCATCTCGTCACAGGGCAACAAGGGACAGGTTTCCTACGCCAGCACCAAGGCCGGCCTCGAGGGCGCCGCGGCGACGCTGACCAAGGAGGCCATCTTCCACGGGGTGCGCTGCGGCGTCATTCATCCCGGCTTCACCGACACGCCCATGGTGCGCGCGCTCGGCAACGACTACATCGAAAAAAACATCCTGCCTTACACGCAGCTGGGGCGGCTTATACGCACGGAGGAAATCGCCGACGCCATCTGCTTTATGATCTCGAATTCGGCGGTGAGCGGCGAGTTGTGGGCGGATGCGGGCTGGCATCCCTCGCCGGCGTGAACCAGCCGCTCCGGCGCGGCTTCCAAAGCCGGGTGATCAATTGCAACTTGAACTACAACCTGAACGCCGTTTACCCCTCGATGCCCCCTCGCTTCGTGACGGGCCGCGGGGCGAACGGCATTTTTTTACAGAGACCCGCGGCTCGCGGCCTGCGCCTGCGGGACGGCGGAAAGGATCCGCGGACAGGCCCTAATCCGTGTGGCTGGCGGTCAACGGCTTCGATCCCTTTTCGCTCAGGCGGGTGATGAAGCCCTCCATGCCATATTGCTGGATCTCCGTGTCAACGCCGCTGCGGAACGTCGCGACGATGCTGACGCCGCCGGCGAGGACGTCGTAGACCTTCCAGCCGCCCTCCGTCTGGATCATCCGGTAGTCGATATTGAGCGGATTTTTGCCCGGCACCGATACGCGGGTGCGCACCACCGCCAGCGACGGATCGGTGTCACGGGAGGTCTGCAAATAGGTGATGCTCACGTCGGTGTAGTCGCTGACGTTGATGGCGTAGGTCCGCAGCAGCAGGCGCTTGAAATCGTCGATGAACTGCCGCTGCTGATCCGGGGTGGCTTCGCGCCAGTGTTTGCCGAGAATGAGGCGCCCGGAACGCACGGTGTCCACGTGCGGCGATACGATTTGATCGACCAGTTCGACGGCATGGTTGGGATCGCTGTCGATGGCCGACTTGTCCCGCAGCACCGCCGCACGCAGGTCTTCTATGGTGGCACGAATGACGGCCTGGGGATCGCCGGCACCGTCCGTCGCCGCATGGGCGGCGGCAAACAGGAGTGCCGTGAACAACAACATCCATCGCGAACGAACAAATTCGATCATGACATTGATTCCTTGAAAAACGGTCAACGAAGGGATGATTCCTGCAACAGTTGCGCTTCAACAATAGACAAATAATACGGCGTGGAGTTTAATTGCCCGCCTGTGCGGTGCGCCAGTCGATGAATGCGAAACACATCACAATTACGGCAAGCAGATTATACGTGAAAAACGCCATGAACAAGATGAAATAGTTGAAGGGTCCGCCGCCGATACAATATGTTACATTGACAATATAATAACGAATGAACGCTTCCTGAATTTTCAACCGTTTCCGCCGCAATCTCCATCTCGTTTATCGGAGCCGGGCGGCCGGGCATGCACAAAACAAAACGCCGCCACGCGAAAAAATCCCCGCCGTTACGAACTTCGCGGAAGCGGGACGGCCGTTCCGCGGCCGGAACAGTGGCGCTGCTCATCGGCACGCGCAAGGGCGCGTTCATTCTGCGCAGTGATTCCAGACGCCGGGACTGGCGCGTGGCCGGCCCGCATTTTCTCGGCCATGCCGTGCACCATATCGCGCTGGACCCACGCGACGGCCGCACCCTGCTCTGCGCCGCGCGCGCGGGGCACTTGGGCCCCACCGTGTTTCGCTCCACCGATCGCGGCAAAACCTGGCGGGAGTCAGGGAAGCCGCCCGCCTTTGAAAAGGCGCCGGAAGGCCGGACCGGCCGTTCCGTCGATCACGTCTTCTGGCTGACGCCGGGTCACGCGAGCGAACCCGGCGTGTGGTACGCCGGCACCTCGCCGCAGGGACTGTTCCGCTCCGCGGACGGCGGCGTCACCTGGGAGGGCGTGGCGGGATTCAACGCGCATCCCCTGCGACCGGCATGGTGCGGCGACGGGCAGCAGGCGCCGCCGGACGGCGCCACGCTGCACTCGATCAACATCGACCCGCGCGATCCAAGACATCTCTACGTCGGCCTGTCCAGCGGCGGCGTTTTCGAGAGCACGGACGGCGGCCGCGACTGGCGGCCTCTCAACCGCGGCTGCGCGGCCGATTTCATCCCCACGCCGGACCCGGAATACGGCCACGACGTGCATTGCATGCGCCTGCACCCGCTCGCCCCCGATCGCCTCTACCAGCAGAATCACTGCGGCATCTACCGCATGGAGCGCCCCCAGGGCCGCTGGACGCGCATCGGCGACAACATGCCGAGGCGGGTCGGCGACATCGGTTTCCCGCTGGTGCTGCATCCGCGCGATCCTGACACGTTGTGGGTGTTCCCCATGGACGGCTCGACGGTCTGGCCGCGCGTCAGTCCCGGCGGCAGGCCGGCAGCGTACATCTCACGCAACGGCGGCAACAGCTGGCGGCGCCAGGATCGCGGCCTGCCGGCCGGGCAGGGCTGGTTCACGGTCAAGCGCCAGGCCATGTGCGCGGATCGCGGCGATCCCGCCGGCGTCTATTTCGGCACCACGGCCGGGGAAGTGTGGGGCAGCCTCAACGAAGGCGAGAAGTGGACCTGCCTCCTCCGCCACCTGCCGGAGATCTATTCAGTCGAAGCCGCGGAACCCGGGTGATGCGCGTGCACATCCCCTCGCAGCTCCAGGATTACACGCGCCACGAAAGCCGGGTGGAGGCGAATGGCGCCACCGTCGGCGAGGTACTGGCCGACCTTGACCGGCAGTTTCCCGGCATCCGGTTCCGGATCATCGACGAGCAGGACCGCGTCCGCAGGCACCTGCGCATCTTCATCAACGAGGAGCAGATCCGCTCGCTCGATGCGCCGCTGAAGGCCGCGGACCGCCTGATCATTTTGGGCGCCCTGAGCGGCGGCTGAGGTCCGCGGCGCGGAAAGATTTCGGCAGTTCGAAGATCGCGAACGCCGCCAGAACGGCGGCCAGGCACAGCCCCACGTCGGCCAGGTGCAACTGGCTGAACAGGAACAGGCCGCTCAACACGGGAATATAAAGAACCAATCCCAGCAGGGCCACGGCCCCGATCGCGACCCACCACAACGCGGCGTTGGGCACCTTCAATGATTCCAGCGCCGGCCGCGACCACGAGCGATGGCTGAAAATGAGACTGACGCTGGCCAGCGCCATGGTCGTGAACGTCAGCGCCCGGGCCTCGTTCGCATCGCGGCCGAGCGCGAGCGCAGCCGAAAATATCGCCAGCACGAGCACGAACAGCACCACCCCCTGCGTCCCTCCGCGCGCGAGGACGTCGCTGTCGAACAGCCGCGCGGCGGCGGGGCGCGGCGGGCGGCGCATGACGCCCTCCTCCGCCGGCTCGGCCTCGAACACGATCGCGCAGGCGGGATCGATGATGAGTTGCAGAAAAAGAATGTGCACGGGCATGAGCACGATCGGCCAGCCCATGATCACCGGAACGATGGACATGCCGATGATCGGGATGTGCACGGCGATGACGAAGGCAAACGCCTTCCGCAGGTTGTCGAAAATGCGGCGCCCGAGCTTCACCGCGCTGACGATCGAGGAGAAATCATCGTCCAGCAGCACCAGCGCGGCGGATTCGCGCGCCACGTCGGTCCCGCGGCCGCCCATGGCGATGCCGATGTGCGCCGCCTTGAGCGCCGGCGCGTCGTTCACGCCGTCGCCGGTCATGGCGACGATTTCGCCGCCGGCCTTGAACGCCTCGACCAGCCGCAGCTTCTGCTCCGGCACCACCCGGCAGAAGACGCGGATGTCCCCGAGCCGTCGCTGCAACCCGGCGTCATCCAGCGCGTCGAGCTCGGCCCCGGTCATGACGCCGCCCGATCCATCGAGGCCGATCTGCCGGGCGACGCTTTGCGCGGTGGCGGGGTGATCGCCGGTGATCATGACGACGCGCAGGCCGGCCCGGCGGCTCTCGGCGATGGCCGCCTCCGCCATCGGCCGCAGCGGATCGACGAGCGCGACGAGACCGAGCAGTCGGAACTCAAAATCATGCTGGATCTCCGGCAGGGCCGGGCGGCTGAACTCCGCCCGCGCCACGCCGAGCACCCGCAGGCCCCGCCCGGCCAGCGCGTCGACCCGCCGCATCAGCGCGGCGGTGTCGGCGGCGCCCAGGTGGCACAGATCGGCGATGGCCTCCGGCGATCCCTTGGCCGCGATGACGTAATCCCCGCCCGTGGGCGATCGCCAGACCCGCGACATCGCCAGCAGGTCCTTCGACAACGGATAGTCCTCCACCAGCAGCCAGTCGGCGTGCAGATGCTCGGTCTCCGCGAGCAGTTCGAGGCCCGCTTCGCGGATCGCCTTCTCGGTCGGATCGAAGGGATCGCGGTGGCTCGCCAGCACCGCGAATTCCAGGGTTTCGTGGAACGTTTCGGGGAACTCCCGGCCCGCGGACAGCGTGACGTCGAAAATCTGATCATCGACCGCGATCTGCGCCAGCGTCATGCGGTTCTGGGTCAGCGTGCCGGTCTTGTCCACGCACAGCACCGTGGCGGCACCCAGCATTTCCACGGCGGGTATGCGCCGGGTCAGCACCTGTTCCCTGGCGATGCGCCACGCGCCCAGCCCCAGAAAAATGGCCAGCACCACCGGCAGTTCCTCCGGCAGGATCGCCATGGCCAGCGTCAGGCCGGCGAGAAAGCCGTGCAGCCAGTCCGCGCGCGTGACGCCATACCACACCGCGACGCCCACCGCCAGCGCGGAGCCGAACCACGCCAGGCGCTTCACCACCTGCGCGATCTCACGCTGGACGTGGGTCGCCTCCGGTGCGATGGACGAGAGGGATTTGCCGATGCGGCCCATGGCGGCGCCGGCGCCCGTGGCCAGCACGCGCGCGATGCCCTGGCCCTGCGTCACCAGCGTGCCGGCGAACACAAACGGCAGATCGTCGCCGCCGGGCCGGCCCATGGCCGCCGGCGCCGCGTCGGCGGCCTGCTTGCGCACCGGCGACGATTCGCCGGTCAGCAGCGATTCGTCGACGGCGAGGCTTTTGCCCTCCAGCAGCACGCCGTCCGCCGGCACGCGATCGCCCTCGGAAAGAACCATGAGATCCCCGCGCACCACCTCGCGGCCGGCGATGCGGATTTGCGCGCCGTCGCGGATGACGAGCGCGCGCGGGCTGGTGAGATCGCGCAGGGCCTCCAGCGTGCGCTCCGCCTTGTGTTCCTGGACAAAGGTGATGCCCATGACCACGAAGACGAAGGCCAGCAGCATCAGGGCCTCCTGGCTGTCGCCGAGCAGCAGGTAGATGACCCCGCAGGCCACCAGCAGCATGAGCATGGGTTCGAGCGCGATGCCGAGCGCGATCGCAAATGCGCTGCGCGGCCTCGCCGCTGGAAGCTCGTTGTACCCCTCCCTCGCCAGCAGTTCGGCCGCCCGGGCGGCGGTCAAACCCCGGGGAAGGGACATCGGCGATGCGGGATTCATCTGCGGGTCATGGCCGTTCGATGGCGGGGCGGCGCCGTATCGGGCGGGGAATATGGCAAACTATTCTGCACCCCGATGCCCCCGCCGTGCCAGCGCGGAAACGCCAGGACTGGAGGATATGCCCCCCTTGATCAGGCTTCCCTTCGCACTTGTGCGCATCCTGCTGGTGGGCGCGGTCACCACGGCGGCGGTGTCGCTGCTTCGTTATCAACTGGTCGAGCCGGATGCCGTCGCGCAACTGTGTCTGCGCGCCGATGCGCCGGCATGGTGTGAGGGGAGACGCTGGATCGTGCTGGGATTCGCATGGAACGCCTACGGGTGGGCGAGTGTTGTGTTTGCAGTCGCGGCGCTGTTCACCCGTTCGATCATCCCGGCCATGGCCGGATTGGTGCTGGGCCTGACGGGCGCCTTATTTTACCGCTACTTCCCGGCCGGCCTGGGATTGCTGTCGAGCGCATTGCTGCTCGCCCGCCGGTGGACGCCGCCAGCCGCACGTGCCGCCGGCAAGCAGCACGCACAACGCGGCCCATGACCAGACGGTGAAGTTCAGGCCCTTCTCGGCGATGAGGATCAGCACGGCCGCGAGCGGCAGCCACCACGCCATCAGCAGCTCCTCCGGCGCCAACGGCGCGCGTTCCGCATCGCGCCCCCTCACCGCCTCCAGCAGCGCCAGGCCCGCGACCGGCAGCGCCAGCAGCGGGATCGGGAAATCCCGGTAGCGCCCATCCAGCACCAATCCCAGATTCAGATACGACAGGCCGGCCAGCAGTCCGAAACGCAGCAGCCCCAGGGTGTGGGACATCGACCAGCCGCCACGGCGGCGCAGGACGACCGCCACCTCCTCGATGCCGGCGACTCGCGGCAGTGCCGCGCCTGCGCCCGCCCACGACCTGAGCGCGATCAGCGCGCAAAAAAACGCCAGCCACCCCCACGCAGCGCCCGCGCCGGACAACATCCATTCGGCGGCATCGCGGCTGTCGCGGCTCAGATACTCGCATTGCGCCGCCAGCGCGGCGCCCGCGGCGACGCCGGCCGCCGCCATCAGGAACATGCCGCGGCGGCCGGCGCGCGGCGGAACGACGGCGCCGATAATCATGAAGAGCAGCGCCCCCGCGGACGCGGCTTGCAGGCCGCCGCGCCAATCCTCCGTTTCGCGCACGGGACCCTGCAAACTGAATTTTGACGCGCCATTGACATCGTACAATCCCCATGAGCCGCCGACCGTTCCCTCGGCGGCGCGCTTCCACGGCTGGTCGTAGGCCTCGAACAGGTTGTAATCGATCCCGTGCTCCACGGCGTAACGGGTGAACTCGCGTAGGTAGCGCGCGGCGTTGACCCTGGAGGGTATGGCGCCCCCGCGCGGGCGCCCGGCGGTCGGCCAGCCGGTCTCGCCGATGAGTATGTGTCTGCCGGGAAACTGCCGTTGCATTTCCGCGTAGACTTCGCGCGCGTGATCGAGCGCCGCGCCCACGGCGACCGGATGGTTCTCCCAGTACGGCAGGATGTGGATGGTGATGAGCGACGCCGCGCCGGCGAGGCCGGGATGCCGCCGCCAGAATTCCCAGACGTCGGCGTAGGTGACCGGCAGTCGCGTGGCGGCGCGCACGCGTTCGAGATACCCGCGCAGCGCCTCCTCGCTCTGCTCATGCCGCAGCAACACCTCGTTGCCGACGACGATGGCGCGGATGACATCGGCGTTTTCCGCCGCCACGCGCGTGGCCGTGCGGATCTCCGCCTCGTTGTCCGCCGCGTCGGGTCCTATCCAGACGCCGAGCAGCACCTTCATCCCGTATTTGCGCGCGACGGCGGGCACGGCGTCCAGGCCGCGCGCCACGGCGTAGGTGCGCACGCACTGGAAGCGATCGGCGAGGCGTCGCAGGTCGGCGTCAATCTGCGCCGGCGTCATCACGGCTTCCGCCGTCGCCATCCGCCGTGCCGGCGTGTAGGACACGCAGGCCAGCCGCCCCGCGGGCGCGTCGGGAAGACTGACAGGGCGCCCGGCCTCCCAACAACGAAGCATGGAAAAAATCGCCCCTGCCGCAACCATCATGAGCAGGGCCAGTTTGCGGCCCGATTCGTTCAAGCGTGGTTCCGCCGTCCGTGATTATTTTTTCAATAACGAGGCCAGGCCGGCGAAGGGCTGAAAAGTCGCGGGCTTCGGAGCGCGCGCATCAGCCGTCGCCGCGCCGCCGTAGCGCGCCTGATCGACGTGACGCGCGTGCTCCTGGTCGTGACAATAGAGACAGAGCAATTCCCAGTTGCTGCCGTCGGGCGGATTGTTGTCGTGGTTGTGATCGCGGTGGTGCACCGTGAGCTCCTGCAGATTCTCGCGCGTGAATTCGCGGCCGCAGCGGCCGCAGACCCATGGATAGAGCTTGAGCGCCCGTTCCCGATACTCCTGCCCGCGCTGCCCGCGGTTGCGCCGCGCCTCATGGACCATGCGGTCCAGTCTGCCTTGATCGGGACCGTCCTTCCTTGCCTTCATCGTCGCGACCGCCTGACGGGGACAGGCTAGTGAAACGCCTTTTTCATGCATTGATCGCGGACCTCCGCGGCCGCGCCGGCCAGCTTTTGTTTCTCCACCGGCAGGGCACGGTAGACGGGATCGCCGCCGTTGTGGGTCACCAGCGCGACATAGTCGTCAAACGTCAGGTCCAGGGTCAGCCTGCCGTTCAGGCAATTGCAGAATTGCTCGTGGCCGAAGGACTTCAGGCACGCGGCGTGGCGCTCATCCGAGATCTTTTTCAACTCCGCCAGGGTGTCGAGCACCTTGAAGCCCGGATCGGTCGTTGGCGCGGCAGGTCCCGGCTCCGTTCCGGCGGCTCCGGCCGCGGCAACGGCAAAAGCCAGCGGGAGCATGAACGCGGCGGAGGTCATGGCGCGCCGGGTCATCACCAGTACAGCCACCAGGTGCCGTCGGAACGGATGGCGTGGCCTTGCAGGGTGATGCGCGCGTCGAGCGGATTGCCTGGCTCGATTTCGGGCATCGGCGCGATTTGATGCACCGTATGGCCGGAGTGGATGACCATGCCGCCGGGTTGATAGCGATGCAGCGCCGGCGTGGAGGCAAACACCTTCCTGGCAATTTCATCCATCGGCAGGCCGCGCACCTCTTCGTGACGGATGTCCCAGGTGTGCAGCCCGCCGCCGCCGCGCGGCAGCACCACGCTGGCCGTGAAGGAGACGGGATGCTCGAAGTCCGGCTGCGGATGGTCGCGCCAGTCGATGAGCTGGTATTGCAGGTCGACGTGGATGGAGGCGATGGACTGCCGGAACAGCGGCACCGGCAGGAAGATGTGGAAGCCCGGCCGGCCGGCGCGCCACTCGTAGTCGCACCTCCCTCCCAGATGCTGGGCCAGTGACCTCGCCAATTTGTCATACAGCCAGCCGAAGTTTTTCTCCAGCACCGGGTTCAACCTCGCGGCCTTGTCGTAGTAGCGCGTCTTGCGGGTGGCCGGATCGGTGGCGTCGAGATAGCTCGCCGCACCCAGGGTGTAGAACGGCGCCTCCGCGTGGCGCTGTTCCCAGTGCGCGCGCAGGGCATGGACGGTCTCCGCGGTGCGGCGGCATTCCTCGTCGTTCAGAAATGGATATTGCTCAAACATGGCGGCTCATTTTGCATCAGTGTAGCCCAATGCGCGCAGAATTCATCTGAGCGAATTGCGCCAACCCATTGTTGCACAAATAAAACAGATATGTTTCAATGGAGGGGTTGCAGAGTGTTGCAGACATGCGTCCATCGTCCAAGGATACGCAGGCTGCGAAATGAAAGCCGTTCCGTCTCATTCGATCTGCCGTTATGGGCGGTCATCAACCGCTGTTATCGCATGTTCGCCTCTTCATTTTCGATTTTCGCACGAAAGGGATATGCCCATGAACATTTATGTCGGTAATCTTGCCTACAGTGTCACGGATGCTGAGTTGAAATCCGTTTTCGAGCCGTATGGTCAGGTGGTTTCCGCCGAGGTCATCATCGACAAGCGCACGCGCCGCTCGCGCGGTTATGGTTTTGTGCGCATGGCCAGTGACGCCGAGGGCCGCGCCGCCATCCAGGCGCTGGACGGCAGGGAGTTCCAGGGACGGCCGTTGCGCGTCGATGAATCCAAACCGGGCGGACAGGACAAGCGGCCGCAGGCCGGCGGCGGCCGTCCCTCGCGCAGCCACGGTCGCCAGCAACGCCCCGCCACTCCGCCGGCGCCTGCCGCTCCCGCGGGCGGCATCCTGTCGTTCTTCAAAAAGATTTTTTCCAGAGGCTGACCTCATCCCGATCACGCGGCGGTGCCGCGTGATCGGTCTCTCAACCCTGCTCCAGCAATTTGCGCAAATCGCCCAGCGCCGCATTGGCGCGGGAGAGATAGCTCGCCATGACCAGCGAGTGGTTGGCCACGAAGCCGAAGCCGGTGCCGTTCAGAATCATCGGGCTCCAGACCGTGGCCTGCGTCCCCTCCAGCTCGCGGATGATCTGCTGCAAACTGACCAGGGCGTTCTTTTTCTCGAGCACACCGTGAAAATCGATCTCGGCCGCCTTCAGGAATAAAATCAGCGCCCAGGCGGAGCCGCGCGCCTCGTAGAAGACGTTGTCGATCTCCAGCCACGGCGTCTTGACGTTGATCCGGGCCCGCTCGTCGGTGGAGCCGGCAATGGCGGTGGGGCTGTTGAGATCGATGTTGACCCGCTCCTGGCCGACGCTGGCGGACAGCCGTTGCGACAGGCTGCCGAGGCGCTTCTCAATCAGCGCCAGCCAGTCGCGCAGGTTGTCGGCGCGGGCATAAAACTGGGCGTTTTGATCCTTTTCATTCAGCAGCCGCGCCAGATAGCGCTCCAGCGCCTCGTTGCCGGCGCGGTACTCGCTTTCGCTCGACGGCAGGATCCAGGCGTCGTTCTGGTAGTTGAAGTGCGGCTCAGCGGTCTGCAAATCGGGATCCTCGGTGGATTGCGACTGCGAGCGGCTCATGTCGTTGCGCAGCGCCTTGGCGAGATCGCGCACCTGCGTCAGCACGCCGAACTCCCAGCTCGGCATGTTGTCCATGAACACGCCCGGCGGCATCACGTCGTTGCTCAGGTAGCCGCCGCGCTTGTCCAGCAGCGTGTTCACGGTCTCGATCAGCGTCGAGGTGATGACCACGCCCGGCCACAGCTTCTTTTCATCCCCGCCCACCCGCTTGAGCGCCACCGCCTTCACGTCGAACAGCGCCGGCTCGCTGTCCCAGTACTCCATCAGCGCCAGATTGATCACGATGATGACGGCGAGAATGCCGCCAATCTCCAGCCGCAGGCGGCTGGTCCATCCATCCATCATTCCCATTTCACTCTCCTGTCCGAATATTGCCGCGCTCCCGCGGCGTCAGTATGACATTGAGCACCGGCAGCAACGACGGACCTTCAATATAGGCATCCGCCCGCCGCACCATCGCCTCGCGCCGCGCCACCCCCCCGAAACCGATGACGGTGACGCCGGCATGCGCCGCCTCCAAATCAGTCGCGCCATCGCCCACCAGCACGGCCTCGCCGGGCTTGAGCTTCAGCCGGCGGCAGATTTCCGCCTTGCCGCCGCTCCCGGCCAGCGGCGAGGATTCGTCGAAGCCCGCGTAGTTGCCGGCGTCATCGAAAAACACATCGACGGCATGCACCTGCGCCGCGGGAACGCCAAAACGTCCCGCAAGGGCCAGCACTGCCGGCTTGAGCCCGCCGCTGACGATATGCACCGTCCGTCCCGACTGCTGCAGCGCGGCCACCACCTCGACCGCCCCCGGTACGATTCCGGCGATGTATTGCGCGCCCAGCCAGTCGACATCCTCCCGCCTCGGCCGGATGAGCGCCAGCCGGCGCCGGTAGACCTCCTCCAGCGGCAGCCGCCCGTCCATGGCGGCGCGCGTCAGCGGGGCGATCGCGGCCTCCATCCCGGCGCGGCGCGCCAGCAGATTGATGCCCTCGACCGCGGACAGCGTGCTGTCGCAATCGAACAGCACGACCTTGATCATGGCGGCGATCTCACAATGAAATCTGCATGGCCTTCTTCACCGCCGGAATGGCGCGCACGCGCGCCAGTTGCTCGTCCGTCAGCGGCGCGGCGATGCCCAACGCGGCGACCGCCTGATCGCTGCCCGGGGCGAGACCGATCTGCATGCGGGCGATGTTGATTCCCGCGTCACCCAGCAGCGTGCCCAGCGCGCCGACCACGCCCGGCTGATCCTGGTGGCGGGTGAACAGCAGATGTCCCTCCAGCGCCACCTCCAGTTCGTAATCATTGATGCGCACCAGCCGCGGATGACGTTCATCGAACAATGTGCCGGCCAGCGTGATCCGATCCGCGCCGAAACGGCCACCCACCCGCAACAGCGAGACATAATCGTGAGTCTCCTCCGAACGCGATTCACTGGTGGTGATGCCCTGCTGTCGGGCGATATGCGCGGCATTGACGCGGTTGACCGTGGCGGCATGGTGTTCGCGCAGAAACCCGATCAACGCCTCGACCGCGACCGGCATGGGATCGAGCGCCGCCGCCTGGCCGTGCAGCGTGACCTCCAGATGCTCCAGCGGCGCCGGCGCCATGCGCGCCAGCAGCCGGCCGAGCTGCAGCGCCAGCGCCTGATGGGGCCGCAGACGCTCCGCCTGTTCGCGCGAGAGCCGCGGCAGATTGACGGCGCCGGCGGCCTCGCCATTGTGCAGGAAGGCGGTGATCATCCGCGCGATCTCGACGCCGACGGCCTGCTGCGCCTCGGCGGTCGCGGCGCCCAGGTGCGGCGTGAATTCAACGTTCGGCAGTTCAAACAGCGGCGAGGCGCCCGGCGGCTCCTGCTCGAAGACATCGAGCGCGGCGCCGGCCAGATGGCCGGATTTCAGCGCCTCATACAGCGCCTTCTCATCGACCAGGCCGCCGCGCGCGCAGTTGATGAGCCGGGCGCCGGGCTTCATCCTCGCGATCCTCCCGGCGTCCAGCAGATGACGTGTCGCATCAATCAATGGACAGTGCAGGGTCACAAAATCCGACCGGGCGAGCAGCGAGTCGAGGTCGGCCGCTGTCACGCCCCGCTCCGCGAATACGCCGGCGGTGACGAAGGGGTCATGACAGAGCACGCGCATCTTGAGGCCCAGACCGCGGGCGGCAACGATGCGGCCGATGTTGCCAAAACCGATCACACCAAGCGTCTTGCCGGCGACCTCGGCGCCGGTGAACTGGGAGCGTTTCCACTCGCCGGCCCGCACGGAACGATCCGCCGCCGGCAACCGCCGGCAGAGCGAGAACAGATGCGCGATGGCGAGCTCCGCGGCGCTGTTGGCGTTCGCCTCCGGCGTGTTCATCACCACGATGCCCAGTTCGGTGGCGGCGGCGACGTCAATGTTGTCCACGCCGATGCCGGCGCGGCCCACGACCTTGAGCCGCCGACCGGCCGCGAGCACGTTGCGGGTCACGCGCGTGGCGCTGCGAACAATGAGCGCATCGGCCTCGCGGACGCGCCCGCACAACTCCGGCTCCTTGATGCCCACCGCCACTTCAACCATGCAATCCGCCTGCGACTTCAAATAATCAATGCCGTCCCGGGCGATGTCGTCGGCCACCAGTATGAGATGCAAGGAGGTCCCCTCTTCCGGATGATTGCGCCGTCAGGCGCCGGTTTTTAGGCGATTGTATGCCCACGCGATCCATGGCAACAAATTCATGACATCGGCGGCGTCCACGGTGGCGCCGCACCACAGGCGCAGGCCGGGCGGCGCGTCACGATGGGCGGCGATGTCGTAGGCCACCTGCTCCGCCTCGAGCAGCCTGCAGAGCTGCTTCACCACCCGCCAGCGCTCCTCCAGGGACTGCCGCGTAAACCACGGATCGGTGAACTTGAGGCACACGGAAGTGCACGAGCGCGTCTCGGGGCGCTCGGCGAGAAAATCGATCCACGGCGTGCGCTCCACCCAGGAGGCGACCACGGCCAGATTGCGCTCGCTGCGCGCGATCAATTCCGGCACGCCGCCGATCGACGCCGCCCATTTCAGCGCGTCGAGTTGATCCTCGACGCAAAGCATCGATGGCGTATTGATGGTGTGGCCTTTGAAGATTTCCTCATCCAGCTTCCCCTGCTTGAGCAGGCGGAATAGCTTGGGCAGCGGCCATGGCGGCGCGTGGGATTCCAGCCGCGCCACGGCGCGCGGACTCAGGATCAGCATGCCGTGCGCGGCCTCGCCGCCCAGCACCTTCTGCCAGGAGTAGGTGACGACGTCGAGTTTCGGCCACGGCAGCGCCATCGCGAACACCGCCGAAGTGGCGTCGCAGAGGGTCAGACCCTGCCGGTCATCGGCGATCCAGTCGCCGTGCGGCACCCGCACGCCGGAGGTGGTGCCGTTCCAGGTGAACACCACGTCGCGGTTGCAGTCCACGCGGCCCAAATCGGGCAGCCGGCCATAGTCGGCCTGATGCACGCGCACGTCGCGCAGCTTCAATTCGCTTTTGACGTCGTGCACCCAGCCCAGGCCGAAGCTTTCCCACGCCAGCAGGTCGACCCCGCGCGCGCCGAGCAGCGACCACATCGCCATCTCCATCGCGCCGGTGTCCGAACCCGGCACGATCGCCAGCCTGTAGTCCCCCGGCAGTTGCAGCAGCGCGCGGCTCAGCGACAACACCTCCCGCAGACGGCCGAGACCGTCCGCCGAGCGGTGTGATCGACCGAGCAGGGCGCCGCGCAACGCATCCGGCGACCAGCCGGGACGCTTGGCACAGGGACCTGAGGAAAAAAAGGGTCGTTCGGGCCGCAGGGTGGGTCGATTCAACTGATGGATTCCCGGGTTAAGAACCTTCGTGCCTATTCTACCCCTTATCACCACGCACGAGATGGAGATCTCCACCCGCGCCGCGAGCAAACACCGCCCCAGCCACCTCGATTCCGGCATCATGCGCCCGGTTCGAGTCTTCACCCCGGCCGCCGGCTGCCGTTTCCCGGGCGGCGATCGCCGGGCATTGACATCTATTCACCATCAAGAAAATCCTGATAAATATGGGGTTATGTGACATAGTTCCAATCGACCCGGAGTGCGGCACTCGACTTCCGGCACAAGGGCTGCCACACTTAATCCATGGGAACCCCGTGCCCCCTGCTGGTAACGAAACTGCGGGATGATCAACTCAACAAGAAAGGGTGAAGCTTATGAAGACAATCAGTAAAGTCCTGTCCGCCACCGCGATCGCGCTTGCCGCCGTCGCGCCCGCCAGTCACGCGACGGAGGGTTCCGCCGGCGTCCAGGTTGGCGTGCTGACCTGCACCGTCGTGCCGGGCAGCCGCGTGAATCTGTTGATCCGTTCCACCGCCGACGTCACATGCACCTATGAGAATCAGGGGCAGACCGAAAAATACAAGGGCGAGACCGGCATCGCGCTGGGCCTGGACCTGAGCTTCAAGAATGACGAAAAATTCGCCTTTGCGGTGATCGCCGCCTCCGCGGACGTCAAGCCCGGCGCGCACGCACTGGCCGGCAAGTACGTGGGCGGCACGGCCGGCGCCAACGCGGGCGTGGGCCTGAGCGCCTCCGCGTTGATCGGCGGCGGCAACAAGAACATCAGCCTGCAACCGCTCGCGCTCGGCACCAGCACCGGTGTGGGTGTCGCCGGCGGCATCGGCTTCCTGTACATCGAAGCCGCGAACTGAGTTCAAGTTTCCGGATTCTCCGGCGCCGGCTCCGCCGCCGGCGCCGGCTTGTCTTTCCCCCGACATCGCCGCGGCTCCATTTCGCGGACATAGTCACCGGTTCAAGTGACTTGAACCGCAGCGGTGCCTCTCCTATTCTGAACGGCGCCCGTTCCGTCGCAGTTTGACGCCATGATCGAAAAGTCATACAGAAACGCCCTGCCGGCCGGGCACTCCCTGCTCTGGTACAGCATAGAACGCGTGCTGGGACAGGGGGCCTTCGGCATCACTTATCTGGCCCGCGACGTGAATCTCGATCGCCGCGTGGCCATCAAGGAATTTTTGCCCGGACAATACGCCACGCGCGAGGGCGATCAATCCGTGCGCACGCTGTCGGCCGATCTGCACGTCGAGTTTCATCAGGGACTGGAGCGCTTCCTGAAGGAGGCGCGCACGCTGGCGAAGTTCGAGCATGCCAACCTGGTGCGCGTGCTGAACGTCTTCGAGGCCAATCACACCGCCTACATGGTGATGACCTACGAGGAGGGACGGACGCTGAAGGACGTGCTCGCCCGCACCGGCACGCTCAACGAGGGTGATCTGCGGCTGCTGCTGATGCCGCTGCTGGACGGTCTGGAACACATCCACGACGCCAGTTTCATTCACCGCGACATCAAGCCCGCCAACATTTTCATCCGCAACGACGGCAGCCCGGTGCTGATCGATTTCGGCTCCGCGCGCCAGGCAGTGCGCGGCCAGTCGCTCACGCTGACCAATTTCGTCTCGCAGGGCTACGCGGCCATCGAGCAATATTCCAGCCGCAGCGACAAGCAGGGGCCGTGGACGGACATCTACGGCATGGGCGCCACCCTGTTCCGGGCGATGACCGGCAAGGCGCCGGCGGACGCGGTGGATCGCAGCGAGGCCATCAGCCATGGCAACGCCGACGTCCTGGCCCGCCTCTCCAGCACCGTCGCGGAAAGATATTCGAAATCTTTCATACAGGCGGTGGAGCACGCCCTCGCCTTTCGCGCCCACGATCGCCCTCAATCGGTGGCCGAATGGCGTCCCGAGTTCGACGTGACGCCCGTGACTTTGGTGAAATCCGCCGCCGGCGAATCGACAACGGCGCCGGTCACTCCGCCCGCGGCCGAACCACGAACCGTTTTGATGAGCACCGCCGGGGAGGTGAAGACCGTCCTGCAGCCGCGGCCTGATCAAGGCGGTGAAGCGGGCGGCGCGCAGGTGCCGCCGAGCGAGGCGGAGACGGTGGCCCGGCCGCCTTCCGCCGCCAATACGCCGGTCCCACCCGCGCTGGCGCGGCGCACGCGGCGCCTGCAGCCGCACATGACCTATCGTGTGGCGTTGCTGATTGCGATTGTGATCGCGCTGGCGGTCCCCGCCTACAAATTTTTCGCCCCCGGCGGCCCTGAGGAGAACGTGCCGGCGGCGACGACGACCGCCACCACGGCGCCCCCGCCGGTGCTAACCGCCACGCCCCCCGCCGAAGGGACCCGGCCTCCCGTCGCCGCCGTCCCCGACCATCCGGTGCCGCCCCCCGTCCCCGGCGGCGCGACGATGCCGCCACCGGCGCCGGCGCAATCCCCCGACCAGCAGCGGGCGCAAAAGATTGCCGCCCTGCTCGCCGCGGCGCGTGCCGACATCAACGCGCTGCGGCTGACCACGCCCAAGGAGGACAACGCCTTCGACAACTACCTGCAGGTGCTGGCGCTCGACTCCGGCAACGCCGAAGCGCAAAAGGGGATCACCGCCATCGCCCAGAAGTATGTGGAACTGACCTACCGCGATCTGGACGGCAACAATCCCACCCGCGCGGAGACGTACCTCAAAAAAGCCGAGGAGATCGCGCCGCAGGCGGATTTCGTCAAGGATGCGCGCAAGACTTTCGACGCCAGGCGCAATCCGCCGCCGCCGGCCTCCGCCGCCGGGGAAAAACCGAAGGAGGAAACCGAATCACTGAAGGACAAGGCCGCCGATTTCAAGCAGCGCTTCGAAGACTTCCTGAAGTCGCAGCCGCCGGCGCAGAAAACCCGCGCCGATGAAATGCGCGAGCGCCTCGGAGGCAGCCATTGAGATCGCCATCGGGGGAGGGGGCGGCGGGCGCGATCAACCCCCCTGCCGGTCGGGACGATAAAGCTCGTAGGCCTTGGCGTATTCCATGATGCGGGCCACCTCCCGCACGAAGGCTTCGTCGTAGCCCGCGCGCTCCAGGAGATAAAATCCCATTTCCATGCCGCTGGCGATGCCGCCGCCTGTGATGATGCGCCCGGCGTCGACGATGCGGGCACGCGAAATTTTCGCCGCGGGCGCGATCTCGGCCAGCCGGTCGATGGGCACCCTGCCCATGTTCGAGGCCTCGATTCGATCGGGCTCCTTGCGGTTGGTCGCCGGCAGGCCATCGAGCAGTCCCATCTGACCGTAGATCCAGCTGCCCGTGCACACGCTGGTCAACAGCGTCGCCTCCGGCAGTTCCTGGATGTAGCGGTGCAGATTGGCGTTGTAGGTTTCCTGGCGCGTGCCGAGGCCACCGGGAATGAGAAAGGCATCCATCGCGGGATGATCCGCGAAAGCGTAATTGGGCAGCACGGTGAATCCAGCCTGCGTCTGCACCGGGCGCAGACTCTCCGCGATCAAAAAGGCATCGAGCGACGGATCGAGGCGGCGCGCCACGGAGAAGACCCCATACGGCGCGGCGAAATCCACGATCTCCGCGTCCTTGAACACGTACACTCCGAGCCGGAATCCGGGCTTGTGCGACATCATTACCCTCCCTTCGCTGTTCATCGTCTCAATGTTTGCACGAACCCGGCCGGGGGGAAAGCGGTGGCCTCGGGAATCACCGCCCACCCCGTCTCCCGCCGCGGGCCCAGGCCGCCTGCATCAGGTGCGGCTCAACCACGGACTTCCGCGCCCTTCCCGCCGGGAATGAGGGAGGAATCCGGCACATGGATGCCGGACGCGATCTTCTGGCATGATTGGCGCGCCACTGCGCGGAGGACCCGGCATGAGCGGCCCCAAAACCGTCACCAAGACGCTGGGGGGCGAAACCATCATCGAGATGCTGATCGAGGGCCTGCAACGCAACGCCGGCGATCGTGAGATCCGCGGCCTGATACGGGAAATCCGCGCCAGGGGCTTCAAGCGCCGCCATGTGCCCGCCAAGGTGGAAAAAAACCATCGGCGCCGCGGCGCGCCTCAAGCAATTGAGCGGAGGTTCAAAATCCCCCGGGCCGCCGCAGCGGCAAGCCCTGCAAGGAGTCCAGGCCCGTGTTCAGTGCGAGTGCGGGGCGATGCAGTTCAATGTCTCCAGGCGGGGAACGATCAAGCGCTCCCGGCGTTCCAGTTCCGCCGCCCGCGGCGTGATCAGCCCGTCCAGCAACCGCTGGACGCTCTGGGGGTATTGCCGTTCCCTGGAGAAATAAAGCAGACCGTGCAGCGCCATGAGTTCACGGCGCAACAGATCAGTGG
Organism: Gammaproteobacteria bacterium; assembly: GCA_021324815.1. Classification (GTDB taxonomy): domain Bacteria; phylum Pseudomonadota; class Gammaproteobacteria; order JAJPIJ01; family JAJPIJ01; genus JAJPIJ01. The sequence goes on from JAJPIJ010000051.1 coordinate 27,516, forward strand.
GATCATTGCTGGCGTTGTTCATGCCGGCCACCTCCTCGTCAGGGGACGGGGAGGATCATGCCCGCCAAATTTTACAGCTTCGTGAAACCCGCGGGACTCAGCCGCCGCGCCGGCGGGATTGGACTCCGCATCAGGCCGGGCCGGAGCCCCCCGTCGCCGGCACTGTAACGGCGCCGCGGATCCGCTGATTCGTTCCGCGCCGTTCGACGAACCAGCGGATGACGGAGTAAAACACCGGCGTCAGCATGAGACCGAAGAAGGTCACGCCCAGCATGCCGAAGAATACCGGCGTGCCCAGCGCCTGGCGCATCTCCGCGCCGGCGCCGGTGGAAAGCATGAGCGGCACCACGCCCATGACGAAGGCGAACGAGGTCATAAGGATCGGCCGCAGCCGCAGCCTGCAGGCCTCCAGGGCGGCCTCGACGCGCGACAGTCCCTGATCCTGGCGCGCCTTGGCGAACTCGACCAGCAGGATGGCGTTCTTGCTCGCCAGTCCCACCAGCACCAGGAGCGCCACCTGCGTGAAGATGTTGTTGTCGCCATGGCGCAGATCGACGCCGGCCAGCGCGCACATGATCGTCATTGGCAGGATGAGGATCACCGACAGCGGCAGCGACCAGCTCTCGTAGAACGCCGACAGCACCAGGAACACCAGCAGCGTGGACAGCGCGAACACGTACAGCGCGATGTTGCCGGCGAGGATTTGCAGGTAACTCAACTCCGTCCACTCGAATCCCATCGACACCGGCAGTTCGCGCCTGGCGAGATTTTCCATGATGGCCACCGCCTGGCCGGAGCTGTAGCCCGGCGCGGGCGCGCCGTTGATCTCGATGGCCGGGTAGGTGTTGTAGCGCACGATGCGATCCGGGCCGCTGATCTCCTCCAGGTGCAGCAGCCCGCCCAGCGGCACCATCTCCCCGCGGCTGTTGCGAACCTTGAGCTGGCGGATGTCGTCCGCCCGCATGCGGAAGGGCGCGTCCGCCTGCGCCGTCACCTGGTAGGTGCGGCCGAACAGGTTGAGGTCGTTGACGTACAGCGAGCCCAGATAGATCTGCAGGGTGTCGAAAATGTCCGACAGCGGGATGCCCTGCGACTTGGCCTGCACACGATCGATGTCGGCGTAAATCTGCGGCTCGTTGTTCTGCACGCTGGTGAACAGGCCGACCACGCCGCGCTCGCGATGGCCGGCCTCGATGAGCTTCTGGACCGCGGCATACAGGCGATCCTGCCCCTCGGCGGCGCGGTCCTGCACCTGCAGCTTGAAACCGCCCAGACTGCCCAGACCGAGGATGGGCGGCGGCGGGAACACGCCGATGAAGGCGTCCTGGATGACGCCCAGCTTCTGATTCAGCGAACTCAGGATGCGCCCGAGCGTCTCGCCGCGCTCCACCCGCTCGTGGAAATCCCTGAGCGGCACGAAGATGGTGCCGGCGTTGGGCGTGTTGGCGAAACTGACGACGGAAAATCCGGGGAAGGCCACGGCGCCGGCGACGCCCGGCTCCGAAAGGATGATGTCGGAGGCGCGGCGGACCACGGCCTCGGTGCGATCGAGCGACGCGGCGGGTGGCAGTTGCGCGTAGACCACGAGGTAGCCCTTGTCCTGCGCCGGGATGAAGCCCGCGGGGACGCGCTGGGTCTCGAGGAAGGTGAGCACCAGCAGGCCGGCGTACACCAGCAGCACCACCACGGCCAGCCGCAGCAGGCGGCCCACCAGCGCGGCGTAGAGGCTCGATCCGAACCGGAAGGCCATGTTGAAAATCCGGAAGAACCACCCCAGGAACAGGTTCATGACCCGGGTCGGCAGATCAGGCCTGTCGACGTGCGACTTGAGCAGCAGGGCGGCCAGCGCCGGACTCAGGGAAAGCGAGTTGAAGGTCGAGATGATCGTCGAGGCGGCGATGGTCAGCGCGAACTGCTTGTAGAACTGGCCGTTGATGCCGGTGATGAACGCGGCCGGTACGAACACGGCGATGAGCACGAGCGCGATGGCGATGATGGGGCCGCTGACCTCGTTCATCGCCTGCCGCGTCGCGTCGCGCGGCGACTGGCCCGAGGCGATGTGGCGCTCCACGTTTTCCACCACCACGATGGCGTCGTCGACGACGATGCCGATGGCGAGGATGAGCCCGAACAACGACAGCGTGTTGATCGAGAAGCCCATCGCCGCCATCACGCCGAAGGTGCCGACGATGGACACCGGCACCGCCAGCAGCGGGATGATGGCGGCGCGCCAGGTCTGCAGGAAGACCAGCACCACGATGACGACCAGCGTCAGGGCCTCGAAAAAGGTGTGGACCACGGCGTCGATGGATTGCTGCACAAACACCGTCGTGTCGTAGACGATGCGGTAATCGATGCCCTCCGGGAAGCGGCTCTTGAGCCTCGCCATCAACTGCTTGATGTCGGCGGCGGTGGCCAGGGCGTTGGCGCCGGATCGCAGCGAGATCGGTATGGCGGCGGCCGGCTCGTTGTTGAGCAGGCTGCGCAGCGAATAGCGGCTGGCGCCCAGCTCGATGCGCGCCACGTCGCGCAGCCGCGTCACCTGCCCCGCCTGCCCGTACTTGACGATGATGTTGCCGAAATCCTCCACCGTGGTGAGACGTCCGCGGGTGGTGACCGTGAACTGGAAGGAAACCGAATTGTCGGCGGGCGACTGGCCGACCACGCCGGCGGCCACCTGGACGTTTTGTTCGCGCACGGCGTTGACGATGTCCGTGGCGGTCAGGTTCAGGGCCGCGATCTTTCCGGGATCCAGCCACAGGCGCATGCTGTAATCGCCGGCGCCGAAGATGCGCGCGTCGCCGACACCCGGCAGGCGCAGCAGTTCGTTGCGGATGTTGAGCAACGCGTAGTTCGACAGGTACAACTGGTCGTAGCGTTTCGACGGCGATATGAGATGGATGACCAGCAGGATGTCCGGTGAACGCTTGGCGGTGGTGACGCCGAGGCGGCGCACATCCTCCGGCAGCCTGGGCAGCGCGTTGGAGACCCGGTTCTGCACCTGCATCTGGGCGATGTCGAGATTGTTGCCGATGTCGAAGGTCAGCGTGAGCTGCATCTGCCCGTCCGATGTCGATTGCGAGGACATGTACAGCAGCCCCTCCACGCCGTTGATCTCCTGCTCGATGGGCGTGGCCACCGTCTCGGCGATGACCCTGGGGTTGGCGCCCGGGTAGGACGCCGTCACCACGATGGTCGGCGGAACCACCTCCGGATACTGGGCGATGGGCAGCAGGATCATCGACAGGCCGCCGAGCAGCGTGATCACCGCCGACAGCACCAGGGCAAAGATGGGCCGATCGATGAAAAAATGCGCCAGTCTCATGGGGCGCGCTTAATTCCCGGCGCTGGTGGACGCGTGCGACGCAGCCGCCTGGGCGACGAATTCCGTCATGGTGGTCCGTTGGGGGGTGACGGGCGCGCCCGGCCGGGCGCGCTGCAGGCCGTTGACGATGATCCAGTCGCCGGCCTCGATGCCGGATTTGATCACGCGCAGGCCGTCGATGTCGGCGCCCAGCTGCACGGGGCGGTATTCGACGATGTGCCTGTCGTTCACCACCATCAGATATTGCTGGCCCTGATCGATGCTGACGGCGCGCTCCGTGACCAGCAGCGCGGGATACTTGCCGCTGCCCGGCACGCGCACCCTGACGAAAAAGCCGGCGCTCAATTGATCGTCGGCGTTGGCGAAAACGGCGCGGGCGCGCACGGTGCCGGTGTTCGGATCGAGGCGCGGCTCGACGTAATCGATGTAGCCCTGGTGCGGGAAGCCGTGCTCATCGGCCAGCGCCATCTCGACGGGGATGTGCACGAAGCGGGCGCTTTCACGCTTGCCCTCGCGCGCCAGCCGGCGGTACTTCAGGACCGAGCGCTCGTCGGCGTCGATGTAGGCGTAGATGGGATCGATGGACACGAGCACCGCCAGCAGCGTGGCCTCGTTGCCGCCGCCATTGATGAGATTGCCGGGGGTGACCAGCTCGCGCGAGATGCGGCCGTTGATGGGGGCGCGGATCTCGGTGAACTCCCGATTGAGCCTGGCCAGCTCCAGCGCCGCGCCGTCCGCGCGCACCGCGGCCTCGGCCTCCTGCAGTTCGCGGCTGCGCACGTCGAGCTGCTCCTCGGGCAGCACGTGGGTGCTGAACAGGCGTCTGGCGCGCTCCAGTTCGCTTTTCGCCAGCGCCAGCCGGGCGCCGGCCTGCTCCAGCGTGGCCTGCGCCTGTTCCACCTCGGCGCGGTACGGGCGTTGATCGATGACGAACAGCAGATCGCCCTTCTGCACCTTCCTGCCGGCCTCGAACAGCACCTTGTCCAGGTAGCCGCTGACGCGGGCGCGGATCTCCACCGTTTCCGCCGCGTCCAGGCGGCCGGTGTATTCATCCCATTCCACGACCTCCCGCTGCACGGGCTGGGCCACGGTCACGGCCGGTGGCGGCGGCGCGCCGGCCGGCGCCGGTGTGTCCGCCGCGCGGCTGCATCCGGCCAGCCAGACGCCGGCCAGCAGGCTCAGCAGTCCGTGCACGGAGAAAACAAAACGCCCGGAATTCATCACCATACGGCTCCCGTTGGGATTAAAAGGACGCGTATTGTACCCGTTCTAATTGTTAAAACTATTGCGGGCATGCCGCGACTGGGCACCCGGCGGCGCAGGCGGGTATTTAGAACTTCATGTCCTCAAAAAAATTCCTCACGCCATCCAGCCACGAGCTGGTCTTGGGACTGTGCCTGCCGTCCGTGCCCTCCAATGAGCGCCCGAACTGCTGCAACAGCTCCTTCTGCTGGCGGTTGAGATTGACCGGCGTTTCCACCGTCACCCGGCAGAGCAGATCGCCCACGCCGCTGCCGCGCACGGAACGCACGCCCTTGCCGCGCAGCCTGAACACGCGCCCGGTCTGCGTCTCCGGAGGGATCTTGAGCATGACACGTCCATCCAGCGTCGGCACGTCCAGCTCGCCGCCCAGCGCCGCCGTCACGAAACTGATCGGCACCTCGCAGTGCAAATCCTCACGCTCGCGGCGGAAGATCGGATGTTCCTTGACGTGCACGATGACGTAGAGATCTCCGGGCGGGCCGCCGTGCTCCCCGGCCTCGCCCTCGCCGGTCAGCCGGATGCGATCGCCGTTGTCCACCCCCGCCGGCACCTTGACCGAATGGGTCTTGTGATCGCGCACCCGCCCGTGACCGTTGCACGCGGGACACGGGTCGCGAATGATCTGTCCCGCCCCCCGGCAGCGGGGGCAGGTCTGTTGTATCGAGAAGAAGCCCTGGCTCATGCGCACCTGGCCGTGGCCCTGGCAGGTGTCGCAGGTCGTGGGCTGGGTCCCGGCCCGCGCCCCCGTGCCGTGGCACGCGCTGCATTCCTTCTCGGTGGGCGTGCGAATCTTGACGGTGGTGCCGAACACCGCCTCCTCAAGCGTCAGCTCCAGATCGTACTGGAGATCGGCGCCGCGGGTGACGCGCGGCCCGCGGCGGGCGCCGCCGGCGCCGAAAATATCCCCGAAGACCGATTCGAAGATGTCGCCGAAACCGCCCATGCCGGCGCCGCCGAAGCCGGCGGTGGCGGAGGGATCGACGCCGGCGTGACCGAATTGGTCATAGGCGGCGCGCTTGCGCGCGTCGCTCAAGACCTCGAAGGCCTCCTTGACCTCCTTGAATTTCTCCTCGGCCTGCTTGTTTCCCGGGTTGCGATCCGGGTGGAGTTTCATCGCCAGCCGGCGATAGGCCTTCTTGATGTCCTCCTCCGAGGCGTTGCGCGCCACGCCCAGCAGTTCGTAGTAGTCCTTTTTCGCCATATCTCAATTCAGCATGGGTCACGACAAAAAACGACGAAGGGGCGAGAAGTCGCCGCTTCCCACCCCTCGCGCCACGCACTGCAACTCTGCTCTTACGGCTTCTTGTCGTCCTTGACCTCTTCGAAGTCGGCATCGACGACGTTGCCCTCCCTGGCCTTGGCGGCGCCCTCGCCGCCCGGCGCCGGGCCGCCGGCGGTGGCGGATTCCGCCGCCTGCTTGTAGGCGCGCTCGGCAATCCTGCCCGACAGCTCCATCAGCCGTTGCGACTTCGCCTCGATGGCCGCCTTGTCGTCACCGTCCATGACCTTCTTCAATTCCTCGATGGCCGCCTCGATGTCCTTCCTCTCGCCCTCCGCGACCTTGCCGCCGAGCTCCTTCAGCGACTTCTGCGCCGCGTGGATCAGATTATCGGCGTGATTGCGGGCGTTGACCAGTTCGTGGAACTTCTTGTCCTCGGCCGCATGCGCCTCGGCGTCCTTGACCATGCGCTTGATCTCGTCCTCCGAGAGGCCCGAGGAGGCCTTGATGACGATGGACTGCTGCTTGCCGGTGGCCTTGTCCTTCGCCGACACGTTGAGGATGCCGTTGGCGTCGATGTCGAAGGTGACCTCGATCTGCGGCATGCCGCGCGGCGCCGGCGGAATGTCCGTGAGATCGAAGCGGCCCAGCGACTTGTTGGCCGCGGCGCGCTCGCGCTCGCCCTGCAGCACGTGCACCGTCACCGCCGTCTGGCCGTCCTCGGCGGTGGAGAATATCTGCTGCGCCTTGGTCGGGATGGTGGTGTTCTTCTCGATGAGCTTGGTCATCACGCCGCCCAGCGTCTCGATGCCGAGCGACAGCGGCGTGACGTCGAGCAGCAGCACGTCCTTGACGTCGCCGCCCAGCACGCCGCCCTGGATCGCCGCGCCGACCGCCACCGCCTCGTCGGGGTTGACGTCCTTGCGCGGCTCCCTGCCGAACAGGTTCCTGACGACCTCCTGCACCTTGGGCATGCGCGTCTGGCCGCCGACCAGGATCACCTCGCCGATGTCGGAGGGCGCCACCCCCGCGTCCTTCATCGCGATCTTGCACGGCTCGATGGTCTTGTTGATCAGGTCCTCGACCAGCGACTCAAGCTTGGCCCGCGTCATCTTGACGTTGAGGTGCTTGGGGCCGCTGGCGTCGGCGGTGATGTACGGCAGGTTGACGTCGGTCTGCTGGCTCGAGGACAGCTCGATCTTGGCCTTCTCCGCCGCCTCCTTCAGGCGCTGGAGGGCCAGCGGATCGTTGTGCAGATCGAAGCCGTATTCCTTCTTGAACTCGTCGCACAGGTAGTCGATGACGCGCAAATCGAAGTCCTCGCCGCCGAGAAATGTGTCGCCGTTGGTGGACAGCACCTCGAACTGCTTCTCGCCGTCCACGTCGGCGATTTCAATGATCGAGATGTCGAACGTGCCGCCGCCCAGGTCATAGACCGCGATCTTGCGTTCACCCTTGCCGGCCTTGTCGAGGCCGAAGGCGAGCGCGGCCGCCGTCGGCTCGTTGATGATGCGCTTGACCTCGAGCCCGGCGATGCGACCGGCGTCCTTGGTCGCCTGCCGCTGGGAATCGTTGAAATAGGCCGGCACCGTGATGACGGCGTCGGTCACGGGATGGCCGAGATAATCCTCGGCGGTCTTTTTCATCTTCATGAGCACGCGCGCGGAAATCTCCGGCGGCGCCATTTTCCTGCCGTTGACCTCCACCCAGGCGTCGCCGTTGTCGGCGGGGACGATCTTGTAGGGCACCATGCCGATGTCCTTCTGCACCATGTCCTCGCTGTACTTGCGGCCAATCAGGCGCTTGACGGCAAACAGGGTGTTCTTGGGATTGGTGACCGCCTGGCGCTTGGCCGACTGCCCCACCAGCACCTCGCCGTCGTTGGTGAAGGCGACGATGCTGGGGGTGGTGCGCATGCCCTCGCTGTTCTCAATGACCTTGGGCTTGCCGCCTTCGAGGATGGCGACGCAGGAATTGGTCGTGCCTAAATCAATGCCGATAATCTTGGACATGCCGTGTTCTCCATCATCAAGCCGGGGTTGCCGGTAAACATGGGGGCAATCGTGTATTTTTCAAGCCGTGGCCGGCCTTCGGGTGGTTTTGCATCACCCGGCCTCCGCCCTGGCGCGGGCCACGATCACCATCGCCGGCCGCAGCAGCCGGCCGTTCAGCGTATAGCCCTTCTGCACCACGGTGAGCACGGTGCCGGGTTCGGCGCTGGATTCCTGCATGCTGATGGCCTGGTGCAGTTCGGGGTTGAACTTCTCGCCCAGTGGGCAAACTTCGGCGACATTGAGCTTCTCCAGCGCGGTGTTGAACAGCTTCAGCGTCAATTCCATGCCCGCGCGCAGGCCGGCAGGCTCGTCAGACGCCGGCGCCGTCGCCAGGCCCAGCTCCATGCTGTCCTTGACCGGCAGCATTTCCAGGATCAGGCGCTCCTGCCCGTATTTATGGGCATTCTCGACGTCCCGCTCGGTGCGTTTGCGCAGGTTGTCCATCTCCGCCCGCAGCCGCAGCACGTCGTTTTGGTAGCCGGCCGCCTTGGACCGCCATTCCTCAACCTCGCGGGCCAGGGCCTCGCTGTCCGGCCCTTCCTCCACCGCGGCCGGGGGATCCGCCGCAGGGCGCGCCTCTTCCGCGCCCCCGGGCCGGGCTTCATGCGCCGCGGCCGCGCCGGCGGCGATCTCGGTCAACTGCTTCTTGTCCTTAACCACGATGACTCCAGAGCAATCAAAAAGTTAATGTGAACCCGCGGATGACGCACAGAGCGGGAAATATGGGGGCCGCAGGCTTGAAATTCAAGCCGTGGCGCATGCTTTACGTCAGCGTTTTAAGCGCCGCGCCAAGAACCTTGGCGGTCAAGTCCACCAGCGGCACCACCCGCTCGTAGGGCATGCGGGTGGGCCCGATCACGCCCAGCACGCCGATGACCTTGTCCTCGCTGCCGTAGGGCGCGGTCACCACGCTGTAATCGTTTAGCACCTCGTAGCCGGATTCCTCGCCGATGAAGATCTGCACCCCATGGGCGTTCACGGCCTGGTCAAGCAGGTGCAGGATGTCGCGCTTCTGGTTGAAGGCCTCGAAGATCTGCCGCAGTTTTTCGATGTTCGACAGGTCATTGATCGCCATCAGGTTGGTCTGTCCGCTGACCACGTATTCGTCGCCGGATTTTTCCGCCACCAGGGCCTTTTCCGCCATCTCGATGGCGGCCTGCATGTGCCGGTCCAGTTCGGCGCGATTGCGCGCCATCTCCCGCAACAAACCCTCGCGCACCTGCATGAGGTCCCGTCCGGCAAAGGCCTGGTTGAGGTAATTCGCCGCCTGCTCCAGCTCGGAGGCGCTGTAGGCGCGGGCGGTGTGGATGATGCGGTTCTGCACCTCCTGCTCGTTCACGATCAGGATGGCCAGCACGCGGTTGTCCGACAACGGCAGGAACTCCACCTGCCGCAGCGCCCGCTGCTCCACCCGCGGGATCATCACCACGCTGGCGAGCTTGGTGATCTCCGACAGCATGTCGGAGGTCTTGTGCAGCAATTTTTGCACGTCCGCCTCGTGCTGCAAATCGCCGTGGATGCGCTCCACCACCTCCGCCGACGGGACGCGCATGGTCATCACGCTGTCGACGAACAACCGGTAGCCGAGCACCGTCGGCACGCGGCCTGCGGAGGTGTGCGGCGCGTGAATCAACCCCATGTCCTCGAGGTCGGCCATGACGTTGCGGATGGTCGCCGGGCTCAAGGTCAGATTCGCCTCGCGCGCGAGCGTGCGCGACCCCACCGGCTGGCCCTCGGCGATATAGCGCTCGACGAGCAGCCTGAACAGGTGCAGGGCCCGCTCCGAGAGCGCGCCGGGCGCGGGGGGACGGTGAATGGGACTTCCTGACATATACATTTTTGAATTTAGCACTCCGCCCCGGCGAGTGCAAAAACCAGCCGGACGCGCCCGTGCTTTGAGATGAATACCGGGAAATGCTAAGGTGAAATCGGCGCCCACCGCGTTCCCCCGTCATGTTCAAACGCATCGGACTGTACGCCAAGCCGGACGATCCGCTCATCCTGCCCGCGCTGCAGGCGGTGATGGCCTGCCTCAAGCGGCGGCGGCTGGAAACCGTGCTGGACGAGACCAGCGCCGGCCTTCTCGGCGGCGCCGCCGGCCGCCTGGCGGGCGGGGATTGCGATCTGGTGATCGTCGTCGGCGGCGACGGCACGCTGCTCGGCGCCGCCCGCGCCCTCTATCAGGACGACGCCCGCCTGCTCGGCGTCAACCTGGGCCGCCTGGGGTTCCTGGCCGATCTCACCCCCGACGGCCTGCCCCAGCAACTGGACGCGATCCTCGACGGCTCCTACGTGGAAGAACAGCGCCACCTGCTGCGCTGCGAAGTGATTCGCGGCGGACGGGGGATCGCCGAGAGCCACGCCATGAACGACGTCGTGATCCAGAAATGGAACACCGCCCGGTTGATCACGCTGGGCACGACCATCGACGGGCGCCTGCTGCACAATCAGCGCTCGGACGGGATGATCATCGCCACCCCCACCGGCTCCACGGCCTACGCCGTGTCCGGCGGCGGTCCGATCCTGCATCCCGGCCTGCCGGCCTGGGTGATCGTGCCCATCTGCCCACACACCCTGACCCAGCGCCCCATCGTGGTGGCCGACAGCAGCCGGATCGAGGTCACCATCCACACCCGCAGCCTGGGCGACGCCCATCTCAACTGCGACGGCGAGGACTTGTGCGCCCTGCAACCCGGCGACCGGGTGGTCATCACCAAGCACAGCCGCAGCATCAGACTCATTCATCCCGCCGGCCATGATCATTACGCGACGCTCAGGGCCAAGCTGCACTGGGGCACCGACCCGTGTTAGAAAAGCCGCGGCACCTCCACGTTTCCCCGGCCCTGTAAAGCCATGCTGCGTTACCTGTCGATAAAAAATTTCGCGTTGATCGCGGAAGTGGAGATGGAATTCGGTCCCGGCATGACCGTGTTCACCGGCGAGACCGGCGCCGGCAAGTCCATCCTGGTGGAGGCGCTGGGCCTGGCGCTCGGCGATCGGGCGGACAGCACGCTGGTGCGCACCGGCGCCGAGCAGGCCAGCGTCAACGCCGTGTTCACGCCGCCGGCCGGCGGGGAATTCCGGGCGTGGCTCACGGAACAGGGCGTGGAGGCGGTGGATGACGAGATCATCCTCAAGCGCCAGTTCGGCGTTGACGGCCGCTCGCGCGCCTTCATCAACGGCGGCCCCGTGTCCCTGCAAACGCTGCGCGCGGTGGGCGAGCGGCTGGCCGATATTCACGGCCAGAACGAGCACCATGCCCTGTTGCGCCGCGAGGTGCAGCGCGATTTGCTCGACGATTACGCCGGCCACCCGGAACTCATGGAGCGCGTGGCGGCGGCCTGCCGCCGGGTGCGCGAGACGGAGCGGGCGCTCAAGGAAATCGACGCGCTCACCACCGGCGAGCGCGAACTGGAGCTGCTGCGCTACCAATTTGATGAATTGCGCAATCTCAAGCTGACGCCCGAGGAAATCCTGCGCGTGGAGAGCGAGCACAAGCGACTGGCGCACGCCGGGCGGCTGATGGAGGGCGTCCGGCAGGCGCTCTCGGCCCTGAACGAGGAGGATGCCTGCGCCGAGGTGGCCCTGGAGCGCACCCGCATCGAGCTGCAGGCGCTCGCCAGACTCGATCCCGCCATCGACGAAGTCGCCGCCCTGCTGGATCAGGCCCTGATCCCGCTGCGCGAGGCCGGCCACTGGCTGCGCCGGTACCTCGAGCGCCTCGACGCCGATCCCGACACCGTGCGGCAGCTCGACGACACGCTGGGCCGGCTGCACGACCTGGCGCGCAAGCACCGCGTGCGCATGGAGGAACTGCCGGCGCAGATGGCGCAGATCGAGCAGCGCCTGCAACTGCTGGAGCACCACACCGAGCACCGGGAAAAGCTGAGCCGCGAGCTCGACGCGGCCCGCAAGGATTACCAGGACGCCGCGCTGGCGTTGCACGAGAGCCGCGCCAGGGCCGCCAGGAAGCTCGCCAGGGCCGTGGCCGACGGCCTGCAGGATCTCGGCATGCCCGGCGGGCGCTTCGCCGTCGACGTCACGCCGGAGGAGGAGACGGTGAGCCCGCAGGGCGGCGATCGCGTGGAATTCATGGTCAGCGCCAATCCCGGCCAGCCGTTGAAGCCCATGACCAGGGTCGCCTCCGGCGGCGAACTGTCGCGCATCAGCCTCGCCGTGCAGGTCATCTGCGCGCGGCACCAGACCGCGCCGACGCTCGTGTTCGACGAGGTGGACGTCGGCATCGGCGGCGGCGTGGCCGAGATCGTCGGCCGCCTGCTGCGCCGTCTGGCCGGGCGCGGCCAGGTGCTCTGCGTCACGCACCTGCCGCAGGTGGCGGCGCAGGCGCATCAGCACCTGCAAATCCAGAAGCGCATCGCCAAAAACGACACCCGCGTGGAAATCAGGCCGCTCAAGAAGGATGAGCGCGTGCAGGAAATCGCGCGCATGCTGGGCGGCATGACCATCACGCCGCAGACCGTCGAGCACGCCAGGACCATGCTCGAACTGGCCGCCGCCTGATCCGCGTTCATATCTCACCGGGATTTGCATAGTTAATCAGCGTGCGGCCCGGCCTCGTGCATCGCAAATCCCCCCTTCGCCCCCCTTTGAAAAAGGGGGGGTGGGGGGATTTGATGTCACCAGCCACCGAGGCGCGTCACCTTCACCGATTTCGCGTGCATCAGTAATGGGACGCTGGCGGCCGCCCCCACCCCAATCCTCCCCCTACATCACCGCGGCGGGTTTTCAGGCCCTGCAGGCGGAACTCAAAGGCTTGTGGGAGCGCCGCGCCGGCGTCACGAAGCATCTGGCGGCGGCGGCGGCCGAGGGCGACCGCTCGGAGAATGCCGAGTACATCTATCGCAAAAAGGAGTTGCGCGAAATCGACCGGCGCATCCGCTACCTGCAAAAACGCCTGCCGGCGCTCAAGGTCATCGCCCAGGCGCCGGCGGACGTGGAGCGCGTGTATTTCGGCGCCTGGGTCATCCTCGAGGCGGAGGACGGCTCGACACAGGTTCACCGCATCGTCGGGGCCGATGAGACCGGCGGTGAAAGGAACCATCTGAGCGTGGATTCCCCGCTGGCCCGGCAACTGCTGAAGAAAACGCCAGGGGAGGAAGTGGTGGTCAAGACCGGGCACACCAGCCGTCGCTACCGGCTTCTTGAGGTCACCTACGAACCGCCGCCCCACGGCCGCCGATAGCCCGGCCCCCGCGCGGTTGTGCAGCGCGGATCATCCGCAGGCGGAAACCGCGGGTTAGGGCTGTGTTCATATATCGTCTATACTGATGGTCCTGGAGACATCTCCGACCTGTAATCAATACAACGACGATAAAAGCAAGCCACAAGCCGCTTCACAATGAACGGACTGAGAAATCTGGAAAACAGCACCCTGGCCAAGTATCAGGTCATCAAGGAGATTGGCAGGGGCAACATGGGCAAGGTCTATCTCGGCCACGATCCCTTCGTCGACCGGCCGGTGGCGATCAAGGTTGCGGACCAGGATCGGCTGGCCTCCATGGAGGACGGCGACCTCTACAAAAAACTCTTTTTCAACGAGGCCCAGGCGGCGGGGATGCTGAAGCATCCCAACATCACCGGCATCTACGACGCCGGCGCCAATGACGGCGTGTATTACATCGTCATGGAATACGTGCACGGCGGCCAGACGCTGGAGCACTACTGCGATCCCCACAACCTGCTGCCGCTCAACGAGGTGATTACCATCACCTACAAGTGCGCCGTGGCGCTGGACTACGCCCACAAGAAGGGGGTCATCCACCGCGACATCAAGCCGCGCAACATCCTCATCACCGAGGATCACGACGTCAAAATCACCGACTTCGGCATCGCCGTGCTGCCGGAGGACCTCGGCAGCACCATGGTCAACCACGCCGGCTCGCCGCTGTACATGTCGCCGGAGCAGATCCAGGATCAGGACGTCACGCCGCAGACCGATATTTTCGCGCTGGGGCTGGTGGTCTATGAACTGCTGACCGGCCATCACCCGTTTCAATCCAACAACATCGAGGCCATACAGCATCTCATCCTGAACGGCGCCATTCCGCCGATCAAAAACTACCGCCCGGACGTCCCCGATGTCCTGGAGCGCATCGTCCATCGCGCGCTGGCCCGCGAAGCGCGCCTGCGCTACAAGTCCGCCATGGACATGGCCGGCGATTTGAGCCTCGTGTTCGATTTCATCCAGCCGGCCAGGGAATCGATCACCAAGCAGGAAAAATTCAACGCCGTCCGGGCGCAGGATTTCTTCCGCGATTTCACCGACAACGAAATCTGGGAGTTGATCAACGCCAGCCAGTGGCTGGACCTGCCCGCCAAGAGCAGCGTCATCGTCGAGGGCGACGTGGACAAGTCCTTCTACGTCATCCTCTCCGGCGTGGTGGAGGTCATGAAATCCGGCGTTTACGTGGACACGCTGGTGAGCGGCGACTGCTTCGGCGAGATGGGTTTCGTCTCCGGACGCGAGCGCACCGCCAGCATCACGACGCGCGAGCCCAGCACCTTGATCAAGGTCCACGCGGCCCAGATTGAGCGCACCTCGCTCAACTGCCAGTTGCGCTTTCACAAGCTGTTCCTGCATACCCTGATCGCGCGCCTGTCGCGTGCGACCGACCGCATCGTCCGCACCGGCCAGCAGCCGGCGGTTCATGAACCGTCAACCCACGCCTCCTAAGCGCCCGGCGGCGCCCCGTCCGGCGGACGTGAAATCCGCACCGGTGGAAGGCATGGTGCCGCCCGTTCAATCGGCGCAACCGGAGGGCAGGCTGACGCAGGAGCGGCTGCTCTCCTGGCTGCTCGCCGACAAGCTCATCGGCCTGCAACAGGTGGAACAGCTGCGCGTCTCGCAGCCCGGCCGCGGCGAGGACACCCGTCATCCGCTCATCCGCATCGGCGAACAGGGCTGGGTCAGCGCGACGCATCCCCCCTTCCCCTTGAGCCTCGAACGCCTGACGCGCTGGCTGGCGGAAAAGGTCGGACTGCCCTATGTGCGCATCGACCCGCTCAAGATCGACGTCGAGGCGGTGACCAAGCTCGTGTCGCAGGCCTACGCGCAACGCTTCCGCTTCCTGCCCATCGAAGTGGACGCGGAGAACGTCACGGTGGCGACCGCCGAGCCGTACCTGCGCGAGTGGGAGCTGGAGCTCTCGCGCATCCTGCAACGCAAGATCAGGCGCGTCATCGCCAACCCCAAGGACATCAACCGCTACCTCACGGAGTTTTACGGCGTCAGCCGCTCCATCTTCGGCGCCACGCGGGCCTCCACCGAGGGATCGGTGGTCACCAATTTCGAGTCGCTGACCGAACTCGGCAAGGTCGGCGAGCCGGACGCCAACGATCAACACATCGTCCATCTGGTCGACTGGCTGCTGCAATTCGCCTTCGAGCAGCGCGCCAGCGACATCCACGTCGAGCCCAGGCGCGAGCTGTCCCGCATCCGCTTCCGCATCGACGGCATGCTGCACCAGGTGCACGAGCTGCCGACGCCGATCGTCACCGCCATCACCAGCCGTCTGAAGTCGCTGGGCCGCATGGACGTCGCCGACAAGCGCCGCCCGCAGGACGGCCGCGTCAAGACCAAGACGCCGGCGGGCAAGGAGGTGGAGATGCGTTTGTCCACCATGCCGACCACCTTCGGCGAGAAACTGGTGCTGCGCATCTTCGACCCGCAGGTGCTGAGCCGCAGCTTCGCCGAGCTGGGCTTCGGCGATCACGATCTGGCCTGCTGGCAGCGCATGGTGGAAAACCCGCACGGCTTCATCCTCGTCACCGGCCCGACCGGCTCCGGCAAGACCACGACGCTCTACTGCGCGCTCAAACAAATTGCGCGGCCGGAATACAACGTGTGCAGCATCGAGGACCCCATCGAGATGGTGGAGCCGCAGTTCAACCAGATGCAGGTGCAGCCCGCCATCGACGTGGACTTCGCCACTGGCGTGCGCACGCTGCTGCGCCAGGACCCGGACATCATCATGATCGGCGAAATCCGCGATCGCGAGACCGCCGACGTCGCCATCCAGGCGGCGCTGACCGGCCACCTCGTGCTCTCCACGCTGCACACCAACGGCGCCCCCTCCGCCATCACGCGGCTCATCGACATCGGCGTGCAGCCGTTCCTGATCGGCGCCTCGCTGCTCGGCGTCGTGGCGCAGCGCCTCGTGCGCACGCTCTGCGCCCATTGCAAAAAACCCGGCAAGCTCGACTGGAGCGGCTGGCAGGCGCTCACCGCCAACATCCACGTCGCCGCCCCCAAGGAGGTATACAAGCCCGTCGGCTGCGACGAATGCCGGCACACCGGTTACCGGGGCCGCACCGGTCTCTACGAGATCCTCACCATGAACCGCGAGATGCGCGACCTCATCCGCCCGCAGGTGGACTCGGGCACGCTGCGCGACGCCGCCATCCGCAGCGGCATGCGCGACCTGCGCCAGAGCGGCGCCGAGAAAGTCGCCGCCGGCGTCACCACGCTGGAGGAGGTCATCTCCGTCATCCCCCCGCAGGAATCCTGACAGGCTGCTGCAAAACTACTGCGCTCGGCATGACTTTGTCGCTCGGGGCCCGGAAATCCTCATTTACTGCCGTGTAAACTCCGGTTTCCTCGCCCCTCGCGCCGCGTACTGCCTGCGCTCGCTACGTTTCGCCCGAATTACCTTGCCTTTTTCAAAGACTCGGGATTCTGATGAACAAATTAGAAATCCTGACTTTCGTCCGCGTTTTAGTGGAAAGCATTCGAAATCAAAGGAACGGAAGAATCCGGCCTGGCCGTGAACGTCACTGCCGGTGCATCGCAGCAAGCACTTGCTTTTCTATGGATTCCACATTCTGATCTGTCATACCGACAATTGCCATGTCACCTTGCGAACATCGCACGATGACGCTTTGGTATCCGGCTTCCGAGAACATTGCCCGTTTCGCTATCGTTTGCCGCGGCATACCCCAATGGGAATCGGGCCATTTTCAGAGCCGACCGCCATGTGGATCGCTCGCGTCTCATTGATGATGCAAGGCATCGCGCAGTGGACAGAGGCAACCGCCGGCTGGAATTGAATCCTTTCATCAAAGACCTTCCGAACATCATCGGCAGACAGGGTGTCTAGCGCCAGAGATTGCGCCTGCTTCGAACTGCCGGGCATATTCACGTCGTAACGTCGTGAAAAGCCACTCCTTTGCCGCCATCTCGCCACGTAACTGGCGGATCGATCGCCACGCCCGCGCAAATGTCTCCTGCACAAGGTCTTCGGCTTCTGGGCGATTACGGATCAGCCAATAAGCAAAATGATACAGATCGGCCGAACACGCAAGGACCAGTGCCGCAAACCGCGTTTGCGTGACTCCATGCTTCATTAGACCGGGTATCCCGGTCGACTACTACAGCTTAGGGGAACGACGGCGGGAAGAACGCGATGCCGTTGGGAAACCAACCTTGCCGCCGGTTCGGACCGCCCTACACTACTCGAAGGATCGTCAAGGTCCACCCCCGCCGGATAACCCGGCCAAGTAGACTATTGCAACACGAATGGGTGCCAGGAACGTTTCGCCCGCCTGTTTCGTCTTTACGTAATAAGAACGCAATGTTGCCTGAAAAAGTCGGGGGGCGGTCCGATCGCCTGCTCCAGTTCTTCCAATAACAGCCAACTATATGACATACAAAGAGTTTACTGAACTGGCGTTGTCTTATCGGGAGGACCTTTATGCCTATGCAAGACGTCTCTGCCATGCAGAGTGGGATGCCGATGACTTGTTGCAGTCCGCTTATGAACATGCCTTTAGAAGATGGGGGACTCTCCGGCACCCCGCGCTTTGCCGCGGGTGGCTTTTTCGAATCGTCAGGAATCTACATATCGATCGGACACGTGCAACCTCCGCCCGCAGCGAATTGCGGTTGGTTAAACCCGGCGACTGTATCGCTCCGGAACCCATCGTACCCGCGGAGACCGTCGAACGGCTGACGGTGCATCAACTGGAATGGGCGCTGACACGTCTGCCGCGGGAACAAGCCGAGGCCGTGTTGCTCTGTGACCTCTGGGGATTCACATACGAAGAAATCATGACAATCACTGACACTGCCTTGGGCACGGTGCGGTCGCGGATCTCCCGTGGAAGATTATCGCTATCCCGCCTGTTGGTCGCAGGAACCGAGGTCGTGGGTACCTCAGGTACATTCCTATGAACTGCAATAAGCACGTCGATACCATCTCAGCGTACGTGGATGGCGAAGTCACGCCGGAAGAACGAGTAGCAATGGAACGACATTTCGCAAGCTGCTCCGAATGTTCCCGACGCCTCGCCAGCTACCGAAGTCTCAAGCATATCGTCGGTCGCCTGCAGGGACGGGTATCTCTTCCTGAGCCCGTCGATGCCAGGATTGGAGGGTTGCGCTTTCGTTTTGGCGAACAACAATGGTCCAAATGGATACAATGGTTGACGGGCGCCCTTGCAGCCACCGCAGCGGTTTTGGCGGTTTACCTCACTTTCTGGGTGAAAGCGTCGCCGGAACGTAATACATCCCTCGTTCATGAGCTGGTAGCAGATCATGTTCGCTTTGGGCAGTCCACCATGGCGACGGAGGTTGCATCGCAGGATCCGTCGGTGGTGTCGCGCTTTTTTGCCAACCGCCTGGATTTTGACCCGTATGTCCCCATCTTGGCCGGCGCTGATCTTATCGGAGGTCGGGTTTGTACGATCGCGGGCAGCAAGTCTCAACTGCTTTTCTACCGCTTGGGGGATCGCAAGCTGTCGCTGTACGTCATGAACCAGCCCGTCGATGCAGTCTCCCAATGCCGCCAGGTCGGCCAGCACCATGTGTGCGGCCGGCGCCATGGCCCGCTCTCGCTGGTGTTGGTCGGCGACGAATCTGACAGCGCTTTGGAAGAGCTTCTCAAACGCGCTGCTTTGTGAGTCGGGTCTAATGACACGCTACGCCCTTGACAATCCCTACGCCGTTGTCGTCCTCGCCCTGGCGATTCTTGTCATCGGCTCGACGTCGATCACTCGCCTACCGACGGACATTCTGCCGACGTTCAAGACGCCCGCCGTGCAAATTCTCACCTTCTATCCGGGAATGCCGACGGAAGTCATGGAGAAGGACATTACGACGCGACTCGAACGGTGGACCGGTCAGGCCAATGGCGTCGCGCGGCAGGAGGCCAAGTCGATGGTTGGCGTGAGCGTCGTGAAGGATTTCTTCCGCGAGGATGTGAATCCGAACACGGCGATGTCCCAAGTCACATCGCTCGCGATGAGCGATCTCTATTATCTCCCGCCGGGGACGATTCCGCCGATGGTCATGCCCTTTGATCCGACGGCTTCCATCCCGCTGGCACTCATCAGCGTCTCGAGCAAAACGCTGGACGAAACGGCGCTTTACGACGTGGCCTACTTCGATCTGCGCAACCGGCTGCAATCCATCCCCGGCGTCATCGCGCCCGCCGTCTATGGCGGGAAGCTCCGTCGTATTCTGGCTTACGTCGATCCCGAGAAGGCACAGGTCCGCGGGCTCTCGCCCTTGGACGTCATCAATACCATCCGCAACTACAACGTGATGATTCCAACCGGTGACGCCAAGTTCGGCGCGCTGGATTATCAGATCAACGCCAACGGCATGGTTGCGACCGTGAACGAACTGAACGACCTCCCTCTCAACGTCGGCCACGGACCGCCGACCTACATCCGCGATGTCGCCAAGGTCGAGGACTCGAACCAAATTCAATCGAACATCGTTCGCGTGAACGGCAGGCGACAGGTCTATGTCCCTATCTACCGTCAACCCGGCGCGAATACGATCGCGGTCGTCGAAGGGATCAAGGCACAACTCAAGCCCATCCTGGAACGCATCAAGGGCATCAGCCTCGACGTGGTGATGGACCAGTCGTTTTACGTGCGCGAGTCAATCAACAACCTGATTTATGAAGCCATCATCGGTGCGGGGCTGGCGGCACTGCTGGTGCTGGTCTTTCTCGGCAGTTTCCGGCCCATGTTCATCGTTCTCCTCTCGCTGCCGCTGGCGTGCCTCGGCGCTTTCATCGGGCTTCATTTCACGGGGGAGAGCCTGAACGCGATGACGCTTGGTGGTCTCGCTCTGGCGGTCGGGCTGTTGATCGACCAGTCGATCGTCGTCATTGAAAACACGGAGCGGCATCTCTCCCTCGGGAAGCCGCCCATGACCGCTGCGCTCGACGGCGCGACGGAGGTGGCCAAGCCGCTGCTGATCATTACGGTGACGCTGGCGGTGGTTTTTTTCCCGGTGGTTTTTCTCACCGGCATCGGCAAGTTCCTGTTCACGCCGCTGGCGAAGACCGTCATCATTGCCGTTGGCACAAGCTACATCCTGGCGCTGACGCTGGTGCCAGTCTGCGCCGCGAAATTTCTCCGGCACAAAGTCTCGGCGAGGCGCTCCGATGCGCGGGCACAAATCCTCCCGCAGGAGACCGGCCCGCATCCGCAGCCGTCGGCGGGCGACGAGGAGCATTTTGAGGCGGAAGAGGAGCGGGGCTGGTTTTATCGCGTTCGCCGGAGCTACGGCAATCTGTTGAACAAAGCTTTCGCCCATCGCCGGCTCGTGCTCGGAACCACGGCGCTGATGTTTGTCGCCTCGTTGTCCCTCTTCAAATTTTTGGGGACGGAATTGTTTCCGCAAACCGACGCCGGGCAATTCATGGTGAAAGTGCGCTCCCAAACGGGTCTGCGCGTCGAGCGAACCGAACAACTCATTGCCGGGGTCGAAAAGTCCATCGCCGCAACCATCCCGGAGCAGGAACGAAAGATCATCATTTCAAACATCGGCGTGCTGCTGGACTGGCCGGCGGCCTACACGCCGAACTCCGGGTCGCAAGACGCGTTTGTTCTCGTTCAACTGGCTGAAAAGCACGCACGATCGACTTTCGATTACGTGAACGAGTTGCGCCAACAGCTTCCGCTAGAATTCCCCGGCACGGAGTTCAGTTTCGATACGGGCGGCATGATGACGGCGGCCTTGAACGGCGGTCTGCCCTCCCCCATCAACATTCAGATCGAAGGCAGCAACCTCGATGTGGCGCATAGCATCGCGGAAGAAATTAAACGCTTTTCAGAAAACGTGCCAGGCGCGGTAGATGTGCGTATTCAGCAACGGCTCGACGCGCCGCAAATCAACGTGGACGTGGATCGCACGAAGGCCGCACAGGTCGGCCTCACCCAGGACAGTGTCGTCAAGAACATCGTCACCGCGCTCAACAGTTCCGTTAATTTTGCACCCTCGTTCTGGATTGATGAACACAACGGCAATCACTACTTCATTGGCGCGCAGTACCGGGAGTCGGACATCAAGTCGCTGGACACAGTGCTCGATATTCCCATCGCCGGCCCGCAGCAAGCCACGCCCATTCCGTTGCGCAACGTGGCAAAGTTTTCGCGCGGGACTGCTCCTTCTGAAATCAATCACCTCAACATCACCCGCGTGACCGACATCTACGTGAATGTACGCGGTCGTGACGTTGGCTCGGTGGCGGCGGAGATCGAGAAACACATCAACCGGATTCGCAACGACCGCGCCGAGGTGCCGGAGGGTTACTACATTCAAATGCGCGGCGAGGTGAAGTCCATGCACGACTCCTTCCAATCGCTAGGCTTCGGGTTCGTTCTCGCCGTCGTGCTGGTTTATCTGGTCATGGTCGTCCAGTTCCGCTCGTTCCTCGATCCATTCATCGTCATGTTCGCCGTGCCGCTCGGCTTGATCGGCGTGGCACTGATGCTCTACTTCACGGGTACGTCTCTGAGCATCCAGTCGGCGATGGGCATCATCATGATGGTCGGCATTGTGGTCAGCTTCAGCGTCATCATGGTGGACTTCGCGAACCGTATTCTGGAGGAGGCCCGGAGGAAAGGAATCCCAAAGACCGCTCGTCACGCCATCTTTGAGGCGGCGACACTCCGGCTGCGTCCGATTCTGATGGTCGGTCTGGCGGCGGTACTCGGCTTAACGCCCATGGCCATTTCTGGCGGTGCGAACATCCCACTGGCCCGCGCTGTGGTCGGCGGCCTGCTGGCCGCAGTGGTGATGGTCTTGTTCGTTGTGCCGATTCTCTATCTGCTATTCAAAGGAGAGAGGCCAACTCAAACAGCATCGCAGATATGAAAAAACACTTGCTACATCTTCTGATTGGCTGCGGCGGAATCCTCGCCGCCGTTTTGTTGACCGGCTGTGATCGTTCCGCGAAAGTATATGCCTCTTCGTCCGCGCCCATTCCGAACGTGCAAGTCGTTCACCTGAAATCAGGGGAGATCACCCGCCGCATCGCACTACCGGGCAATCTGCGCGCCTACCAGGAAGCGACGCTCTACGCGAAAGTGCCTGGTTATCTGAAATCCATTGCGGTAGACCGGGGCGACTGGGTCAAAGCGAATGATGTGCTCGCGGAACTCGAAGTCCCCGAGATGCTGGCCGACGTGGAGCGCTACCAGGCGGAATTAAGCCGCTCCGAGGCTGAGTCGGTGCGCGCCGAGGCGGAAGCACAATTGGCGGAGATCGAACAAGAACGCGTCCGCAGAGCTCAAGAGAAGGCACCGGACTTGGTGATACCGCTGGCCGTTGACAAAGCCAGGGCCCAGTTTAAGGTAACCAAAGCCCAACAGGTTGTCGCCCGGTCGAATTACGAAGTCGGCCGTGCCAACTTGAAACGGCTCGAGACTCTTATCAGTTACTCAAAGATCATTGCTCCGTTCGACGGCGTCGTGGTCAGACGCTGGGTGGACATCGGAGCATTTATTCCAGCGGCCACTTCCAGCAGCGCCGCCCGCAGTGCCGCCGTGGTCACAGTGATGGACTTCAGCCGCGTTCGCATCGAAGTGGCTATCCCGGAACCGGAAGTGCCGCTGGTCAAGAAGAATTTGCCGGTCAAAGTCACGGTCGAGGAACTGCCGGGCCGTGTATTCAATGGGAAAATATCGCGCTTCGCCTACGCGCTCGACGAATCCACCAAGACAATGATGACGGAAATCGAAATTCCGAATTCCGACCACGCGCTGCGCCCCGGGATGTACGCAAGCTGTCAGATTACTTTGGAAAAGAAGACGGACGCTCAACTTCTGCCCGCCGAGGCGATCATCACGGAAAAGAACAAAAGTTTTGTTTTCGCCTACCGTGATGGGAAGGCCGCTCGTCTTCCGGTCAAGACCGGCTTCGATGATGGCATTGCCGTCGAAATCCTGGAGGGATTGAAACCCAACGAAGCCGTGATTGTGGCCGGCAGGCAGGCCATCACGGACGGTCAAATCGTCAACGCCACGGAGGCCCAATGAGAGTCCGGGTTTGCATTCACTTGACGTTTTGCGCCGCTGCCTGGCTCTGCTTCGCGCCTGCATCCCTTGCGCAACCCGCCGATTCCGCAACGAGCGAAACCGGAGCGAATGTTTACTTGATTGACCTGCCCACCGCTTTGCGGCTGGCTGGGGCACGGAATCTTGACGTTCAACTCGCTCGCGAAAAACTGGCGGAAGCCAGGGCGCTTGACGAAAGCGCGATGCTCCGATTTTATCCGTGGGTGAACGTGGGGATTTCTTATAACCGGCATGACGGCCGGATCCAGTCGACCGAAGGGGACATCCTTACTGTGAGCAAGCAGGCTTATGCACCGGGCGTCGCGCTGGTCAGTGAGTTGGATCTGGGCGACGCCATCTACAAAAAGCTTGCAGCCAAGCAGAACGAAAACGCCGCGGACTATGCGTTCGAGGCTCAACGCCAAGCCAGCATCGCGGCCGTAGCGCGAAACTATTTTGATCTGGCGCTCGGGCAGGCCACCGTGGGCGTGGCGCGGGAGTCGGTGCGAATTTCAACCGACTACGAGACACAAGTGCGCCACGCCGTGGAAGCCGGCATTGCTTTTAAGGGAGATGCGCTTCGCGTTTCAGTGCAGGCGGAACGTAACCGGCTTGTGTTGCGCCAAGCCATGGAAGAACAGCGAAAGGCCGCCGCCCGTCTGGCACAGTCACTTCACATGGACTCCTCGATCGAACTGGTGGCCCGCGACACTGACCTCACCCCGATTAGCCTTGTTGACACCCACACGACCATGGACTCGCTCGTACAGCAAGCGCTCTCCACGCGTCCGGAGTTAAAGCAGGGCAACGCCGAGGTGGAGGCTGCGCGCGAGGACGAAAATGGAACGGTTTATGGTCCGTTGATTCCGTCAATCAGAGGCCAAGTCGTCGGTGGGGGGCTGGGCGGGGGCCGGAACAGTGACACCGGCAATTTTGGTGATCAAGAGGACTACTTCATCGGAATTGGTTGGCGTATCGGACCGGGCGGCCTGTTTGACTTTGGCCGGCAACGAGCGGCGAATGCCCGCCTCAATTCGACCCGGCTGGGCGAGGAAAAACTTCATGATGAAGTCGTCCGCCAAGTCGTGGAAGCATTCACCCGGCTGCAATCGCAATCCGAACAAATCAATATGGCGCGGCGCGCGTTGACCGCCGCCGAAGAGGGTCTTCACCTGGCCCAGCAGCGACAGGAGTTTGGTGTCGGAATCGTTTTGGAAAACATTCTCGCCGAGCAGGACTTGACCCGCGCTCGCATTGATTACCTCAAATCTGTCGCCGAGTTTAACAAGGCGCAATATGATCTCTCCAAGGCAGTTGGCAGGTTGCCAGTGTCTGATTAGAAGCCCTGGAAGCCCCATGAGGAACCTGGCAACAATGGAAATGGTGTATTGAGTATGGGCCAAAGCAGAGACTCGCTGAAAAACTTCGGCCAAACCTGATATATCGCCGGCTGGTCGAAGTACATGAGGCGTGCCCTCTTAAATAGCTACTTTGGCGGCGACGATTTCGATGCTTGCGGCGCGACCATGCAAAACCCCTGGGGTTCGACCCCCAGAGCTGCATTGAACTTGCTTGACAGGTTCTGGAATGCAATTAACGCCGTCAGCTCGATGACGGCATCGTCATCGAAGAACTTGCGCAGGCGCGCGAGATGCCCAGCGGTTGAGGACCTGTCCGCACGGGTCATTGCCTCCGCGTAGGCCAGTGCCGCCTTCTCGCGTTCGCTGAAGTGCGAACTGGACTCGAAATCCGCCAGCGCCTGCAGCTTTTCCACATTGCCGCCACGCCTGAGTATCAGTGCGGAGTTGATGTCCACGCAGAATGAACACCAGTTGATTTGAGACACCCTCACCGCGATCAGTGAGCGGAGCAGCGGCTCAATGGGCGAGGAACGGCGGTCAAGGGCACCATATAAAAGCGCCAGGGCAACGAATACCTTCGGGCTCCGGCCCCACAACCGAGCGGACTCGAGCACCGTGCCATAGCGCCGTTTTTGATTCCAGAGAAATAGACGCACATACCATGGGAAGCGGTGCGTCGGCGGGGTCGGAATCATAGCCATGCCATCACCTCGCTGTCCTGAGAATGCCTACCAATCGCTATTTTGAGCAGTCCGAAAACCAATTTTAGATCTCATCACGCCGCCTCCATCTGAAGAGGTATTTCCGGAAGGTTGACCCGGCTGAGTATAAACGCGATGTTTGAAGACACCCGGCTTTATCGCCGCGAAATCTCACAGCTTTCCACCGGCAATTGGCGCTAAATCCACAAGCCGGCCGCCGCCGCGGGCGGGGAAGTCAGCCAGGTTCGCTCGAACTCTTCGCTCGTCACCGGTTTCCCGAAAAGATATCCCTGAGCCTCATTACATTTTCTGAGTCGAAGAAAAACGACTTGAGCCTCGGTCTCGACACCTTCGGCGATGACGCGCATGCCAAGCGCATGTCCTATCCGCAATATCGTGTCGCAGATTACCTCCGCGTTATGGTCGTGTCCAATACCGTCTACAAATGACTTGTCGATCTTGATCGCATCAACCATGAAACGTTGCAAGTAGTTCAGCGACGAATAGCCGGTGCCGAAATCATCTATGGACACATGCACGCCGAGTTTGCGCAGTTCGGCAAGTACTTGCGTGGAATGTTCGACGTCACGCATTGTTGTCGTTTCGGTAATCTCCAATTCGAGTCGAACGGTCGGTATGCCGGACTCACCCGCACCGCGGACGGTCGTTGTTTCGGTTACTTCCAATTCAAGTCGATCTGCCGGCATGGCAGAGCCATGCACGACCCGTTTGATCCGCCGTACCAGGTCTGGGTCGGAAAATTCCTGTCCCGATACGTTGATTGCGAGACGTGGCGACCAACCATAACGCGTGTGCCACCTTTGGATATGCTCACCGGCCGCCCGCAGGACGAAATCGCCAATCTGTCCCATCAATCCGGTGGATTCCGCAAGCGGAATGAATTCGGCTGGATTCACCAAACCCCGGGTCGGATGCTGCCAGCGTAGCAGGACTTCGGCGCCGGCCAGCACCGCCCCATCATGCGGCGGCAAGAGCTTGACCTTGGGCTGAAAGACCACGAAAAACTCGCGGCGCAAAATCGCCTGTTCAAGATCATGGGTCAACTGCTGGCGCGCGCGCATGGCCAATGCGAACTGTGGCGAATAGAACTGATATTTGCAGGTGGTTGCCTCGTAGGTCTGTACTAATGCCAGTTCCGCCTGCGACAGCAGATCCTCGCCCACAAATACGTTTCCATCCGATTGCGCGATGCCCACTCGCACGGGTAGTGACACCTCGACATCATCTGCCACTTTGATGGGATGAGAAACGGCATTCAGCAATTTCTCCGCGAGCGCCGCCGTGACATGCGGATCGCCCATTCCGCATCGAACTATGACGAATCGATCGGCGCCGACATGCGCCAGAAAGTCGTCGGGGGATGCGGCATATTGCAGACATCGCGCGAGTTCGTGAAGCAAACGATCCGCCGCGGCATGACCATAGGTCGCGTTCAGCGCGCGAAAGCGAAGCACGTTGAAAAGCAGCACGGTCACTCCATGCCCCATGCCGCATCTACGCTTCAGGAACTCCAGCAACGCCGCCCGGTTCGGCAAACCGGTAATGAGGTCATGGTGCGTCAGGAAAAACGCCTGCTCCACCGCCATCTCTTTATCACGGCGCCTGCTGTCGGCCACCCTGTTGAGCATGGTGTTGTGTGCGTGGATCAAGTCGCCCATCTCGTCGCCGCGCCTCATCGACAATGTGAACGATGCGGCATCGTCTGGTGTTGCCGCGGCCTTGAGTGCGCTTTCGCGCAGTCGCAGCAGCGGGCGCAGCAGCCATCGATCCAGCACCAGCATTGTCCCGACGGTCACCACCAGCACGATGATTGCGATCAAACCGGCGATGCGCAATAAGTAGGCATGCAATCGCTGCGGCAGGTCGCCAACATCAACGCGGGCGGCCACAGTCACATCCGGAATCAGATCGCTGCGCCAGACCGCAGTCAGAGTTCGCCCCCCTGTCTCCGTAGAAACGAGTTGTCGCTTCAGTGTCGCGCCCGGCACCAGGTCGGTGGCAGGAACCTCGCCGGCGCTGGCCAGTACCGCGCCAGACGGGCCGCGGATCGCCACCCCGCGCAACCCCTCCTGACCGACGATTGCATCAAGATCCGGAAGGATCCTGCGTCTCCGAGCGTCGGCGAGCACAAATTCAACCAGGCTCTGGGTCCTCTCGGCCAGTCGCATCAGCTCCCCGCGCTCAAAATACCTGGCTGATGGCACTATAATGACACTTTCAACGCCAAGGATAAGTCCAAACACGGCAAGCGTGATCTTCCAGCAAAGGCGGCAACTCCATAGCGGGGAAAGTCCAGCCACCGCCGGGACCTTATGCTGGATGCTCTGCTGTTCCATTTTAAATGTGTCATCCATTGCTTCCGCCTGATGCGCGACGTTTGGATACGGCGCCGTCTTGCGTGGCCATGGCGCGCATCACGTCAAGCGATTCAGACTTCCAATCGATTGATGAGATCAGTCATCGTCGTGTCCCCGCCATGCGCGATCGGCAAACATTTCATCGACTGGGGTGTGAAACAGGTGATTGGAATAGTTGCTGAGCGTCTTCACGGCAATGGCCAGGATGATGGCGAGGATCTGGTGTTCTGAATAGCCCGCCTTCAGAAAGGCCGCGACGTCTTCCTGGCGCGGCCGCCCCTGCGTCCATAACATAATCCGCGTGAAGTCAAAGAGTGCCGAAAGCCGCGGGTCACTAATTTCCTTGCCGTCGCGGATGGCATCGGTCACTGCCATCGGGACCTGCGAATGTTTGTCGGCAAGCGTGCTGTGCGCCGCCATGCAATAATGGCACCGATTATCGCGGCTAATCGTCAGAAACACGACCTCCTGCTCGGCCGGCGTAAATCCGGACTCTGACCGAAATCTCGCATAGCCGAGCAGGTAGGTCTCCAACAGGCCCGGCAGGTTCACCATGCCGGCATACATGTTGGGGATGAAACCGACCTGGGCTTTCGCCCGGTCAAGGACCTCCCGGGCGCGCGGATCGGCCTGCGCAAGCGTGATCAGGGGAAGGGTGAGTTTGTACTCTGCGGTCATGGCGAAATGGCTCCTCAGTACAGTACGCGCTAAGTTGATGGCCCGGTTCCAACTCAACCGGAACCTCCCGGCAGTCATTCCCGTATGTCCGCTTTTATCCACGCCTAGGACTCGCAACTGCTTTCAGAGGCCCGATGTCATAGCGATCCACGGTTTGATGGGGTGGGCCACCACCTTTAGTCTTAGTCGCCCGTGCACTCCCCTTCTTACATCAATCGGGACACGACCGCGGCCCATCCCCGAGGAGCGGGCCGGTCCTGCGCCGGGACATGCCGGCAGCGCAACCGGCGCTAAACCGCCTATCGGTCCGGCGCGCCGACAAGAAGGCAGACCGCCAAAAGGACGTAGCGCGTAATTACCCCCTTTGCCAGCGGTGCAGATGTTCCAGCCAGCACAGCAGCCGCACCGGTGCGTGCTGGCGCTTCCACGTCCCGGCGGCGTACTTGTTGGCCTCTGCCAGGGTGGGATAGATGTGGATGGTTTTAAGGATCTTGTTGAGTCCGATGCCGTGGCGCATCGCCAGCACGTATTCGGCGATGAGATCACCGGCATGCTCGCCAACAATGGTGACGCCCAGGATTCGATCGGAGCCCGGCGCGGTCAGCACCTTGACATAGCCGCGGTCGCTGCCATCGGTGATGGCCCGATCGAGATCGTCCAATCCGTAGCGCGTCACCTCGACTACCACGCCCTGCGCTTTCGCCTCCGCCTCGTTCAACCCCACCCGCGCGACTTCCGGATCGGTGAAGGTCGCCCAGGGAATCACGGAGTAATCAGCCTTGAAGCGCTTGTAGCGACCGAACAGGGCGTTGACCGCGGCATACCATGCTTGGTGCGCGGCGGTATGGGTAAACTGGTAGGGACCGGCGACGTCGCCGCATGCAAGAATATTCGGATAGCGGGTTTGGAGATATTCATTGGTACGCACAGTACCGGTGGGAGTCGTCTCAATGTTGAGTTCTTCCAGACCCAGCCCTTCCGTATTGGCGCGACGCCCCACAGCGACCAGCACGTCATCGAAAACCACCCGCCGCATATCACCGAGGTGATCAAGATAGACGGCCTTCTCGCCATCCTCGATAGCGAAGTGCATCGCCTTGTGCTCCAGAAGGACTTGCACGCCGTCGGCCTCCAAGCTTTGCTGAACCAGTTGCGAGGCCTCGTCGTCCTCCCGGATCAGCAAACGGGGCAGCATTTCGACCAAAGTGACGTTGCTGCCCAGCCGGGCGAAGGCCTGTGTCAGTTCGCAGCCGATGGGGCCGCCGCCCAGGACCACGAGGCGCGCCGGTCTGGTTTCAATCTCCCACAGGCTATCGGAGGTCAGGTAACCAACCTCGCGCAGCCCCGGTATGGACGGAACCAGCGGGCGGCTGCCGGTGGCGATCACGATGTTACACGCGGTCAGCCGCTGTGTATCGCTCCCGTGCCGGATTTCAACCTCCCAGGGCGAAACCAGCCGCGCCTCGCCCGCTCGGCAATCCACGCCCAGTTCGGTGTAGCGCGCCACCGAATCGTGCGGCGCCACCTTTTCGATCACGCGGTGGACGCGTCGCATGACGCTGGCGAAATCAACCGGTGGATCGATCCCGCCCAAACCATAGTGATCAGCGCATCTGGCCAGATGCAGGATGCGCGCGCTCTTGATCAAGGCCTTGGATGGCACACAACCCGTATTCAGACAGTCGCCGCCCATGCGATGTTTCTCCACAAGCGTAACACCGGCCCTGATTGCCGCGGCGATATACGCCGTTACCAGACCTGCGCTGCCGGCGCCGATCACGATCAGATTGCGGTCGAAGCGCCGCGGTCGTCGCGATTCCCAAGGCCGGTACACGTGCCAGATCTGCGCGCGCGACGCCAGAACGCGCGCCAGCCAGGGGAAGCATGCCAACAACGCGAAAGCGCCCAAGAGCTGCGGTGATAACAGGTCGGCGACGCTTTCGATCCGCGCCAGCTGGGTGCCGGCATTCACGTAGACGATTGTGCCGGCCAGCATCCCGACTTGGCTCACCCAGTAGAAGGTCCAGGCCGGCATGAGTGTCAGTCCCATCAACAG
Source organism: Gammaproteobacteria bacterium (assembly GCA_021324815.1). Lineage (GTDB taxonomy): Bacteria > Pseudomonadota > Gammaproteobacteria > JAJPIJ01 > JAJPIJ01 > JAJPIJ01. The sequence goes on from JAJPIJ010000051.1 coordinate 57,863, forward strand.
ATTGACCAGGAAGAACGGGAACGCCGGCACCAACCGGAGGGTGAAAAGATATAAGGCGCCATCGCGTTCCAGACCGGCGTTGATATGGCGCAAGCTTGCGCCGAAGCGGCTTTGGACAATGTCGCGCAAGAGGAAGCGCGAGACAAGAAACGCCAGCGTCGCGCCCAGAGAGGACGCAAACGACACGATTACAGTGCCGGACAGCATACCGAACAGGGCACCCGCCATTATCGTCAGGAGAGTGGCGCCGGGTAACGATACGGCAGTCACTGCGACGTAGCACAGGAAGAAACCGACAACCATGGACAATGGATAGCGATGATAGAGCTGTACGAAATGTTGCTGGCGCGCCTTCAGATTGTCCAGGGTTAGGTAGGACTGCATATCGAAGACAAAAAATGCGGCAATCGCCGCTGCGACCACTGTAAACAGGATCAGCTTGTTGCGGCCGCGCATGTCACTCTTTCCGCCGACCGATTTGCGATTGGTGCCAGTTCGCTGCAGGATGCATGGTGTTTGAAACAACTGTAACATCGGTGATGGCGCAGCATGATGCGTTGTTTCAAACTTTCCCCCAGGCTCCCACCCAGGTCAAAAGCTGGATCATCGTCCACCAGCGTGCAGGCATACACCCGCATGCGACCACCGATCTTCACCACCATCCGGCTGGAGGCGCACATGAAGGCGGCGCGGCTTTCCGCGGTGTGATAGGTGGTCATGCAATGCTCGGTGATTTCTGGGTTTTCTACCCGGCTGCCGGGCGGATGAAAATCGGGGAACGACACCAGCCTCAGATCTTTCGGCAAACCGTTTCGCTGGAAAAGGTCTCGAAAACGGCTTTCGACGACGTCAGCGTCTTCATTGGCTGACTGCTGCCGGGCCACTGATACTTTGAAACCCATGGCATGCAACGCGCACAAGCTTTTCACCGCCAGATCAAAGGCGCCGAAACCCCGGCCACTGTCATGGCGGTTTGCATCGGGATAATCGAGGCTCACACGGAAACTTGTCGGATGGGGGCAATGCAACAATGGCCGCAACTCATCTAGACGACGCAGCAGCGGCAGCGTGCCATTGGTCAGCACCAGGCAGGGACGGTAGCGCGAGGCACATCTTAAGATTGCCGGGAAATCCCTCGCCAGAAACGGTTCACCGCCGGTGAATGAAAACTGTTCAACACCGAGTGCCACGGCTTCCACAATGAACGGTTCGACATCAATGAGTTTCACCAGCTCCAAGCGTCTGTCGCCGGGCTTCGAACCTTCCAGGCAGAAAGGACAAGCCAGGTTGCAAGCCGTGCCGATATGAAACCACAGTTCGCGTAAGCGGCTGGTATCGATATAGCCCCGCGGCTCACCGCTTCGCGTGAACAACCAGTCATCCCGCGCCATCCTGTTCATGTCATTCTCCTAACAGCAGCCGTTGTTCGCGGATGCGCTGGTGGCCTCAGCAAACGGCAGTCCGCCACCACACCCAGCGAATAACCCGTAATGTGTGTCAAAGCTGCCGATGAACTCGAAATGGGGTGCAAAACGGGTCTCCTTCAACATCCGCCAGGTATTGCCGCACACGGGCAAGACACGCCCCTTTTCCATGACATGATGTTTGTCCAGCACGAAACGATCCGGGTGATATGGAATAGTGCCACGATAGATCACCGCCTGGCCGTAATCCTCGCAGGCCGGTTCCAAATCAGGCAATTTAAACAATCGGTAGGTTGCCGAGAAAAAGCGGATGTTACCGAGCCGCTTGGACAGTTGAGGGCTTTCCACCCGGATCGGCCGGCCGCCGACCTGGCGCGGGTCGGGGAAACCCTGGCGTACTGCCAGCGTTAAAAAGTCGTTCCAATAGAGCGCCCCGCTCAGGCATTCACCGTACAGCACCGGATCCTGTTTGAGCTGCGCCGGGACCCGCCGGTCCGCATAAATGTCCGCGAAGTAGATCTCACCGCCCGGCTTCAACACATGGTAAGCCTGACGCAGGACTGCGGCCTTGTCCGAGGCAAGATTGATCACGCAGTTGGATACAACGAGATCCACGCTGGCCGCGGGAATGGCTAGTCTGTCAAGGCGTTCGATATCGCCATGCAGAAACTGGACATTGCTCTTCTGATAACCAAAGGCCTTGCGATGAAACTCGGCGTGCCGGCGGGCAATGGCAAGCTGTTTTTCGGTCATGTCGACACCAATCACCGAACCTTGCGGTCCCACCAGTCGGGACAGGAGATAAGCGTCACGACCGGTTCCACAGCCCAGATCCAGGATGGTCAGCCCTTCCAGATGTTCCGGCACAATCAGTCCGCAGCCATAATGCCGTTCGATGACCTCGGGATGGATCTGCGCCAGGATGGGTTTGACAAACTCCGGTGGCGACGCTTCGGTGCAGCATGCGTCAGTTTTCAGATCTTTCGTGCCCTGCAAGGTTTCGCCGTAATACTGCTTCACGATATCATTCATTAGTTTTCACTCCAGAATGTCATGTACCTGTTTCACCATTACCGTAACCGCGCGCCAGCACATTGGGAGAAAGGCCTGCCGCAAATGCCAGCGCCAGGATGCGGTTTCGAAAGGATCTCCGCCACCAACCATCGCGTTCCCAGCGACGCGGATCTACTCGCAGCCCGTCATCGATCACAACGAACGGTCCTTGTTGACGCAGTTTCCTGACCAGTGCGACCTCTTCAAAAAGCGGTGACACAGAATGCCCACCCGCCATTACATAAGCCGCCACGGTCATAAACAAACCTTGATCACCATACGGTATGCCAATCCGGCAACGTAAATTGATCAACCTCTCCAGAACCCTTGCCTGCCAGCGGCAAGCCCCCGCAAAGCGAAAACGAAAGTATCCCCCTGCGGCGCCGCGGCCCATGGCTTGTGTGATCGAACCAAGTGGATCGCCCTGAAGAGTTGCGTCGGCGTGCAGGAACCAGATGACATCACCAGTCGCTGCGAATGCGCCCTGACGTAGCTGCGCGCCGCGGCAGGGCCGCGACGGCAACCGCCGTGCCCCCCAGCGCTGACACAGCGAATGCGTAGCGGCGCCGTCTTCGGCGTCGACGACGACGATTTCGTGCGGTTGCGAAGCCCCGGCACGCAGTTGCGACAATAACCGCCCCAGCGCGGCATCGTCGCGAAAGCACGGAATCACTACACTGATATCCACGTTACACATGCCCATCACATTGAGGATTGCAACCACCGGTAAAGCTTCTGGCGGGCCGGTCGCCGATCCCCGGCCAGGGTGTTGGCAAGGCGTTGCAGGTCATCGACCTCGTCGATGTCAAATCCGCCGCCAGGCAAAACTACGAGACTCCCGCAGCGGTTGCAGGCCTGCGCCAGGGTCTGGCCCAGTTGCCCGGTGCTCCACGGCAAACCGCCGAGATCAGGCCAAGGGCGCCGGGACGCCATGAGGACGACACCGCCATCCCTCGCCGGGATCAGCACGGTATCGTAGCTCATCAGGCAGCGACGAACGTCCTCATAATCGGTGCTCGACAGTGACGGCGCATCGCTGCCGATGAACACCAGCGACTGATGGCCACGCGCGCGCAGTTCGCCATCCAGACGATTGAGACGTTGGCCCAGATTGCCGCGCCCCTGAGCATGGACCCGCACACCTGGAAGTAACGTCGTTGCCCAAGACACATCTCGCCGCCTCGCAGGCGCCACGACGATGGGGCCAGGCCAGGCGGCCAGATCCTCCGTGGCACAGGCAAGCAGTTGTGTTGCGATTTCGTAGGTGATATTGATGCCCAGTGTTTTCGCCAGACGCTGCTTGCCGACACCGGGCGCCGGACGTTTGCATACCAAAACCAATGTGGGCAGGCGCGGATCTCCGGCGGACGCGCTGTCTGTGAGGATGGTCGGGGCCATCTGGCTGGCTGCCTCCGACCTCATGGCATGAGAAAGTGCATGGCTCGGTAAGCTGCGATCCCGAGCAGCGCCGCCACCGGCAGGGTTACCACCCAGGCCAGCAGGATGTCCCGCAACACACGACGATTGATCCGACGACGTCGGAGCCCGGCGCCGACAATACCGCCTGAAGACACATGCGTCGTGGACACCGGCAAACCATAGAGCGCCGCCGACGTTACCAGCACGGCCGTGACGAGATTGGCGGCGAATCCCTCGCGGTGGTCCATGCGGGTGACCTTTTCCGCCAGCACATGCGTGACACGACGACCGCCGACGACACTGCCCACCAACATGCCCAGGGCAACAAGTGCGAACAGCGCCGGCATCGGCAGCGCGGTCGGACCGGCCAGCACTGCCGCGGCGGCGATCAGGGCCACCATTTTGGGCGCGTCGTTCATGCCACGAGCGAGACTGGTGGCGCCGCTGGTCAGCCAGTGCAGATGGTCGAACGTCAGACGCACCGCCTGTGGTCTTTCCCGGGCGCACTGCTCCCGGTCACCCGTCACAATCGACAGGGTCGTCGGCACGAAGGTACCGGCGGCGGCCAGGGTGCCGATACGATCCACGTTTATCTCAACAGGCTGCGCCTCCAGGCACAGGCAATCCCCCACCGGCACGCGCTCCTCTTGCTCCTGAAAGGATCCGAGCAACAACACAGTCAATCCGAAAGAGACGGCCGGACTCACCAGCAGCGGGAGAAAAACCTTCATGCCCAATGAACTCCATTGGATGGAGGCGGGACCATAAACGAGATAGCCAACGCCGACGACAGCACCGACCAGGGCATGGGTGGTGGAGACCGGCAGCCCGGTACGGGAGGCCAGGAAAACCCATCCTGCCGCCCCAATCAGCATGGCCAGCACCGCGGCGAGAGTGGGTGTAATGACAGGATCCAGCAACCCCTTGCCGAAGGTCGTGAGCATGGCACTGCCCCACAGCCCACCCAGCAAGGCGCCTAGACCAGTCCACAGAGTGCCCCAAATGATGGCCCGCCGATAGGTGGTCACACCGCTGCCGACCAGCGTGGCAATCCCCTTCGACACGTCGTTGGAGCCATTGGCATAGGCCAGTGCCAAACCGGCCGTGACGGCAAACAGAATCTCCACAGTCACGGCGTATCCTCAATCTTACTGTTGCCTATCGGTTGAGGTGAAGAGAAAAATTTGTGGAAGCGCCTTCCACCGGGCATGGTAAGCGCGGAACGCAAGGCGCACAAAGCGGGTTCAGGATTGAACTGATTGTGAGGTCTCATGGTGCTGGGTCCATACGAAGGTGATCCATAGCATAAGACGGCTTTGCCCGGCATATTCTTACATCGATGTCATGATAAAACGGCTCGACGAGGTTGATACCAACCCGTTCTTTGGACTGATGCGATGGTGTCAGCTACCATAAGGACCCGAATACAACCCGTCTCGGTTTCGGCCACGGCCCCGGGCAAGCACTCCAAATATTAGAGACACATTCGTGCGAGCCCTGGGATGCCAAGGACACTTCTACAAAAGGCAGCACATATGAATGGACCTGTGGTCGTCAGCCCTGACGCGATTGCCAGAGAACAAAAATACCTTTATCGATACGCCATCACGCGCTTGCGTGACCCTGATCTTGCGCAGGACGTCGTGCAGGACACCATCCTCGCCGCGATGGAGGCGGCAGAGCGCTTCCAGGGAAAGGCGTCTCTGCGGACCTGGCTCATCGCCATTCTGCGGAACAAGATCCTCGATGCCATGAAGGCGCATGCTCGATTGGTGTCTCTGGAGTCGGATCCCTCCACAGAGGATGCGCTTGATCACGATGTCGACAAGCAATTCAACCTGGACGGTCGCTGGTCGACCACCTATCGACCAACATCCTGGGCGAATCCGGAGGCTGCCTTTGAGAATACGCAGTTTTGGACGGTCTTCGAACGCTGTCTTGAGCATGTGCCGCCTCGGATTGCCGAGGTGTTCGTTCTACGAGAGGTGTTGGGTGAGACCATCGCCGACATCTGTAAGATTCTCGATCTTTCCGCGTCCAATTGTTCAGTCATGTTATTCCGCGCCCGCATGCGCCTGAAGGATTGTCTGGACGTGAACTGGTTTCGCGGGGAGACACGCAAGGATGCTTGAACAGCATCCCGTCATGGCAAGATCAATCAATCGAACAAGGAGCTAACCCGTGGTCAGCTGGATGGATAACTGCAAAAAGATCAGCAGAATGATGTCTGATGCCATGGATCGCGATCTGACCCCCTGGGAGCGCCTGCGGATCCGAGTGCACCTCCTGATGTGTACAGGCTGCGCCCAATTTGCGCGCCAGCTCCAGATACTCCGGGCGGTCTCACGCGCTTTCGTTGATCACACATTCTCGTAATGGCATGGCGAGTGCCACGGCTGCGTGAACGTCCCTGCAATAGGGGCCGCAAATGAAATGGGCGCAGCGTTACCGATACAGATAGCTCACAATGGCGTCGATCTCTGCAGGGCTGAGATGGAAATTGGGCATGAACGTTTGGGGTTTGAGCTTTGCCGGGTCCGCCAGCCAGCTTTTCTCCCAATCGGGATCGCGTCGCTGTTTGACGGTGGTGAGATCAGGGTAAAGCGCGCGCCCGGCTTCGCCGGCAATGGCATGACAAGCGAAGCACTGGTACGCCTTGACTAGTTTCTCGCCGATCTCTGCTTGCGAGCCACCGCCTTTCAGCAGGTTGTCCTTGTCCACCGGCTTGGCGAGTTGGTGAAGAAAAGCTATGAGGGCTTCCCGATCGCCTTCCGTCCAGGCGAACTTCGGCATGAGCGTCCCCGGTTTGACCGCACTTGGATCCTCCAGCCAGTTCATCAGCCAATCGTCGGTTCTTCGTATGGTGACTTGGTTCAGGTTGGGACCAACCATGCCCCCCTCCTCCGATCCAATCACATGACAAGAACGACAATTATGCTGGGCGATGAGTCGTTGCGCCCTGCCGATGTCAGCGCCGGCAACTGTAGACGGCAATGCCAGTAGTAGGATGCACGACATTACTGTCGCTCGTTTAGATCGCGGACGACAAGCAGGGCGCGCCGCAAGCCGGGCGGCCCGCAGATTGAGATCAATCATGGCGTTTCGATTGGCGCCGTGGGGCTACATCGACTGTTTGCCGGGGGTGTACGCCTTCCCCTGACTGAGATACGACACGTAAGCCGCCAGGTCCCTTGAGTCCTTGCTTCCGAGCGGCAGCGGCTGGCCCTTCAGGAACATCACTACACAGTTATTGTTCATTTCGGGCAGCGTGATCACGGCATCGTTCGGGACTTTGTATTTGGGGAACGTCAGTGCTGCGCCTTTCAACGTTGGAATGAGCATCTGCATGTCCCCCATCGGCACTTTACCGCCGGTGGTGTCTCCGCCCGGATGACAGGTTGCGCAGGTAAATCCATTGGTGCCGAGACGGCTGCTCCCGAACAACTGTTCGCCGTGCTTGAGCGCGGTCTGCTGCTCGGTCATGACGTATTGCGCCCGGTCCTTGTCGGGCATCATCATGACCTTTTTCATGTTTTGCATGGACATGGCTATCATCTGGTCAATGGACGGCATGGCACCGGCGGACGCCGATTCGGACTTCATATTCAGCGCGTCGCAGGCCGCCAGTGTGAGCCCCACAGCGACTATCCCCATCGTGACATTGAACGGAACGCGCAGGTGACGACTGATGTTGGTGATCATGGCAGCCTCCTCAAGTTTGTTGATGACCTTAGTAGTCGTCCCTCGCGCGCTGTTATCGTGGCAGGGACGCTTCCGTAGCATTAGACGTTGCTGATAGACAATCCTTACAATTGACTTGCCGGCGCCACGACTTCACCCAGGTCGCGCCGGAGCCATGCCCGATATATGTGTCAGACAGGTTTTAGACTGACTCCATCTTCACAAGGAAATATTCGAGATATTTCCGGGACACCACACTAGAGCTTATCGTTTCAATGCTGCCGCTCGCAGCAAGCGCCATTCTCTGCGACATCTCCGTGGCGCTTGTCGCCCGGAACCGGGCCGCGTGTCCCTCTCGTGTACAACAAATTACTCAACCAGCCATCAAGCGAGAGGCGGCCGGGGATCTGCAAGGAATACAAATCTCCTTTAAACCTTCTGACATCCATTTGGTAATTCAATCGGCGCTATTTCTGGTTTTTAGCCGCTTCGCAAATTTCAGCCGCGTTTCGACATGCGCCTTTTCTTCCGGGAGCAAGCCAAGAAATTCCGTCGTGCTGCCGAGTTCCAGCCTCTGGCTTCAATCTGTTTCCGCTTACTTTTCCGCATAGTGATATTCCGTGTTGCCGTGCGTACATTTGGGGATAAGCACTACGCCGCGCGAGGTCGAATTTCGCGATTCAGCCTGGCGCCCAATCTCGCCTTGCGCTCTCCATGTCGTAAGAAGACTGCATGTTCAGCCAGAAACGGGCGGAGGTGCCGAAATATCGGCTGAGGCGCAGGGCGGTATCCGCGGTGATGCCGCGCTTTCCGTGCACGATTTCATTGATTCGGCGGGGATGCACGCGAATATCCAATGCAAGCCGGTATTGGCTGATTCCCATCGGCTTGAGAAACTCCTCCAGCAAGATCTCGCCAGGATGGATGGGCGGAATGTCTCGTTTCTTCATTTCATCACCTGCAAGCTTATTACAAAAGTACGTTCGTCCTGAGGTATCGAAGTGCGCCTTCCACATTGTCGATGCGCACAACGTACAGCTAAAGCGTGTGGGATTAGGTTCGCACACCGGCCAATGGTAAAATCTGAGCCATGTCTAGGACAACAGTCATGACAACTGTCAAAGCTCTTGAACAGCAGGTGAAAAAACTCACGCCAGAGGAGCTCGCGGAATTCCGCGATTGGTTCCTTGATTATGAGTGGGAGGCGTGGGACCGCCAGTTGGAGCGGGACGTTAAGGCCGGAAAACTTGATGAATTCGCCCACAAGGCGCGCGAGCATCATGCCGCCGGGCGCACCAAGCCCCTCTAATGCACCATGCGACTCCAGACTTCTGGGCGTGCTATCGCGCATTGCCCGAGGAAGTCCAGCGCACGGCAGATAAAGCATTCATTCTCCTTAAAGAGAACCCACGCCATAAATCCCTGCGCTTCAAGAAGGTCGGGGAATTTTGGTCCGCGCGCGTTGGAATCAATCATCGTGCTCTCGCCGTTGAAGTTTCGGATGGTTTCGCATGGTTCTGGATCGGCACCCACGCCGAGTACGATAGCCTCCTCGGCTGCTAATACTGCTTGTCCGACTCCTCCACGGAGAGGGAGTAGTCTTCGGTTGGCGGGCAGGTGCAGACGAGGTGACGGTCGCCCTCCACGTTGTCGATGCGTGACACCGGCGGCCAGTATTTCTGGTCGTTGAGGTAAGGCAGCGGAAAGAACGCCTGCTGTTTGCTGTATGGCCGCGACCATTGGTCGTCCAGCAGCAGGTCGTGGGTGTGCGGCGCGTGTTTCAGCGGATTGTCATCCTTGTCCAGCCTGCCTGATTCGACGGCGGCGATCTCGCCGTGGATCGCAATCATGGCGTCGCAGAAACGATCCAGTTCCTTCTTGTCCTCGCTTTCCGTGGGCTCAATCATCAGCGTGCCGGGCACCGGGAAGGACACCGTCGGCGCATGGAAGCCGTAGTCGATGAGCCGCTTGGCGACGTCCTCGACGGTGATCCCGCAGCGATCATGGATCGGACGTAGATCGATGATGCATTCGTGCGCCACCAGGCCATTCCTGCCGGTGTACAGGATGGGGTAATGGCCCTTGAGCCGTTGGGCGATGTAATTGGCGTTCAGGATGGCGACCTGTGTCGCGCGCTTCAAGCCCGCCGCGCCCATGAGCGCGATGTAGGTCCAGGAAATGCCGAGGATGCCGGCCGAGCCCCACGGCGCCGCGGCGATCGTGCCGATGGTCTCCACGCCCGCCGCGGCGGCGGCGGGATTGATGCCGTTCATCACCGGATGATCGGGCAGGAACGGCGCCAGGTGCGCGGCCACGCCGATCGGCCCCATGCCGGGGCCGCCGCCGCCGTGCGGAATGCAGAAGGTCTTGTGCAGGTTGAGATGGCAGACGTCGAAGCCGATCTGCGCCGGCCGGCACAGGCCCACCATCGCGTTCATGTTGGCGCCGTCGAGATACACCTGCCCGCCCGCCTCGTGCACCACGGCGCAGATCTCGCGCACGGATTCCTCGAACACGCCGTGCGTCGAGGGATAGGTGATCATGAGCGCGGCCAGTTTCTTGCCGTGCTGCTTCACCTTGGCCTTGAGATCGGCCACATCGACGTTGCCGTGTGCGTCGCAGGCCACGACCACGACCTTCAATCCGGCCATGACCGCGCTCGCGGGATTGGTGCCGTGCGCCGAGGCCGGGATCAGGCACGCATCGCGCTGCGCCTCGCCGCGCGTCTCGTGGTATTTGCGGATCACGAGCAGGCCCGCGTACTCGCCCTGCGAGCCGGCGTTGGGCTGGAACGAGAAGGCGGCGAAGCCGGTGATCTCGCACAGCCGCTCCTCCAGCTCCTCGAACAGCTGCATGTAACCCTGCACCTGGTCGAGCGGCGCGAACGGATGGATGGCGCTGAAGTGCTGGAATGACACCGGCAACATCTCGATGGCGGCGTTGAGCTTCATGGTGCAGGAGCCGAGCGGGATCATGGAGCGATCAAGCGCGATGTCGCGGTTCACCAGCTTGCGCATGTAGCGCAGCATCTCGGTCTCGGTGTGATGGCGGTTGAAGACCGGATGCTGGAGCATCGCGCTTTGCCGGCGCAGCGGCCGCGGAATGCACTCCCTCACTTCCGCGTCGAGACCGTGGATGTCGAGCCGCTCCCCGGCGTGCGTGGCGAAGACCTGCCACAGTGACATCAGCTCGCTGCGGCGCGAGGTTTCATCGAAACTCAGGCCCAGGTGGTCGCCGTCGACCACGCGCAGATTGAAGCGCGCCTCGCGCGCCCGCGCCGCGATGCGCCGCGCCGTGCCCGGCACGCGCACGGTGAGGGTGTCGAAGAATTGATCATGCACAACCTGGACGCCCAGACGCTTCAGGCCGGCGGCGAAAATCTGCGCCATGCGATGCACCCGTTCGGCGATGGTGCGCAACCCCCGCGGCCCGTGATAGACGGCGTAGAAGCCGGCGATCACGGCCAGCAGCACCTGCGCGGTGCAGATGTTGCTGGTCGCCTTCTCGCGGCGGATGTGCTGCTCGCGGGTCTGCAACGCCATGCGCAGCGCCGGCCGGCCGCGGGCGTCCACCGACACGCCGATGATGCGGCCCGGCATCTGCCGCTTGAATTCGTCGCGGGTGGCAAAGAAGGCCGCGTGCGGCCCGCCATAGCCCATCGGCACGCCGAAGCGCTGCGCCGAGCCGACCACGATGTCGGCGCCGAATTCGCCGGGCGGCGTCAGCAGCACGAGGGCCAGCGGATCGGCGGCCACGGTGACGAGCGCGCCGCATTTGTGAGCCCGGTCGATGACCGGCCTGGGATCGCGCACCACACCGCTCGAACCCGGATACTGCACAAGCACGCCGAACACCTCCCGCTCCGGCGCCGCCTCCCACGGATCGGCGACGATGATCTCGATGCCGAGCGGCCGAGCGCGCGTGCGCATCACGGCGATGGTCTGCGGATGGCAGTCGCGATCGACGAGGTAGGCGCCGGCGGGCCGCGACACCAGCCGCCGCGTCATGGTCATGGCCTCGGCCGCGGCGGTGGCCTCGTCCAGCAGCGAGGCGTTGGCGATGGCCATGCCGGTGAGATCGATCACCACTTGCTGGAAATTGAGCAGCGCCTCCAGCCGCCCCTGGCTGATCTCCGCCTGGTACGGCGTGTAGGCCGTGTACCAGCCGGGATTTTCCAGCACGTTGCGCTTGATGACGTTGGGCATGATGGTGTCGTGGTAGCCCATGCCGATGAGGCTGGTGAACACCTGGTTGCGCAGCCGCATGCGCAGCAGGGTGCTCTCCACGACGCGCTCGCTGCGCGGCGGCGGCAGGTTGAATTCCTCCGTTGCGCGGATGTCGGCGGGAAACGCGCGGTCCACCAGTTCATCCAGCGTGCGCAGGCCGAGCGACTCCAGCATCGCGCCGATCTCGCGATCGTCCGGCCCGATGTGGCGGCGGATGA
>JAJPIJ010000002.1 GCA_021324815.1 Gammaproteobacteria bacterium
GAAGGAAATTTCCAGCCAGGGCATATGGCGCCCCGTTCGGGCCTCAAGCCAGACCGAGTTTCTTTTCGAGATAGTGGTTGTCGATGCCGCCGGCCTGGAAGGCGGCATCCGCCATCATGTCCCGGTGCAGCGGCAGGTTGGTCTTGATGCCCTCGATGACGATCTCGTTCAGCGCGTTCAACATGCGGGCGATGGCGAACTCGCGCGTCTCGCCGTGGGCGATGAGCTTGCCGATCATCGAGTCGTAGTAGGGCGGCACCTTGTAGCCCTCGTAGATGTGCGTGTCGACGCGGATGCCTGGCCCGCCGGGGGGATGATACAGCGTGATGGTGCCGGGCGAGGGGATGAACGTCTCCGGATCCTCGGCGTTGATGCGGCACTCGATGGCATGGCCGCGGAACAGGACGTCCTTCTGCCTGAACGACAGCGGCTCGCCGGCGGCGATGCGGATCTGCTCCTTGACGATGTCGATGCCGGTCACCATTTCGGTGACCGGATGCTCGACCTGCAGGCGGGTGTTCATCTCGATGAAATAAAACTCGCCGTCCTCGTACAGGAATTCGAAGGTGCCGGCGCCGCGGTAGCCGATCTCCTTGCAGGCGTCGGCGCAGAGCTTGCCGAGGCGGTGACGCTGGCTGTCGGTGAGGCCGGGCGCCGGCGCCTCCTCGATGACCTTCTGGTGCTGGCGCTGCGTGGAGCAGTCGCGCTCGCCGAGGGATACCGCGTTGCCGTGGGTGTCGGCCAGCACCTGGACCTCGATGTGGCGCGGGGCCTCCAGGTATTTTTCCAGGTACAACACCGGATTGCCGAACGCCGCCTGCGCCTCGCCCTGCGTCACGGTGATGGCGCTGCGCAGCGCCGCGTCGCCGTGCACCACGCGCATGCCGCGCCCGCCGCCGCCGCCGGCCGCCTTGATGATGACCGGGTAGCCGATGTCGCGCGCGATGCGGGCGCATTCGTCGAGATCGGCGGGCAGCGGCCCGTCGGAGCCGGGCACGCAGGGCACGCCGGCCTCCCGCATGGCGTTGATGGCGGAGATTTTGTCGCCCATGAGCCGGATGGTTTCGGCGCGCGGGCCGATGAAAATAAAGCCGCTCTGCTCGACGCGGTCGGCGAAATCGGCGTTTTCAGACAGGAAACCGTAACCCGGATGGATGGCCACGGCGTCGGTGACCTCGGCGGCGCTGATGATGGCCGGGATGTTGAGATAGCTGTCCGGGGCGCGCGGCGGACCGATGCATACGGATTCATCCGCCAGCCGCACGTGCTTCAGATCGCGATCGGCGGTGGAATGCACGGCCACCGTCTTGACGCCGAGTTCGCGGCAGGCGCGCAGGATGCGCAACGCGATCTCGCCGCGATTGGCAATGACGATCTTTTCCAGCATGGCGGGCGCTACTGGATGGCGAACAGCGGCTGACCGAATTCGACCGGTTGTCCGTTCTCGACCAGCACCGCGGCAATCACCCCGTCACGATCGGCCTCGATCTGGTTCATGATTTTCATGGCTTCGATGATGCAGAGGATGTCACCCTTCTTGATTTGCTGTCCGACGGTGACGAACGGCGGGTTGCCCGGACCGGGGGAGGCGAAGAAGGTGCCGACCATGGGCGCGTTGACGGTGTAGCGTTCCGTGATCGCGGGTTCGGCCACGCCCTGCGCCGCGGCCGGCGGCGCGGATGTCAAACCGGGCACCGTGTGCACCACGGTCGTGGGCGCCGACGCCGTGCCGCCGCGATTGATGCGCACGGACTCCTCCCCCTCCTTGATTTCAATCTCGGCCAGTCCGGATTCCTGCAACAGCTCGATTAATTTCTTGATCTTCCGTATGTCCATGGCCATAAGGTGGTTGAATCTTCGAATTAACGGGAAAGGCGCTGAATCGCCGATTGCAGGGCGAATTCATAACCGGCGGGGCCCAGGCCCGTGATCACGCCGACCGCGAGATCAGACAGGTAGGAATGGCGCCGGAACGGCTCGCGGGCGTGAACGTTCGAGAGGTGCACCTCGATGAACGGGATCTTGACGCCGGCAAAGGCGTCGCGGAGCGCAATACTGGTATGGGTGAAGGCGCCGGGATTGATCAGGATGAAGGCCACGCCTTCCTGACGCGCCGCATGTATGCGGTTGATGAGATCGTGCTCGGCATTGCTCTGAAAACTCAACAACTCGTGGCCCGCCGCCTGCGCCTGTTGGGCCAGCCGCCGGCCGATGTCCTCCAGCGTGTCGCGACCGTAGATTTCGGGTTCCCGCTCGCCCAGAAGATTCAGGTTGGGGCCGTTAAGAAGCAATATTTTCGCCATTTATAATTATGCTAATTCGACGATGTTCGCGGCATGTTATCACAAAATCGCCGCGAATTTGAAGGAGTGCAATCATGACGCTGCACCGCACCACGGGCTTGGGGCAGGTGACTTATGGCGGCAGCAGTTTTTGAATGACGGTCTCCAACTGCTGGCGTTGAAACTGGCCCTGGCTGGCGGCGCTGATTCCGCCCTTGCGGTCGATGACCGCCGTGTAGGGAATGGCGCCGATGTTGTTGCCGAATTGTCTGGAGAGGGCGCCTTCTTCGTCGCCGATCAGTATAGGGTAATTGATGGGTTGTGTCTTGAGAAAATCGCGGATGGCGTCGGGCTGATCCACCGCCACGCCGATGAACTGCACCCCCGCCACGGCGTATTTATTCTGCAATTGCACGAAGTCCGGGATTTCCTTCCGGCAGGGCGGACACCAGGTGGCCCAAAAGTTGACGATGATGATTTTGCCGGCCCAGTCGCTCAGGTGGTGGACCCTGCCGTCGAGATCGAGAAGCGCGAAATCATGAGGCGCCTGCCGGTCCAGCGCGGACGCATTCGAGCCGCTGACGTGGCGGTTGACGAGAAACCCCGCCGCCACCGCCAGCACCGCCGCGATCAGCAGGCCAGAGTTTCTGGCGTTGAGCATGGGGCCCGGGTGCTCGCCAGGTTCGCGATGAGCGGCGCCGGCTCGACGAAACCCTGCAGACGGCGGCGTTCCCGCCCCTGGCCGTCGAAAAACAGGATCGCCGGCGGTCCCTTGAGCCCGAGGTCTTTGAGCAATCCTTGATCGGTGGCGTCATTGGCGGTCACATCGGCGCGCAACAGCACCGCGCCTTGCAGCGCCTTTTGCACGGACCGGTCGGTGAAAGTTTCGCGTTCCAGCCGTTTGCACTCGACGCACCAGTCGGCATACAGGTCGAGCATCACCGGTTTGCCCGCAGCCCTGGCCAGCGCGGCTTTGAGCTCCTGCGTACCGTGCACGGGCACGAAGGTCGATGTCATTCCGCCGGAGGCGGATGAAAATTGCGGCAGCGGATTGAAAGGATCCTGCCCGCCCGTCGCGGCGCCCGTCAGCATCAGCGTGCCATAAAGGATTAACGCCAGACCCAATGCCTTGGCGGTACGGCGGATGCCGGCGCTTCGCTCCAGTTTCGTGAACATGCCGAGGAAAACGCCGGCTGACAGCGCCAGCAGCGCCCACAACGACAAGGTGAGGCGGCCCGGCAGCAGGCGGCCCAAAAACCAGATCGCCACGCCCAGCATGATGAAGCCGAAGATCCGCTTGATGATTTCCATCCAGGCGCCGGCGCGCGGCAGCAAGGCGCCCGCCGAGGCGCCCACCAGCAGCAGCGGCAGGCCCATGCCCAGCGCCATGGCGAACAGCGCGTAGCCGCCGAGGACGGCGTTGCCCGTCTGGCCGATGTAAATCAGCGCGCCGGCCAGCGGCGGCGCCACGCAGGGCCCGACGATCAATGCCGAGAACACGCCCATGATCGCGGTGCCCGCCGGCGATCCGCCTCGCTGCCGGCCGCTGGCCGCGGACAACCACGTCTGCCAGCGCGCGGGCAGTTGCAGGGTGAAGACGCCGAACATGGACAGGGCCAGCCACACGAACACCAGCGCGAAGGCGATAAGCAGAGCGGGCTGCTGGAACCAGGCCTGCAGGTTCTGACCGAACAGTCCGGCGGCGACGCCGGCCAGCGCATAGGTGCAGGCCATCGCGGCCACATAGACGAGTGAAAGCACCAGCGCCCGGCCGCGGTAGGCCTGCTGGCCCACGATCAGGCCGGACAGGATCGGCACCATGGGATAGACGCAGGGCGTGAACGCGAGCACCAGACCGATCAGGAAAAAGACGCCGGCGATGCGCCAGAGGGAGCCGTGCGCCAGGACCGAACTGTAGCGCCCGGTGTCGTCGGCCCCGGGCGGCGACGCGGTGGCGGACGACAGTCCAGCGGCGGCGGGCAGATCAATCGTCAGGGTCTTGTGAATGGGCGGATAGCAGATGCCGTCCTTGGCGCAGCCCTGATAGTTCAGCGTCAACTGCACGGGTTGCGCAACGTCCTGCCGCCTTTGCAGGGGGAGGGTGATGTCGAACTGACGCAGCATGATCTCGACCCGCCCGAACGTCGGGTCCTCCTCCATCTCGCCGGCCGGGATCACGGCCTGGCCCAGCGTCACGCCGTCGCCCTGGGCGGAGAATGAAAACCGCTTGCGGTAAAGGTAATAGCCGTCGGCGACGTCCCAATGTGTGCGCAGGGTGTTTGCGTCCACAGCGTCCACGATGACCTTGAAGGCGTCGTCGGGATCAAGAAATTCGCGTTCACCGCCCTGGCCGGGGGCGCCCTTCAATGCGGCGAACGGGTTGGCACCGGAATCGCCGGCGGTCACGCCGGCGGCGAGCAGCAGCGCCATGCCCAGCGCAGCCAGCAGGCGGATCAGCATTTGCACTGTTCGTCCATCCATCTCAGATACCCCGTCAATCCTTCGACAATGGGAACGGCAATAATCTCCGGGAGTTTGTAAGGGTGACGCTCACGCAGGGCTTGCTGCACGCCGGCGTAACAATCGCGTCTGGTTTTGACGAGCAGTAGATGCTCATCGGCGGTTTCGCGTTTCCCCTGCCATCGATAAGTCGAGTGCACCCCCGGCAACACATTGACGCAGGCCGCCAGATTCAGGTCCACGAGCTCGGCGGCCAGGGTTTCCGCAGTATTTTTGTCCGGGCATGTATTTAAAATTAGTATGTACTCACTCATTAAATTTACCTTATTAAGCAAAGAACATTTACATGCCGCCGAGAGGAACCTTTCTTGACAAGACGCATTGTAAATCTATAATTAGCACTCACATAAGGCGAGTGCTAATAGTGCATTCGTCCATAAGCTTACCATCAACCCGAAGAACAGGAGATTCAAGTCATGAAACTTCGTCCTCTACACGACCGGGTCATCGTCAAGCGCCTCGAAGAAGAGCGCAAAAGCGCCGGCGGCATCGTCATCCCCGACACGGCCGCCGAGAAGCCCATGCGCGGCAAGGTGCTGGGCGTGGGCCCCGGCAAAATGAACGACAAAGGCGAACTCAACCCCATGAGCGTCAAAAAGGGCGACACGGTGTTGTTCGGCAAGTACTCCGGCACCGAGGTCAAGATGGACGGCGAGGAGATCGTCGTCATGCGCGAAGACGACATCATGGCCGTCATCGAATAACGCCAGTCAACACGAAACCCATTTAGAGGAACAAGAGCAATGAGCGCAAAAGATATTCGTTTTGGTGAAGAAGCCCGGCAGCGCATGCTGCGCGGGGTCAACATCCTGTCCAACGCCGTCAAGGTGACGCTCGGCCCCAAGGGCCGCAACGTGGTGCTGGAGAAAAGCTTCGGCGCCCCCACCGTGACCAAGGACGGCGTCTCCGTCGCCAAGGAAATCGAGCTGGCGGACAAGTATGAAAACATGGGCGCGCAGATGGTTAAGGAGGTGGCTTCCAAGACCTCCGACGAGGCCGGCGACGGCACCACCACCGCCACCGTGCTGGCGCAGTCCATCGTGACCGAGGGCGTCAAGGCCGTCGCCGCCGGCATGAATCCGATGGACTTGAAGCGCGGCATCGACAAGGCCGTGGCCGCCGTCGTGGAGGAATTGAAGACTCTCTCCAAGCCCTGCAAGGACGACAAGTCCATCGCCCAGGTCGGCACCATCTCCGCCAATGCCGACGAAAACATTGGTAACAAGATCGCCGAGGCCATGGGCAAGGTTGGCAAGGAGGGCGTCATCACCGTCGAGGAGGGCTCCTCGCTGCAGATGGAGCTCGAGGTGGTCGAGGGCATGCAGTTCGACCGCGGCTACCTGTCGCCCTATTTCATCAACAACCAGCAGAACATGACGGTGGAGCTGGAAAACCCGGTCATCCTGCTGCACGACAAAAAGATCTCCAGCATCCGCGACATGCTGCCGCTCTTGGAGCAGGTCGCCAAGGCCGGCCGGCCGCTCCTGGTCATCGCCGAGGAGGTCGAGGGCGAGGCGCTGGCGACGCTGGTCGTCAACAACATCCGTGGCATCGTCAAGTGCTGCGCCGTCAAGGCGCCCGGCTTCGGCGATCGCCGCAAGGCCATGCTGGAGGACATCGCCATCCTGACCAACGGCACCGTGATCTCAGACGAGGTCGGCCTGACGCTGGAGAAGGCGAGCATGGATGACCTTGGCACCTGCAAGCGCGTCACCGTCACCAAGGAGGAGACCACCATCGTCGACGGCGCCGGCGCCAAGAAGAACATCGAGGGCCGCATCAACCAGATCCGCGCCCAGATCGAGGAGACCACCTCCGACTACGACAAGGAGAAGCTGCAGGAGCGCGTCGCCAAGCTGGCGGGGGGTGTCGCCGTCATCAAGGTCGGCGCCGCCACCGAGGTCGAGATGAAGGAAAAGAAGGCCCGCGTCGAGGACGCCCTGCACGCCACGCGCGCGGCGGTCGAGGAAGGCGTGGTGCCGGGCGGCGGCGTCGCCCTGGTGCGCGCCATCGCCGCGATCGACAGGCTCAAGGGCGACAACGACGACCAGAACACCGGCATCGCCATCGCCCGCCGGGCGCTGACCGAGCCGCTGCGCCAGATCGTCGCCAACAGCGGCGCCGAGCCGTCTGTCGTGCTTTCCAAGGTGGAGGAGGGCAAGGGCAACTTCGGTTACAACGCCGCCACCGGCGAGTACGGCGACATGATCAAGATGGGCATCCTCGATCCGACCAAGGTCACGCGCATGGCGTTGCAGAACGCGGCCTCCGTCGCGGGCCTCATGATCACGACCGAGGCCATGATCGCCGAGCTGCCGAAGAAGGAGGAGCACAAGCACGGACCGGGCGGCGGCGGCATGGAGGACATGATGTGACGCCGACAGGCGTCATCCCGAGCCCGTCAACTGCCTCGCCCGTTCGCCCTGAGCTTGTCGAAACGGGCGAGGCGCTGAGGGCAGGCTCAACGAGGGATCTCCTCCGTTATGCTTAATTGTCTCGGTAAGTTGGAAGCAGTAAACAAAAGCCCCGCTTCGTGCGGGGCTTTTGTTTTGTGATCGGCGGGTGTCGCCGGATATTCAGGGATTTTCGTCGTCGATGTCGAAGCACAGCACGCAACGCTCGCCGTTCACCTCGGTGCAGATGGACAGCGTGATGCACATGCGCCCGTCGGGCAGGGAAAGATAGGGCCGCGTCACCTGGATTTCGCCGGGATGCTCGACGGCCTGGCGGAAGTAGGGGCGCTGGAACCAGTTGGCGCCCTTGGCGGCGCTGAGCGGCCGCAGGCGCGGATCGCTCTTGTTCCGCTTCGCCTCGCAGGTGATATTGTGGTCGGGCTGGTCGCCGCGCGCATCCAGCACGTAGAAACGAATCCCCCGCTCCAGCCGGAATAACTGTTCGGTGATTGTTTCAACGTCGCCGCCGGCCAGAATGGCCTTGACGGCCTGATCGAAGCTCTGGATGTACGGCGCCATGCGCTGCTTTGTCTCCTGCGTCTGCCGGTGGCTGTGGTCGATGAAACGCATGTGGATGCCGCGCAGCGACGGCAGGTCCATCGCCTTCGGGTCGTTGATCGGAAATGGGTGGGCGAACAAATGGCCCTGCGCCAGATCGATGTTGGCGTCCAGCATGAGCATGGCCTCCTCCTCGGTTTCCACGCCCTCGGCCAGCACCATGCAGCCGGCCTCGTGCAGCAGGCTGACCAGGCTCGGCAGGCTGCGGCGGATCACGTCGCGCCGCGCGGCCTCGGCGATCATCCGCCGGTCCAGCTTGACGATGTCCGGCTCCAGCCGCCAGATCCGCTCGAAATTGGAGTGGCCGGCGCCGAAGTCGTCCACCGCGATGAGGCAGCCCTGATCGCGGTAATAGTGCACCGCCTCCTCCAGGATGGCCTCGCTGGCGATGGCGTTTTCCAGTATCTCGACCACGACCTGATGCACGGGGAAATGAAAATGGTCGAGCATTTCGCGGAAGAAATGGCCGCGCTTGCGGCCGTGGATGATCACGGTGGGATTGATGTTGAGAAAAAGCCACGCCGATGAATTGAGCGCCTGAAAATTGCCGACGTGCAGCGTCCGGCACAGGCGATCGAGGTGGATCAGATCCGGCGTGCGGTTGGCGCAGCCGAACAGCAACGGCGGCGGGATGTTGATGCCGGTGTTGTCGTGGGCGCGCACCAGTGCCTCGCAGCCCACCGGCCGCTGGTGTGACAGGCTGTAGATCGGCTGGAACACGCTGCCAAGGTGGAAGCGGTCGTAATTGGCGGTGAGCGCGCCCTCCTTGTAAACCGTGTTTTGCAGGGTGATGGCCAGCGGATCACCACTGCTTTTTTTGCGCGCCCTCCCGGGTCCCGGGGGAGGCGCAGGTTGGGGAGTTGTTCGATCCGGTGGATTTTCCATGACGTCGTATGCTTGATCGCTGGCGGTCGTTGAACCTTGATTGGGCAGGCATATGCCATGCCCGATCCGGCTTCAAGCCCCATGTTTTAACATCATAGGTAGCTTGAGGGTGGTTTACCGTGAACTGTGTCACATACGGCGGTCTGCGCGCCCGGCCACCGGGCGGCGGGCGGGAGTCAGCGGGTGGCGGCCCGCAAGGGGTTCGATGATCGCCGGTGACTGGCGGCGGCGAATTCACGCACCACCGGTTCGGTGTCCTCCCAGCCGATGCAGGCGTCGGTGATGCTCTGTCCGTATCTGAGCGGCACGCCGGGCTGCAAATCCTGCCGTCCGGCGTGAATGTGGCTTTCCAGCATGACGGCGAAGATGCGCTGCTCGCCGGCGGCGATTTGCGCGGCGACCGCGCGGGCCACGTCAATCTGCTTGCGATGGTCCTTTTCGCTGTTGGCATGGCTGCAATCGATGCAGATCATCGGCCGCAACCCGGCCCTGACGAGCAGGGCCGCCGCCGCCTCGACGCTGGCGGCGTCGTAATTGGGCCGCTCGTTGCCGCCGCGCAGGATGAGGTGGCAGTCGGGATTGCCGCTGGTGGCGAAGATCGCCGAATGCCCTTCCTTGCTCACGCCGAGAAAATGATGCGGGTGCGACGCCGCCTTGATGGCGTCCACCGCCACCTGCACCGCGCCGTCGGTTGAGTTCTTGAAGCCGATGGGGCAGGAAAGCCCGGAGGCCAGCTCGCGATGCACCTGGCTTTCGGTGGTGCGCGCGCCGATCGCGCCCCAGGAAACGAGATCGGCCACGTATTGCGGACTGATGGGATCGAGGAATTCCGTGCCCGCCGGCACGCCCATTTCGTTCAGGTCCACGAGCAGGCGGCGGGCGATGCGCAGGCCGTCGTTGATGCGGAAGCTGCCGTCGAGGCCCGGATCGTTGATGAGCCCCTTCCAGCCCACGGTGGTGCGCGGCTTCTCGAAATACACGCGCATGACGATGAGCAGGTCCTCCTTGAGTTCGTTGATGAGCGTCTTGAGCCGGCCGGCGTAATCGCGCGCGGCCTCGGTGTCGTGGATGGAGCAGGGGCCGGTGATGACGATGAGCCGGCGATCCCCGCCGCGCAGGATTTTCTGCACGGCCTGTCTGGCCTGCACCACGGTTTGCGCCGCGCGATCGCTCACGGGAATCTCGGATAAAAGCTGCGCCGGCGGGATCACCTCCTGCAGCGAGCGAATGCGCAGATCGTCGGTTTTAACGGACATTTGGGCTCCTTTCGGGCGCGTTATTGTAATTTACTCCGTTATAATTCCAAAAATGCGCCGGGGCATCCTGCCGTTTGCTGGTCTTCTTTCTCTCCTGCTCGGCGCCTGTGGTTCCACCGGGGAGGATTACTTTCCGCTGAATCCCGGACGCGCCTGGCAGTACGACCTCGACATCCAGACGATGGACGGCCTCCAGCACCGCCGCCATCGGGTGGAGAACCTGCCGGCGGTGACGTCCGGCGGGCGGCGCTGGGTGCCGCGCCGCAGGGGCGACGGCGGCATCTCGTATTTTTACGAAGACGAAGCGGGCATCAGCCGCGTCGCGGAGCGGTCCGCGGAGGATGGTTTCGTCACACTGTCCGCGCCGGAGATCGTTTTGCGTTACCCGCTGACTGTGGGGACGAAGTGGGGCGGCAAGGGCCGTACGATCACCCTGGAACGCAGAACGCCGCCGGAGGAGTCATTGACCAAGATCGACGTGGAGATGGACATGGAATACACCATCACCGACATCGACGCCGTCGTCACGGTGCCCGCCGGAAGTTTTGCGCATTGCGTCTTGGTCAGGGGCGCCGGCGCCGCCAGCCGTGACGTCGGCTATTACATCGGCAGGACCAATCTGCGCATCGAGTCCGCCGAATGGTACGCACCGGACGTGGGGCTGGTGAAGGCCGTGCGCACCGAGACCACGACCGACGGCTCAATCCCGCGCGGCGAATACACCCTGCTGCTCACAGCCTATCGCCGTTGATGGCAACCATTCAAAGCACCGGGGAATCTCCGCATTAATCCGTTCGCACTTCGATACCCCGGTGCGAACGGTGGACCAATTCAGAGCCAGCATCAAAGCGCCGCGGCGCCGGCCTCGGCGATCTGGCCGTCCTCGGAGGATTTGACGCCGCTGACGCCGATGGCGCCGACGATCTCGCCATTGTGCATGAGCGGCACGCCGCCCTCCAGCGGCAGCATGCCGGGCATGGCGAGATAGCCGTACCGCCCGCTCGCCACCATCTCCTCCCAGAACTTGGTCGGCCGGCGGAACATCAAGGCCACCTTGGCCTTGGTGATCGCCACCTCTATGCTGCCCAACTGCACCTTCTCGCGTTGCAGGTACAGCAGGTGGCCGCCATCGTCGACGATGGCGATCGCCACGTTCCAGTGATGACGCTTGGCCTCCGTCTCCGCCGCCTCCGCCACGCGCTTGGCGGATTTCAGACTGAGAATTTTCTTGGTGTACATGTTCCCCCCTCATGTGAATCATTCGGCATGCTCGCCTGTGAGTTGTTGCACGGCTTTGTAAAACAGCGTGTCCTTGTGGGTGCCACAGTAATTGACCAGGGAGTAATTGAGGCCGCCGGGATCGATGGCGATGTCGCGGCCCCGCCGGTTCAGCCAGTTGTATCCGCTCAGGAAACCCTGCGCCCAGGAAATGTAACCATTGATGGCCACCTCGGACTTCAAATTGATGGCCTGGAGATAATCGCCGCAACGTTTGCCGCCGGCGCCGGAAATCGTGGCCGCGCCGGCCGTGGGCGCGCAGATCATGGCGGAGCAGAACAGCATCAATGCCAAGGCTCGGGAGCGGAACATGGGTCTCCGGGAAATTTGTGGAAGGAGCAATTGATATTCAGGACAGATTAAGTTTAACGCATCACCGTGTACAGTGGCTGGCGCATTCCGCGGCAAACAGGAGTATAATTTTTCATCATGCGCATGTTTACATTCAAGACATTTGCGGGAATTATTCTTGCCGTCGGCATCATCTGCATGGCGGCGAACGCGCCGGCGACGGAACCCTCCCCACCGCTCAAGGTGGCCATGGGTTCCACCTCCAAGCAACCGTCGCAGGAGAGCCCGGCCTCCACGCCCACGCCGGCAGGCGCCCCCGCCGCGCCCGCGTCATCGCCGGACCAGTCAGCGGGCGACAACAAGGACAAGGGCAAGAATTGCATCTGGACCTGCCTCCAGTGGACCCAGCAATGCGACGTGGACCCCCGCGGTGTTTACAAGTGCAACCGGGTCTGCGCGCAATTCGGCCAGCAATGTGAATAACGAGCAAGTGCCGTCCGGCCTGCGCTGGCAGGCCATCGACACCGTTCTGCTCGACATGGACGGCACCCTGCTGGATCTTCACTTCGACAGCCACCTGTGGAAGGACTGCCTGCCCCGGCGTTACGCCGAGCGCCACAACATCCCTTTCAACGCGGCGGAGGCGCACATCACCCCCCGCATCAAGGCGCGGGAGGGCACGCTCAAGTGGTACTGCCTGGATCACTGGACGCAGGAATTCGGCATCGACATCTCCGGGCTGGAGCACGAACATCGCGAGCGGATCACCGTCCGTCCGCAGGCCAGGGAGTTTTTATGCTGGCTCAAAACGCACGGCAAGCGGACGGTGTTGGCCACCAACGCCCATCGCCGCAGCCTGGATCTCAAACTGCGACAGACCGGCATCGGCGTCTATTTCGATGAAATCGTGAGCGCCCACGATTTCGGCGCGCCGAAGGAGGAGGTGGAGTTCTGGCGGCGGCTTCAGGCCCGCTGTGATTTTCAACCGGCGCGCAGCCTCCTGGTGGATGACAATCCGCGGGTCCTGCGTGCGGCGCGTAATTTCGGCGTCGCCTTTGTCCTGGGTGTCCACCTCCCCGACAGCCGCGCGCCGGCGCGTCCAGCCACGGAGTTCATCCATGTCGAGGCATTTTCCCAGATCATGACCACCTTATAGGACAGGTTGAAGCAAAACGTCACGGCAAGGGCCGGATGCTGGGCGCCGTGAGGCGGCTGCGAGGCGGCGAGCGCGGCTTCGGTGCGGGAGCAGTCGCAAGCGGCCCACTATGAATATTGCTAAACGCAGTCGCGGCACCCCTGCCCGAAGGAGCTGCTTCGCAGCCACGAGTCCGGGGCGCAAAGCGAGCCAGTACACGGTAGTGCGACGAGCTTTCGAGCGAGCAGCAACAGCGCAGATGGCCTTCGCAGTAGTTTCGCTTCAACCTATTCGGCCGTAGGCGAGATCGTAGATGCGATGGCCGAGCCCGAGTGCTCGCCGCTCGTAGCGCGTCAGCGGCCGCCAGCGTGGCCGCGGCGACCACAGCGCCGCGCCGGCGAGGTTGATCAAGCCGGGAACGTCGCGCATCACCTGCACGATGTGCAGGGCGTAATCCTCCCAGTCCGTGGCCAGAAACAGCCGGCCGTGCGCGGCCAGCCTGTCGCATAACAACCGCGCGAAATCCGGTTGCAGCAGGCGGCGCTTGTGGTGGCGCTTTTTCGGCCATGGGTCCGGGAAAAAAACGTAGAGGCATTCAAATTCACGCGCCGGCAGGCGCGAAAGCATCTCCGCCGCGTCGCCGTTCAGCAGCCGGATGTTGCGCAGCCCCAATGCCTGGGCGCGGCGCAGCAGGCTCCCCAGGCCGGGGCGGTGCACCTCGATGCCAAGATAATTGTTGCCGGGCTCCGACTGGGCCAGTGCCAGCAGCGTATCGCCATTGCCGCAGCCGATCTCCAGATGACTCGCCGCCTCCCGCCCGAAGAAATGGGCCAGTGATTGCCCTCTCAGGGTATCCGGATCGATGCCGTAGCTCGGCCACAGCGCGGCCAGGGCCTGTTCCTGGCCCGGCGTGATGCGGCCTTCGCGCCGGACATAACTGCGCACCGCGCGCCGCGGCGGATGTGTTGCTGGGAGATCGGCCACGAGGAAACGGCGGCTGAAATTCGGTTTCAGAAAAAGCTGCCGTCAATGGGGGACGACGCGCTGGCGTGCGCGCGGCGGGGAATGCGGCCGGCAAGATAGGCCTCGCGGCCGGCCTCCACCGCCTTGCGCATGGCGGAGGCCATCAGCACGGGATTTTTCGCCTGCGCGATGGCGGTGTTCATCAGCACGCCGTCGCAACCCAGCTCCATGGCGATGCTGGCGTCCGAGGCGGTGCCGACGCCGGCGTCCACGAGGATGGGCACGCCGGCGTTCTCGACGATGGTGCGGATGTTGTAGGGATTGCGGATGCCCAGCCCCGACCCGATCGGCGCCGCCAGCGGCATCACCGCCACACAGCCCATTTTTTCGAAGCGCAGGGCCATGACCGGATCGTCGTTGGTGTACACCATCACCTGGAAGCCGTCCTTGATCAGCGCCTCGGCGGCCTTCAGGGTTTCGGGGATGTCAGGATAGAGCGTTTTCTCATCGCCCAGCACCTCAAGCTTCACCAGATCATGGCCGTCGAGCAGTTCGCGCGCCAGCTGACAAGTGCGGACCGCCGAGGCGGCGTCATAGCAGCCCGCCGTGTTGGGCAGCATGGTGTAGTGATCCGGCGGCAGCACCTCGAGCAGGCTGGGCTCCCCGGCGTCCTGGCCGATGTTGGTGCGGCGGATGGCGACGGTGACGATCTCGGCGCCGCTGGCCTCGACCGCGCGGCGGGTCTCCTCGAAATCGCGGTACTTGCCGGTGCCGATCAGCAGGCGCGAATGAAACCGGCGGGCGCCGATGCGCCAGCTGTCGAGATTTGCCGTTGCGGTTTCCAGGCCCATGACGGGAACTCGGGGAATTCAATGGGCGAGTATAGCGTCCGCCCCGCGGACTAACCACCGCCGACGGCGCGCACAATCTCGATGCGATCACCCGCCTGCAGGCGGCGGCGGGCGTGGCGGGAACGCGGCACGATTTCGGCGTTCACTTCCACGGCAAAACGCCCCGAGACCTCCAGACGTTGCAGCAGGTCGTGGAGGATGCAGTTCTCCGGCGCCTCCATGGGCCGGCCGTTCACAATCAGTTGCATGGCGGGGGCCGTCAAAGATCGACGATCAGGCCTTCGTGCGCGATGTGGCACTCCATGCCCGAGCCCCGCTCACGGATGATCGAGAGCGCGTTCTGGTGCATGGACTCGACCTGCCGGTCATCGTAGGTCGGGTCGTGGTGGTAGAGGTAGAGCACCTTGACGCCGGCGTCGATCGCGCTGTTGACGGTGTCCACGTAGCACGAGTGCCCCCAGCCGCGCTTGCGGTTGTAATCCTCGGGCGTGTACTGGGCGTCGTGGATTAAAATGTCGGCGTTGCGTATGCGTTGCAGCTCGTTGGCGCGCTCCTCGTTGCGCATGTTGTCCAGCAGCTCCCGCTCCTCGCGATCGAATTCGTCGTAGCGCTGGGCGATGGATTTTTCCAGGAACAGGAATTCGTTGTCGGAGATGTAGACGATGTCCCGGCCCCGCAGCTTGATGCGGTAGCCGTAGGTCACGCCCGGATGGTGGACGTTGTGATAGGTGAACGTCATGGGGCCGTGCCGGAGCTCCTGTTTCCCGGGGGACAGGTATTCGATGTTGGCCATCCAGTTTTCCGTCTCCACGGGAAAATAGGGCGCCTTCATCTGGTCGGCGATGTGTTTCTGGATGTCGGCCTTGTTTTCGCCGGGCCCGAAGAAGCGGACGTTCCAGTCGCGCGCGAACGCCGGCTGGAAAAACGGCAGGCCGCAGATGTGGTCCCAGTGGTAATGGGTGAGGATGATGAGCACTTCGCGCCGGCCGCCCTCGGCGAGCAGCTTTTCACCCAGCGGGATGATGCCGGTGCCGCCGTCGCAGATCAGCACGTAATCGTCGGCGCGGATCTCGACGCAGGAGGTGTTGCCGCCGATCTTGAGATGGCCGGGAAACGGCGCGGCGTGCGAACCCCTCACGCCCCAGAAGCGCAGATAAGCCTTACCCATCCTTCGCCGGCTTGCTCTGCTTCTGGCGGGCGCCGGTGTGAAGGATGATGAGGTCCCTTATTGCCTGTGTGTACATTGGCTTGGCCACGAAATCAACCGCCCCCAGTTTTTTCGCCATGGCGCGATCCTGCATGTAATCCTTGGAGCTGATCATGATCACCTTGGTGTGTTCCTGTCCGGCGATCCGGCGCAGCTCCTGCAGGAAGGTCAGCCCATCCTTCTCCGGCATGATGATATCAAGAAATAGCAATTCCGGCTGATGGGTGCGCAGGTATTCCATGGCCTCGTCGGCGGAGGCGTAGGCCTTGAAATCCACGGCCAGCGGTTCCACGCAGCGTTGGAAAAACTGCCGCACGCTGGGGCTGTCATCGATCACTGCAATCGTAGGGGCCGTCGGATTCATGTAAGGGTGGCGGGGCTGCGACCACATTATTATTAGCTTTGGCCGGGCCCTAGTATAACCGTTTGAGTTGGCGATGGAATCCATGGGGCCTCCCTTCCGCGAGGCGGTGGCAAGACCCCGAATTTCACGGACGTTTGCCTCAAAAAGGCCCTTTATCTTGGCGCATCGGCGACGGTGCCCCGCTGGTGGGGAAGGAACAAAGTCACATTTTTCATTGGTTTAAATTTATGGCGCGGCGGCCGGTCTGCCCATCGCGCGACAGGCTGTCAGTCTGCGTGGCCTCGGTTAGAATGCAATGGCGCTGCACCGCCGGCGGCGGATGACGGCCGGCTTGCAGGCGCACACCGAGGGGAGAGGCGGGTGTAGTTCAATGGCAGAACAGCGGCTTCCCAAGCCGCGAACGTGGGTTCGATTCCCATCACCCGCTCCAATGAACGGCGGACTGGCCAGCGCGGGATCGCACCGATGGTACGCGACGAGGAACTCGAACAATACGCGGCGACGTTATACAGCGACGCGCTGCCCTATCATAATTTCAATCACGCGCTCGATTGCATAACGGCCGGCCGGGAGCTGATGCGCCGCTGCCGCGAGGAGGGGGTGGCGGTCGATGAAGCCGTGGTCTATTACGCGCTCTTGTTTCATGACGCCGGCTATCACGAGGATCATCTCCGCAAGGGACATCCGACCAAGGAGGCCTACTCCGCGGCCCTGGCGGAGGAGGCCTTGCGACGGCGCGGACTGCCGCCCGCCACGGTGCGGAAAGTCACGGACGCCATACTGGCCACCCGGCGCGACGCCCGATTCGTCTCGGTGGAGCAAAAGGTGGTGCGCGCGGCGGACCTGGCGGGCCTGGCGGCGGATTACGGGGTGTTTCGCAGCAATACCGAGAAGCTGAAAACCGAGTATGAAATCCTGATGGGCCGTCCCGTCTCTTGGGACGAGTGGATAGACATGGCGGACGAGGTGCTGAGCTTTTTTTTGTCCCAGGACATCCGGCTGACCCGCTACTATTTCGACGAAAACGGCGATTCCATTTTTCACAAACGCACGCGGGCCAATCTCGATCGCCTGCGCGCCGAACGCAGCAGCGGGCGCGACTGACGGGCCGCCGCGGTCGTGCGAGTTGCGGACGTTGTTGACGGCGCCTTACGTCTGCCCGTCCTTGACCCGCAGCAGCATGAAGTCCTGCCCGGTCTCCATCAGCCTGGCGCGCATGGCCTGCACCTCGCCCAGGTCCTTGAACGGGCCGATGCGCACCCGATACCAGGTGTCGCCGCCGTTGACGATCACGCGCTGAATGTCGGCGCTGATGCCGTGCAGCGCCAGGCTGGCCTTGGCCCTGTCGGCTTCCTCAAAGCGCTGGTATGAGCCGACCTGCAGCACGTAGGCGCCCGGCGCCAGCGCGGCGGTCTGGCTGCCCTTGCCGGTGTTGCCCAGCTGCCAGTCCGGCACCTTGACCTCCATCTCGGGCAGGATGGTGTAAAAATCAAACCGGGGCTTCGCAGGCGTCGCCGCCGTGGCCGCCGGCGGCGCGGGCGCCGGGCGGTTCCCGTCCGGGACCTGGCGGCTCGGCGCGGACACGCCGGCGGCGGGGACAGGCGCGGGCGCCGGGCGGTGCAGGAAGACGAACAACGCGAACAGAAGCCCCAATCCCAGGCCCGACGTGAAGGCAAGCCAGGCCGGCGTGGCCGCCGGCTTGTTCTTGCGTGATGTGACGCGCTTGTAATCGCGGGCCATGGGTTCTACATGACCTCCGGGGCCGACACCCCCAGCAGCGCCAGGCCGTTCCTCACCACCTGGCGGGTCGCGGCGCAGACGTTGAGCCGGGCCTCGCGCAGCGTCTCACCCGCCCCCAGGAATTTGTGCGCGTTGTAATAGGCGTGGAACTGATTGGCCAAGTCCGTCAAATAATGCGCGAGCTGGTGTGGTTCGCGCAACTGCGCCGCCGATTCCACCACCTCGGGATAGCGCGACAGCGCGCCCAGCAGCCGGCGCTCGTGCGGTTCGGTCAGCTGGTGCAGATGGGCGTTGCCGCGCACCGGGTCCCAGGTCAGGCCCTTCTCCTTCAACTGCCGGAACACGCTGCAGATGCGGGCGTGGGCGTACTGGATGTAATACACCGGGTTGTCGCTGGTCTGCGAGCGCGCCAGATCGATGTCGAACTCCAGATGCTGGTCATGCGAGCGCATCAGGTAAAAAAAGCGCGTGGCGTCCCGTCCCGCCTCGTTGATGAGCTCCCTCAGGGTGACAAAATTGCCGCTGCGCTTGCCCATGCGGCCGGAGGACAGCGTGACGAACTGAATCAGCAGCACCTCAAGGGCGTCCCTGCGGCCGGTGAGCGACTCAATCGCCGCGCGCATGCGCACCAGCAGTCCGTGGTGGTCCGCACCCCACACATCGATGAGCAGCGGATAGCCGCGATCCAGCTTGTCCACGTGGTAGGCCAGGTCATTGCCGAAATAGGTCGGCGTGCCGTCCGATTTGACCAGCACGCGGTCCTTGTCGTCGCCGTGCCCGGTGGTGCGAAACCACAGCGCGCCGTCCTTTTCATAGGTGTGGCCGGAGGCAATCAGTTCCGCGCGCCGCCTCTCCGCCAGCCCCGATTCGACCAGCGTGCGCTCGGAGTACCAGGCGTCGCCGCCGAAATGCACGCCGAAGTCGTCGAGCGTTTCGCGGATGTCCTTGAGCTGCGTGTCACGGGCAAATCGCTGCAAATCGACATAAGCGGCGTCTCCGAGATTCTGTTTGCAAACCTTGATCAAGGCATCAAGGTAGAGCTCCTGTCGTTTCTTTATCGATTCCCTTTCGGCATCGGTCACATGCTCCGGCATTTCCGGGTCATCCGGCATTCGAAATTGCATATCAGCGCGAAGCCCAAGTATGTCGCCGTTCAACTCGCGATATTTTTCGGCCATCTCCCTGACATAGGCGCCGGGATAGCCGCGCCGGGGGAAGCGAATGGCGGACTGGCCGAGCAATTCGAGATAGCGCACCCACACGCTGACGGCGAGCACGTCCATCTGCCGGCCGGCGTCGTTGATGTAGAACTCGCGGGAGACTTCATAACCCGCCGCCGCCAGGATGTTGCAAAGGCTGTCGCCGTAGGCGGCGTTGCGGCCGTGGCCCACGTGCAGGGGGCCGGTCGGATTGGC
>JAJPIJ010000017.1 GCA_021324815.1 Gammaproteobacteria bacterium
CATCCCCCGTCGAGGAGAAGGGAGCAGCTTTATTGGCCGCGCTCGGCAACAAGATCACCCCCGCGTCGTCTCGCGCCGGCTCATACACCGGGCGCTTCGCGCCCTCGCCGACCGGGCCGCTGCACTTCGGCTCGCTCATCGCCGCGCTCGGAAGTTTCCTCGACGCCCGCGCCCACGGCGGCCATTGGCTCGTGCGCATGGAAGACCTCGATACGCCGCGCAATTCCCCGGGCGCGGCGAATGCCATTTTGCGCGTGCTCGATGCACTCGGCCTGCACTGGGACGGCAGGGTGATATACCAAAGCACCCGCCGCGAGCAGTACATGACGGCGCTGGAACGGCTTGAAAAGGAGGGGCGGCTGTTCGAATGCGCCTGCACGCGCGCCGAAGTCGGCGACAAACCCTATCCCGGCACCTGCCGGCGCGGCCTGCCGCCCGGCAGGCGCGGCCGCTCGCTGCGCCTGCGCCTGCCCAATGAGGCCCTGGCCTTCACCGACGCCCTGCAAGGTGAATTCAAACAGCACTTGCAACGCGAGGCCGGCGACACCATCCTGAGGCGCGCCGACGGCGTCATCGCCTACCATCTCGCCGTGGTCGTGGATGACGCCGCGCAGGGCGTCACCGACATCGTGCGCGGCGCGGACCTGCTGGATTCCACGCCCCGGCAGATTTACCTGCAACGTCTGCTCGGCCTGCCGACGCCTCGCTATCTGCACCTGCCGGTCGCGCTCGGCAGCGACGGCCGCAAGCTCAGCAAGCAGAACGGCGCCGCCGCCATCGACAGCCGGCAGGGCGGCGCCCTGCTCTGCCGCGCCCTGCGCTTCCTCGGCCAAACGACGCCCGCGGAACTGGAAGCCGCCCCTGCTGCTGAAGTGCTGACATGGGCGGGGCGTGAGTGGAGACCCGGCTCGGTGCCGGTGAAAAATTCATCCGCGCCTGGTTAGACGACGAACATCGCGACGGCGGCGCCGGACATCAAAAGCGCGGTCACGGCGACCACCGCGCGGCCGAGGTTTGAACTCGGCTGCCCGGCCATGACGTGCCGGTCCATGGCGACCGCAAGGATGCCGAACAGCAGCACCGGCGCCAGCACGCCGTTGATGACCGCCGTCCAGTACAGCGCCTGCACCGGATTCACGTCCGAAAAGTCCATGCCGAGGGCCGCCGCGGTCGACAGCAGCACCACCGCGTAGAACGCCCGCGCCTTGTGCGCCTTCTCATCCAGCCCCTGCCGCCGCCAGCCGAACACCTCGGCCAGCGCGTAGGCCGCCGATCCCGACAGCGTCGGGATGGCGAGCAGGCCCACGCCGATGATCCCCATCGTGTAGAGGATCGCCGCGCCGTCGCCCGCGATCGGCCGCAGCGCCGCGGCTGCCTCGCGCGAGGTCTCGATGTGCAGGACGCCGTGCCGGTGCAGCGTGGCCGCCGTCGTCACCATGATGAAAAACATCACCACGTTGGAGAAGAACGTGCCGACGCCGACGTCCAGCTTGCGGTTCAGTATCTCCTCGGCGGTGGCGCCGCGACGATGCCGGCGGGTGCGCCGCCCGATGGCCTTCTCCTCCTCCACCTCCTGCGAGGCCTGCCAGAAAAACAGGTACGGGCTGATCGTGGTGCCGAGGATCGCCACCAGCATCTGCCATTCTTCCGCCGATCGCGGCAGCGACGGCAGCAGCGTCGATTTCACAATCGCGCGCCAGTTCGGGCTGACCACGAAGGCGCACAGCACGTAGGCGAACAAAAAGACCGCCAGCCACTTCAGCGTATTGGCAATCTGCACATACCGCCACTGCACCGTGGCCCAGCTGATCCCGCCGGCGAACAGCACCACCCAGATGTGCGACGAGGTGCCGCTCAGCATTTCGACGGCGTCGGCCATGCCCGCGAGATCGGCGCCGATGTTGATGGTATTGGCCACCAGCAACGCCAGCGCCGCCGCGACCACCAGCCAGCGGGGAAATTTCTTCTTGAGCCCGAAGGCGAGCCCCCTGCCGGTCACCATGCCGATGCGCGCGCACATCATCTGCACCGCCGCCATCAACGGCCAGGTCAGGAACGCCGTCCACAACATGCTGTAGCCGAACTGCGCGCCGGCGATCGAATAAGTGGCGATGCCGGAGGGATCATCGTCCGCAGCGCCCGTGATGAGTCCCGGCCCCAAGGAGGACAAAATCCGCCGCAGAGTGATTTTTGGACCGTGTTTGTGGTGGGCGGAAGTCATCATGTTACTGTAACTTATTTCAATTTCTTTGAGTATTACCCGAGACCACTTTTGCAGTGCATCAGTTCAATTTTTCCAGCGCCACGGATCGAGGCCCCGCCCTCAATCCGATCGCGCCATGATTTCCGTCGCCGGCCCGCCTCCCGTTGGGGCGCGATCCAGCCCGGCGCCCTTCCCCCGCCCGCCGGATTGCTGATATAAAAGCAGACAGCGGAGGACGAAGGGGCGGTGGAACAGCACTCCCTCAACAACATAAGAACGATCGCGCTCGTCGGTCAGGCCGGAAGCGGCAAAACCACGCTGGCGGAGGCGCTGCTCGTCAAAGCGGGCGCCCTCCCCGCGCCGGGCAGCATAGAACGGGGAACAACGGTCTGCGACTACACCCCCCTCGAAAAGCAGCAGCACCACTCCCTCAAACTCGCCGTCGCAAGCTTCACCACCCAGAACACCAGGATCCACCTGCTCGACGCCCCCGGCTATCCCGATTTCGCCGGCCATTCCATCCCCGCGCTCGCCGCGGTCGAGACCGCCGCCGTCGTCATCAACGCACAGAACGGTGTCGAAATGATGACCGGCCGCTTCATGCAGTGGGCGGCGGAGCTCGGCCTCGACCGGCTCGTCATCGTGAACAAGATCGACGCCGAGAACGTCAACCTCGAAGCCCTGCTCGAGCAAATCCAGGCGGCCTACGGCCGGGAATGCCTGCCGCTCAACCTGCCGGCGGGGAACCGCGCCAGGGTGTCGGAC
The DNA here is from genome assembly GCA_021324815.1 of Gammaproteobacteria bacterium. Lineage (GTDB taxonomy): Bacteria > Pseudomonadota > Gammaproteobacteria > JAJPIJ01 > JAJPIJ01 > JAJPIJ01. The sequence continues at coordinate 2,969 of JAJPIJ010000017.1, forward strand.
TGCTTCTTCGCGCCCGCGGGCGAGACCGATTTCTCCTCCGTCAAGGAGGCGCACCAGCGGCTCGTCGAGCAGGTCGTGGAAGTGGACGAGAAATTCATGAGGCGTATCTCGACAAGGGCGACGTGGCGCCCGAGGAACTGCACGAACCGCTCGAACGCGCGCTGCGCGAGGGGCACCTCATCCCGGTGGTGTTCACCTCGGCGAAGACCGGCGCGGGGGTGGCCGAGCTGCTCGACGTGATCGTGAAGCTGCTGCCCAACCCGACCGAGGGCAACCCGCCCGTCTATTTGAGCACGCCCGCGGACGGCGGCGAGCCGCGGGAGATCCAGGCCAGTCCCGATCCGTCGAAGCACGCGCTGGCGCACGTCTTCAAGATCGAGATCGATCCCTACATCGGCCGGCTGGCGGTGTTCCGCGTGCACCAGGGCCGCATCACGCCCGGCACCCAGCTCTACATCGGCGAGAACAGAAAGCCCATCAAGCCCGGCCACCTCTACTCATTGCGCGGCAAGCAGCAGACCGAGCTGCACGAGGCGCTGCCCGGCGACATCTGCGCCATCGCCAAGATCGACGACATCCAGTTCAACCACATCCTGCACGACTCGCCCGCCGACGCCAACGTGCACGCGCGGCCGCTGCAACTGCCGACCTCGGTGTTCGGGCTGGCCGTGCAGCCGAAGAAGCGCGGCGATGAGCAGAAAGTCTCCGACGTGCTGCACAAGCTGTCCGCCGAGGACCCCTGCTTCCGCATCGAGCACAACGCCCACGCCAACGAAACCGTGATGCGGGGCTTGGGCGAGATGCACCTCAAGGTGATGTTCGAGAAGATGTCCTCGCAATACAAACTTGAACTCGAGACCAAGCCGCCCTCGATTCCCTATCGCGAGACCATCGCCGCGAAGGCCGAGGGTCACAGCCGCCACAAAAAGCAGACCGGCGGCGCCGGCCAGTTCGGCGAGGTGTACCTGCGCATCGAGCCGCTGGCGCGCGGCGCGGGCTTCGAGTTCGTCGATCAAGTGAAGGGCGGCGCCATCCCGGGCCAGTTCATCCCCTCGGTCGAGAAGGGCGTGCGCGGCGTGCTCGACACCGGCTTCCTCGCCGGCTACCCGCTCCAGGACGTGCGCGTCATCGTCCACGACGGCAAGAGCCACCCGGTCGACTCCAAGGACGTCGCCTTCATGCAGGCCGGCCGCAAGGCGTTTCTGGATGCGCTCGGCAAGGCGCGGCCGATCGTGCTCGAGCCCATCGTCAACATCGAGATCACCGCCCCCGAGGATCGCATGGGCGACATCGCCGGCGAGCTCTCCGGCCATCGCGGCCACATCAAGGGCTCCGACTCCCCGCGCCCCGGCGTGGTGCAGATCTCGGCGCAGGCGCCGCTCTCGGAGCTCGAACACTTCCCCGCGCGGCTCAGATCAATCACCGCAGGCCACGGCTCCTACAGCCTCGAATTCAGCCACTACGACCCGGCGCCGCCGCAGCTCCAGCAAAAACTCGTCGCCGCCCACAAGCCCGCCGCCCAGGAAGACGACTGACCCCGCGGCAGGGGTATGCTTGCCGGTAATAACGAGTAACGTTAATATCCACCCGTGATCAAGTCCTTTGCGGACAAGGACACCGCCCGCGTGTTTGCCCGAGGGTTCGTGCGCCGGCTGCCGCCGACTCTGCATCCGGTGGCCTGGCGCAAGCTTGCGCAGTTGCATGCGGCGACGCGCCTCGACACCCTGCGCCTGCCACCGGGCAACCGGCTCGAGGCCTTAAAACGCAATCGCGCCGGGCAGCACAGCATTCGCATTAATGACCAGTGGCGCATTTGCTTTGTCTGGAAACACGGCGACGCCTATGAGGTCGAGATCACGGACTACCACTGAAGGAGAACGACATGACCAGACGCAAATTTAATCCGGTGCATCCCGGCGTGGTGCTCGCCGAGGACTTCCTCAAGGCGATGAACATCAGCCAATACCGCCTCGCGAAGGGCATAGCCGTGCCACCACGGCGCATCAACGAGATTGTCCAGGGCAAGCGCGCCATCACTGCGGATACCGCGCTGCGGCTCGGAAAGTTCTTCGGCATGGAAGCGCAGTTCTGGATGAATCTCCAGTCGCATTACGATCTTGAAATCGCAAAAGACGCGATTGCCGGCAAGCTTGACCGCGAAGTCGAGGTGCTGAAGGCTGCCTGAGTAGAGAAGACCGCTTCAGGCTGTCATTCTGCGTCCTTCGACGCGGCTCAGAGCCTCCCCGAGCTTGCCCCAAACAGGACAGGCTCGACGAGGAATCTTGATATCCCTGGCTCCCCATGCCCCCTCCCCCTCCGACGGGCGGGCATTCACTGTAATCCCCTCTCCCTCAAGGGGAGAGGGCTGGGGAGAGGGTGAACACAAACACTTCCCCTCTCCCTTGCGGGGAGAGGGCTGGGGAGAGGGTGAATAGGCGCGCTATGAGGCGCCGGCAATGAAGCCGGGCCCCAAACAGGACAAAATCCGCCGCAGAGTAATCTTCGGACTGTGTTTGTGGTGTACAGAAGTCATTGCGGCAACTGTAACTTATTTATGTTTTTTTTGAGTATTACGACAGACCATATTTTTACTGACTCAGTTCAAAGCATGTTCCGCATGATTCCACCATAATCATCATAAACGCAGGTTCGCTTCTACATCGCCATCATGCGTATGTATCTCGAGACATCGGCATCACTGGCGCACCGTTCTCAATTTAGCTACACTTGTTCTCAATATGAGAGTAAGCAAGACAAAAGACCGGTCGCGGCTCGTCGAGTTGCTGTTCGGGGCTTACCGTCGGCGGATTCTATCGCTGCTGCTTTTGCGCCCAGAGCAGAGTTTCTACGCGCGCGAGATCGGGCGGCTGACGGGCGTACCGGCGGGGTCGCTGCACCGCGAAGTGACGGCGCTCACCAAAGCGGGGCTGCTGACTCGCAGCTCGGCGGGAAACCAGGTCCGCTATCAGGCCAGTCGCGCCTGCCCGGTATTCGAAGAGCTGGCCGGGATTTTCCGCAAGACGGCCGGCCTCGCGGACGTACTGCGCGAGGCCTTAGAGCCGCTCGGCAGGACGGTGCGGGCCGCCTTCGTGTTCGGCTCCGTGGCACAGGGCAAGGAGCGCGAAATAAGTGATGTGGACGTGATGGTGGTCGGTTCGGCGTCCTTCGCCCGTGTGGTGGCGGCGCTCGCTCCGGCGGGAGAACGGCTGCGACGGGAGGTGAACCCGGTGGTGATGGCGCCGGAGGCATTCCGCGCCAAGCTGAAGGCGCGCGATCGCTTCGTGGCGAGGGTCGTGCGCGAGCCCAAAATCTTTCTCATAGGAGACGCCCGTGAGCTTGGCGAACTTGCTGAAGATCGGGCAGCTTAAAGAGCGCCCGGCGGACGCCGCGGAGATTGAGCGGCTCCTCGCCGCCGCGCGGCGCAGCCTTGCCGATGCCCGTGCGACGACAATCAGCGCCGAGACACGGTTCGACGCGACCTACCGCGCCATCACGCAGGTCGGCCTGGCGGCGCTGATGGCGCAAGGTTACCGGCCGGACACGAACCGGCCCGGGCACCACATGACTACGATCCAGACGCTCCCCTTCACACTCGGGATCGAAGCGGATCGGACGATCGTGCTCGATACCCTGCGCCGCAAGCGCAATCTCGCCGACTACACGGGCGAGGACATCGACGATACTTCCGTATCGGCCTGCATTGAGCAAGCCGAAAAGCTGCTGCGGGAGGCGCGCGGCCGGATCGGAAAGAACAAGTGACCACTTTACCCTCGAAGTCATTCAATCCCCTCTCCCTTGACGGGAGAGGCCTGGGAGAGGGTGAAAACCGCGGTGAAGACTGGAACCCCCTTTATCAAAGGGGGTGATGGGGGATTTCAACGGCGCCGGCGATAAGGCCGGGCCCCAAACAGTGCAAAATCCGCCGCAGCGTAATCTTCGGACTGTGTTTGTGATGGGCGGAAGTCATCGCGCGACTGTGACTTATTTCAATTTCTTTGAGTACTGCCGCAGACCGTTTTTTACCGCCTCAGTTCAATGTGCGTTCCCTTCTTGGTTGCGTCATAATCATTACAAATACAAGTTCGCTCCTATATAGCCATTAATAATGAAGAGCGATAGAACATGCGAGGGAGGAAAACCTAACAACGACACGTGATGGCCTGAAATTGCAAACGCTCACACGGCGGGAAGCGGTTAATGTATCGAATAAATAGATCTCCAAATTGGGGGCTATGCACATGATCACGGGGGAAATCAAGAACCAAATCGACCGCATCTGGGACGCGTTCTGGTCTGGCGGCATCTCGAACCCGCTGGAAGTGATCGAGCAGATCACCTACCTGCTGTTCATCCGGCGCCTGGATGACCTGCACACGCTGGAGGAAAACAAGGCCAACCGGCTGAAGAAGCCGATGGCGCGGCGGATCTTCCCGCAAGGCAACGACGCCAAGGGCCGCTCCTACGAGGACTACCGCTGGTCGCGCTTCAAGCACTTCGCGCCGGGCGAGATGTTCACGGTCGTGGGCGAGCACGTCTTTCCCTACCTGCGTGCGGACCTCGCCCGCCAGCTCGGCAACGGCGACTCGACCTACGCGCACCACATGAAGGACGCGCGCTTCACCATTCCGACGCCGGCGCTCTTGGCCAAGGTGGTGGACATGCTGGATCACGTCCCCATGGAGGACCGCGACACCAAGGGCGACGTGTACGAATACATGCTCGGCAAGATCGCCACCGCCGGGCAGAACGGCCAGTTCCGCACGCCGCGCCACATCATCCGGCTCATGGTCGAGCTGACTGCGCCCCAGCCCACGGACGTCATCTGCGATCCGGCCTGCGGCACGGCGGGCTTTCTCGTCGCGGCGGGCGAATACCTGCGCGACCGCCACCCGAACCTGCTGCACGACAGAACGCTCAACGAGCACTTCCACCACCGCATGTTCCACGGCTTCGACTTCGACAACACCATGCTGCGCATCGGCAGCATGAACATGCTGCTGCACGGCGTGGAGAACCCGGACATCCGCTACCGCGACTCGCTGGCGCAGGACCACGCCGGCGAGGAGGAGAAGTACACCTTGGTGCTCGCCAATCCACCCTTCGCCGGCAGCCTCGACTACGAAAACACCGCCAGGGATCTCCTGCAGATCGTCAAGACCAAGAAGACCGAGCTGCTGTTCCTGGCGCTCTTCCTGCGGCTGCTCAAGCCCGGCGGCCGCGGGGCGGTGATCGTGCCCGATGGCGTGCTGTTCGGTTCCAGCACGGCGCACAAGACGCTGCGCAAGATCCTCGTGGAGGACCAGAAGCTCGACGCCGTGATCTCGCTGCCCGGCGGTGTGTTCAAACCCTACGCGGGCGTCTCCACCGCGATCCTCGTCTTCACCAAGACCAACTCCGGCGGCACCGACTCCGTGTGGTTCTACGACGTCGAGGCCGACGGCTGGAGCCTCGACGACAAGCGCACGCCGCTCTTGCCCGAGGACAAGCTCGGCCCGGTGCCAAAGACGCCGCTCACAGCGGAAGAACACGCCAAGAACAACCTGCCCGACGTGCTCGCCCGCTGGCGCAGTCTTGCTCCCTCTCCCCTCGCGGGAGAGGGCCGGGGTGAGGGGGAAATGAACCGCCCGCGCACCGCGCAGAGCTTCTGCGTGCCCAAGGCCGACATCGCCGCACAAGGCTACGACCTCTCGATCAACCGCTACAAGGAAGTCGTGCACGAGGCGGTCGAGCACCGCCCGCCGAAGGAGATCCTGGCCGAACTGTGGAAGCTGGAGGAGGAGATTCAGCGCGGAATGAAGGAGTTGGAGGGGATGCTGGGATGACGGCAACGGCACCAGTGGCCCGTCTTCTGGATGTGGCGGCTCTCAATCCGCCACTTGGTGCGGTTCCCGCAGACGACGAACTCGTTTCGTTCCTCCCGATGTCAGCGGTGGATGCCGAAGCGATAGACGCTGTCGACACTGAGACTCGGCAGTTTCGCGAGGTGAGCAAGGGCTACACGCCGTTTGTCCTCGGGGATGTGCTGGTCGCGAAGATCACGCCGTGCTTTGAAAACGGAAAGATCGCACACGCAAAGCCGACGCGGCGTTTTGGCTTCGGTTCCACCGAGTTTCACGTTATACGACCGCGCGCCGAAGAGCTTGACCCACGTTATCTTGTCCACTTCCTGAGGCAAGAGCGGGTTCGGAAGGACGGCGAGCGGAAGATGACTGGCAGCGCGGGCCAGCGGCGGGTGCCGGAACATTTTCTCGCAAACCTCAAGATTCCCCTCCCGCCCCTCCCCGAGCAGCGGCGGATTGCGGCGATCCTGGACAAGGCGGACGCGGTGCGGGCCAAGCGCCGCGCCGCTCTCGCCCAGCTCGATACCCTCACCCAATCCATCTTCCTCGATATGTTCGGCGACCCCGCCACGAATCCGAAGGGATGGCCCGAAGGCACACTTCTCGGCGAGGTCTCTGAGATCGTTTCGGGAATCACCAAGGGTCGAAAGCTCAAGGGGATACCGACGCGACCTGTGCCGTATTTGGCTGTCGTCAATGTCCAGGATCGTGCGCTCAACCTCTCGACGGTGAAGACGATCGAGGCAACTGAGAAAGAGATAGAACGCTACCGATTGCACAAGGGCGACCTCTTGCTCACCGAGGGCGGCGATCCTGACAAACTGGGTCGTGGAACCCTGTGGGGCAATGAGTTGCCGGAATGTATTCATCAGAACCACGTGTTCCGTGTTCGGCTAACAACCGATGCCGTTGAGCCGCTCTTCCTCGAATGGCTGATCGGAAGCCAACGGGGGAAGAGGTACTTCATGCGCTCGGCAAAGCAAACGACCGGCATCGCCACGATCAACATGACGCAGCTTCGAGGTTTTCCCCTGCTGCTGCCGCCTGTGGAGATGCAGCGCGAATTTGTAGCGCGGCTCGCTGCCGCCGAGTTTATCGAGGGCGCGCAGCGCGAAGCGCTTGCGAAGTTGGACGCCACATTCGCGTCTCTGCAGCACCGCGTCTTCCAAGGGGAGCTGTAGCCATGAGGATCTCGCGGCTCGTCATATCGAATTTCCGTTCGATCCAAAACCTCGACATGGAGTTGCCGCAGCTTTGTGCGCTGGTCGGTCCGAACAATGCAGGCAAGAGCAACATCCTCCTCGCCATTCAGCGAGTGCTCGGGCGTGATTGGGTTTCTGTATCGAGCTTCGAAGAAGACGACGTGTACGCGCGCGACCCGGAACGGGACGTGTCGATCACGCTGTCCTTCGAGCCACCACTCGCCTTTCGGAAATTCAAAGAAGCCGACCCCGTAGACATCTCCACGCTGTCCTTCGAATTCACGCGTTACAAGGTCGGTGAGAAGAAGGGGCAGCGACAACTCGAACAGAAGTGCTTTGGCCCGAACGGAAAGCTACCGATGGTACTGGTCAAAGCCCCGCGGAAAGGGCAGCAACGCGAGTACGAGCCGCTCGTCAATGTTCCGTCGGAGGTTCGCGAGCAGATACCTGTCATATACATCGGGACCAATCGGTCGCTGAAAGAGCATCTGCCCGGCGCTCGCTATTCGCTTCTGCGGCAACTGTTCGAGGACATTGACCGGGATCTCCACAATCCCGCTCAGACAGTCAAGATCCTTCAGCCCGACGGCACCGACGCCGAGGTGCCTCGGGCCGAGCGCTTCAACGAGCTTATGGAAGCCGCAATGAGGCTTCTGAGGACCGATTCCTTCGAGAGGCTTGAAAAATCAATAAAGGACAATGTGCTTCGACAACTCGGCTTCGATCCAACGACGGACACCGACAAGCTTGACTTCTTTTTTGCACCATTCGACACAATGGATTTCTACAAGTCCTTGGATCTACGCATCAGAGAGGGTTCGTTTTCGATCAGCGCTACGGAACTGGGTGAGGGCATTCAGAACGCATTGGTAATGGCGATTCTCCAAGCCTTCGAGGAGAGGCGAAAGCAAGGTGCCATCCTTTTAATCGAAGAGCCCGAAATGTTTCTGCATCCGCAAATGCAAAGATCGCTTTACAGAACCTTGAGGGAGATCGGGAAGACGAACCAAGTCATCTACACGACGCACTCACCGCATTTCGTGTCCGTACCCGACTACCAAGACGTCGTGCTCGTGCGGAAGGGAACGGACGGAACGGAAGTGAGGCGGTCTGACTTGCCAACAGACGCAAGACGCCGGGAGAAGTTAATTAAGGAGCTCGACCCAGAGCGTAACGAGTTGTTCTTTGCAACGCGACTGCTGCTTGTGGAAGGCGATACAGAGAAACTCGCGATACCCGAGTACGCAAGCCGCCTCGGATTTGATCTCGATCGGGCAGGAGCGACGATCGTTGAGGTTGGAGGCAAGCGGAACCTCCCCGAATTCATTAGTATTGCCGCATCGTTCGGGATTCCGGTTGGAGTGCTTTACGACGAGGACTCCTCTGACTTCAAGGATGGCAATGAGGAGAGGAAATTCAACGAGCAGTTGGATGCATTCCGAAAGGATGACGGATCCGTGCGTGTCTGGCGCATGCCCAAGAACTACGAGGACCACCTGCGCAAGACACTGGGCGAGGCAAAGTATCTCGAGTTGTGTCAGAAGTACCCGAACGTGGGGAAGCCCACCCGCGCGCGCCTAATCGCCTGCGAGGCCGATCTTACGGTTCCCGACCCCATTGAAAAGATTCTGAACTGGTTGTCCCCATCGGCCGCAAGACGGCGAGGAGATGGATCGGGAATGGCGCCCCATTAGCTCCTGTTGTGTAATGACATTGTTTGTTGACATTCAATGTTGTTTCACAACATGCTTCCACCGTGAAACGCAACCCCCCGCCAACGCAGGAGCAGGCCGTGCTGAAGCTCGCGCGCGAGCGGCCGCTGCTGCGCACGGCCGACGTCGCGGCGCTGGGTGTGCCGACGGTGGTGCTGACGCGGCTGGTGCGCAGCGGGAAGCTCGCGCGGCAAGGGCGCGGGCTCTTCTCGCTGCCGGAGCATCGGCCGAGCGCGCTGCGCACGCTTGCCGAGGTGTCGCTGCGCGCGCCGCGGGGCGTGGTGTGCCTGCTGTCGGCGCTGCGCGTGCACGAGATCGGTACGCAGGCGCCGTTCGAGGTCTGGCTGGCGCTGCCCCCGGGCGTGGTCCCGCCGCGCATCGGCTCCCCCAGGCTGCGCGTGGTGCGGATGTCCGGCAAGTCGATCACCGAAGGAATCGAGCGGATCGAGATCGAAGGGGTCCGCGTGCCGGTGTTCAACGCCGCCAAGACGGTCGCCGACTGCTTCAAGTACCGCAACAAGATCGGCCTGGACGTCGCGCTGGAGGCGCTGCGCGAAGCGCATCGCGCACGCAAGGCCACCGTGGATGAACTGTGGCGCTACGCCAAGATCTGCCGGGTGGCGAACGTCATGCGCCCCTATCTGGAGGCCGTCGCGTGACGCCGGCGCTAGCTGGCGACGCGGTGTATCGCGGCGACTGATGGGATTTCATGCAGACCACCGCCGAACAGCTCCACCAGTGGCTCGCCGAACCCGAAGGCATCCACCTCGAATTCAAGGAGGCGAAGCAGAACTTTCACTTCGAGAGACTGGTGGAGTACTGCGTGGCCCTCGCCAACGAGGGCGGCGGCAAGATCATTTTCGGTGTGACCGACCGGCGCCCGCGCCGAATCGTCGGCACAGCGGCGTTCGCCGAGCCGGGGCGCACGGAAGCCGGTCTGCACGACCGGCTGGCGCATCGCGTTGCGGTGGAGGAGGTGCCAACGTCCGACGGTCGGGTGGTGGTCGTTCATGTGCCGGCGCGACTTCCCGGTACGGCCTGGCAGATCGACGGGCGCTATCTCAAGCGTGCAGGTGACGGACTAGTCGCGCTCAGCGATGTGGAACTGCGGGCCATGTTCGCCGAGACGGGGCCCGATTTCTCGGCGGAGGTCTGTCCCGGCGCGGGCATCGGCGACTTGTCGCCGGAAGCGATCGCCGCGTTTCGGGGTCGGTGGGCCGTCAAGACACATGACGAGCGCAAGGCGCGATGGACCGACGAGCAGACGCTCGCCAACGCCGAGCTACTGCTGGAGGGGCGCATCACCTACGCGGCACTGATCCTGTTCGGCACGCGCGCGGCGCTGGGGCGCCGGCTGGCGCAGGCGGAACTCGTGTTCGAGTACCGGTCCTCGGAGGCGTCGGGCCCTGCGGCCGACCGCGAGGAGTACCGGGAAGGCTTCTTCCTCTGGCACGACGCGATCTGGAACAAGATCAATCTGCGCAACGACCGGCAGAGCTATCAGGACGGGTTGTTCCGCGTCGAACTGCCCACCTTCGACGAGGTGTCGGTGCGCGAAGCGCTGCTCAATGCCGTGGCTCATCGGGACTATCGGCTCGGCGGCTCGGTTTTTGTTCGACAGTATCCCCAAAGGTTGGAAGTGGTGAGCCCCGGCGGCCTGCCACCGGGCGTCACCCCGGAGAACATCCTCGACCAGCAGAACCCGCGCAATCGGCGGCTGGCCGAGGCGCTGGCGAAGTGCGGGCTGATCGAACGCTCGGGCCAGGGCATGAACCTCATGTTCGAAAGCGCCATCCGGCAGGGCAAGGCGCTGCCCAGCTTCGCGGGCACGTCGGCGCACGAGGTGCGGCTGACTCTGTATGGAACGGTCGCCAGCCCGGCATTCGCGCGCTTCATCGAGCGGCTGGGCGAGGAGAGGCTCAAGTCGTTCTCGACGTACGACTTCCTCGCGCTCGACTATCTGCAGCGCGAGCAAGCGGTGCCGGAGCATCTCAAGGCTTGTCTGCCGGGTTTGATCGCCGCCGGCGCGGTGGAGTCGATAGGGCGGGGACGGGGAACCCGGTACATCCTGGCGCGCGGGCTTTACGCCGCGCTGGGCCGCAAAGGCCATTACACCCGCAAGAAGGGTCTGGACCGGGCGACGAACAAAGAACTGCTGCTGAAGCACATCCGGGACAACGCAACGAGCGGCGCGCAGATGGAGGAGTTCCGCCAAGTGCTGCCAGCGCTGTCGCGAAGCCAGATTCAGGTGCTGCTGCGTGAACTGCGCGCGCAGGGCTTGATCCATAGTGTCGGGAAGACGAAGGCGGCGCGCTGGTTCCCGGGGGATGGTCCGGCCAATTGCAACCACGAGCGGGCATCGTCATGAGAACGGCAATTGGCAAAGCGCCAGCCCTTTGTAACCATTTGATCCATAAGCGTCTACACGACAGCGGAATTGCAACCGAAGAATCGCAAGTTGCAATCCCAAAGCAATCCGGCAGCAACCAAGGGGCTTCGCCAATAAGCGGAACGCAGGCATGAGTCAGTTCGCCTTCATGCAGCGTGAATGGCCTGCCGTCTTCGAGGCCGCGGCCAGGGCCGAGGCGGCCGTGCACGCCGATCCGCATGTCGCGTGTTTCTGTTCTCGCCGCGCGTTGGAGTTGGCTGCGGAACGTGGATTTTTCCGTGCATTTTTGGAGTGGCGCTCCACATTTGCAAGGACGATCCCCTGCGGCCCGATCCTCAAATAGCAATCTGCTTTATTTGAGGATGTGAGCGGAACCTAAAATAAGGCCGCACACTTGGCACCATACTAAAGTCTGCCTATCATATGGCGGTAGTTTTGTAGTACGTGCAAGGGAGCGAATCGTATGGCAGACCCTGCTGCGGCTTCGACTCGATCCGGCCGCTATGTCAACCAGCCGGCAGGTTACCGCGCCTTTATTCCTGCGCCGCTGCCGCCTGCTCCTCCGCTGGCGCTTGGCGGCAAGCTGGCCGAGCTGCTTTCGCAGGCGGACCGCGCACTCGGCCGGCTGGACGGCTCGGTGCTCACGCTGCCGAACCCCGACCTATTCGTCTTCATGTACGTGCGCAAGGAGGCGGTACTCTCCAGCCAGATCGAGGGCACGCAAAGTTCGCTGCAGGACCTGCTCGCGGCTGAAGCCCAGCTTTTCGACCTGGTTCTGCCGCGCGATGTGGACGAAGTGCTGAACTACGTGCGCGCCATGAACCACGGCTTGGCGAGGCTCGAGGAACTGCCGGTCTCGGTACGGCTGATCAAGGAGATCCATGCGGAGCTGATGCACGGGGTGCGCGGCGGGAAATTGCAGCCAGGCGAGCTGCGGACCAGCCAGAACTGGATCGGGCCCGCAGGATGCACGCTGGCGACCGCGAGCTTCGTGCCGCCGCCACATCATGCCGTGCCCGAAGCGCTCGTCGACCTCGAGAAATTTCTTCACGCCGAGGACGAACTGCCGCCGCTGGTAAAGATCGCCTTGGCGCACGTGCAGTTTGAGACGATCCACCCGTTTCTCGACGGCAACGGACGCGTCGGCCGCCTGCTGATCACCTTTCTGCTCACCGAGCGCGGCGTACTCCACAAGCCGGTGCTGTACCTGTCTCACTACTTCAAGCAGCACCGGCAGGCGTATTACGAGCACCTGCAGGCCGTCCGCGACCGCGGCGCGTGGGAGGAGTGGCTGGCATTCTTTCTGCGCGGCGTGACCGAAGTGGCCGGGGAAGCCGCCGACACGGCACGGCGCATCCTGCAACTGCGCGAGCAACATCGTAGTGCCATCACCCAGAGACTCGGTCGTGCGGCGGGCAACGGGCACAAGGTGCTGGAATCACTGTTCGATCGCCCCATCGTCAGCGTCAACGACGTGCAAAGAATGACCGGAACGACGTATGCGGCGGCGAATGCAATGGTGTCGCGGCTGGTCGAGATTGGTGTCCTGCACGAAATGACCGGGTATGCACGCAACCGCCGCTTTCGATATTCGCCATACATCGCGCTGTTCAACGATCAGCGTGCGGTGGGCGAGTCATGAGCCAGTTCGCCTTCCTCCAGCGCGAATGGGCCGCCGTTTTCGAGGCGGCGTCGAAGGCCGAAGCGGCGGTGCACGCCGACCCGCGAACCGCGTGCTTCTACGCCCGCCGCGCGCTGGAGCTGGCGGTGAGCTGGGCATTCGGTACGGTCCCTACACATAGGTAACACTTTAGTCGGGGGACATGGGTGACATGTTGTACCACACTCACGGGCACCGCAAGGAGGTGCCCCATGCCCTGGAGCCAA
>JAJPIJ010000025.1 GCA_021324815.1 Gammaproteobacteria bacterium
CGTGGTCAAGCTCATCAGCCCGATTGCGATGGAGGAGGGGTTGAGGTTTGCCATCCGCGAGGGCGGGCGCACCGTGGGCGCCGGCGTGGTGGCCAAGATCATCGAGTAACGGCCGGGAACAGACGAAACCACGCCCATGAACCAGCAAACCATCCGCATCCGGCTCAAGGCCTTCGATCACCGGCTGATCGATCAGTCGACGCGTGAGATCGTCGAGACGGCCAAGCGCACCGGCGCCCAGGTCAAGGGACCGATCCCGCTGCCGACCAAGAAGGAGCGGTTCACGATCCTGATCTCGCCGCATGCGGACAAGGACGCGCGTGACCAGTATGAAATCCGCACCCACAAACGGCTGCTGGACATCGTCAATCCCACCGACAAGACGGTGGATGCCCTGATGAAGCTGGAGCTGGCCGCCGGCGTGGACGTGCAGATTAAGTTGAATTGACCGGGAATATTTTAGAGAAAGCAGCCATGCCCCTCGGAGTCGTCGGACGAAAATGCGGAATGACCACCATCTTCAACGATGGCGGCGCCGCCGTGCCTGTGACCGTGATCGAGGTGCTGCCCAACCGCATCACCCAGGTGAAGACGGTGGACAACGACGGCTATTGTGCCGTGCAGGTGACCTATGGCCGGCGCAAGCAGAACCGCGTCAACAAGCCCACCGCCGGCGTGCTGGCCAAGGCCGGGGTCGAGGCGGGCGAGGGCTTCATCGAGCTGCGCCTGGCCGAGGGGGAGGGCAAGGACCTGGCTGCCGGCCAGACCCTGACCGTGGAATTGTTCAAGGCCGGGCAGAAGGTGGACGTGGCCGGCACCACGATCGGCAAGGGCTTCGCCGGCACCATCAAGCGGCACCACTTCGCCTCGCTCGATGCCTCGCACGGTGCGTCCCTCTCGCACCGGACGCCGGGATCCACCGGCCAGCGCCAGACGCCGGGCCGTGTGTTCAAGGGCAAGCGCATGTACGGGCATCTCGGCAACGCGCGCCGCAGCGCGATGAACCTTGAGGTCGCCGGGGTGGACAAGGAACGGCAGTTGATCATGATCACCGGCGCCGTGCCGGGCGCGCGCGGCGGCAACGTGCTGATCCGTCCCACCACCAAGGTGCGGAGATAAGGCCATGGAATTGAGCCTCTACGATACCGGCAAGAAGAAGACGGGCAACCTGTCGGTCACCGACGCCGTGTTCGCCGCGGAATACAATGAACCGCTGATCCATCAGGTGGTGACGGCGTACATGGCCGGCGCCCGTGCCGGCACCAAGCGGCAGAAGACCCGCGCCGAGGTCAGCGGCGGCAACTCCAAGCCCTGGAAACAAAAGGGCACCGGCCGCGCCCGCGCCGGCACGACGCGTGGACCTTTGTGGCGCCACGGTGGCCGCGCCTTCGCCGCCCGGCCGCGGAACTACGAACAGAAGGTCAATCGCAAGTCCTACCGGGCGGCCATGCGCTCCATACTCTCCGAGCTGGTGCGCCAGGATCGCCTGCTGGTCGTGGAATCGCTGGCCCTGGAGTCGCACAAGACCAGGAACCTGGCCAGCCGGCTGCGCGCCTTGAAGCTGGAATCGGCGCTGCTGGTGACGGACAAGATGGACCGCAATCTGGCGCTGGCCGTGCGCAATATTCCCGGCGTCGACGCCCTGGAGGCCCGCGAACTGGACCCGGTGAGCCTCATTCATTTTGACAAGGTGATCGCCACCCAGGCGGCGCTTGCGCAACTGGAGGCGCGTCTCAAATGAACGCCGAAAAGCTGATCAACGTGCTGGTGGGGCCGCTGGTCTCGGAGAAGATCACGCGCGTGGCCGACACGCATTATGTATTCGCCGTGCAGCCGCGCTCCACCAAGGCCGACATCAAGCGGGCGGTGGAACTCATGTTCAAGGTGCGGGTGGCGGCGGTGCAGGTTTGCCGCAATCCGGACAAGGTCAGGTATTTCCGCGGCCGGCCCGGACGGCGCGGCGGGGTGAAGAAGGCCTACGTGCGCCTGAAGCCCGGTTTCAACATTGAATTCGGCGCGGCGCCGTAACTGAAGAGACACTGCGATGCCACTGGTCAAGGTCAATCCCACCTCCCCCGGACGCCGCGCGGTCGTCAAGCTGGTCACGCCCGAATTGCACAAGGGGGGGCCGGAATATTCACTGGTCGTGCACAAGAACAAGACCGGCGCCCGCAACCACTTCGGGCGCCAGACGGTGCGGCACATCGGCGGCGGCCACAAGCAGCTTTACCGTTTGATCGATTTCAAGCGCGACAAGGACGGCGTGCCGGCGAAGGTCGAGCGGCTGGAGTACGATCCCAACCGCAGCGCGCACATCGCGCTGCTGCTCTACGCCGACGGCGAACGCCGCTACATCATTGCGCCCAAGGGCGTGCGGGCGGGGGACACGCTGATGTCCGGTGCCTCGGCGCCGATCCAGGCCGGCAACAGCCTGCCGTTGCGCAACGTCCCCGTGGGCACGACGGTGCATTGTGTCGAAATGAAGCCGGGCAAGGGCGCGCAGCTGGGCCGCTCCGCCGGGGCCGGCGTGCAGCTGGTGGCGCGCGAGGGCGTCTATGCCACGCTGCGCCTGCGTTCCGGAGAGATCAGGATGGTGCCGGTCGACTGCCGGGCCACGATCGGCGAAGTGGGCAACATGGAGCATTCGCTGCGTTCGCTCGGCAAGGCCGGCGCGACGCGCTGGCGCGGCATCCGTCCGACGGTGCGCGGCGTGGCCATGAACCCGGTCGATCATCCCCATGGCGGCGGCGAGGGTAAGACCTCCGGCGGCCGCCATCCCGTAACCCCGCACGGCCAGCCGACCAAGGGTTACAAGACCCGCAAGAACAAGCGCACGGCGGCCATGATCATCCGCCGCCGCAACGACAGATAAACAGGCAGACAGAAACCGCCATGCCACGTTCAGTCCGCAAGGGTCCGTTCATCGATCATCACCTGGCCGCCAAGGTGGAAAAGGCGCGGGCCGGCAACGACAAGCGTCCGATCAAGACCTGGTCGCGGCGCTCGCTCATCGTGCCCGACATGGTGGGATTCACCATCGCCGTGCACAACGGCAAGCAGCATGTGCCGGTGTATATCACCGAGAATATGGTCGGCCACAAGCTGGGCGAGTTCGCGGCCACGCGCATCTTCCGCAGCCATTCCGCCGTCGGCAAGAAGGTGGAGGTCTGACCATGGCGACGCGCGCCCTGTACCGCAACGCCCGCATCTCGGCGCAGAAGCTGCGACTGGTCGCCGATCAGGTGCGCGGGCTGCCCGTGGATCGGGCCATGAATTTGCTCAAGTTCAGCAACAAGAAGGCGGCCGGCATCGTGAAGAAGGCGCTGGAATCGGCGCTGGCCAACGCCGAGCACAACGACGGCGCCGACATCGACGTGCTCAAGGTGGCCGCGATTTGCGTGGACCAGGGGCCGTCGATGAAGCGGCTGCGCCCGCGCGCCCGCGGCCGGGCGGATCGCATCCTCAAGCGCACCAGCCGCGTGCTCATCGCGCTGGACGAGAAAAAATAGGACGGACGGCTCATGGGACAAAAAGTCAATCCAATCGGCATTCGTCTCGGCATCGTCAAGGACTGGACCTCGAAGTGGTACGCCGACTCCAAGCATTACGCCGACTATCTGAACACCGACCTCAAGGTGCGCGAGTTCCTGCGCAAGCAGCTGGCGCAGGCCTCGGTCAGCCGCATTCAGATCGAGCGCCCGGCGCACAACGCCCGCATCGTCATTCACACCGCGCGCCCGGGCATCGTCATCGGCAAGAAGGGCGAGGATATCGAGGCGCTGCGCAAGAAGGTGACGGACATGATGGGCGTGCCGGTGACGTTGAACGTCGAGGAGATCCGCAAGCCGGAGCTCGACGCCTACCTGGTGGCGGAGAGCGTGGCGCATCAGCTGGAGAAACGCATCATGTTCCGCCGCGCCATGAAGCGGGCGGTGCAGAACGCGCTGCGCCTGGGTGCCCAGGGCATCAAGATTACCGTCGCCGGCCGGCTGAACGGCGCCGAGATTGCGCGCACTGAATGGTACCGCGAGGGCCGGGTGCCGCTGCACACGCTGCGCGCCGACATCGATTACGGCTTCGCCGAGGCCAAGACCACCTATGGCGTGATCGGCGTCAAGGTGTGGATCTTCAAGGGCGAGGTTCTGGCCGGCGATGAGGCCGCCGCGGCGGAAACCGTCGAACGCGCCGAACCGGCGGCAGCGGCGGAATAAGGGGGAAGTTCACCGTGTTGCAACCCAAACAAACCAAGTACCGCAAGCAGCAGAAGATGCGCAATCCCGGCATCGCCCACAAGGGCTGCCGGGTCAGCTTCGGCGAATACGGCCTCAAGGCCACCTCCAGCGGGCGCCTGACCTCCCGCCAGATCGAGGCGGCGCGGCGCGTGATCACGCACGAAATGAAGCGCGGCGGCAAGGTGTGGATCCGTGTTTTCCCGGACAAGCCGATCTCCAAGAAGCCGCTGGAAGTGCGCATGGGCAACGGCAAGGGCGCGGTGGAATACTGGGTGGCCCAGGTTCAGCCCGGCCGCGTGCTCTACGAGATGGAGGGGCTGACCGAGACCGAGGCGCGCGAGGTGTTCCGGCTGGCGGCGGCCAAGCTGCCGGTGAAAACGACGTTCATGAGACGGACGGTGCTCTAAAATGCGCGCCCAGGAATTACGCCAGAAGACCACGACTGAACTCAACGCCCTGCTGATGGAACTGCGGCGCGAACAATTCAACCTGCGCATGCAGCAGGGCACGGGCCAGGCCGTGGCGCGCCCCAGCCAGGTGCGCCAGGTGCGCCGCGATATCGCCCGCATCAAGACCATCATGCACGAGCAAAAAATCAAGGGTGGCAAGCCGTGACCGAAACGACCGTCAATCGCCGCGTGATGATAGGCCGGGTGGTCAGCACCAGGATGGACAAGACCATCACCGTGCGCGTCGAGCGCGTGGTGACGCATCCGCTGTACAAGAAGTACATCCAGCGGTCGAGCAAGTTCCTGGCGCATGACGCCGAGAACAGCTGCAAGGAGGGTGACGTGGTGGCGATCGAGGAGTGCCGCCCGATCTCGCGTCGCAAGCGCTGGCGCCTGCAGAAGATCGTGGAACGGGCCGCGCCGCAGGATTGAGCCGCCGTCAGGGGATGATGAGGAACGAACCATGATACAGATGACCACCGTGCTGGACGCCGCCGACAACAGCGGCGCGCGCCGCCTGTTCTGCATCAAGGTGCTGAAGGGCACCAAGGCCCGCTATGCCGGCATCGGCGACCTGATCAAGGTGTCGATCAAGGAGGCCATTCCGAACAGCAAGGTCAAGAAGGGTGACGTGTTCAACGCGGTGGTGGTGCGCACCAAGAAGGGCGTGCGCCGGCCCGACGGCTCTATCATCCGTTTCGACGGCAACGCCGCGGTGCTGCTGGACAACCAGCTGCAACCCATCGGCACCCGCATCTTCGGGCCGGTGACGCGCGAGTTGCGCGGCGAGCAGTTCATGCGCATCGTGTCACTGGCGCCGGAAGTGTTGTAAGGAAATGGATCCGATCGCCATGAGGAAACTGAGAACAGGGGATGAAGTCATCGTGCGCACGGGCCGCAGCCGCGGCCAGCGCGGCAAAATCCTGCGCCTGCTCGATGACGGCCGCGTGGTGGTGGAGGGCGTCAACATGATCAAGCGCCACACCCGCCCGAATCCGCAGGCGAACCAGCCCGGGGGCATCCTGGAGAAGGAGGCGCCCATTGCGATTGCCAATGTCGCCCTCTACAACCCCGTGACCAAGAAGCCGGATCGCGTCGGCATCCGGGTGCTGGCCGACGGCCGCAAGGTGCGGTATTTCAAATCCAACGGCGAAGTCGTAGACGTTTGAAGGCAGGACTGACATGACCGCCCGACTGCAAGAATACTACCACCGCAAGGTGGTCCCCGAACTGATGAAACAGTTTGGTTTCAAGCACCCCATCCAGGTGCCGCGCATCACCAAGGTCACGCTCAACATGGGCGTGGGCGAGGCGGTGGCCGACAAGAAGGTCATCGAGCACGCGGTGGAGGACCTGGCCAAGATCGCCGGCCAGAAGCCGGTGATCACGAAGTCGCGCAAGGCCATCTCCAACTTCAAAATCCGCGAGAACCTCGCCATTGGTTGCAAGGTGACCCTGCGCCGCGGCCGGATGTACGAGTTTCTCGATCGGCTGATCAACGTGGCCATTCCCCGCATTCGCGATTTCCGCGGCTTGAGCCCGCGCGCCTTCGACGGCCGCGGCAACTACAGCCTCGGCGTCAAGGAGCAGATCATTTTCCCGGAGATCGATTTCGACAAGATCGACGCCATCCGGGGCCTGGACATCTGCATTACCACCAACGCACGCACGGACGAGCACGGGCGCGCGCTGCTCGCGGCATTCAATCTGCCGCTGCGGAATCAATAGACCCGGGAGATTGCCGCCATGGCCAAGTTGTGCATGAAACTGCGCGAGGAACGCCGCATCAAACTGTCGAGGAAGCTTGCGGCCAAGCGCAGCGAATTGCGCGCCAGGGCCAGGGACCTGCACTTAAGCGAGGAGGAGCGCGCCGCCGCGGCCCTGAAGTTGCAAAAAATGCCGCGTGACTCCAGCCCCTCGCGGGTGCGCAATCGCTGCCGGATCACCGGCCGCACGCGCGGCTATTACCGCAAGTTCGGGCTGTCGCGCAGCAAGCTGCGCAAGGCCGCCATGCGGGGTGACGTGCCCGGCCTGGTCAAGGCCAGCTGGTGAAAAGGCGGGATCACCGAATCGCGAATTGCAGAGAAAAGCTACGATGAGCCAACAAGATCCGATCGCCGACATGCTGACCCGCATCCGCAATGCGCAGGCCCTGCGCAAGCAGGAGGTCAGCATGCCTTCCTCCAGGCGCAAACTCGCCATCGCCAAGCTGCTCAAGGAGGAGGGGTATATCTCCGATTGCACGGTGCAGAGCCTGGACGGCAGGCCGCTGCTGACCATCACCCTCAAGTACTACGAGGGCAGGCCCGTCATTGAGATGATCAAGCGGGTCAGCCGGCCGGGGTTGCGCGTCTATCGCGGCAAGTCGGAACTGCCCAAGGTTGTCGGCGGCTACGGCATCGCCATCGTTTCCACTTCGCGCGGTTTGATGACCGACCGCGCCGCCCGCGCCCAGGGCGTGGGCGGTGAATTGATTTGTATCGTGTCTTGAGAGGATCGGGATTGTTTATGTCACGAGTGGCCAGGAAACCCATTCCCCTCCCCAAGGGCGTGGAGGTCAAGATCAGCGGGGCCGACGTCGCCGTAAAAGGCGCCAAGGGTGCCATGACCCACCGCGTGCCCGCCGGTGTCGAGGTGAGCAGCGATGGCCAGAACGTCAAGGTGGCCGTCAAGGACGGCGGCAGGACGGCCAGCCGGCATGCCGGCACCACAAGGGCGCTGCTCAACAACATCGTGCGTGGCGTGTCCGCGGGTTTCGAGCGCAAGCTGGAGATCAACGGCGTGGGCTACCGCGCCCAGGTCCAGGGCAGGACACTCAACCTGACCCTGGGCTTTTCCCATCCGGTGAACTTTTCGATTCCCGAGGGGATCACCATCGAGACGCCCAGCCAGACCGAGATCGTGGTCAAGGGCGTGAACAAGCAGCAGGTGGGCCAGGTGGCGGCGAAGATCCGCGCCTACCGGCCGCCCGAGCCCTACAAGGGTAAGGGCGTGAAGTATGCCAACGAGGTCATCCTGCGCAAGGAAACCAAGAAGGCGTAATAGAGACAGCGAGCGAACATGCCATGTCCGTGACCAAAAAATCCGCCCGCCTGCGCCGCGCCACCAAGACGCGCGCCAGGATCAAGGCCCTGGGCGTGCACCGTCTGTCGGTGCACCGCACGCCGCGCCACATCTATGCCCAGATTTTCGCGCCGGGCACCTATGACGTCGTGGTGTCGGCCTCGACCGTCGACAAGGAACTTCGCAAGGACGTGAAAAACGGCGGCAACGTCAGGGCCGCCGTCGAAGTGGGCAGATTGGTGGCCAGCCGCGCCAGGGCCAAGGGGGTCAAGCGCGTGGCCTTTGACCGCTCGGGGTTCAGTTACCACGGCAGGATCAAGGCCCTGGCCGACGCCGCGCGCGAAGGCGGTCTTGAGTTTTGACGGATTTCCTAGGACAGCATTGATGACCAACGCAACCACATCCGCTCCTGAAAACACCGACGGCTTGCGCGAGAAACTGGTCGCCGTCAACCGCGTCGCCAAGGTGGTCAAGGGCGGCCGCATCTTCGGCTTCGCCGCGCTCACGGTGGTGGGCGATGGCGAGGGCCGCGTGGGCCTGGGCCGCGGCAAGGCGCGCGAGGTGCCCGCCGCGATCTCCAAGGCCATGGAAAGCGCGCGCCGCGACATGAAGTCCATCGCGCTCAACGGCCGCACGCTGCCCTATGCCATCGTGGGCAAGCACGGCGCCGCCAAGGTCTACATGCAACCGGCCTCGGAGGGCACCGGCATCAGCGCCGGCGGCCCGATGCGCGCCGTGTTCGAGGTGGCGGGCGTGCAGGACGTGCTGGCCAAGTGCATCGGCAACTCGAATCCCATCAACGTGGTGCGCGCCACCCTGAAGGGCCTGCGCAGCATCAACGAACCGGCGCGCTTCGCCGCCAAGCGCGGCAAGAAGCTTGAAGAAATCATCGGGTGACACGGGTCATGGCCAAGGCGAAACGAATCAAGGTCCGGCTGGTGCGCAGCACCAACAAGTGCCTGGCCGCCCACAAGGCCTGTGTGCGCGGCCTGGGCCTGCGTCGCATCGGACACACCGTGGAAGTGCAGGACACGCCGGCCATCCGTGGCCTCATCGGCAAGGTGGCCTATCTGTTGTCGGTGGAGGGTTAAGCCATGCGCTTGAACGATCTCAAACCCGCGCCGGGCGCCAGGACCAAGCGCCTGCGCGTCGGCCGCGGCGGCGGCTCCGGCATCGGCAAGACCTGCGGCCTCGGGCACAAGGGCCAGCACGCCCGTGCCGGCGGCTACCACAAGGTGGGCTTCGAGGGCGGCCAGATGCCGCTGCAGCGCCGGCTGCCCAAGTTCGGCTTCAAGTCGCTGACGGCGGACACGGTGGCCGAGGTGCGTCTGGGCGATCTGGCCGGGCTGAAGGCCAGGCCGATTGATTTGAAGGCGCTGCGCGAGGCCGGATTGATCGGGCCGGGCATCGAACGGGTGAGGGTCATACTCTCCGGCGAGCTCAAGAAGGCGATCACGGTCAGGGGCCTGACGCTCACCAGGGGCGCGCGCGCGGCCATCGAGAAGGCCGGCGGCGGCCTTGAGGCCTGACACGATGGCAAAGGCGGCGACAGTCAACACGCCGGGCGGCCTGCCGAGCCTGGCCAGGCTCACCGAGCTGCGCGACCGGCTGCTGTTTCTCGCCGGCGCGCTGATCGTGTTCCGCATCGCCACGCACATCCCGGTGCCGGGCATCAATCCGAGCGCGCTGAAGCAGTTGTTCGAGCACGGCACTATCCTCGACATGTTCAACATGTTCTCCGGCGGCGCCCTGCAGCGCCTGTCGGTGTGCGCGCTGGGGATCATGCCGTACATCTCCTCCTCGATCATCGTGCAGTTGCTGACCATGGTGGTGCCGACGTTTGAGTCGCTGAAAAAGGAGGGCGAGAGCGGCCGCCGCAAGCTGATGCAGTATTCGCGCTATGGCACGGTTTTTCTGGCTGCGTTCCAGGCCCTCGGCGTCGCCATCGCGCTGGAGGGGCAGAGCGCCGGCGGCCAGGGACTGGTGCTGAATCCCGGTGTCTCGTTCAAGATCATCGCCGTCACCTCGCTGGTGACGGGCACGATGTTCCTCATGTGGCTGGGCGAGCAAATCACCGAGCGCGGCGTGGGCAACGGCATCTCCATGCTCATCTTCGCCGGCATCGTCGCCGGCCTGCCGCGCGCCGTGATCAGCACGCTGGAACTGGCGGGCACGCGGGAGATCAACCCGATCATGGTGGTGGCGCTGTTTGCCGTGGCCGTGGTGGTGACGGGCATCGTGGTGTTCATCGAGCGCGGCCAGCGCCGCATCACGGTGAATTACGCCCGCCGCCAGATGGGGCAGCGCATCTACGCCGGCCAGGCCAGCCACCTGCCGCTCAAGATCAACATGTCCGGCGTGATTCCGCCCATCTTCGCCTCCAGCATCATCCTGTTCCCGTCCACGATCGGCAGCTGGTTCGGCACCAGCGAAAGCATGCACTGGCTGCGGACGATTTCCAACACCATCGCGCCCGGCCAGCCGCTGCACGCGCTGCTGTACGCCATCGCCATCATCTTCTTCTGTTTCTTCTACACGGCGATCGTGTTCAACCCGAAGGACACGGCGGAGAATCTGAAGAAATCCGGCGCCTTCATCCCCGGCATCCGTCCCGGCGAACAGACCGCCAATTACGTCGACGGCGTCATGACGCGGCTCACCCTCGCCGGCGCGATTTACATCACGCTGGTCTGCCTGCTGCCCGAGCTCCTGATCTCGAAGTTCCACGTGCCGTTCTATTTCGGCGGCACGTCGCTGCTCATCATCGTCGTGGTGGTCATGGATTTCATGGCCCAGGTGCAGGCCCATATGCTGTCGCACCAATACTCCGGCCTGCTGAAGAAGGCCAATCTGAAGGGCATCCGGCGCTGAGGCCGGCCGAACGGAGGGGAACCATGAAAGTCAGGGCTTCGGTGAAGGCGCTGTGTCGGAACTGCCGCGTCATCGTGCGCAAGCGGGTGGTGCGGGTGATCTGCAAAAACCCCAAACACAAGCAGCGGCAGGGTTGAGGCATGCGCTTGATCCCCGTCGCCCGAGCGCATAGAATCCCCGCCCCCTTCAAGGGGATGGGGGCTGTTTCCAAATTGAGAGAGGTGGACTGATGGCGCGCGTGGCGGGTGTAAACATACCGGTGCAGAAGCACGCGGAGATTGCCCTGCGGTACATCTACGGCATCGGGCCGACGCGCGCCCGCGACATCTGCAAGGCGGCGGGCGTGAACCCCGCCACCCGCGTCAAGGACCTGAACGAGACGCAGCTCGACGCCATCCGCGCCGAGGTGGCGAAATTCACCGTCGAGGGCGATCTGCGCCGCGAGATTTCGATGAACATCAAGCGGCTCATGGATCTGGGCTGCTACCGCGGCCTGCGCCACCGTCGCGGCCTGCCGGTGCGCGGCCAGCGCACCCGCACCAACGCGCGCACCCGCAAGGGGCCGCGCAAGGCGATCAAAAAATTGGCCGCCCCGGCCGCCACCACCTGATTGAGCGATCTCAAACATGGCTGACACATCGACACCTGCAAATCCAGCGGCGCCCGCGGCGGCGGCACCCGCCACCGCGCCGCGCGCCCGCAAGCGCGCCAGAAAGACCGTGGTGGACGGCATTGCGCACATCCACGCGTCCTTCAACAACACCATCATCACCATCACCGATCGCCAGGGCAACGTCATTGCCTGGGCGACGGCGGGTGGCGCCGGGTTCCGCGGTTCGCGCAAGAGCACGCCGTTCGCCGCCCAGGTGGCCGCCGAGAAGGTGGCGGCGGCGCTGAAGGAGCTCGGCGTGCAGAGCCTGGACGTGTACGTGAAGGGGCCGGGGCCGGGACGCGAATCGGCGGTGCGGGCGCTCAACGCCTCGGGCTTCAAGGTGACGAACATCACCGACGTGACGCCCATTCCGCACAACGGCTGCCGCCCGCCGAAACGGCGCCGCGTTTGACGCTCATACCACCGGGAATCTGAGGAATCATGGCGAGATACATCGGGCCGAAGTGCAAGAAGAGCCGCAGTCACGGCGCCGACTTGAACCTGAAGGGGCGCGGGCGCTCGCTCGAGTCGAAGTGCCAGCTCGACAAGCCGCCGGGCCAGCATGGCGACAACCGCCAGCGCCGCACCTCGGACTACGCCCTGCAACTGCGCGAGAAGCAGAAACTGCGCTACATGTACGGCGTGCTGGAGCGCCAGTTCCGCAATTACTACGCCGAGGCGGCGCGCCGCAGGGGCGCCACGGGCGAAAACCTGTTCAAGCTGCTGGAGTGCCGGCTGGACAACGTGGTGTACCGCATGGGCTTCGGCTCCACCCGCGCCGAGGCCCGCCAGCTGGTCCGCCACAAGGCGGTGAGCGTGAACGGCCAGACTGTGAACATTCCCTCCTACAGCGTGCGTCCCCGCGATGTGATCGCCGTCCGCGAGCACGCCAAAAAGCAGGCCCGCATCCAGGACGCGCTGACCGTCGCCGAGCAGCTCGGCCTGCCGGAGTGGGTCGAGGTCGACGCGGCCAAGATGGAGGGCGTGTTCAAGAACGTTCCCGATCGCGCCGATCTGCCGCCGGACATCAACGAGGCGCTGGTGGTGGCGTTGTACTCGAAGTAAGGCACGGCGTGGCGGCAGGCCGGTAATGCAGGAGAAATCATGATGCGCGCAACCGAAATCGAATTGCTGAAACCCCGTCTGGTCGAGGTCGAGCCGGTGAACGAGCGCTGCGCCAAGATCACGCTCGAACCGCTGGATCGTGGCTTCGGCCACACGCTGGGCAACGCCCTGCGCCGGGTGCTGCTGTCCTCGCTGCCGGGCAGCGCGGTGGTGGAGGTGGAAATCAGCGGCGTGCTGCATGAATACACCACCATCCCCGGGGTGCAGGAGGACGTCATCGACATCCTGTTGAACCTGAAGAACCTGGCCATCCGCATGCACGCCAAGCGCGAGGCGACGCTGACCCTGAACAAGAAGGGCCCGGGCAAGGTCACCGCCGGCGACATCACCCTCGATCACGACGTCGAGATCGTGAATCCGGAGCAGCACATCGCCACGCTGACCGAGGCCGGCGAGCTGAACATGACGTTGAAGGTCGCGCGCGGCCGCGGCTACGAGCCGGTCACCGCCCGCATCCTGCCGGAGGAGGCCGGCCAGACCATCGGCCGCCTCAAGCTGGACGCGAGCTTCAGCCCCATCCGGCGCGTTGCCTACGAGGTGCAGAACGCGCGCGTCGAGCAGCGCACCGATCTGGACAAGCTGATCATGACGGTGGAGACGAACGGCGCCATCGATCCGGAGACGGCGGTGCGCCAGGCCGCCCAGTTGCTCAGGGATCAGTTATCCGTGTTCGTGGACCTGCAGGGCGCCGAGCAGCCCGAGGCCGCCCATCGCGCCGAGGCGGAGATCGATCCCATCCTGCTGCGTCCGATCGACGATCTGGAGCTGACCGTGCGCTCCGCCAACTGTCTCAAGGCCGAGAGCATCCATTACATCGGCGACCTCATCCAGCGCACCGAGGTGGAATTGCTCAAGACCCCCAATCTCGGCAAGAAGTCGCTGACCGAGATCAAGGAGGTGCTGGCCGCGCGCGGCCTGTCGCTCGGCATGCGCCTGGAAAACTGGCCACCGGCGTCGCTGGCCGCCAAGGCCTCCGCCTGATCGCCGGCCGCAACTGAACGGAGGAAAGCCGCATGCGTCATCGCAACATAGGCCGCCAGCTCAGCCGCGACAGCTCCGCCCGCAAGGCCGTGCTGCGCAGCCTGGCGCAGTCGTTGTTCCGCCACGAGCTCATCACCACGACGCTGCCGAAGGCCAAAGAGCTGCGCCGCACCGCCGAACCGCTCATCACCCTGGCCAAGAAGGACAGCCTGGCGCATCGCCGGCTGGCCTTTGATCGCCTGCGCGATCGCGAGATGGTGACGAAACTCTTCAAGGAGCTGGGGCCGCGCTACGCCCGGCGCCCGGGCGGCTATCTGCGCATCCTGAAGCGCGGCTTCCGCCGCGGCGACTGCGCGCCGCTGGCCATCGTCGAGCTGGTGGATCGCCCCGTCCCACCTCCCGCCGCAAAAGCCTGATCGCGCCTTGCAGTTGTGCGACAAGAAACCGGGCCTCGCGCCCGGTTTTTGTTTGATTGGGTATACTGCGGCAATGATAGTCCTGTTCACCGACTTCGGCTGGGAGGGCCCCTACATCGGCCAGATGCAGGCGCGGATCCACGCCATCGCCCCGCGGGAGCCCGTCGTCAACCTGTTTGCCGATCTGCCGGCGCACAACCCGCGGCCGGCGGCCTACCTGCTCCCGGCCTACGCCGCCGCCTTTCCCGAGGGCAGTGTGTTTGTCTGCGTGGTTGACCCGGCGGTCGGCAGCGGCTGGCATCACCCCTGCGCGGTGTGTTGCGACGGCAGGAAATACGTCGGCCCGGACAACGGCCTGTTCGAAATCCTCAGGCGGCGCGCGAAGAGCACCGATGTTCACCGCATCCTCTGGCGGCCGGAGCGGATGTCCCACAGCTTCCACGGCCGCGATCTCTACGCGCCGGTGGCCGCCAGGCTGGCCGCCGGACAGGCCGTGGAAATGGAGAGGGCGGCGGGCCTGCGCTTTCCGGAATGGCCGGATGACCTGGCGGAGATCATCTACATCGACCGCTTCGGCAACGCCATGACCGGCCTGCGTTCGGCCCATGTGGCCCCCGATGCCACGTTGAAGGTCATGGGCAAATCGCTGCGACGGCTGAAGACGTTTGCGGACGCCGCGCCGGGCGAGGGGTTCTGGTACGAAAACGCCAACGGCCTCGTCGAAATCGCCGTCAACGAGGGCCGCGCCGATCAAGTCTTTGATTTGGTGGTCGGCGATGCCGTGAGCGTGGAGATTCCCTGATGCATTCCTCCGCATCCGCCGTGCGCAAATGGGCGCGCGTCCTGCTGTTCGGCGCATGCACGTCACTGGCCGCCGCCGTCGCGGACGAAACGCGGGATCTGCCGGTCAACATGCCGGCGCAGGGATTGCCGCCGCCGTTCGCCACGCCCTCCGTGGCCAATCCGCCATACGTCATCCAGCGTCCGGCGGGCGCGGAGCTGAAGCTGCCGCCGGGGTTCAAGGTGGCGGAATGGGCCACCGGCCTGCCCGGGCCGCGCGCCATGCTGCTGGGGCCGGGAGGGGAGGTGCTGGTGTCCGCCACGCGCGCCGGTGCGGTCATGGCCATCCGCGACGGTGGCACCAAGACGTTGATCGATGATCTCGACGATCCGTATGGCCTCGCCTTCTACGACCGCTGGCTGTATGTCGCCGAGACCACCTCCGTCAAACGCTACCCCTACGACAGCAAGGGCATGACGGTCGGTCCGGGCGAGGAGGTCATTTCGCTAGAGGGCACGGACGGCGGTCACATCACGCGCACGCTGTTGTTCGACGCCAGGCACGAATATCTCTACGTCAGCGTCGGCTCCGGTTCGAACGTGGATGCCGGCGAGCCCGCGATCCGCGCGGCGATCAACCGCTATCACCCCGGCGGCCGCGGGCACGAGATTTACGCCTCGGGCATACGCAACGCCATGGGGCTGGGCTGGAACCCCGTGACCGGCGAGCTTTGGGCGACCTCGCACGAGCGCGACGGGCTGGGTGACGACCTGCCGCCGGATTTTCTCACGCGCGTCCGGCAGGGCGGCTTCTACGGCTGGCCGTACGCCTACATCGGACCGCACGAAGACCCGCGCCGCAGGGGCGAGGCGCCGGAGCGGGTGGCGAAGACGCTCTATCCCAGCGTGCTCTTGGGCGGCCATGCGGGCGCGATGGGCCTGCTGTTCTATACCGGCGCGCAGTTCCCGGTGAAATACAGGAACGGCTGTTTCGTCGCCCTGCACGGCTCGTGGAACCGGGCCAGGCGCGCGGGCTACCGCGTGGTTTTCGTGCCGTTCAAGGACGGCAAACCAATCGCCGGTCCGGAGGATTTCCTGACCGGCTGGATGCTGGGCGAGGAGCGGCAGGAAGTCTGGGGCAGGCCGGTCGGTCTGCTGCAACTGCCGGATGGATCCATGCTGGTGTCCGATGACGGCGCCGGCAAAATCTGGCGCGTGTCCTACACGGCAACAAAATAAACCCAAGGAGCATTCATGTCGGCGCTGATCTGCGGTTCGTTCGCCTATGACAACATCATGGTCTTCGAGGATCGCTTCAAGAACCATATCCTGCCGGACAAGATCCACATCCTGAACGTGTCCTTCATGGTGCCGCGCATGCGGCGCGAATTCGGCGGCTGCGCCGGCAACATCGCCTACAATCTGAAACTGCTCGGCGGCGACCCGCTGCCGATGGGCACGGTCGGCGAAGACTTCCAGCCCTACCGGCAGTGGCTGGCGCAGAATCAAATCCCCGACCGGCACGTGACCGAGATTTCCGGCCTGCTGACGGCGCAGGCGTTCATCACCACCGATCTCGACGACAACCAGATCACCGCCTTCCATCCCGGCGCGATGAATTTCGCGCATATGAACAAGGTCTCCGCCGCGAACGGCGTGACCATCGGCGTCATCGCCCCCGACGGCCGCGACGGCATGATCGAACACGCCGCGCAGTTCGCCGCTGCGGGCATCCCCTTCATCTTCGATCCGGGCCAGGGCATGCCGATGTTCAACGGCGATGATTTGAAAAAATTCATCGCGCAGGCCGCCTGGGTGACGCTGAACGATTACGAATGGCAGTTGATGCAGGAACGCACGGGTTTGAACATCGAGCAGATCACGCGGCAGGTGCAGGCATTGATCGTGACGCGCGGCGCCAAAGGCTCCGTGATCTACACCAAGGAGAAGACCTACGACATCCCCATCGCCAAGGCGCGGCAGCTCGTCGATCCCACCGGCTGCGGCGATGCTTACCGCGCGGGTCTCATCTACGGCCTGATGAACGGGCTGGACTGGGAAACCACCGGCCGCATCGCCGCGCTCATGGGCGCCATCAAGATCGAATCCGCCGGCACCCAGAACCACAAATTCAAGCGCTCGGATTTCGACGCCCGCTTCCGTGAATCTTTCCAGCGCAGCTTGTAGCTGCGCATGCCGTCCAAGGCGGCATTTGGAATTCTCTCAAGATACCGTTCGTGCTGAGGTATCGAAGCATGAACGGTTTTTTATTCATCTGGGATTTGACCCTCGATCACAAATCCTCCGGCGTCAATCCCGTATGTTTGGCGATACGGGCAAGCATGCGCGGACCGATTTCTTCCCGTTCATGGAACGCGAATACAAAATCAGGCTGGCCTCGCCGAGCCAGTGTTTTATGAGAACCGGACTGACGCTTGATTCGCCAGCCGATTCGAAGGAGGGCGGAAAGAACACGATTGGCCTTCGAAGAAGGCCAATGACTCATGCCGCCCTGAGGACGATACGAATAGGTTGAGGCTTACTTTCGGCGTGTTCAAGACGCTCTGCTATGACGCGCAGCGCCAGGGTTTCCACCTTCACAAGGGCTTCATCCGATGAGGCTCCATAGGCCATGACACCGGGCAGCTGAGGCACCTCAGCCAGCCAGCGGCCATCTTCTTCCTGCTCGAATTCCAGAGTTAAGTCCATGGTTTTATTTTACGGCAGATTACGGCAGAGTGCCATCAAGATCGAATCCGCCGGCACCCAGAACCACAAATTCCGACGCTCGGATTTTGACGTCCGCTTCCGCGAGTCATTCCACCGCAGCCTTTAACGTCGCACATTCCAACATTCAAGATAAACTCAAGTTCTCTCTTTTAAGTCCTTGATTGTTCCATTGCGTACGCAGGCACGCATCCGAACATGCGAAACTGCTATTTCATCATAATCAGGATTCATTCGACGCCGCCACGAAACTGCTCGGTTACGAGCCGCTCTTTCGTCTTCAAAGGCATTCACGTTAGATACGAAACCACGCTGCACTCGTACAGCTACCCATATGCCGTTATTATCGGTGTCGTACATTTTCGGAACCTCCTTTTTGTATCCTGCGATGCCAGCTATAAACATTCCGATACTCAAAGAACGCGCATGTCTCTCTTAGACCACTCGCTTTGAATGTTGGCCTTGAGAGCTGGCGAACAAAAAGCGCCCTTCTGTCGTCATTCGAGACAATACCAAATCTTATCGCTTTGTCCGTCCCAGAAGAAACACAAAATGCCTACTTGTCCCTCAAGCGCTTGAAGATCAATCTTGCGGAGACCAAAAAATGTCCGGTTTCCTGGGTGCCTTTTGGAATATCTAAAATAAAATCGTGCGTCGGCATCTCCAAGCTGGTACAACGACTGGCTATTTGCGAGTTTTCGTGGAGCACAAAATCGTTTGGTCACTTCTTGAAGAAATAGGGATTTTAGGGGATTTGTCATGACGACTATCCTAATCGCTCTTTTAGCTTCGGCAAACTAAGCACTGGGATCTCGCAGTGGGTGCCTTCGCAGACGTAAGCCACGGCGCCACTTTTGGCGGGTTCGCGCGCGGCCAGCAGCGAAGGCAGATTTTGAGCATCGGCGGGGATGGCGAAGACCTGCCGACGGGGGAAGTAACCACGCATGGCAGTGCGTTGCCAGTCGGTGAGTTCATCGCCGGTGCCGCGCAATACCATGGTCTGTGGCGGTTTGAGCAATTCTTCCAGCACCGTGAGCAGGGTCAAGTGCGAAGATGGATACTGCAGCACCGTGAGCCAGCAGGATTTCAACGTACGTTCGGCGGCTTCCAGATAATGGTTATCCCCGAGCAGATGCCCCAGCCGGCCCAATACCACAGCGGCAACGCCATTGCCGGCGGGCAGTGCTTCGTCGGCGTAGGTTTTGCTGCGCAGGATTAGCTGTTCGTGGTCGTGTGCAGTGAAGTAGAAGCCGCCTTTCTCTTTATCCTCAAACTGTTCCAGCAGCACATTAGCCAATGCTGCAGCCCAGATCAGGTCTTCATTGCGCCAGTGGACGGAGAGCATCATCAACAGCGCGTCGATCAGGAAGGCATAGTCATCCAGATAGGCATTGAGATGCGCGCGGCTGTCCTTGTAAGTGGCAAGCAGGCGATTGTCCCGCCACATGCGCGAACGCAGAAAATCCAGCGCCCGCTGGCTGCTTTCGAGATAATCCGGGCGGTCAAGGTGGAATCCCGCCAATGCCATCGTTTTGATCATCAACGCGTTCCACGAGGTCAATATCTTCTCGTCGCGTCCGGGCCAGACGCGCTTGTTGCGCGCTGCGAGCAGCCTGGCGCGCGCGGAATCCAGCAATTCGCGCGCTTGAGCAACTTCCATCTTCGCGGCGGCTGCGACGTCTTCAAGGGGTTTGATGACGTGAAAATGCCAATGCCCTTCGAAATTAGGCGCGTGCGAGAGGCCATAATGGGGGGCAAGGACTGCATATTCGGCATCCGTCAGCAAAGCGCGCACCTCATCGCGTGTCCAGACGTAGAACTTGCCTTCGTGTCCCTCCGAGTCAGCGTCGAGTGAGGAGTAATAGCCGCCTTCCGGTGATTGCATGTCGCGCATCAC
This sequence comes from Gammaproteobacteria bacterium, assembly GCA_021324815.1. Taxonomy (GTDB): domain Bacteria; phylum Pseudomonadota; class Gammaproteobacteria; order JAJPIJ01; family JAJPIJ01; genus JAJPIJ01. The sequence continues at coordinate 19,194 of JAJPIJ010000025.1, forward strand.
CCAATCGGCGGTTTCCATCGCGATCCGGCGGAAGAACGGATCGCCCGTGATTTGCCAGGCCTGCACGTACAACCCCAGCAACTGCGCGTTGTCGTAGAGCATCTTCTCGAAGTGGGGGATCATCCAGTGGGCGTCGACGGAGTAGCGCGCGAAGCCGCCGCCGATCTGGTCGTACATGCCACCCTCCGCCATTTTGCGCAGCGTGAATGTCGCCATGTGCAGGGCCGGCGCATCGGGCTGGCCGGCGGCCACGGACGCGGCATGGTGGCGCAGCAACCGCTCCAGCATGGGCGGGTGCGGGAACTTGGGCGCCGCACCGAAGCCGCCGTCGATGGCGTCAAAACCGCTTTCGATGTCGCGCCGCGCCTCCAGCAGCGGCGCGGAGGAGGGCGGCGGAAGGTCTTCGTCGGCGGGCGCGGATAGCTCGCCGCGCAGGGCCTCCAGCACCGCCTCGTTCTGTTTCCGCAGTTCGGGCTGCTTCTCCCGGTACACCGCGGCGATGTGAAGCAGCAGGTCCTTGAACGCCGGCATGCCCCAGCGCGATTCGCGCGGGAAGTAGGTGCCGCCGAAGAACGGCACGTGGTCGTCGTGGGTGAGGAACATGGTGAGCGGCCAGCCGCCCGACCGTCGCGTCAGCAGGTATTGCGCGGTCTGGTAGATTTTATCGAGGTCGGGGCGCTCCTCGCGATCGACCTTGATGTTGACAAAGTGCTCGTTCATGATCGCCGCGGTCTCCTCGTCCTCGAAGGACTCGTGCGCCATGACGTGGCACCAATGGCAGGCCGAGTAGCCCACCGACAGCAGGATGGGCTTGCCCGTCTCGCGCGCGAGCTTGAGCGCCTCCTCGCCCCAGGGGTACCAGGAAACAGGGTTCCCGGCGTGCTGCAACAAATACGGGCTGGTCTCGTCCTTGAGGGCGTTGCGCGGGACCTTGACGGCGGCGGTCATGACAACAAAATGCGGTTGACGGCAAGCGCGATCTGGCGCGGCGGCAGTTCACCGGCGATGGCCAGCAATTTGTTGAACAGGCCGGGGATGACGATGGCGCGCCCGGCGTGCAGGCCGCGATAGCCGGCGCGCGCAACGGTTCGGGCGTCCATGGGCCGCAGCCAGCGGAACAGCCGGCCCTCCTCCAGGCCGGCGCGGCCCGCGAACTCGGTGCGCGTGGTGCCGGGGCAGAGCGCCGTGACCGTGATGCCGGTGCCGCGCAGCTCGGAGGTCAGCGCGCGCGAGAACGACAGCACGTAGCTCTTGGTGGCGTAGTACACCGCCATGCCGGGGCCGCCGGGCTGGTAGCCGACCACCGAGCCGACGTTGAGGATGCGCCCCCGGCCGCGCCGCCGCATGCCCGGCAGGGCGTGGCGCGTCAGCATGGTGAGCGCCTCCATGTTGAGCCGCACCATGGTCTCCAGCGCCAGCGGGTCGGTGTCGATGAAGGCGCCGGCCACGCCGACGCCGGCGTTGTTGACCAGCACTTCGATCTGCAAATTCGCCTTTTCCGTTTCATCCCACAGATCGCGGGCGGCGCCCGGCTGCGCCAGGTCGAGAGGGAACAGGGTCACGCGCGTGCCATGCGCGGCCTTGAGTTCCTCCGCCAGCTGGTTGAGTTCCGCGGTGCGGCGGGCGGCCAGCGCCAGCGCATAACCGCCGGCGGCGAACAGTCGGCTCAATTCAAGACCGATGCCGCTGGAGGCGCCGGTGATGAGTACCACGGGTCTGGAGGGCGATATCATGGCGCGATTTCCATGGGTTGACCACGATACATCATACCGCGATGGCGGGCCGATGACCTGATAAAATGTCCCATCCGCATGCTCGCCTTCCCCAACATCGATCCCGTCGCCGTGCACCTGGGGCCGCTCGCCATACGCTGGTACGGGCTGGCCTATGTCGCCGGCTTTCTCGCCGGCTGGGCGCTCATGAACCGGCGCGCCGCCCGCCCCGGCTCCGGCTGGGACGCGGAGCAGGTGGGCGATCTGGTGTTCTACAGCGTGCTCGGCGTCATTCTCGGCGGGCGGCTGGGCTACGTGTTGTTCTACAACCTGCCGGTGTATCTGGCGCATCCGCTGGATATCTTCAAGGTGTGGCAGGGCGGCATGTCCTTCCACGGCGGGCTGGCCGGCTCGCTGGTGGTGCTCGTGATTTTTGGACGGCGCACAGGCAGGGGCTTCCGCGCGGTGGCGGATTTCATCGCGCCGGTGGTCCCCATCGGTCTGTGCCTCGGCCGCATCGCCAATTTCATCAACGGCGAGCTGTGGGGCGCACCCACTGATCTGCCCTGGGGCGTGGTGTTCCCCAACCCCGACGCCGGCGGCGTTCCGCGCCATCCCTCGCAACTCTACGAAGCGAGCCTGGAGGGCGTGCTGCTATTCACGATTCTGTGGTGGTACTCCAGCAGGCCGCGCCCGCGCGGCGCGGTGGCCGGGCTGTTTTTGCTGGGTTATGGCGTGCTGCGTTTTCTTGTTGAATTCGTGCGCCAGCCGGACGCGCAGATCGGCTACCTGGCCTGGGGCTGGCTCACCATGGGCCAGTTGCTGTCGCTGCCGGTGATCTTGTTCGGCGCATGGCTGTGGTGGACGGCGCATCGCCGCGCCTGATCCCTATGCAGGTTTATCTCGATCTGTTGCGCCACATCCGCACGCACGGCGCGCGCAAGGGTGATCGCACCGGCACCGGCACGCTGTCCGTATTCGGGGCGCAGATGCGATTCGATCTCGCCAAGGGATTCCCGTTGCTCACCACCAAGAAGCTGCACACGAAGTCGATCATTTATGAACTGCTGTGGTTCCTGCGCGGCGGCACCAACGTCCGCTGGCTGCAGGAGCACGGCGTCACCATCTGGGATGAATGGGCCGACAAGAACGGCGACCTCGGGCCGGTCTATGGCGCGCAATGGCGGCGCTGGCATGCCGCCGACGGCCGCGTCATCGATCAGTTGAGTGACGTGGTCGAACGCATCAAGCGCGATCCGGACTCGCGGCGGCTCATCGTGACGGCCTGGAATCCGGGCGAGATCGACAAGATGGCGCTGGCGACGTGTCACGCGCTGTTTCAGTTTTACGTCGCGAACGGCCGCCTGTCGTGCCAGCTCTATCAGCGCAGCGCGGACATGTTCCTCGGCGTGCCGTTCAACATCGCCTCCTACGCACTGTTGACCATGATGATGGCACAGGTCACGGGTCTCAAGCCCGGTGAGTTCGTGCATACGCTGGGCGACGTGCACATTTATCTCAATCATCTGGAGCAGGTGGATTTGCAGCTGACGCGCACGCCGCGCGCGCTGCCGACCATGCATCTCAATCCGGCGGTGAAGGATCTGTTCGCCTTCCGTTACGAGGATTTCGAGCTCGGCGGATACGACCCACATCCGGCAATATCAGCACCCATAGCCGTCTAGGGTGAGTGGTCGTTCCGGCGAATGCCGGAACCCAGTAAAGAAAATGATTTTTCACTGGATGCCGGCCTTCGCCGGCATGACAGTGACCTTTTTTTGAGCTTGCTTAGTTGACTGGATACAGCATGAGCATATTGTCCATTGTTGTGGCGATGAACGCGCAGGGTGTCATTGGCTACCGAGGCAGACTTCCTTGGCATCTGCCGGCAGACCTCAAGCATTTCAAGCGCATCACCATGGGCAAGCCCATCGTCATGGGCCGCAAGACGCACGATTCGATAGCCCGCGTGTTGCCGGGGCGCGAGAACATCGTCATCAGCCGGAACCCCGCCTACACCGCGCCCGGCTGCACCGTGCTGCCGTCACTGGCCGCCGCGCGCATGCACGTCGCCGCGGCGACAGAAATCATGGTGATCGGCGGCGCCTCGCTGTACCGGGAGGCGTTGCCATTGGCCTCGCGGATTTATCTGACGGAGGTGCACGCGGAGGTGCCGGGTGATGTGTTTTTTCCGGCGTGGGATCGCTCGCAGTGGCGTGAAGTGAGCCGCGAGGAACATCCCGCCGACGCTGCAAATCCCCGGTCCTGCAGTTTCGTCGTCCTGGAACGTCAGGGCTAGGCGCTTGATCCAGCCGTTCGCTTGCTCCTACTCCATCGTGCCTGCCGCGTGGGTGTGGCTCCGCACCTGGATTTCGCGGCCGTCATCGAGGCACAGGGCGGTCAGCGCGCCGCCCCAGACGCAGCCGGTGTCGATGCCGTGGACGTTGTGGACGCGGTAATCGATGCCGTTTAGGCGCAAGGTCGCCCAGTGGCCGAAGATGAGCGTCTCCTCCGCGCTGCGCCGTCCGGGCAGGGTGAACCACGGCAATAGCCCCTTTTTCTGCCGGCCCGGCGCGCTTTTCTCCGACAGATCAAGACGGCCATTTTTGTCGCAGTAACGCATGCGCGTCAGGCAGTTGGTGATGAATCGCAATCGCTCCCAGCCGCGCAGACCCTCGCTCCATTGAGCCGGTTCATTGCCATACATTTCTTCCATGAACTTTGCGATCTTCGATGATTGCAACATGCTTTCCACCTCGCGCGCGAGCAATTGCGCCTGCGCGATGTCCCACTGCGGCGGCAGGCCGGCGTGGATGAGCGTGCAGCCCAGCGCGGGGTCCCGATGCACGAGCGGCCGCCGCCGCAGCCAGTCCAGCAATTCATCGCGATCCGGCGCACGCAGCACGTCATCGAACGTGTCCTTGCGGTGCGGCCGCCGCTTGCCAAAGACACAGGCCAGCAGGTGCAAATCATGGTTGCCCAGCACGGTGACGGCGCGGTCGCCGAGATTGCGGACGAAACGCAGCGCGTTGAGCGACTCCGGGCCGCGATTGACCAGATCGCCGGTGAACCACAGCCGGTCCCGCGCCGGATCGAACTTCAGCACATCCAGCAGTTCACGCAGTTCGGCGAAGCAACCCTGGACATCGCCAATGGCATAGATCGCCATGCTTGCGTTCTTACCGCCGCCTACGTGATCGGTGAACGGAAAGTACCGCAGTGGCCATCAACACAAATCCCCCCAACCCCCTCCCCCAAGGGAGGCGGGGAGGGATTTCTGGCATGGTCTTTCATCAATGAAAGCTCTGCGGGACGGCGAGACGGAAGGGCGCAATCGGCGCGTCAAAGCGCACGCCGTCATCACCGATCATTTGATAGCTGCCCTGCATGCTGCCGATGGGGGTCTCGATGGCGGCGGCGCTGGTGTACCGGAACGCCTCGCCCGGCGCGAGATGGGGCTGCTCGCCGACCACGCCCTCGCCACGCACCTCCTGCACCCGGCCGTTGGCGTCGGTGATGATCCAGTGGCGGGTCAGCAGCTTGGAACGCACCGAGCCGGCGTTCAGGATGGTGATGGTATAGGCGAAGACGTAGTGATTCTCCTCCGGAGATGACTGTTCCTCGACGTAGCGGGTCTGCACGGAGACCTGGATGTCATGCGGGCGCGGCATGGCATCCTACTGGCGGGCCGGGGCGAGGTTGATGAAGGGCGAGGCGTTGCCGGTGACCTGCGGCAGGTGTCCGTCCCATTTGTCGATGGCCTTCATTTGCGCCTCGATTTGCCGCAGTTGCACGAGTTCGGCGGTGACGTTCTCCTTCTGCAGCCGCAGCGACTCGGCCTCCGCCTGCGCCGAGGCGATCTTCTGCTCGGCCTCGATCTTGATGCGTTCGAGATCGCGCTGCGCCTTGAGCGCCAGCTGCTCGGCGGTCTGCTTGGCCTCGATGGCCTGCGCGAACTGCGGCGAGAAGCGGAAATTCACGATGGCAAAATCATCGACCAGGATGTGATGCTGGGACAGCCGATCGCGCAGGATGCTTTTAATCTCGTCGCGAACCTTTTCGCGCTGGGTGATGAGTTCCACGGCCGTGTAGCGCGCCGTCACCGCCTTGACCACCTCCTGCACATTGGGGTCGATGACGCGCCAGGTGTACTCCTTGCGCAGCGACTGGTAGACGTGATGGGCCTGCTCCGGGTCGATGTGATAATTCAGGGCGATGGTGCTGTGGGTGTCCTGCAGGTCCTTGGAGGAGGCGTCGGCCTCGGTCTGCTCTTTCTGGATGCTGACGTCCATTTTTACGACGCCATCCACGAACGGAATGCGCCAGTGTATGCCTTCCCCCAGCACCGGCTCCTCGACTTTTCCCAGGCGCACCAGCACGCCGCGCTCGCCCGGCCCGACGATGACGAGGGGATTGGCGAGGAACAGAACAATCAATGCGCCGATGATGACGGTGATGACGCGAAAGAAGGTGGTCGGCATGTGGCGTTCTCCCGGGGTGGATGATCGTTGAATCACCAAGGCCTTGTGTCTGGGCATGTCGGCTTTTCGTTTCCGCGGTCCTAGGCCGATCCCGCGCCCAGTTGCCGGTAGGCCAGCGCCTCGCCCAAGTGTGCGGAGCTGATGTTAGCATCCCCGGCGAGATCGGCAATGGTGCGCGAGAGTTTCAGCACGCGGTGAGTGGCGCGGGCCGAAAGTTGCAGGCGGCTGACGGCCTTCTGCAGCAGGGTCTGCTCGGCGGGGGCCAGGGCGCAGTCGCGCTCCACCTCCCTGGGCGTGAGCCAGGCGTTGGCCTTGCCGGCGCGCGCCAACTGCCGCTCGCGGGCACGGCACACGCGCCCGCGCACCGTGGCGCTGGTTTCGGCGGCGGGGTCGAGTTGCAACAGGGCGTCCTGCGGGACGTTCGGCACCTCGACCTGCAGATCGATGCGATCGAGCAGCGGGCCCGACACACGGCCGCGGTAACGGTGGATTTGGTCCGGCGTGCAGCGACAGCGTCCGCTGGCGTCACCGAGATAGCCGCAGGGACAGGGATTCATGGCCGCGATCAACTGAAACCTGGCCGGAAAGCTCGCCTGTCGGGCGGCACGCGAGATGGTGATGACCCCGCTTTCCAACGGCTCGCGCAACACCTCCAGCACGCGCCGATCGAATTCGGGGAATTCGTCGAGGAAGAGCACGCCGTGATGCGCCAGCGAGATCTCGCCGGGACGCGGCTCGCCGCCGCCGCCGACCAGGGCCACGGCGGAGGCGGTGTGGTGCGGGCCGCGGTAGGGGCGTTGTTTCCACTGCGCCGCCTTGAAGCCAAGGTGGCTCACGGAAGCAATGGCGGCGGCTTCCAGCGCCTCCTCCTCGGTCATCGGCGGCAGCAACCCGGGCAGGCGCACGGCCAGCATGGTCTTGCCCGTGCCGGGCGGACCCAGCATGAGCAAATTGTGGCCGCCGGCGGCGGCGACCTCGAGCGCCCGTTTGGCCTGTGCCTGGCCCTTGACCTCCGCCAGATCGGGCACCATCGCATCCGCCGCTGCTCCATTGACCGCTTTGTACGGGGCCAGCGGCGCGCCGCCGCTCAAATGGCCGCAGACCGCCAGCAAATGCGGCGCGGGCAGGACGGTGAGTCCCGCGGCCAGCGAGGCCTCATCGGCGTTGGCCTCCGGCAGCAGCAGTGAACGGCCCGTCTTTCGCGCCTCCAGGGCCACCGGCAGCGTGCCGGAAACGGGACGCAATTCCCCCGTCAGCGCAAGCTCGCCGATGAACTCATGCCGGCCGAGCGCGTGCGGGCTAACCTGTCCTGAGGCCGCGAGGATGCCGAGCGCAATGGGCAGGTCATAACGTCCGCCCTCCTTGGGCAGATCCGCCGGCGCCAGATTGACGGTGATGCGGCGCGTGGGAAACTCAAAGCGGCTGTTCAAAATGGCGCTGCGGACGCGATCCTTGCTTTCCTTCACCGCCGTTTCCGGCAGGCCGACGATGTTGAGGCTTGGCAGGCCGTTGGAGAGATGCACCTCGACGGTGACGGCGGGCGCGGCGATGCCTTCCTGCGCACGGGTATGAATGATGGCCACACTCATGAATTGATGCCCCGAAATCCCGGAATCCCGGAATGGATCAGGGATTGGTGCCCGGATCGCATTTGCCGCCCGCGGCCTCCAGAGCGGCAATCTGCCGCTCCAGGGCCTCCAGCCGCTGGCGCGTGCGCGAAAGCAGCGCCGCCTGCACGTCGAACTCTTCGCGCGTCACCAGCTCCATGCGCGCCAGCGCAGCGGACAGCCAGGTGCGGACATTTTTTTTCAACTCCTCGCGGAAGGGGGAGCCGGCGTTGGGATAAAAAGCCAGCAGGCTCTGCAAGAGGGGTTCAAGACGATCTGCGAACATGGGACGGTTCATGGGATTTGTTGAAAAGTGATTTTGCCGTCCAGCCTAACATCGAAGGCTTGGATGGAAAAAGCCGCCGCCTCGCGCACCACTAATGTGCGTATCGTGTTCAGCCCGCTTTAAATTGGTGCATCTACTTTCTTCGATTGCCGGAATTTACAAGCAACATTTTGATTTGAAAATATTATTTTACATGGCACGGGCCGTGCTAAAGCGGTGTTCAGTCAATATAAAGCGGCACGTACCCGACCCGGGTCGCCCGCTTAAGCCCAAGCCCAAGGGAGATTCGCCATGAAATTGGTCACCGCAATCATCAAGCCTTTCAAGTTGGAGGATGTCCGCGAGGCACTCACGGCCATCGGCGTCAAGGGAATCACCCTGACCGAGGTCAAGGGATTCGGCCGGCAGAAGGGCCACACCGAACTCTATCGCGGCGCCGAATATGTCGTCGATTTCCTGCCCAAGATCAAGGTTGAGGTGGCGGTGGACGAGAAAAATCTCGACGCCGTCATCGAAGCAATCGTCAGCTCCACCAAGACCGGCAAGATCGGCGACGGCAAGATTTTTGTCTACGACCTGGATCAAGTGATCCGCATCCGAACCGGTGAAACCGGCCTGCAAGCCCTATAGGAGAGTCCATCATGAGAGCCTTACTCGTTTCGTTCTTGTTGAGTCTGATGCTGGCCGTCAGCGGCGCGGCACGGGCCGATGAAGCCCCGGCGGAAGCCGCGCCGGCGGCCACCACGGAAGCCGCGCCGGCGCCCGCCGCGGAAACCGCTGCGCCCGCCGCGGAGGCACCCGCGCCGGCTGCCGCTGCCGCGCCTGCGGGCCCCCCGAAATGCGGTGACAAGGGGTTCGACTGTAACAAGGGTGACGTCTCGTGGATGATGACCTCCACGGCATTCGTGCTGCTGATGACCGTCCCGGGCCTGGCATTGTTCTACGCCGGCATGGTGCGGACCAAGAACGCCTTGTCCACCGTGATGCAGAGTTTTGCAATCTTCTGCGTGGTTGCGGTGCTGTGGGTGTTCTACGGCTACAGCGTCGCCTTTACGGCCGGCAGTACCCCCTTCTTCGGGTCGTTCGATAAATTATTCATGGCCGGTGATGATCCGACGACAGCGGTGGCGGCGACATTCAGCAAGGGACAGTATTTGCCTGATTTCGTGTATTGCATGTTCCAATTGACTTTTGCGGCCATCACCGTTGCCCTGATCTGCGGTGGTTTTGCGGAGCGCTTCAAGTTCTCCGCGATGATTATTTTCAGCATCCTGTGGTTTACATTCGCCTACCTGCCGGTCTCCCACATGGTGTGGTACTGGGACGGCCCGGACGCCTATACCGACGCCAAGGCGGCGGACATCGCCAACAGCCACGCGGGTTTCATTTTCCAGAAGGGGGCGCTGGATTTTGCCGGTGGCACCGTGGTGCACATCAACTCCGGCATCGCGGCGTTGGTGGCGGCGCTCATGCTCGGCAAGCGCAAGGGCTACGGCAAGATCGCGATGCCGCCGCATAGTTTGATGATGACCGCGATCGGCACCGGCATGCTGTGGATGGGCTGGTTTGGCTTCAATGCCGGCTCCGCCCTGGAAGCCAGTGGTTCTGCGGGCCTGGCGTTTTTTAACACCCTGTTCGGCACCGCAACGGCGGGTGTCGCCTGGACGCTGACCGAATGGGTGATGAAGGGCAAGCCCAGTCTGCTTGGGATTTGTTCCGGCATTGTCGCCGGCCTGGTGGCAATCACGCCGGCGGCGGGTTTCGTCGGCCCCCTCGGTGCGTTCGTGACCTGCGCCGTGGCCGGTGTTGCGTGCTTCTTTGCGGTGACGAAGGTCAAGGCCATGCTCGGCTACGATGACGCGCTGGATACCTTCGGCGTCCACTGCATCGGCGGCATCATCGGTTCGCTTGGCACGGGCACTTTCGTGAATCCGAAGTTCGGCGGCACCGGTGTATGGGATTACGTGGCCAACAAGGTCGCCGACTTCGATGCCATGGGACAAATCATTTCCCAGTTGTGGGACATCGGAATTACGCTGGTCTGGTCCGGGACTGTCGCCTTCGTAATTCTGCTGGTGCTGAAGCTCACGATCGGCATCCGCTCCAGCGACGAAGACCAGGAGATGGGTCTGGACCTTGCCGACCATGGCGAAAAGGCCTACAGCTACTGATCGGCAAGCTCATCGTGATTCACAGTGGATGGGGGAAGCGGGGCGGGCTGGTGACAGCCCGCCCCCTCTTTTTCCAGGTGCAGTGCCCGTAAAGAGGGCTTGATCGCATCGTAGTCCGCAACGAATACCCCCCTTCCTCTGGATAGTTGGCGATCGGTACGGTAAATTGCCCATGACAGCGGCCGGGTTTTAGGGAGACTCCAATGAAACTGGTGGTAGCGATAATCAAACCATTCAAACTGGACGATGTTCGCGAGGCGTTGTCCGAGATCGGGGTCCAGGGCATGACCGCCACGGAGGTCAAGGGCTTTGGCCGGCAGAAGGGCCACACCGAACTCTATCGCGGCGCCGAGTATGTCGTCGATTTCCTGCCCAAAATCAAAATCGAAGTGGCCATCCCCGACGGCAGACTGGAAGACGTCACCGATGCCATCCGCAACGCGGCCAATACAGGCGCCATCGGCGATGGCAAGATTTTCGTGCTGCCGCTGGAGCAGGTGATCCGCATCCGCACGGGGGAGACCGGCGACCAGGCGGTCTGACCCAGATCCTTTTGTTATTGCCGGTTGTTATTGCCGGCGAAATCCGCATGCGCCATAATGGTGCATGCGCACGTTTTTGAGCATTTGGCGCCGTTCAGGCGCTTTGTGGATTTGCCCGGCGGCGGTGCAAGCCGCAGATCTCACCCCAACTCCGGATAGCGGTCATACGGCATGGATGCTGGTGGCCACGGGCCTGGTCTTGTTCATGACGCTGCCGGGACTGGCGCTCTTCTACAGCGGTCTGGTGCGCGGTAAAAATTCACTGTCCATCCTCATGCAGTGCTTCGCCATCACCTGCGCGGTCAGCGTGCTCTGGGTCATTTGCGCCTATGGGCTGGCCTTCGGCAATGGCGGGGGATGGAACGCCTACATTGGCGGCGGCAAATGGTTTCTGTCCGGCGTGGACGTTAATGCGATCAGCGGGAACATCCCGGAGACCGTATTTCTGATGTTCCAGATGACATTCGCCATCATTACCCCGGCGTTGATTATCGGCGGCTTTGCCGAGCGCACCAGGTTTCCGGCCGTCCTGCTCTTTAGCGCGCTTTGGCTCCTGCTGGTTTATGTCCCCGTGTGCCACTGGGTGTGGGGCGGCGGCTGGCTGCAACAGCGCGGGCTGCTCGATTTCGCCGGCAGGACGGTGGTGCACGTGAACGCCGGCGTGGCGGCGCTGGTGGCGGCGATGTTCATCGGCCGCCGCCGCGGTTTCCCGGCCACCCAGATGCCTCCCCACAACACGGTGCTGACGGTCGCGGGCGCCTCCATGCTGTGGGTGGGATGGTTCGGTTTCAACGCCGGCAGCGCCCTGGCCGCCAACGGCAACGCCGGCATGGCGATGCTGGTGACTCATACCGCCGCCGCCGCCGGATCGCTGGCCTGGATGTGCTGCGAATGGCTGAAGTACGGCAAACCCAGCGCGCTTGGCATCGTCACCGGCATGGTGGCGGGTCTGGGGACCATCACCCCCGCCTCCGGCTTCGTCGGCGTGGGCGCCGCGCTGGTCATCGGTTTGACGGCGGGCACCCTCTGTTTCCTCGCCACCCAGCACGTCAAGCGCGCGCTCGAGATAGACGACTCACTGGATGTCTTCCCGGTCCATGGCGTCGGGGGAACGCTCGGCACGATTTTGACCGGAATCTTTGCCGATCCGCGCCTGGGAGGCTTGGGTTTCAGTCCGGGAGCGACGATGGGCGATCAAGTGGTGACGCAGATGATCGGCGTACTGGCGACCGCCACATGGTGCGCAGCGGGCACGCTGGTGTTGCTCAAGCTGCTGCAAGGGATGGGCGGCCTGCGCGTCAGCCCGGACAAGGAGACCGAAGGCCTCGACCTCGCCGAACACGGCGAGCGCGGTTACATTCTGTAATTTCAGTCAGCGGAATTTCAGAGGCTTTTATGGGTGCCGTCGCAATGCGGGGGTGTATGTGTGCGTTTGCAGCCGCAAAGCCATACCTTGCCTTTTTCCTTGAGTTCGAATTTCACGGGGGTGAATCCGGTGTCCTTGTGGGAGCCATCGCAGAAAGGCTGGTTACGTGAGCGTCCGCAGGCGCACCACCAGTATGTTCCTGGACCGAGGTCCATGGGATAAGGGCCTTTTTGGGCACATAGGGGTTCCATCGCCGGCATCGTCTCGGTTGAATTTTTGGGGCGGGTGGCGGCTATTGTGAACGATGGTTCAGCGCATCTCAAGGCGCGCGGCGGCGAACCTTTCAGCAGGAATCTGTTCAAACCGGCGATGTGCGCATAAAATACCAATTTTGGAAAGAAAAACAATAAATAGAGACGGATAGCACACCGAGGGATCCATGGCTGAGCAAAAAATGGTCGACAGGGCGTTGCTCAAAACGCTGGTGCCCCCCAGTGCGTTGAACGCCGAAAATTTCCAGGAACTGGCGGGCAAGGCGGTGGTGGAGGAATTGCCTCCGGGACGCACGTTGTTCAAGATCGGCGAGACGGATCGGAAAACCACCTATCTGCTCGAGGGCGAGGTGGTGTTGACGTCCAACAGGGGCCAGACCAGCTCGGTCATTGGCGGCAGCAACCTGGCCAAGCATCCGCTGGCGCATCATCAGCCACGACAGCACACCGCCGTTACCAAGACGCCCTGCAAGGTCACGCGTTTCGACAGCGATCTCCTCGACATCCTGCTGACTTGGGATCAGCTCTCCGGCATCGAGGTCAACGAGTTGCACAAGGAGGATGAGGAGGCCGGCGCCGAGGGTGACTGGATGACGCGCATCCTGCAATCGCAGGCCTTCCTGCAAGTGCCGCCGGCCAACATCCAGGCGATGTTCATGCGCATGCAGGAAACGCCCGTCCGGGCCGGCGACGCGGTGATCAAGCAGGGCGACGAGGGGGATTACTATTACATCATCAAGACGGGCAAGGCCAAGGTCACGCGTCCTTCGAAGACCGGCGCCGAACTGACGCTGGCGCAGTTGAAGGCCGGCGACGCCTTCGGCGAGGAGGCCTTGATTTCGGAGAACAAGCGCAACGCCAACGTGGTCATGGTGACGGACGGCGTCCTGATGCGCCTGTCCAAGGAGGACTTCAACGCCCTGCTCAAGGAACCCATGCTGAACTGGGTGGACTGGGCCGAGGGGGAAAGGCGGCTGAAGGCGGGCGCCATGCTGCTCGACGTGCGCCTGGAAAGCGAACACGCCAACAACGGCATCAAGGGCAGCATAAACATTCCGTTGTTCATGTTGCGGCTCAAGGCCGAAGGCCTCGATCCCAACCGCGAGTACCTGGTCTATTGCGACACCGGGCGGCGCAGCTCCGCGGCGGCCTTCCTGCTATCCGAGCGCGGCTTCCGCGCCTATGTCTTGAAGGGCGGCCTGCAAAGCCGTCCCACCAGCGGCTGACGGGTCGATGCAAAAACCGGCGGCCGGCATTGCCTGGTACGTTTTGCATCAACCCGCTGGAACCCCCATCAGCTAGACGATGACCACGCCCTGGCAGTTACCTGCGGGGATCGATTGCTACGCAGTGGTCGGCTATCCGGTGGCGCATAGCAAGTCGCCGCGCATCCACCAGGCGTTCGCGAGGCAGACCGGCCAGACACTGGCTTACCTCGCCCAGGAGATTGAACCCGGCGATTTTGCCGCCGCGGTCGCCGAATTTCAGCGGCTGGGCGGCAAGGGCCTCAACGTCACCCTGCCATTCAAGTTGGAGGCGCATGATTTGTGTGCCTGGCGCAGCCGGAGGGCGGCCATGGCGGGCGTCGTCAACACACTGTGGTTTGAAAAGGAGGGGACCATTTGCGGAGACAACACGGACGGCATCGGCCTGGTGCGCGATCTCACCGTGAATCAAGGCATGGCCGTGGTCCGGCGAAGAGTGCTGCTGGTGGGCGCCGGTGGCGCAGCGCAGGGTGTCCTGCCGGCGCTTCTGGCCGAGCGGCCGGCCAGACTGACCATCACCAACCGCACCCTGGCCAGGGCCCAACGATTGGCGGAACGGGTGCCCGTCGCTGAGAAGGGGTTGATCGAGGTCCTGCCGATGGAGGCCCTGGCCGGACGGGCTTTCGATTTGATCATCAATGCCACGGCGGCGAGCCTGGCCGGTGAACTGCCCCCGTTGCCGGATGACGTCTTGCGAGCGGGCGGCGAATGTTATGACATGATGTATGCCGATGAGCCGACCGTGTTCATGCAATGGGGGACGCGATCCGGGGCAAGGCGTTCGGTGGACGGCCTCGGCATGCTGGTGGAACAGGCGGCGGAATCATTTTTCCTGTGGCGCGGAATCCGTCCCGACAGCGCGGCGGTAATCAAGGAACTGCGGCAATCATGAAAATGCGGATGTCGTCACATTTTTCCATACTGCGCCCGCCTGTTATGCACATGACGGTGATTGGCGGTAACGTTGGAAACTGCTCACGATGAATCACCGCCAACACCAGTATTATGTCTGCAACTCATTGAAAATACAGGCTGGATATTTTGGTCACAAAGTGACCATTTTGTGACTTTTATATTTCTGATGCGCAAGATCCCCGGCGATCAGCAACTAATCAACAGAGTTATTCACAAAAAGTGTGGGTAAATTGCAGAGCAGAGTTTCATTCAATAAGTTAGCGATGACAAGTCATGAAAGAAAATAAAATTTTTGCTTTAGCTTTTGTTCCCTCTCGCAGTCTCAAAGTTTGACAGTCTGGCGTAGTCCCATGCCGTGAGACATTCCGGACGCAGGCCCGGGTCGATGTCCAGTTTAAGGAAGTCCTCCGTCCGGAGATAGGCGCGCAAGGCGTTGCGCAGTGTCTTGCGCCGGGCTGAAAAAGCCGCGGCCACCAAGCGTTCAAATCGCGGCCAATCATGTACCGGGGGGCGCTCGGCAACAGGACGGGGAGCAAGCCTGACGACGCTTGAGCGCACCCTCGGGGGCGGGGAAAACGCGCCCGGTCCGATGTCGAACATTATCTCCGCGCGCGCGTGGCACTGCGCCATCACGCTCAGCCGTCCATAAGTCTTGCCGCCGGGCGGCGCCGCGAGGCGTTCGGCCACCTCGCGTTGAAGCATCAAGGTCAAATCCTGCATGACCTCGATTTGTTCAAAAAAATGAAACAGTAGTGGCGTGGAAATGTTGTAAGGCAGATTGCCCGCCACGCGCAGCTTTTTGCCCGCTTGCGCCAGCGATTTGAAATCGAAATGGAGGGCATCCGCCTGATGGATGCGCAGCCCGGGCAGTTCTTTCGCCTTTTGTTCCAGCAATGGAATCAAGTCGCGATCGATTTCGATGACGTCCAGCCGGCCGGCGGCGCGCAGCAGCGGCAGCGTCAGGGCGCCGCGTCCGGGGCCTATCTCCACCAGGTGCTGCCCGGGGAGGGGATGGATGGTCTCGATCAGGCGCTGGATGACGCCGGGGTCGTGCAGGAAATGCTGACCGAACCGTTTACGTGGATGCGGAGGGCGCATGGACGGTATTGCCGCGGTCGCGTGTGCGCGCCAGGGCCGCGGCCGTCTCCACGGCGGCGATCATGCTGCCAACGCCGGCCCGGCCGCTGCCGGCAAGCGACAGCGCGGTGCCGTGATCCACCGAAGTGCGCAGCAACGGCAGGCCCAGCGTGACGTTGACCGCCTGACCGAACCCCAGCGCCTTGAGCGGGGCGAGGCCCTGATCGTGATACATGGCGAGAATCGCGTCATAGCGGCCGCGCTGCGGAGGGGTGAAAATGGTGTCGGCCGGCAGGGGTCCGTCGAGCCGCCATCCGCGCCGGCGCAGCAGTTCCAGCACCGGCGTGATGATTTCGATTTCCTCACGGCCGAAATGCCCGTCTTCGCCGGCATGTGGATTGAGGCCGCATATCCCCAGGCGCGGCGAGGCGATGCCGAACCATCGTTGCAAATCCCGATGCAGAATCTCGATGATTTCGGTGAGGCCGGCGCGGTTGATGTGGGCGCTCACCTGCTGGAGCGGCAGATGGGTGGTGGCCAGCGCCACGCGCAGCCCGGGCGCGGCCAGCATCATCACCGGCCGCAGACCGCCGCAGCGGGCGGCCAGATATTCGGTGTGGCCGGTGAAGGCGAAGCCGGCATCGTTGATGACGGCCTTGTGCACGGGGCCGGTGACCATGGCATCGAAGGTGCCATCCAGGCAGCCGTCGGAGGCGCGATCCAGCGTGGCCAGCGTGTAGGCGGCGTTGGCGGCATCCGGATGCCCGCACCGCACCGGGGAGGGGCAGCGCACGGCCATCACCGCCAAATGTCCCGGCGGGCGGGCAATGCGCCGCTGCGAGGGATTGAATTCCTCGATATGCAGCGGCAATTGCAACTGTCGCGCGCGGGCCAGGAGCAGGGCCGGATCCGCGACTGCCACCAGCTCCGCGGGCAGGATGTCGCGTTGTGCCAGGGAGACGACGAGATCGGGCCCGATCCCCGCCGGCTCACCGGGAGTCACCGCAAGACGTGGCAGCATGGCGAAGGTGGTCAGGAGCGGGTGGCCGCCATCAGCCGGATGGATGGCTTGCCGGTGTCAGGCGATATTCGATGTAGGCCTCGTCGCGCAGCCGGCGGATCCACGCCTGGGTTTCCTCTTCAATCTTGCGATGCAGGATGGCCTCCTGGCCTGCGCGCGCCTGGCCTCCTCGGTGTCGTCATGCTGGCGGCGAGCGATGACCTGGACGATGTGCACGCCGTATTGGGTCTCAAAGGGATCGCTGATCTCGCCCTCCTTGAGTCCATTCATGACCTGTTCGAATTCCGGCACCAAATCGCCGGGGTTGACCCAGCCCAAATCGCCGCCCTTGGCAGCGGTGCCGCGATCATCGGAATGCGAGCGCGCCAGTTCGCCGAAGTCATCGCCGCCCTGAATGCGGGCCTTCAATTGCGCGAGCTTCTGCAAGGCGTCGCTTTTGGACACCAGCTCGCTCGGCTTGATGAGGATGTGGCGGGCATGGGTCTGGGTGACCATGTGCACAACGTTCGTCGAGCGCATTTCGATCATCTTGATGATGGCAAAGCCGCTGGGACCCCTCAATAATCCGCTGATCTCACCCGGCTTCAATTGCGCGGCGGCCTCCAGCAGGAGATTGGGAATCTGCGCCGGTTTGCGCCAGCCGAGATCGCCGCCATCGAGCGCCTGCGCGCCGTCGGACTCGGCAATGGCGGTTTTGGCGAAGTCCGCCCCCGCGCGCAATTCCGCCAGCACTTTCTCCGCCCTGGCCTTGGCGGTGGCGATCTGCTCCGGGCTGGCGCCTTCGGGTGTGGCGATCAGGATGTGCGCAAGGTGATATTCGCTTTCGCCGCTGTCGCCTTGCTTTGCTTTGTTGGCAAGATAATTGTCCACTTCACGCTCGGTCACCGTGATTCGGTTGTCGACTTCGCGCTGCTTCAGGCGTGAAATCGTCATTTCATCGCGTATGTCCTCGCGGAAACGCCCGAAATCATAGCCTTCCTTCTCCAGCGTTTGGCGGAAATCCGACATGGACATTTTGTTCTGCGCGGCGATGCTCTCGATGGCGCGATTCAGCGATTCGTCGTCGACCGTCACGCCGCTTCGCTTGGCGAGTTGCAATTGCAGTTTCATGACAATCAGGCGGTCCAGGATCTGCCTCTCCATCACCTCCGGCGGCGGCAGTTCGGCGCCCTTGCTCTGCAGTTGTTGCATGATGCGAGCCGAGTAGTGGTCGAGTTCGCTGCGCATGACAGCTTCGTCGTCCACCACCGCGACGATTTCGTCCAGCGGCTCGGCGGCCCGGATCGGCGCAACCAGCGCCGAAAAGGCGGCACACATCAGCATGCCCGCGCCGAAGATACCCGTCATCAGAGGCGCAAGGCGCGGAACGAAGGTTCGGCGCGTCAAAGCAGGGGACTGGAACAACATGATTAAGGCGTATAGACCATCCGGACTAGAAGGTGTTCACGTAGCCGGGAATCTCCTTGCGGAGCAGGGAGAGGGCCTGGCCGCCCGTGCCGGCGAGCCCCTTCAGCTCGACTTCGAAAAAGACGCCGGTGTCGTAGCTGCCGGTGGCGGTGCGCAGGAAGCGGCGGCCGACGGCGCGGATGCCCCAGCAGCAACTTTCATATTCCACCCCGCCGACGATTTCCAGCGTCTTGCGGTCGGGAACCGAATAGTTCCACCGGCTGAGCACGCTCCACTGCCGGCCCAGCGGCCAGCGCAGCGACACGTCGGTCTGGTTGATGTCGGTCGTCAGGGCGTTTCTCGACGCGTCGACGAAGCGATAATCCAGGTTCAGGATTTGATCGGAGTCGCCGCGATAGCGCACCCGGACGGCGCCCTTGTCGAACACATTGTCATTCGGATCCCACTGTATGGTGCCTCCCCCCGTCCAGTGGCTCGACAGTCGCCCGGAGAGTTCAGCCACGATCTCCGAGACGGGATCCGTCTGTTTCGCCGCCCCCGGCAGGGTCACGACGCGGTCGGTGAAATGGTAAACCTGGCCGATGCTCCCGCGCAGCCATTCGCTGCCGTCCTGGGAGTCCAGGAGCCTTGAGGTGAGCGCCGCGGTGACGGAGTTTTCATCACCCAGCCGGTCGTAGCCGCTGAAGCGGTTGGTATAAAACAGCTCGGCGAATGAAATGTCGTACAGGCCGCTGTCGAAGACGGGGATGTCATCCTGGCCCACCTTGGGCCGATAGAGGTAAAACAGGCGCGGCTCCAGCGTGTGCACGAAGGTTTTCGGTCCCAGTGTCACATTTCTCTCGAAATACAGTCCATTGTCCAGGCTGAATACCGGAACGGTGCGGCTGATGTGGTTGTCGGTGTTGCCGCTGAGCGTATAGTAAGTCTGATCGACCGCCAGCCGCGGGATGACGAACCCGCCGGCGTTCTGTATGGGATAGCTGACATACGGCTCGAAATTGATGCGCCCCCCATTGATGCTGTTCTCGCGGGTGAAATAGGTGCCCTGGGTGGTGAGGCCGTAGGTGAGGCTGCGGTTGCCCCCCCGGCCGGCGGAGAAGTTGACTTGGGGCAGCTCACTGTAGGGCCGGCTGCTGGCCGGCAGGGTGGGATCCACGGATTGAAAGCCGTTGAGCAGGCCGTTCACGCTCCACCAGCCGCCACCATAGGAGAAGGTGGCGGTGCGCTGCAGGAAGGTGGTGCTGGCCATGCTCAGGCTGTTGCCGAAATCCTCGAAGTAATTCGGGTCGGAAACGTCGCTGAAATCGACGGACAGCGCGCCGCGGCCGCTGAACAGGGTTTGGTTGTGCAGCACGTGGATCAGATGGCGCTCATCGCCGTTTCGATCACTGTCGTACGGCAGGAAATCGGCGTCGATGCTGCTCATGCTGGTCGACGAGAGGTAACGCACCTCGCCGCCCAGCAAGGCGCCGCGCTTGGCCAGCACTTGCGGTGTAAACGTGGCGTCGGCGTTCGGCGCGATGTTCCAGTAGTAGGGGATTTTTATGGCGGTGCCCGAGGCGCCGCTGGTGCCGATGGACGGCGTCAGGAAGCCGGATTTCCGTTTCTTGCTCAAGGGGAAGCTGGCGTAGGGCAGGTACATCACCGGCCAGTCATGCACGCGCAGCACGGTGTCGACGGCGCTGCCCCGCTCCTCCTCGTGGTCGAGCGTGATTTTCTTGGCCGTGAGCTTCCAATCCGGAACGTCGCCCGGGCAGGTGGTGTAGGTCGCCTCTTTCAGCTGGGACAACCTCCGGTCGAGATTGGTCTCGATGAGCTTGGCCTTGCCGCGCCCGCGCAATTCCAGCAGGCGGTAGCTGCCCTCGTCCAGCTGGCCGATCCTGTTGTACCAGTCGACGAACGCATGCTGGCCCTCCCAGTACATCTGATCCTTCCACAGCCGCACGTGATCATAGAGGTCCAGCGTTTCCCTGTCGTCGTTGTACAGCGCGCGGCTGGCGCGCGCCGCTTCTTCATCGCGTATCATCTGCACGTCGCCGGTCAACGTCGAGACGCTGTGTTTCTTGAAGGCGCCTTCATCGGCCTCCAGTGACAGGAAGCCGGGCGCGAGATCCGGGTTCTCCGGGCGGCCTTCGGGTTCCGGCTCGTACGGGCAGAGATCCCAGCGGGGCACGACGCGCTTGTGACTGCTGCTGTCGCGCGCATCGACCACGGGCGCGGTGGCCAGCAGAGCGACGATAACAACGAGTAATACCCGTTTCACAGGGTTTTTGACCTGATTTCGATTCCCCCAAGAAGCCTAAAATCGCACAGAATCGCTTGCGCTTCAAATAGTTCAGCACGATTCAATGACGTTTCAGTGCAAATATGGCAGCGGGAATTTTGTCAAGGCCCCCATCGGGGCGCGGGAAGCGGACTTGACTTGCCAGACACAACCTCATTCTGGCGTAATGTTACAGACGCAACCCACAAGCCCCACAGGATTTTTTCGTGAAACTGGCGATGTTCACGCAGAAGGGACGCACCCGCATCGGCATCGTGGCGGACGGTGGGGTGATCGATACGGCCGGGAAAGGAGACATCCCCGCCGACCTGCGGGAGGCGCTGGAGGCGGGCACCCCGGCCATGGATCGCCTGCGCGCCCTGGCGGCGGGCGCCAAACCCGCGCTGGCGCTCCCGGACGTGCACCTGGAAGCGCCCGTCCGCCGCCCGCCGAAATTCCTCGCCATTGCGCTCAACTACGCCGAGCACATCAGCGAAACCACGCTGCCCAAGCCGGAGTTCCCCAGGTTCTTCAACAAGCAGTCCACCTGCGTCAACGGGCCCTACGATCCCATACACATGCCGAGGGTGTCGAACAAGCTCGATTACGAGGGAGAGCTCGGTGTCGTCATCGGCCGCCGCTGCCGCCACGTGCCAAAAGAGCGGGCGCCGGAAGTGGTGGCAGGATATCTAATTGTGAACGATGTCACCGTGCGCGACTGGCAGGCGAAGTCGGAGACCTTCACGCTCGGCAAATCCTTCGACACCCACGGCCCCATCGGGCCCTGGCTCGTCACGCCGGATGAAATTCCCGACCCGCACGTGCTCGATTTCCGCACCACCGTCAACGGTCACGAGCGGCAGCACTCCAACACCCGGCACATGATCTTCAGCATCTGGGAGCAGATCGAAGTGCTGTCGACGGCGTTCACGCTGGAGCCGGGCGACATCATCTCCACCGGCACCTGCGCCGGCGTCGGCGTCAGGATGAACCCCCGCGGCTATCTCAAGGTGGATGACGTCGTGCGCGTGGAGATCGAGAAAATCGGCTTCATCGAAAACCGCGTCATCCCCGAGCCGGATACCCGGTTGTTGTAGACCCCGCCGGTGTACTGTTTTTGCCGGCCCCCGCCGGGGGGCTTTGTAGAGATCAACAGGGGCGGAAAACCAATCGATTCGTGCCGGGGCCGGATTGTCTTCCGCCAGAAATTGGCCGGCCTGTGTGTTGAGCGGGGTCAGGAAATCACGACGCCGCGCGCAGGCACGGCGCGGCGATCGAGCGCGCTTGCCAGTTTGTTGTGCAGTCCGCCGAAATCCCCGTTGCTCATGATGAGCACGTGATCGCCGGGACGGGCGCACCGGATGAGGTCGTCCACGATTTGTTCGACGCTGCCGTGGATGCGGCGGCGGTGCAGCGCGGCGGTGGCGGCGTGCAAATCCCAGCTCAAGTTCGCCGGCTGCAGGATGATCACCTCGTCGGCGTCAGCCAGCGCCGGCGCCAGATCGGCGCGATGCACGCCGAGCCTCATGGTGTTGGAACGCGGCTCCAGCACGGCCACGATGCGGGCCCGGCCCACCCGCGAGCGCAGCGCCTCCAGCGTGGCGCGGATGGCGGTGGGATGGTGGGCGAAATCGTCGTAGAGGGAGACGCCGCCGGCTTCGGCGATCTTTTCCAGCCGCCGCTTGATGCTCTTGAACTGCGCCAGCGCCGCGACCGCCGCCGCAGGCCGAACGCCCGCGTGGCGCGCGGCGGCAATGGCCGCCAGCGCGTTGCGGGCGTTGTGGCGGCCGGGTAGATCCCAGCGCACGTCGCCGACATGGCGGCCCTGGTGAATCACACTGAATTCGCTGCAGTCGGGGGTGCGGGCCTGCGCCCGCCATTGCGCAACCTCGCCATCACCGAAGCGCTCACGCCGGCTCCAGCAGCCGCGTTTGAGGACCTCTTCCAGCGCCGCGTCGTCGTCCGGCGTGATAATCAGACCGTCGCCCGGTATCGTGCGCACCAGGTGATGAAACTGGGTTTGAATGGCGGCGAGATCGGGAAAGATGTCGGCATGATCGTATTCCAGGTTGTTGAGGACGGCGGTGCGCGGCCGGTAATGGAGGAACTTCGATCGCTTGTCGAAAAACGCCGTGTCGTATTCATCGGCCTCCACCACGAAAAACGGGGCACTTCCCACCCGCGCCGAGGTGCCGAAGTTCTCCGCCACGCCGCCGATGAGAAATCCCGGTTTCAGGCCGGCATATTCCAGTATCCAGGCCAGCATGCCGGTGGTGGTGGTCTTGCCGTGCGTGCCGGCGACGGCCAGCACGTGCCGGCCGCGGAGCAGATGTTCGGCCAGCCATTGCGGGCCGGAGGTGTAGGGCAGATCGCGGTTGAGCACGTATTCAACCGCCGGGTTGCCGCGCGACAGGGCGTTGCCGATGATGACGATTTCGGGATGGGGTGCAAGGTGGGCCGGATCATAGCCCGCATGCAGCGCGATGCCGTTACGTTCCAGCAGCGTACTCATCGGCGGGTAGACGTTCGCGTCCGTGCCGACGACCTCGTGCCCCAGCTCGCGGGCCAGGAGGGCGATGCCGCCCATGAAGGTGCCGCAGATTCCGAGGATGTGAACGCGCATCCGATAGGGGTGCGGTCAGCGAGCGGGCGCCGGCCGCCGGTGCTTCAACCGACGGCTTGCGCGCGCCGGGCCTTGTCCGCCGCCGGGGTTTTGCGAACGTATTTGCGCGCCACGTAGTCGTCGATCAATTGCCGGAACTCGGCCGCGATATTGTCGCCGCGCAGGGTCACGGTCTTCTGGCCGTCGATGAACACGGGCGCCGCCGGCGCCTCGCCCGTGCCGGGCAGTGAAATGCCGATGTTGGCGTGCTTGCTCTCGCCGGGGCCGTTGACGACGCAGCCCATCACCGCCAGCGTCAGGTTTCCACGCCGTCGTACTGTTCGCGCCAGAGCGGCATCTGCGCGCGGACGTAGGACTGGATGCTGTCGGCCAGCTCCTGGAAGAAGGTGCTGGTGGTGCGGCCGCAGCCCGGGCAGGCGGTGACCAGCGGCGTGAACGCACGCAGGCCCATGGTCTGCAGAATCTCCTGCGCGACGATGACCTCGCGCGCGCGATCGCCGCCGGGCTCCGGCGTGAGCGAAATCCGGATGGTGTCGCCGATGCCCTGCTGGAGCAGCACCGCGAGCGCGGCGGTGGAGGCGACGATGCCCTTGGAGCCCATGCCGGCCTCGGTCAGGCCGAGATGCAGCGCGTAGTCGCAACGAGCGGCCAGATCGGAATACACGGCGATCAAGTCCTGCACGCCGCTGACCTTGCAGGACAGGATGATCTTGTCGCGCGGCAGGCCGATCTCCTCGGCCCTGGCGGCGCTTTGCAACGCCGAGACCACCAGCGCCTCGCGCGTGACCTCGGCGGCGTCGCGCGGCTCGGCGAGCCTGGCGTTGTCATCCATCATTTTCACCACCAGCTCCTGATCGAGGCTGCCCCAGTTCACGCCGATGCGGATCGGCTTGTCGTACTGGATGGCGGTCTCGATCATGGTGGCGAACTGCCGGTCCTTCTTCTTGCCGAAGCCGACGTTGCCGGGATTGATGCGGTATTTCGCCAGCGCGCGCGCGCAATCGGGATATTTGGTCAGCAGCAGATGGCCGTTGTAGTGGAAGTCGCCGATGAGCGGGACCTGGCAGCCCACCGCGTCCAGCATGTCGCGGATGCGTCCGACCTGCGCCGCCGCCTCCTCGGTGTTGACGGTCACGCGCACGAGCTCGGAGCCCGCCTGCGCCAGCTGTTGCACCTGTTTTACCGTCGCGATGGCGTCAGCGGTGTCGGTATTGGTCATGGATTGCACCACGACCGGCGCGCCCCCACCCACCTGTACTGTTCCGATTCTGACACCGACGCTGTGACGACGATGAGCTAACTGATTGTTTTCTCGCATAAGTTTATGAGTTTACGCATTCATGGTGGATGATTTGTGCACCGCAACCCGGCAGTCTAATGGCCGCCAAATGACTGTCAAGTAAACATCATAGCAAATTGATGCCAAACAGATTTTTTCCTCTGCTTCCTGCCGGCTGCGGGTGCCCGGGACAGATGGGCGGTGAACGCGGGGGAAATCGATATCGCGTATTTGCGGAGCCGGTCACGAACGTAGCAATGGTCAATGTTATTTTATGTGACTGCCATCACGGCAATCCGCCGCGGCTTACACTAGACTTTCACCAAGAAATGCAATCCTCCTAACTTGTTTTGATGTGCCCGGGGCCGCTCAACTTCTCCTCCCCCTATCGATGAGCGGCCCCGATTTTCTTTTGGACTCCTGAAAATTCTCCCGTCCTGATCCTTGGCTGGCTGCTGTGTTACATTTGTACGCAGAAGAGCATGGTGAGAACAAATGGCGGACGGTCCTCTTGCCCAAAAGAAATGCGTGCCGTGCGAGGGCGGCATCAAGCCGCTGCCGCGCGATCAATGCCTGTCATTGCTGAAGCAGATCCCCGACTGGACGTTGAACGAATCGGCGACCGAACTCTGCCGTGAATTCACCTTCCGCAATTTCCACGAGACCATGGAATTCGTGAACGCAGTGGCCTGGATCGCCCACCACGAGGATCATCATCCCGATCTCGAAGTGCACTGGGGCAGCTGCCGGGTGCGCTACTCCACCCACGCCATCAAGGGCCTGTCCGACAACGACTTCATCTGCGCCGCCAAGATCGACGCGCTCTTTAATTGACAAGCTCCAGTTTTACCCGCTGAACCATTTCAGTTTTTCGTGCAGCTTCACCACTTCGCCGATGATGACCATGCTCGGCGGTTGGACATCGCTTTTCTTCGCCAATGCCGGCAGTGATTCCAGCGTGCCGATGAGCACGCGCTGGCGCGGCAGGGTGCCGCGTTCGACCAGCGCCACGGGCATGTCGGCGCGCATCCCATGCGTGACCAGTTCGCGGCAGAGCGCATCCAGTCCATGCACGCCCATGTATACCGCCAGCGTCTGCTGCGGCTGCACCAGCGCCGGCCAGTTCAGATCCATCCTGTCATTCTTGAGATGGCCGGTGACAAAGACGCAGGATTGCGCGTAATCGCGATGAGTCAATGGAATGCCGGCATAACTCGCGCAGCCGGCGGCGGCGGTAATCCCCGGCACGACCTGAAATGGAACGCCTTCGCCGGAGAGCGTTTCGATTTCCTCGCCGCCGCGGCCAAAGATGAATGGATCGCCGCCCTTCAATCGCAGCACGCGTTTTCCTTCCTTGGCGAGTTGCACCAACAGCGCGTTGATTTCCGGTTGCGGCACAGTGTGTTGATCGCGTTCCTTGCCGACGTAAATCCGCTCAGCGTCCCTGCGCACCAGCGCCACAATCTCCGGCGCCACCAGCCGGTCGTAGATCACCACGTCGGCCTGCTGCATCAACCGCAGCGCGCGGAAGGTGAGCAAATCCGGATCGCCGGGTCCGCCGCCGACCAGATACACCTCGCCGTGCATGGGGGGATGCATGGAGGAATCGGCAATGACCTGTTCCAGCGCCTGCAACGCCGCCTGCTCCCTCCCTGCGAACAGCATTTCGGCGATGGGACCATGCAGCACGTCCTCCCAGAAGCGCCGGCGGCGGGTCATGTCCGGCAGGCGCTTGCGCACGCGCTCGCGAAAGGCCGCCATCAGCGCCGCCAGCCGGCCATAGGCGGCGGGGATGAAGCTCTCCAGCCGCGCGCGCAGCAGTCGCGCCAGTACCGGCGAGGCGCCGCCGGTGGACACCGCCACCTGCACCGGATCGCGCTCGATGATCGACGGCATGATGAACGTGCACAGCTCCGGATCATCGGCGACGTTCACCGGCAGCCGCCGCGCCTGCGCCAGTTCAGCGACATGCCTGTTGAGGGCGCGGTCGTCGGTGGCGGCGAAGACCAGATCGGCATCAACCAGGTCCCCGTCCAGGAAAGTCCGCGCCTCGTGTTGCAGCTTGTTTTCGTTCCGCCGAGCGGCGATTGAAGCGCAGACCTCCGGCGCCACC
Source organism: Gammaproteobacteria bacterium (assembly GCA_021324815.1). Taxonomy (GTDB): domain Bacteria; phylum Pseudomonadota; class Gammaproteobacteria; order JAJPIJ01; family JAJPIJ01; genus JAJPIJ01. The sequence continues at coordinate 45,594 of JAJPIJ010000025.1, forward strand.
ACGGTGACACGCGCTTCACGCCGGATCAGCAATTCAATTTTCCGCGCCGCGACCTCGCCGCCGCCGACCACGAGACAGCGGCGTCGGGCGACATGAAAGTAGATGGGCAGATGCTTCATAGACCGGCGCGCCGGGACATGATTTTAGTGTACCATTCATGCCCCGCCGCGAGGCGGACCACGGAAATCCCGGGATTCGACGGCATGCCGCAATACGATGTGGAACTGGACACCACGGGTTTGAACTGCCCGTTGCCCGTGCTCAAGACCAAGAAGGCATTGAGCACGATGAGCAGCGGCCAGCTGCTGCACGTCATTTCCACGGATCCGGCATCGAGCCTGGATTTCGCCGGATTTTGCGCCCAGTCCGGCAACGTCCTGGTGGAGGAGCGCAGGGACAACGACAAGTTCTACTTCACCATCCGTAAAAAATAGCCCGCGTCAGGTTTTGGGCAAGGTGACGCCGCGCTGTCCCTGATACTTGCCGCCACGATCCTTGTATGACGTTTCACAGGGTTCGTCGGACTCGATGAAAATGACCTGCGCCACCCCCTCGTTGGCGTAAATCTTCGCCGGCAGCGGCGTGGTGTTGGAAAACTCCAGCGTGACGTGCCCCTCCCATTCCGGTTCCAGAGGCGTGACGTTGACGATGATGCCGCAGCGCGCGTAGGTCGATTTCCCGAGGCAGACGGTCAGCACGTTGCGCGGGATGCGGAAGTATTCCACCGTGCGCGCCAGCGCGAAGGAGTTTGGCGGAATGATGCACACCTCCGCCTTCAGGTCGACGAAGCTGTTGGAGTCGAAGTTTTTCGGATCGACGATGGTGGTGTTGATGTTGGTGAAGATCTTGAATTCGTTTGCGCAGCGCATGTCGTAGCCGTAGCTCGAGGTGCCATAGGACACGATGCGCGCCCCCTTCACCTCGCGCACCTGGCCGGGTTCGAACGGCTCGATCATTCTGTGGCTTTCCGCCATGCGGCGGATCCACTTGTCGGATTTTATGGACATGTCGGTTATGTGTTTTGGATGACAATCTTGGGGAAGCGGCCGGAGAAATCCCTGGCGCGCAGGGCGATTTTGGCCGCCACCTTGCGCGCGATTTCGTAAAACTGCTGGGCCACCGGCGTATCGGGTGCCATCGCCACGCTGGGGCGGCCGTTGTCCACGCCCTCGCGGATGCGGATGTCGAGCGGCAGGCTGCCCAGCAGATCGACATGGTACTGTTTCGCCATCTGGCCGCCGCCGCCCTCGCCGAAGATGTGTTCTTCAAAGCCGCATTTCGGGCAGATGTGGGTGCTCATGTTCTCGACGATGCCGAGTACGGGCACCTGCACCTTTTCGAACATCTTGAGCGCCTTGCGCGCGTCGATGAGGGCGATATCCTGCGGCGTGGTGACGATGACCGCGCCGCTCACCGGGATCTTCTGGCACAGCGTCAATTGAATGTCGCCGGTGCCCGGCGGCAGATCGACGACGAGATAATCGACGTCGCGCCAGTGGGTGTCGCGCAGCAGCTGCTCCAGCGCGCCGGTCACCATCGGGCCGCGCCAGATCATGGGCGTTTCCTCGTCGATCAAGTGGCCGATGGAGATCGACTGCACGCCGTAACTGACCTTGGGTTCCATGCTCCTGCCGTCCCTCGACTCCGGCTTGCCGTGCGCGCCCAGCATGCGTGGCTGGCTGGGGCCGTAGATGTCGGCGTCGAGGATGGCGGCGGTGGCGCCCTCGGCCTGCAACGCCAGCGCGAGGTTCACCGCGACCGTGGATTTGCCCACGCCGCCCTTGCCGGAGGCCACGGCGATGATGTTCTTGACGTTCGGCAGGGTGGTGACACCCTTCTGCACCGCGTGGGCGACGATGTGTGATTTGATGTTGACCTGGACATCGCCTGCGCCGGGAAGGGTGGCCAGCGCTTCCTTCAGCGCGGCGGAGAGTTGCGGCGCATAACGCCGGGTGGGGAAGCCGAGTTCGATCTCAAGCCGCACCCTGCCGCCGTCAACGCGCAGGTCCTTCAACGCCTTGGTGCTGACAAGGTCCCTGCCGGTGTACGGTTCAATGAAGGACGCGAGCGCCTGTTCGACTGCTGCTTTGCTGATCTCCGCCATGGTGGGCTGCACGGATTTGCCTGTAGTTGAATCTTACACCAAAAGCGCCGGTTCCCGGGGCCGGCCATCGTGACAGGGTGCGGTGGGAATGGTACTTTACGCGCGCTTTTTGATGATGCGTCAGAAACATGGCCGAATCCCCAAAACGCCGCATCCTGGTGACTAGCGCGCTGCCCTACGCCAACGGGCCGATCCACCTCGGTCATCTGGTCGAGTATATCCAGACCGACATCTGGGTGCGCTTCCAGAAGATGCGCGGCCACGAGGTGTATTACGTTTGCGCCGACGATACCCACGGCACGCCGATCATGCTGCGCGCCGACACGGACGGCATCACGCCTGAGGAACTCATCGCCCGAGTTTTACAGGAACACGCGGCAGACTTTTTCGGTGGATTTGATGCGCATGCCAAATGGAAGGCTAGGCAGGGCGAACTTGGTGGTTTTTTGATCGGTTTCGACAACTATCACCAGACCCATTCGGATGAAACGCGGGAATATGCCGAAAGGATTTACAAGGCGCTGCGCGACCGCACACCCAGCCTGATCGCCAGGCGCACGGTCGAACAGTTCTTCGACCCCGTCAAGAACCTGTTCCTGCCGGATCGTTATATCAAAGGCGAGTGTCCGAAGTGCGGCGCGAAGGAGCAGTACGGCGATTCCTGCGAAAACTGCGGCGCAACGTATTCACCGACTGATCTCAAGAATCCCTATTCGGCGATTTCAGGCGCGGCGCCCGTGCGCAGGGAATCCGAGCATTACTTTTTCAAGCTCGGCGACTGCGAGAAATTCTTGAGGGAATGGACGCGCTCCGGCGCTTTGCAGGAGGAGGCGGCCAACAAGATGCAGGAGTGGTTCGCGGCGGGCCTGAACGACTGGGACATCTCCCGCGACGCGCCGTACTTCGGTTTTGAAATCCCCGACGCGCCGGGCAAGTATTTTTACGTGTGGCTGGACGCGCCCATCGGTTACATGGGCAGCTTCAAGAACCTCTGCGACCGGCTCGCGAAAAATCCCCCCGCTACGCTTCCCCCCTTTGCAAAAGGGGGGGAAGGGAAGATGGCGCCGCCAGTGTTCGATGATTTCTGGAAACCCGGTTCCGATACGGAACTCGTTCACTTCATCGGCAAGGACATTCTTTATTTCCATGCCCTGTTCTGGCCGGCGATGCTGCATTTCTCCGGCCACCGCACGCCGACGAAAATATGCACGCATGGCTTTCTCACCGTCAACGGCGAGAAGATGTCGAAGTCGCGCGGCACCTTCATCACCGCGCGCAGCTACCTCGATCATGTCAAGAATCCGGAATATCTGCGCTACTACTACGCCGCCAAGCTCAACGGCACGATGGAGGACGTCGATCTCAATCTCGGCGACTTTGTCGCCCGCGTCAACAGCGATTTGATCGGCAAATACATCAACATCGCCTCCCGTAGCGCTAAATTTATTAGCGAGTCATTTAATAACAGACTTAGTCCTCGGATACCTGGAGGCTTAGATTTCGCAAGGTGGAAGAAGAACGCCGAGTATTCTGGTAGTGTGACTGGGGGCACAACACTAACAGTCACTCATGATAAAGATATAAATCCCCCCTTTGATGAAAGTTGGCTCCGAAAGGAGTTTGTTGAGGCTCATGCATTGTTGATGTCGCTGTACGAAACGCGTGAATACGGCAGGGCAATACGCGAGATTATGCGGCTTGCAGACCTTGCCAACAGATATATTGATCATGAAAAACCCTGGACTCTTGCAAAGAACCGGTCTGGTTTGCCGTCGGTTGGTCCCGGCGTGATTGAAGGCCGGTTACATGACATATGTTCAGTTTCTCTAAACCTTTTTCGTGTTCTTACTATCTATTTGAAACCGGTTCTGCCTTCAGTCGCAAAGGCTGTCGAGGGGTTTTTGCGAATACCCCCATTGCAGTGGCAACAGGTGAAGGAATGGCTCTCAGAACATGAAATTTCTCCTTATATTCATTTGATAACATGGGTAGATGCAAAGGGTGTGAAGGCGATGGTGGAGGCGAGCAAGGAGACGCTGGCGCCGGCGAAGGACAGTCATTCGCAGCAGCGGCATGCACAACATCAGCAACATGAGGCACAGAAAGCCATGATCGGAAAATCCCCCTCACCCCAACCCTCTCCCGCGAGGGGAGAGGGGGCGAAGGCGGCCACGCAAGCCACTCCCTCTGCCTCGACGGGAGAGAGTGGAAAAGTAGCTACGCAAGCCACTCCCTCTCCCTCGACGGGAGAGGGCAGGGGAGAGGGTGCTGAACACATCTCGATTGACGAATTCAGCAAGGTGGACTTGCGGATCGCGAAGATTGTGAATGCCGAGCATGTCGATGGCGCCGACAAGCTGCTCAAGCTCACGGTTGACCTCGGCGAGGGCGGGACCCGCACCGTGTTTGCCGGCATCAAATCAGCCTATGATCCAGCCACGCTGGTGGGCCGCCTTACGGTCGTCGTCGCGAATCTTGCCCCGCGCAAGATGAAATTCGGTGTTTCCGAGGGCATGGTGCTCGCCGCCTCGGGCGAGGGACCGGGCATTTTCATCCTGAGCCCGGACCACGGCGCCGAGCCGGGCATGCGGGTGAAATAAAGTGCCGCGACGGCTCATCCTCATGCGTCACGGCAAGGCCGAGAAGGACTCGCCTTCGGGCCATGACATCGACCGGCCGCTGACGTCACGCGGAGAACGCGATGTGCCGGCAATCGCGCGCTGGCTGGTGGAGCACGATTACCGCCCGGAACTCATCGTCAGTTCGCCGGCGGCGCGCGCCAGGCAAACCGCCTCGCTGGCGGCGGCCGAGATGCGCTATCCGGAAGCGGGCGTTGAATTGATGAAGGACGTCTACAACGCCAGTCAGGGCGGCCTGCTCTCGGTGCTGGCGAAGTGCGCGCCCGGCAAGACGCCGGTCATGCTGGTGGGCCACAATCCCGGCATGGAGGAGCTGGCCATCTATTTGAGCGGCGGCGAGGGCTTGCCGGAGGATGACAATGGCATGCCGACATCGGCCGTGACGGTGCTCGAGCTGCCCGACTCATGGTCGAAGTTGAAGCGGGGCAGCGGCAAGGTGATCGCGCATATGCGACCGCGATGGCTCACAGATAAATGAGGGGAAATGGGGATGAAACCGGGTGTCCGGAAATACTTCGCAGCCGCCCGGCGGGTCAGTGCTTGATGAAGCTCGTCACCGGATAGACAAACGAAGCCAGCGCCAGCACGTACAGCAGCCATTCCATGTTGTGATCCTCGAGCCAGCCGTTGAAGTGCAGCACCAGCACGACGATGGCCACGAGGTAGAACGCGGCAAATCCTATGTCAGCCATTTTTCCTCCCGCTAAAAAAGTAGCTACATCCCGTCCAGTTCGTACTCACGGCTCATGCACCCGCCGTGTTATGCAACTTTCTTCTCGTTCGGAACCAGTTTGTTATTTTTGCCGGGCGATATATTTCGCAAACGGCTGATGTAATTATAATGCCAATTTTTAGCTGAAACAGCAACATACTGTCAACTGTTTCACAAACCTCGCAATTGCCGGCGGAACCGCCGCGCGGTTCAAGGTTTATGTGGAAATCCCCATGGGAGCACGCTTGGCCAGCAGATAATCCAGCCACAGGCCGGCGATTTTCTCCTGCACGGTGTTCTGGCGCAGCCGCGCGCTCAGGTTTTTGAAATCCACGCGGTCCAGTTCCTGGTCCTGATTGTTGCAGGAATACACGAAATATTCCTCGCCGGTCTTCGGGTCGACATGCTTGCACAAACACTGGGCGCACACCCCCTTCATCATGCACTGCATCGGCGAGTTGATGGAGCCGATGGCATGGTGCCGCGGCTTGAGATAAGGCTTGAGCACGCCGTGGCGCGCCTCCTTGACCGCCGCCATCATGCGATCGGAGCCGATGACGATCATGTGATCGACGTCGTCGAGATGGATGGGCGTCTCGCCGAGCTCGCCCCTGGCGTAGGCCAGCATGGCCTCGACGATGTTGCCGATGAAGGTCTTGTCCTGCGGCCGCCGCGGCGGGATGGCGGCGGCGTCGGCGCCGCGATCGACCGCCCACACCACGATGTCGGAGGCCGCCTCGATGTCCTCGCGCTTGAACAGGTCCCGGCCGCTGCGATAACCGGCGAAATAGATGACGTTGTTGCCGGCGGCGCGCAGCGCCCGGCCGATAGAGAACAACACCGCGTTGCCTAAGCCCCCACCGGCCAGCAGCACGTTGCGGCCGCTGGGGATGTCGGTGGGCGTGCCTGTCACGCCCATGACCACGATGGGATCGCCGGGCTTGAGCGTCGCGCAAATGCGGCTGGAGGCGCCCATCTCGAGCGCGATGAGCGAGATGAGCCCCCTGTCCTTGTCCACCCAGGCGCCGGTCAGCGCCAGTCCCTCGGCGGCCAGCACGGTGCCGTCGATCCGTTCGGCATGACTCTCGAAGTTCTGCACGCGGTAGAACTGCCCGGGTGAAAACTTGTGCGCGGCGCGCCTCGCGCGCACCACCACCTCGATGATGGTTGGCGTCAGCCGGTTCACCTCGACCACGGTGGCGAGCAACTCGTCATCAAGCCTGGCCTTGAGCGCCTTGAGCGCCGCGTCGCGTTCCATCTGCCGCGCCGGATTAAGCGACTTCAATTCCGCCTCGAACAGCCTGACGACATAGGGATAGCCGTCCTTGCCGCTGGCCATCGCCTTGACCACGTTGCCGGCATAAACAGGATGGTTGTCGCCGTAGAAGCTGATGAAGCGCCCGTCGCGGTGATAGGAGGTGAGCGGCGCCGGTTTGCCGATCTTGGGCCAGGGCCTGTCGTGCACGGGAGAAAGCTTGATTACACCGTTCTCGACCACGGGCTCGCAGCGCTGGTAAAACCTGCCGTCCATCTCGAAGGTGTCGGGATACTCCGTCTGATAGATGGTGTTGGGCGAGGTGCCCGCGGCAATGAACAGGCTGCGGAGCATCACCTCCGGCTGTTCGCCGGAATCCGTCCATTTGCCATCGGCGAATGCATATTTTTGGAAGCGCACGGCCCGGAGATGGCCGTGTTCATCCTCAAGCGCCTCGCGCGGATCCATGCCCTCGGCCCAGGCGATGCCTTCCTCCAGGGCCTTGATGACCTCCTCGTGATTCTGGCGGTAGGCGGGCGAGTCCTTCATTCCCTTGCGGTAGAAGATCGTCACGCCGCCCCATTGATCCAGCAGCGGCTGGAAATCCGGAGGCTCGCCGGCCGCCATGGCGCGCTCACGTTCGGCGCGGATGGCGCGGCCGTGGGCGAGAAATTCATCAAGGATGCCGGATTCCTCGCCGTCGAGCCGGCCGCGGATCGCCGCCTCGCCCGCGTGCGCGCAGAGCGTCTCAAAGCGATGCAGGATCTTTTCCACCTGCATCGGGTAGTAGGCCATCAACTCGGTCGCGGTGTCGATGGCGGTCAGGCCCCCGCCGATGACGCCGGCGGGCAGCCGCACCTGCAGATTGGCCAGCGACGACTCTTTCGCCGCGCCGGTCAGTTGCAGGGCCATGAGAAAATCCGAGGCCTTGCGGATGCCGCGGATGAGGTTGTTCTTCAGGCCAATGATGGTCGGCTTGCCGGCGCCGCTGGCGATGGCGATGTGATGGAAGCCCAGATCCCAGGCCTCGTTGATGGTCAGCGTGCCGCCGAAGCGCACGCCGCCGTAGCAGCGGAAGGTGTTGCGGCGCGCCAGTGTGAGATAAATCACCTTGAGGAAATTCTTGTCCCAGCGCACCGTGATGCCGTATTCGGCCACGCCGCCGAAGCCGAGCATGATGCGCCGGTCGAGGTCCTCGTACAGTTCGTGGAAGTCGTAAATGGGCCGGGGCGGGGTGGTGTCGTCGCCGGTCAACTCCTTCGGCAGCGGCTCGATCTTGAGGCCGTCGATGCCGACCACGGCGAAGCCCTCGTTCAACAGGTAATGCGCCAGCGTGTAGCCGGCGGGGCCGAGGCCGGCGACGAGGACGTTCTTGCCGTTGTAGGGCAGGGCGTGCGGGCGCTTGACGTTGAGCGGGTTCCAGCGCGTCAGAAAGCTGTAGATTTCGAAGCCCCAGGGCATGAACAGCACGTCGGTCAGGACATTGGTTTCGATCTGCGGGATGTTGACGGGCTCGGTTTTCTGGTAGATGCAGCCCTTCATGCAGTCGTTGCAGATGCGGTGGCCGGTGCCGGGGCACAGCGGGTTGTCGACAATGATCAACGCCAGCGCGCCGATGTTGTCGCCCTGGCGCTTGAGCACGTGCATCTCGGAAATCTTCTCATCGAGCGGGCAGCCGGTGACGTTCACGCCGAGGGGATTCACCTTGTAGGTGCCGTCCTTTTTGTGGCGCATGCCCTTGGCGCAGGAATCGGCGTCGCGGTCATGGCAGTAGATGCAGTGATCCACCTCGTAGAGCGCCTCGCGTTCGTTGCAGCGCGCATCGGTGAGATGGAAGCCATCGCGCCGGCGGCGGTGCCCGCGCGGCCCCTTGAGCGCCACGTAGCCCTCGCGCGCCTCCGTCTCCACCGGCACCAGATTGTGAAAGTCGGTCTTCGCCGGCGATTTGAAGCTCATCCAGTGCCTGACGATCTTTTTGCGCGCGTCTAGATGCAGGGCGGCATGACACCAGCGCCGGACCGGATCGAGCAACGCCGCCGCGAAGGCGCCGGGTTCATCGCCGGCGAGGGCCTCGCTGAACAGCGATTTCGCACCGGCATCCGCGGTGAGCAGCCGGCGCAGGCGGGAGATTTCAGCATCGGCGCCCACGTAATTACCGGGCCTTCCGCCGGCGATCTGCTCATAGTGATTGACAAGTCTCCATAACGCCGCGCCGACACGGGCGAGCGAACGTTCCGCGTCGTTGTCCGCCGCCGCGTCCGGGTAAGCGGCGCGCTTGAGCGCCGCAATCTGCCTGTCGATGAGATCGAGATCGAAGCCGGCGGCGTCGACGCCCTTGAACGCGGCGCCGGCCTTCATCACCACCTCGGCGCGGAACACGAAAACGGTGTCCATTTCCTCCCGTATGGCGGCCCTCTGGCGCTCGCGATCGGGGCCGACTCCGAACAGGCGCGCCACGAACGCGCCCACGTGCGGCGCCATGCGCACCAGCAACGCGGAGACTGCCTCCGGCGCCAGGCCCGCGCCGCGGCGGTCGCGATACGCCCGCCACTGCGCAAACAGCGCGGCATCATCGGACTCAACCGTGGCCTCGAAGGATTCCAGCAGCTCGGCCAGCCGTGAGGGCACATACAAGTCGGCATAGCTGTAACCGGGCAGGCCGAGCTTCAAGGCTGGCACGGGCGCGGTGGGCGGCGAATTTGGAGGCTTCAAGTTCATGCGAAACGAACGTTGTTTCCGCAACGCAACATCAAAGGGGGTGCATGGTAAGGCCTTCATGGAACGGGTGCAATCCGTACAATCCACTCGACACGGCGCGTGCAAGGGGTACCATGAGCCGCCTCCCCACCCTTGAATGACACCGAGGTCCCATCATGACGGGCCATGCCCTCAAAGCTAGCCTGTTTGCCCTGCTGACGCTGTCCGCGGCCGCCGTGCACGCCGCGCCGCGGATCGAAGCCTTCTCGCCGCAGGGCACGGTCAGGGGCGTGCGGCAGGTGACGGCGCGCTTCAGCGAGGCGATGGTGCCGTTCGGCGATCCACGGCTGGTCGAGCCCTTCGACATCGACTGCCCGGAACAAGGCACCGCGCGCTGGGCCGACAGCCGCAACTGGATGTATGACTTCGCCCGCGATCTCCCCGCCGGCATTCAATGCGCCTTCACGCTCAAACCATCGGCGCGCACGCTGAAGGGCAGGGCGCTCACCGGCACCTCCCGCTTCACTTTCTCCACCGGCGGGCCGGCCGTCAAACTCTCCCTGCCCTACGAAGGCGATCAGGTCGATGAGGAGCAGATTTTCCTGCTGGGCCTCGATGCGCCGGCAAGACCGGAATCCATGCAGCAACACGTGTTTTGCGACATCGACGGCATCGCCGAGCAGGTGGGCGTGAAACTGATCACCGGCGAGGAACGGCGCGCAATCCTGGAACAACGCCAGGATTTCCTCGAGCGCTATTACCGGGTGCTGTTCAAGACCTCGCGCGGCCAAGCCGGCGTCGCGGTGGTCGGCACCCGCGAACCGGGCTCGGACTGGGAGCGGTTTCTCAAGCTCAAGGACGCCGGGGACTCGCCGCTGGTGGTGCTGCAGTGCCGGCGACGGTTTCCCAATGACGCCGAGGTGCGCCTGATCTGGGGCGAGGGGGTGACGTCCACCGGCGGCGTGGCCACCACCGAGGCGCAGAAGCTCGTTTTCAAATCGCGCGAGGCGTTCAGGGCGCGCTTCACCTGCGACCGCGTCAACAAGGACGCGGATTGCATACCGGCGCTGCCGCTGTATCTCGATTTCACCGCGCCCATCGCCCGCGCGCAGGCGCTGAAAATCACGCTCAAGGGCGGGGACGGGAAGGTTTATGCGCCGACGCCGGACGGCGACGCCAGGGACGAGTTCGTGACCGGCGTGCATTTCATGGACAACCTGCCGGAGAAATCCGAGTTCACCTTGAGCCTGCCCGCCGGACTGACCGACGACGCCGGCCGCAGGCTCGTGAATGAAGGCGGCTTTCCACTCACGGTCAAAACCGCTGAAGCCCCGCCGCTGGCCAGGTTTTCCGCCGCCTTCGGCATCATCGAATTAAAGGCCGGAGCCATGCTGCCGCTGACGGTGCGGAACCTGGAGCCGGCGCCGCCCTATCCGCAGCCCGGCGCCGCGGCCGCGGATGCCGGCGCCAGGCCTGCCGCGAATGCGCCGCCGCGGGAGGCGGGCTGGATCGAGAGGCTCAAGGAGAAATACCACGGCCTGCGCGAGCAGTACTGGCCGGAGTCCGCGCGGGTCAACGGCGTGTCGCTGCGCATCGACGATCCCGGCCGGTTTGTGAGCTGGATGAGGCGCGTGCGCGAAATGCAGGAGAGCGAGGGACAGTATGACGAGGAGAACAACCGCTATATCTACAGCAGGCGCCCGGGCGACCGCTCGGTTTTCAACGCCGGCGATCCCGTCGAGAAATTCACCGTGCCCCGGCCCAATGGCGCGCGCGACTTCGAAGTCGTCGGCATTCCCTTCCACAGGCCGGGTTTTTACGTTGTCGAGATTGCAAGCCCCCGGCTGGGGGAGGCCCTGCACGGACGGCCTGCGCCGTATTACGTGCAGACTGTGGCGCTGGTCACGAATCTCGCCGTGCATTTCGAACACGGCCGCGAGTCCTCGCTGGCGTGGGTGACGACGCTGGACGACGCGCAGACGGTCGATGCCGCCGCCATCACCGTGGGCGATTGCGACGGGAAAATCTACTGGCGCGGCACGACGAACGCGGGCGGCATCGCGCGCATCGAGGAGACGCTGCCGGATCTGCCCGTCGGATGCGAGGGCTACGTGGTGACCGCGCGGCGGGGCGACGACATGAGTTTCGCGCTGTCCAGCTGGGGCGAGGGCATCACGCCCTGGCGCTTCAACCTGCCGGTCGGCAATCGCCGGGAGGCGGACATCGCCTCCACGGTGTTCGACCGCACGCTCTTTCGCACCGGCGAGACGGTGCATATGAAGCACTTCATCCGCCATCACACCCGCACCGGCTTCGCCGGCCTGGACGTGCGCACGCTGGGCACGAAGTTGACGATCCGCCATCAAGGCGGCGATCAGCAGTACACCGTGGCTCTTGCCTGGAATGCCGACGCCACCGCCGACAGCGTCTGGGAGATCCCCAGGGACGCCAGGCAGGGTACGTACGTTCTTTCCTTCGCCATCGACGACGGTTCGGGAAATGAGAGGCGGATCGAAGCCGGCAGCTTCCGCGTCGAGAGCTACCGCATCCCCTTGATGCGCGCCTTGTTGCAGCCGGTGCAGACGGATCTTGTCAATGCCACCGAGGCGCAACTCGACATCCAGGTGAATTATCTCGCCGGCGGCGGCGCCGGCGGCCTGCCGGTGAAACTGCGTGGTCTGGTCGAGCCGAAGGCGGTGAGCTTTCCGGATTACGAGGACTTCACCTTCGCCAACGGCAACGTGCGTGAAGGCCCGCAGGAGATTGACCCCTATGCCTGGCGTTTCAGCGGCTACGACGTGGGGGAAGCCGGAGACGAAACCGCCGCCGGCGCGCCGCGCAACAAGCCGTTGTCGACGCAATCGCTGACCCTCGACGCCGCCGGCGCGGCACGCGCCACGCTCGCCGATCTGCCCAAACCCGACACGCCGCAATCGCTGCTGGCGGAGGTGGAGTATGCCGATCCCAATGGCGAGTTGCTGACCGCATCGAGGCGCATGAACCTGTGGCCGGCCGGCGTGCTGGTGGGCCTGAAGCCCGATTCCTGGGCCTTGAGCAGCGACCATCTCAAATTCCAAGCCGTCGCCGTGGACCTGCACGGCAGGCCGGTGGCGGGCCGGAAAATAGAGGTCGATCTCCTGCAGCGGATCACCACCTCGCATCGCAAGCGGCTGATCGGCGGGTTTTACGCCTACGAGAATCACGAGGAGATCAGGCGCATTGGCGATCTGTGCCGGGGCGAGACCGACACGCACGGCCGCTTGTTCTGCGAGGTCAAGGCGCCGGCCGACGGCAACCTCATCCTGCGTGCGCGAACCGCCGATGACGCGGGCAACCCGGGTTACACGCATCGCGACATCTGGGTGGCCGGCAGGGATGACTGGTGGTACGAGGTCGGCAACGAGGATCGCATGGACCTCATCCCCGAGAAAAAGCGCTACGAGCCGGGCGACACGGCGGTATTCCAGGCGCGCATGCCGTTCCGCGAGGCCACCGCGCTCGTCACCGTCGAGCGCGAGGGCGTCATGGAAAGTTTCGTGCAGCCGCTGTCCGGCAAATCGCCGGTGGTGAAGGTGCCGCTCAAGGGCAATTACGCGCCCAACGTGTACGTGTCGGTGCTGGCCGTGCGCGGGCGCGTCAACGACGTGCAGCCGACGGCGCTCGTCGACCTCGGCCGCCCCGCCTACAAGCTGGGGCTGGCGGAGATCAAGGTCGGCTGGCGCGCGCATGAATTGAAGGTCGACGTCAAAACCGATCGCGAGTCCTACAAGGTTCGCGAGCAGGCCCATGCCAGCGTCAAGGTGTTGCGCGCCGACGGCCGGCCGCCGCCGGAGGGCGCCGAGGCGGCGCTGGCGGTGGTGGACGAGGGACTGCTGGAATTGATGCCGAACGACTCGTGGAACCTGCTCGACGCCATGATGGGGCGGCGCGGCATCGAGGTCGCCGCCTCGACCGCGCAGATGCAGGTCGTCGGCAGGCGCCACTTTGGCAGGAAGGCCGTGACGCACGGCGGCGGCGGCGGCGGCGTCAGCAGGCAGGCGCGCGAATTGTTCGATCCGCTGCTGTACTGGCAGGCGCGCGTGAAACTGGACGCCAGTGGCGCGGCGGAGGTGGATTTTCCCCTCAACGATTCGCTGACCTCGTTCAAGGTGGTGGCGGTGGCGCACGCGGGCAATGCCCTGTTTGGCACCGGCGCGGCCAGCATCCGCAGCACGCAGGACGTGATGCTTTTCTCCGGCCTGCCGCCCGTGGTGCGTGAACTGGATCGATTCCACGCCGGCTTTACCGTGCGCAATGCCTCCAGTGCGCCCTTTTCCCTGACCCTGAATGCCGCGGTTAACCAGCAGTCCGGCGCAGAGCCGCCGCAACCGCTGGACCAGCCGTTGCCGCCGATCACGCTGATTCTGCAGGCCGGCGAGGCGCGTGAGGTCGGCTGGGATGTCAGCGTGCCGCTTGAGGCGCAGCGCCTGCAATGGGATCTGGCGGCGCAGACCGATTCAGGCAGTGGCGACCACATCAAGGTCGCGCAGAAGGTCATCGAGGCGGTGCCGGTGCGCACCTTCCAGGCCACGCTGCTGCAACTCGATAAGCCGCAATCCATGTCCATTCGCATTCCGGCGGACGCGCTGCCGGGGCGCGGCGGCATCCACGTGCATCTGCAGAACACGCTGGCGGGGGGGCTGACCGGCGTGCGCGAGTACATGAGCTTCTATCCCTACACCTGCCTCGAGCAGCGCGTGTCGCAGGCCGTGGCCCTGCGCGACGAGGCGCTGTGGCGGGGCGTGATGGCCGCGCTGCCCTCCTATCTCGACAGCGACGGTCTGGCGAAATATTTTCCGTTCCTCCACCACGGCGGGGACGTCCTGACCGCTTATCTGCTGGCGATCGCCAGCGAGGCCGGCTGGGAAATACCGGATGAGCCGCGCCAACGCATGCAGACGGGCCTCAAGAATTTCGTGCAGGGGAGGGTGACGCGCGATTCGACGCTGCCGACCGCGGATCTCTCGATTCGGAAACTGGCGGCGCTCTCGGCGCTGTCGCGCTACGGGGCCGTCGACCCCGCCTTACTCGATTCCATCGACATCATGCCCAACCTGTGGCCGACCTCGGCGGTGATCGACTGGCTGGACCTCCTGCACCGCGCCGGGGCGCTGCCGAATCGCGAGATGCGGCTCAAGGAGGCGGCGCAGATCATCCGCTCGCGGCTGAACTTCCAGGGCGCCACGATGGGTTTTTCCACGGAGCGCTCGGATTACCTGTGGTGGCTCATGATCTCCGCCGATGTGAACGCCAACCGGGTGCTGCTCTCGCTCCTGGATGACGCGGACTGGCGCCAGGATCTGCCGCGCATGCTGCGCGGCGCGCTGGGACGGCAGCTGCACGGCCACTGGAACACGACGGTGGCCAACGCCTGGGGCGTGCTGGCGGTGGAGAAATTCGCGCATCAGTTCGAGCAATCGCCGGTCGGCGGCGTGACGCACAGCGAGCTCGCCGGCGGCGCGCAGGAATTGGACTGGAACACCTTGAATGCCGAGGGGAGCGGACGCAGGCAGGGCGAACTCGCGCATCCGTGGCCGCCGGCGCCGGTGGTGGAGGCGGCGCTCAAACTGACGCACGAGGGCGGCGGCGCGCCGTGGGCCACGGTGCAAAGCCTTGCCGCCATTCCGCTGAAGCAGCCGTTCTCCAGCGGCTACCACATCAAGCGCACGGTGACGCCGGTCGAGCAGAAGCGGCCTGGTGTGTACAGCCGCGGCGACGTGCTGCGCGTGCGGCTGGAACTGGAGAGCCAGTCCGACATGACCTGGGTGGTGGTCAACGATCCGATCCCGGCGGGGGCCGCGATCCTCGGCACCGGCCTGGGCCGCGATTCACAGATTCTGGCGCAGAACGAGCAGCGCCAGGGCTTTGTCTGGGCGGCCTACGAGGAGCGCACCTTCGACGCCTTCCACGCCTACTACCAATTCGTGCCCAGGGGGCGCTGGGTGGTGGAGTACACGCTGCGCCTGAACAACGCCGGCCGCTTCGAAATGCCGGCCACAAGGGTGGAGGCGATGTATTCGCCGGAGATGTTTGGCGAAATCCCCAACGCCGCCGTGGAGGTGCAACCGTGAGCGTGACGCGGCAACTGGCGGCGTTCGCCGGCGCGATTATTCCAATCGCGGCGCTGGCGATCTTCGCCGACGCCCCCGGCCCGCGCGCGCCGGATTTCGCCGGCGTGCGGATGCGCTCTGTCTCCAGTGAAGCGGTGCTGAAGGACCGGCACGGCGAGGTCATCCAGACATTACGCGTGGATGCGCACGGGCGGCGGCTGGAATGGATGCCGCTTGACGAGATGTCTCCGCGGCTGATCGACGTGGTGGTGCGGGCGGAGGATCACCGCTTTTACCGGCACCGCGGCGTGGATTGGATTGCGCTTCCGGCCGCCGCCTTGAGCGGCGTTTCCGGCGGTCCGCGCCGCGGCGGCAGCACCATCACCATGCAACTGGCCGGACTGCTCGATCCGGCGCTGCGTCCGGATGCCGGCGGACGAAGCCTCGGCCAGAAATTGATGCAGATGCGCGCGGCGCTGGCGCTGGAGCGTGCCTGGAGCAAGAACGAAATCCTGGAGGCGTATTTCAATCTGGCGAATTTTCGCGGTGAGCTGCAGGGCATCGCTGCTGCGACGCGCGGCCTGTTCGGCAAGTCGCCCTCCGGAATTGATGCCGGAGAGGCCGCCGTGCTCGCCGCGCTCCTGCGCGCGCCGTCGGCCCCCGCCGCGCTGGTGTTGCGGCATGCCTGCGCCTCGGCGCGCGCCGATGACGCGCAATTTGATTGCGCGCCGCTTGCGGCCCGGGTCTCACGGGCGCTGGAGGCGTCGAAGGCGTCCCTGGCACGGCCGGCGCCGGATCGCAATCTCGCGCCGCACGTGGCCCGCCGGCTGCTCGATTCCCGGACGCGCGAAGCGGCCGTGACGCTCGATGCCAATGTCCAGCGCCGCGCGCTGGAGGCGTTGAGGCATCAACTCCTGGGCCTGCGCGAGCAGCAGGTGCGGGACGGCGCCGTGCTGGTGGCCGACAACCCGACCGGCGAGGTGCTGGCCTACGTCGGCAACGGGGGAGAGGAATCCAGCGCGCCGTACGTCGACGGCGTGCGCGCGCCGCGCCAGGCGGGCTCCACGCTGAAGCCGTTTCTCTACGAGCTGGCACTGGAGCGCAGGCTGATGACCGCCGCATCGCTGCTCGACGATGCGCCGGTCAACCTGGTCACGCCCACGGGCCTCTACGTCCCGCAGGACTACGACCGCGACTTCCGCGGCTGGGTGAGCGCGCGCACCAGCCTCGCCGGGTCGCTCAACGTGCCCGCCGTGCGCACGCTGATGCTGGTGGGGCCCGATATTTTTGTCGAACGATTGCGGCAACTGGGATTCGCGCGGCTGACGGAGACTGGCGATTATTACGGCTATTCGCTGGCGCTCGGCTCGGGAGAGGTGACGCTCTGGCAGCTGGTGCAGGCCTATCGCGTGCTCGCCAACGGCGGGGTGTTCTCGCCCTTGCATTTGCAAACATCCGCAACGGCTTCCAGGCGGCGCGTCATGGAGGCGGGGGCCGGCTTCGTCGTTTCCGACATCCTCGCCGACGCGGCGGCGCGCAGCGTGAGCTTCGGCCTCGACAACGCGCTCTCCACGCCGTACTGGAGCGGGGTCAAGACCGGCACCAGCAAGGACATGCGCGACAACTGGTGCGTGGGCTACACGGCGCGTTACACGGTCGGCGTGTGGGTGGGCAACTTCGACGGCGAGCCCATGCAGGCGGTCTCCGGCGTCACCGGCGCGGCGCCGGTATGGCGCGAAGTCATGGACATTTTGCAGGGCGGCGAACGGCCCGCGGCGCCACTGCCGTCCGCGGACGTCGTGGCCGCCGATGTGCGCTTCAGCCCGGCGGTGGAGCCCGCACGCCGCGAGTGGTTTCTCGCCGGCACGGAGGCCTCCGTCATCGTTCTCGACCACGCCGCGCATCCGCCGCGCATCGCCTACCCCGGGCGGGACATGATCATCGCCGTCGATCCCGACATTCCCGCCGGCCGGCAGCGCGTGCGATTCAGCACGACGGTGTCGCGCGCGGACCTGCGATGGCGGCTGGACGGGGCCGTGACGTCGTCCACGGACTGGGCGCCGGTGCCGGGGCTGCATCATCTGGCGCTGCTGGACACCGCCGGGCATGAACTCGACCGGGTGCGATTCCAGGTGCGCGGCGGCGGGTTGCCCGGCGTGAAGGCGATGCGCTGATTTCCCGCGCGGCGGTTACTTGGCGGGATCGGAACCCTCCGTGGCCAGACGCGGGATGCCGTCGGCCAGGCTGTAGGTGTTCTTGCCCGCGCTCTTGGCGTGGTACATCAACACGTCGGCTGTTTTGATCAGCTTTTCAGCGGTGCCGCCGTTGTACGGATACAGTGCGACGCCGGCGCTGGCGCTGACGGTCACCGTCTTGTCCTGGATGTTATAGGGCTGCCCGAGCGTGCTGATGATTTTGCGCGTGATCCATTCCACGGCCTGATCCTCATCCACCTTGTAGAGCAGCACGACGAATTCATCGCCGCCGAAACGGGCGACGGTGTCGGTCTGGCGGACGCAATGCTCCAGACGTCTCGCCACCGCGCGCAACAACTCGTCGCCGTGGTCGTGGCCATGGGTGTCGTTGATCTGCTTGAAGCCATCCAGGTCGATCAGCACGACGCCCAGGCGCAGCAGGCGGTGCTGCGAGTCCTGGATGATTTTGTCCAGGCGGTCGATGAACAGCCGGCGGTTCGGCAGGCCGGTCAGCACGTCGTGATAGGCGTCGTGGTACAGGCGCTGGTGGCTGTTCGCAAGGGTATCCAGCATTTCATTGACGGTGGCGCCGAGCCGATCCAGCTCATCCCGCCCCTCGAGCGGCACGCGCAGGTTGCGCATGTCGTCGGTTTTGCGGATTTGATCGATGACGTGATCATAGACGGTGAGACGCCGCAGCATCAGGTGATTGAGCAGCCAGAACACGACGCCGATCAAGGTGAGAAAGGCCACCAGCTGGCTGCCCAGCAGATAGTATCTGCTGCGCAGCCCGCCGACCTTCCAGCGTTCACCGGTGGCGCGCAGGGCGCCGATGGGCCGCCCTTCAACATTGTCCAGCCGAAGGTAGGCGGCCAGAGTCTTCGGATTCAGAGGGTTGACGGCAATCCTGTCCAGCGGGCTGAGGCCGTGCTCCAATCCCTCGGCAAGCGGCGCGATGCTCACCGTCAGATTGCTGACTTTGGTAATCTTGGACAGCACGCCGGGATCCAGGTATCGCCCCATCAGCAGAAGAGCGGCGCCGCCGTCACCCGCTTGCAACACCGGCGCGGCGGCGATCAACATGATGTGATTGTTGAAGTTCACCAGACCGCTGGCGCCGATATAGCCGGCGGCAGGCGCGCCGGCATTGAAAAAGAGATCTCCACCGCCTGATGTGGCGGGCGATTTCCGCGCCGAACCTTGCGACTCGCCGCCGGCGGTGGCATACCTGGCGCCATCGGAATCGGCGTGCGCCAGCCGGCCGAGAAGCTGGGTCATGAAAGCCTGTCGTCGCAAATCCTGCATTCCCTCCGCGAGCAACAGTGGCGAGCCGGCCGGCGCCCGGCGGTTTTCGTAATGTGCGGCGTGAATCACGCTGCCGTCGGGGCGCAGCAGCAGGAACAGGTTGACGTTGATGTCGTGAAGGGTCACGGCGCCCAGATTCCCGCCGATAAAATCGCCGTTCTCATTCCGGACGAAGGACAGGGTCGAATCCCGGGCCGCCCATTCCCTGGCAATGCCCGCCAGGTTGTCCAGTTCGTAGCCGATCATCTGGCCGACGCCGTTCATCTCCTGCCGGGCGTGCTCCGCGTTGATCTGGTAGGCGTCGTTTTTCAACACCTCCTTGGAATAGGCGTACAATGCCGCTCCCAGGATCACAATGACGGGCAGCAGGCGCAGCAACAAACGGGTGCGTAAATTCATGCCGGCTATACCGCAGGAAACATGCCATTCACGGCGGTGCCGGAAAGGGCGAAGTCGCTCACATCATGTTTGACGGAAAGCGAGGGAATTGTGATGCATCCGGCGTCACGCCCCGTTATGACGCAACCGCGCTGTCGTTTTCCTCACTACAGTTGAAAATCAACAGGTTGATGCATTTCGCAAATTTTGATTGTGAAGTTCATCGCACTACATTGGCCGCCTGACATGCCGATATCGATCCCAGCGAAAAACGCGGCGCAAGCGCCGCCAAGCTATCCATGCCAGTTTCCCATCAAGGTCATGGGCTACTGGGCGGAGGACTTCGACGCTTTTGTGACGCAGATCGTCCGCCGCCACGCGCCGGATTTGACGGAGGCGGCCGTGCGCACGCGCGTGAGCCGCGGCGGGCGCTACATGGCCGTCACGGTCACCATCGAGGCGAAAAGCCAGGCGCAGGTTGACGCCATCTACCGCGACCTCACCCGCGAACGACGGATAGTCATGGCGTTATGATTAATGTTCGACGGCGCGGTCTCTGCGACTACCAGTCCGTGCTGGCTGAGATGCGGCGTTATACGGACACGCGCGGCCCGGAGAGCGATGATGAAATCTGGCTGCTTGAACATCCGCCGGTCTATACGCTCGGTCTCGGCGCCTCATCCGAACACGTATTGCAGGAAACTTCGATTCCGGTCGTACGTACGGATCGGGGCGGACAGGTGACCTACCACGGTCCCGGCCAGCTCGTGGTTTATCTCTTGCTCAACCTCGCCGGCCGCGGCCTCAGGGTGCGCGAACTCGTGCGCCGCGCCGAGCAGGCGATTATCGACTTGCTGCGCGGGGACTACGATGCCGAAGCGCAGCGGCGCGCCGGCGCACCGGGCGTGTATGTCGATGACGCCAAGGTCGCGGCGCTCGGTTTCCGCATCCGGCGCGGCTGCTGCTATCACGGTCTCGCGCTGAACGTGGACATGGACTTGAGGCCCTACCAATACATCAATCCCTGCGGTTTCCGCGGCCTCAGGGTCATGGACTTGAAGACTCTGGGCGTGCGCGATGATGTGCAAGCCGTCGGTGAACGGCTGCTGCTGCATTTGCTGGCGCAGTTCGAACTGGCGCAAGCCGCGCCGCTAGCCGCAGGCGCGGAGAGGTAGCGCATGTCCGGCGGATCGCAGCGTATGGAACCGGGCGTGCCGTTGCGCGGCGCGGAGAAGGTCGCGCGCATACCGGTGAAAGTGACACCCTCGCCGGATAGATTGCCGCGCAAGCCGCACTGGATCCGCGCCCGCGCGCCGACCGATCCCAGGGTGCTGGCGCTGAAGGCGCTGCTGCGCGAGCAGAAGCTGCACACCGTCTGCGAAGAAGCGGCATGCCCCAATCTCGGCGAATGCTTCGTCCATGGCACGGCGACCTTCATGATCATGGGGAGTCTATGCACGCGCCGCTGCCCATTCTGCGACGTGGCGCACGGCCGGCCGCTGCCGCTGGATGCCGACGAGCCG
This sequence comes from Gammaproteobacteria bacterium, assembly GCA_021324815.1. Taxonomy (GTDB): domain Bacteria; phylum Pseudomonadota; class Gammaproteobacteria; order JAJPIJ01; family JAJPIJ01; genus JAJPIJ01. The sequence goes on from JAJPIJ010000025.1 coordinate 66,491, forward strand.
CGGCGCCTGGCCGGCACCATCGCCGCCATGCGCCTGCGCTACGTCGTCATCACCTCGGTGGATCGCGATGACCTGCCGGATGGCGGCGCCGCGCACTTCGCCGCCTGCATCCAGACGCTGCGCGAACGCCTGCCGGAACTGCGCATAGAGATATTGACGCCGGACTTCCGCGGCCGCATGGATGCCGCGCTGGCGGCGCTGCGCGATTCACCGCCGGAGGTGTTCAATCACAATCTGGAAACCGTGCCGCGGCTGTACCGTATGGCGCGCCCCGGCGCCGATTACGCCTGGTCGTTGCGGCTGCTCCAGCGCTTCAAGTCGGAACATCCCACCGTGCCGACGAAATCCGGACTGATGCTGGGTCTGGGCGAGGAGATCGATGAAGTAAGGCAGGTGCTGCGCGATCTGCGCGCGCACGCCGTGGACATGGTGACAATCGGCCAATACCTGCAACCCAGCCGCGCCCATCTGCCGGTGGCGCGCTTTGTCCACCCCGATGAATTTGCGGCACTCGGCGACTATGCCAGCTCGCTTGGATTCAGCAGTGTCGCCAGCGCGCCCATGGTGCGCTCGTCCTACCACGCCGACCAGCAGGCGCAATTGTCATCTAAGGACATGAGGGATGAATGACTGAAGACAGGGGCGCCGGGTCTGGCGCGATCGCAGGCGAGCAAAAGTATCTCTATCGATACGCCATCACCCGCTTACGCGATCCCGATCTCGCAGAAGACCTCGTGCAGGACACCATCCTTGCCGCTATGGAAGCGTCGGAGCGATTCCAAGGCAGGGCATCTCTGCGTACCTGGCTTGTTAGCATACTGCGAAACAAGATTATCGATGCCCTGAAGGCGCGGACGCGGGTGGTATCCTTGGAGACCGACCAGTCGGTTGACGAGTCGCTGGAAAGCGAGATCGATCAACAGTTCGATGCCAATGGTCGGTGGAAGATGTCGCTGAGACCACTGGCATGGGCGGACCCCGAGGCGACCTTGGAGAATACGGAGTTCTGGACGGTCTTTGAACGCTGCCTTGAGCATGTACCTCCCCGGACAGCCGAGGTTTTCGTATTGCGGGAGGTTTTGGGGGAATCGATTGCGGATATCTGCAAGATTCTTGATATATCCGCGTCTAATTGTTCAGTGCTGCTATTTCGCGCCCGCATGCGTCTGAGGGGCTGCCTCGACGAACACTGGTTTCGCGGACGGCCCCGGGATGATCGCTGAGTGGCGCGCCGCCATGGTATGGTTTTCCAACGACTTGGGAGTTGACCGTGTTGGCTTGGATGGATAACTGCAGGAAAATCAGCCGGATGATCTCCGATGGCATGGATCGCCATCTAACGCTGCGGGAGCGCCTGCGGATCCGGCTGCACCTGTTGATGTGCACGGGGTGCTTACAATTCAGCCGCCAGCTCGATATTCTCCGCATGGCGGCGCGAACCTTTGCTGAACGCGCCACCCGCAAGGGCGGACAATTGCCCTACCGAGGGACGCCGTAACTTCAGTGACGCCGGTAGTATATCGTGCGCTTGCGAGCGCACCGAACGACACTTAAAAAACAACGCCATGATTCATGGTTTTGTTTCCCGTGGCGGCGAACCACTTTGACTCGGCGGTTTTTTTAAACGTGGGATAGGAGTCGTGTTCGTCGCCTCAGGTAGGAGTGCATGCGGTCTCTTTGAAGAATCGTTTTTCGAGCCAAGCGTCAAACGAAAGACGACCCGGGCCGCGCAGAGATAAAGTGAGCAACATCAATCCCCACACCTTGTGCTGCTCAAGGCCGGTGGCGTTCAGCTCGGGATATGAAATCACCGCGATGATATTGAAGATAAACAGCCAGACGGCCGCAAAACGACCCGCCAGCCCCAGCACCAGGAACACCGGGAAAAACAACTCTGTAAAAGTACCGAGGTATGCAGCCACTTCGGGGGATAGCAATGGGACATGGTATTCGTAGGTAAAGAGCTGCAGGGTGGTGTCCCACGATTGAAACTTGGTGAGACCGGATTTCCAGAACACATTTCCAACATAAATGCGCAGGGCCAGATCGGCAAGCGGGGCCAAGTAGCTCAACCCTACCGCGAGCTTGCGGTAGAGGCCGGCTAATTTCATTATTGGAGACATCTCTTGCGGTTCATTCACCATCATTCCCCCCATGATCGAGATCGTAGTAAGTCAGGCGGCCGCCGACGAGAATCCGATCAGTGTCCGTCCCAATATATGTTCGCGAAGACATTTGGCCAGATCAAAGCTCAAATCCGCGGCGATCCCTCGTGTAAAAGCGGCATGAAGCGTCGCGCCGTCCGCCAATGCCCGCAGGAAACACCAATCCGCAGGCTTGATGCTTTTGATTTCGATATCATCGTCTCGCCGCATCACCAGCAGCCAATCGCCGCCACCATCCAGTGATATGGTGTAGTCATCCTGCTGATCCGACTGGTTGGCACGCCAGATCTGGAAGATAGGATACGAGGATGCAACCAGCCGGGTTGACGGATTTAGATGGAACCGCAACGCATGGTATTGCCCGGTATCCACAGTTGCGAGTTCTTCCAACGATAGATGGGTTGCCGTGGGGGCGTGATACACCTGCTGACAGGCCCATTCAAGTTGAGCGACATCCGCAAGATAGGGCAATGTCCGGACGTCCGGGGACGTACTCAGAAAGTCCGCAAACCCCCCGCCATATTGATGTAAATTGGGCGAGCGCAGCTCATGGGAGCGTATGTACTGCCGCGCCTGTTCTTTAAAACAGTCCTCCCCCACCAGTCGCCTCACCACTGGATAACAGGCTGCCAGGGCATTGGTGAGGGAAACGAACATATTGTTTCGATAGATCCGCAGACGTGCCGATGCCGGCAATCTGTCAGACCTGATATCGGCGGCGTCTGCCGGAATGCCAACATCCAGGAGTGATGCGGCAAATTGTTGTTGCAGCTCACGCAGCGACGGCACCAGGGGCCTCCAGAATGCGATCGGCCTTTTGGGCCTCGTGTACCAGTTCGCCCAGCGAGGGCAGGTTTGAGTCCCATTCAATGAGAGTTGGCACCGGCCCGAAACGCCCCACCGCCAGACTGTATATCTGCCAGACTGGAGGTGCGACCGGGCAGTCATGGGAATCAATCAGGATGTCACCCCAGGGAGTGTGATTCACCGAGTGACCTGCAAGATGGATTTCTTGCACTAGGTGCGGCGGGATGCTGTTGATATAGCGCCTCGCATCGAATCCCAAGTTCATTGCGGAGACGTGGACATTGTTCACGTCAAGCAAGAGCCTGCAATCGCTTTCCTTCGCCAGCGCCGATATGAATTCCCATTCGGGCAATGTGGAATGTTCAAACTCCAAGTAACTGGCTATGTTCTCGATCAGGATCCGCCGTCCGAGATAATCCTGTACCCAAAGGATGCGGTCGCGCACATGAGCCAGCGCCTCCTCGGTGTAGGGCAACGGCAGGAGGTCATTGAAATAGCGTCCATCTTTAGAACTCCAGCATACATGTTCCGACACATATGCCGGTCCAACCCACCCGATTAATGATCGAAGCTTCTGTAAATGATCCCAATTCAACCTGTCTGTCGTGCCCAGGGACAAACCCACGCCATGCAGGCTCAGAGGATAATGATCCCTTGCCCATTCCAGCACAGTTATCGGACGTCCGCCCGCGCCCAGGAAATTTTCACTATGCACTTCGAGAAAACCAACTGACGGTTGCTCGGCGAGTAATGCGGAGTAATGGTCGGCGCGCAGGCCGATTCCGCTCTTCGGCGGAATCGGCCTGCATGATGCGGATTGCTTGGAGGAATCCGGCATTGCCGAACAATCGGTTTACGACTTTGGCTCCAGGCTGCCACCCACGATCTTCTCGCAAGTACCCTTGGGCAGATAGACATAGGCGTCCGGCTGTCCATCCGATACGCTCTGTCCGGCACAGGCGCTGGTCGCCGTCTGGCAGTCGTTTTTTGCCGCCTTGGCGATGCCGTAACACTTCTCGCCGGCAGCAGGTTTGTCCTCCGCGATGGCGTCGCTGGCAATGCCCAGCAGCAGCAACCCTGCCATGGCCGAGTTTAGAAAGTCTGGACTGTTCATGAATTGATGGTCCCTTTGCGTTTTACCTTTGGAAAGCAGATCAATAGTGACTGTGCTACTTCATCTCCATTACTTTGCCACCCTTGGCGTCACATTCCTCTTTTGTGGTGTTGACAAAACCCTGGCCCTTGCAGGCGTTCTGACCTTTGCAAGCGTTATTGGCCGTTTTGCAGGAACCCTGCCCCTTGCAGGCGTTGATCCCCATGCATGCCACCTGCGCATCGGCCGCCTGTACCGTCGTCAGGGGTGCAAAGGCAAACAACATGGCGGCGGCAGTCGCCAAGGCGGCGCCAGTCGTTTTCACTGTGGTCGTATTCATCTATCTTTCGTCTCCTGTGGATTTGTTGAATAAAGGGAATATTGCCTTGTCACAACTTGGTATTAGTCTGCTTATTCCCGGATTTCTTACACAGTGGGCGGCTGTATATCCCGCATACCCTGTCCGCGCCCTTCGCCTTCGGTATTGAGCGTTAACTGTAAGAAAACAGACGGATTGAGCGGCCGGACACATCGGTAACAAAATAGTCCGGAGACATGGGTTACACCTTGTGGCGCTTCAATCTGCCATATTCGTCCTCAATACGCATGTGTCGTTCGTGCA
>JAJPIJ010000003.1 GCA_021324815.1 Gammaproteobacteria bacterium
CAAGGTGCTGGACGACGTCAGCCTGCTCTACAGCGGCATCGAGGCGCTGCCGGCGGATTTCTGGGAGCAGCACGGCGAGAAACTGGAATGCTGGCAGGAGGGCAACCGCACCTTCTACGCCATCCGCGGCCCGCTGGTGCGGAAGCTCTGCCCCAACCAGTGCCTGTACGCGCCGGGCGAGGAGGGGCTGGAGGCCATCGTCCGCCGCGTCGAGGACGGGCGCGCCGTGATCGAGCGCGCCGTCGACTACCGCACCGCGCACAACGCGGTCTGGGGCATCACCGCCCGCAACCGCGAACAGAATTTCGTGCTCAACTTTCTCATGGACCCGGAGATCGATTTCGTCTCGGTGCTGGGCACGGCGGGCACCGGCAAGACGCTGCTCGCGCTCGCCGCCGGCCTGATGCAGACCATGGAAATCAAGCGCTACCGCGAGATCATCATGACGCGCGTCACCATCCCGGTGGGCGAGGACATCGGCTTCCTGCCCGGCACCGAGGAGGAGAAGATGACGCCGTGGATGGGCGCGCTGCTGGACAATCTCGAGGTGCTGACGCAGACCGAGGTCGGCGGCGAGTGGGGCCGGGCGGCGACGGCCGAACTGCTGTCCAAGCGCATCAAGATCCGCTCGGTCAACTTCATGCGCGGGCGCACCTTCCTCAACCGCTACATCATCCTCGACGAGGCGCAGAACCTGACCAGCAAGCAGATGAAAACGCTCATCACCCGCGCCGGGCCGGGCACCAAGATCCTCGCCATCGGCAACATCGGCCAGATCGACACGCCCTATCTCTCCGAGACCACCTCCGGCCTGACCTACGTGGTGGACCGCTTCAAGGGCTGGACGCACAGCGGCCACATCATCCTCCTGCGCGGCGAACGCTCGCGGCTGGCGGACTACGCCACCGAGTGCCTGTAGGCGGCCGGGCCGTGCCGGGCGGCCTTTGTTGGTATGATCGTCAAAACCGGGCAGGTGCCGGCCTTTCGAAGAAGACGGTTGCATGGACACGACTTCACGATCATCCGGTTCCAAGAACGCCCCCCCGGCCCGGGCCACGCTGGCGCGGATCCTGGAGGGTTACCGTCGCGCCATGGAGGCCAGCGAGGCGGGGGTGCTGGAGGATGTCGATATCGAGGCGTTGCATGACTTCCGCGTCGCCATCCGCCGCACGCGCACGCTGCTGAAATTCACCGGCCAGGTCTTCGATTCGAGATCGCACCGGCGCTTCCGGGAGGATTTTTCCAGGCTCGCCAAATCCACCGGCGATCTGCGCGATCTGGACGTGTTTCTCTCGCAATGGGAGGAGCAGACGGGGCGGTTGCGGGTGGCGCCCGCCACGCTGGCGCCCATGCGCGTCCTGCTTCTGCGCCGCCGCCATCTGGCTTTCAACCGCCTGGTGCGGCTCATGCGCAGCCCGTGGTATCGCAATTTCAGGAGAGCGTGGAAGGCGCTGCTGGCGCGGGAGGGACGGCGCGCTGCCGGCGGTGGGGACGCCGGCGCGGTCGCCGGCGCGGCGTTGCAGGCCGCCTTCTCCAGGGTCATCAAGCTTGGCGGCGGCCAGCGCCGGCGCGGCTCCATGGAACAACTGCATGAATTGCGCAAGGCCTGCAAGGAGCTGCGTTATCTGCTGGAGGCGTTCAAGGAATTGTACGGGAAGGATCGCTTCGAGGCGCCGATCAATGGCCTCAAGGATCTCCAGGACAACCTGGGCGAAATCTGCGATTTTGCGATCCAGCAGAACATCGTGCGTGAACTGCGCCTGCGCCTGACGGCGGAGGGCGGGGTGGCGCTTTATCCCGTCATGGTACGATGGGCCAAATGGCTGCGAAAACGCCGGGACCGCGCCCGCGACTCCTTCGCGGACAGCTACGATCGATTTGTGCGCAAGCGCAATCGCAAATTATTCGAGGCGATTGCCTGAAAGACGGTCCTGTATTTTTCGTTGCCGCCCGCCGCGGCGGATTTTGAAAAAGGCCCTCGCGTGAATCGCCCATCGATATACCGGCTGCCGCCCGTCGTCTGGCTGCTAGGGACGGTTTCGCTCATGAACGACGCCGCGAGCGAAATGATCACGCCGCTCTTGCCGCTCCTGCTCACCACGCAGATGGGCGGCGGCGCCACCACCGTGGCGCTGGTCGAGGGCACGGCGGAGGCCGCCGCCAGCCTGCTCAAGCTGGTCTCCGGCTGGCTCGCCGATCGCACCGGCAGGCATCGCGGGCTCGTCCTCGGCGGCTACCTGCTTTCCAACACGGCGCGGCCGCTCATCGGCCTGGCGCCCGCATGGGGCGCGGTGCTCTCGCTGCGGTTCCTGGATCGCGCCGGCAAGGGCCTGCGCACCGCGCCGCGCGACGTCATCCTGACCGCCGGTGTCGCGGCCGGCGATCGGGGGCGCGCCTTCGGCGTGCACCGCGCGATGGATCATTGCGGCGCCATCGTCGGGCCGCTGCTGGCCCTGCCGCTGCTCAACGCCGGCCTGCCCATGCAGCACGTGTTTTTGTTCTCGGCGGTGCCCGGCGCGCTCGTGCTGCTGATGCTGTGGCGGGGGCTGCCCGCCGCGCCGCCAATCGCGCCGAATCACGCGCTGCCTGCATTGTCCTGGCGCAGGCTGGATGCGCGCTTGAAGGCCCTCATCTTCGCCGCCGTGGCGCTGACCTTGAGCACGCTGCCGGAGGCGTTTCTGGTCCTGTGGGCGGCGCAGGGCGGCATGACCCCCGCGACCGTGAGCCTGCTCTGGTCGCTGGCGCACGTGGTGAAGGTGACGGCCGCGTATCTGGCGGGGGTTTCCTCGGATCGCCGCGGCCGGCTGCCGGTGGTGATCACGGGCTGGAGCGTGCGCGTCATCGTGCTGCTGCTGATCGCCGCCGGCCTGCACGGGACCGGCGTGATCTGGGCGCTGTTCCTGCTTTACGCCGGCGCGCTGGCCAGCACCGAGGCGGCCGAGCGGGCGCTCATCGGCGACAACGCGCCGGAGCCACTGCGCGGCACGGTCTTCGGCTTGTATCACCTGACCTGCGGATTGCTGGTGCTGCCCGGCGTCGCCGTGCTGGGCTGGCTGTGGGAGCATGTTTCAACACGGGCGGCGTTGTTGACCGCCGCGGCGGGCACGATGCTGTCCGTGCTGGTGCTCCTGATCCTCATCCACCCGGGATCGCGAAGCGCGCCCGCCCATGGCTGAGAAGAATCCCGCGCGAGCGGCGGACGACACGCGCTGGCGGGAGCTGGCGCAGAACATCAAGGCCTGGGGCCGGGCGCTGGGCTTCCAGCAGGTGGGCATCGCCGGCATCGATCTGACGGCCGACGAGCGTCATCTGCAGCAATGGCTTGCCCGCGGCTTTCACGGCGAGATGCACTACATGCAGCGGCACGGCGCCAAGCGCAGCCGGCCGGCCACGCTGCGCCCCGGCACCCTGCGCGTGATCACGGCGCGCATGGATTACTGGCCGCCGGCCCGCGATGCCTGGGCCGTGCTGCGCGCCCCGGCGCTCGCCTATGTGTCGCGCTACGCGCTGGGGCGCGATTATCACAAGCTGCTGCGTCGCCGCCTGCAAAAGCTCGCCGACCGCGTCACGGAACGGGCGGGCGAACACGGCTGCCGCGTGTTCGTGGACAGCGCGCCGGTGCTGGAGAAGGCGCTGGCGCGCAACGCCGGCCTGGGCTGGATCGGCAAGCACTCCAACCTCATCAACCGCGACGCCGGTTCGTGGTTTTTTCTGGGCGAGATTTACACCGACCTGCCGCTGCCCGCCGATCCGCCGCAGGCGGCCGAGCATTGCGGCACCTGCCGGGCGTGTCTGGACGTGTGCCCCACGCAGGCCATCGTCGCCCCCTACCAGGTTGACGCCCGCCGCTGCATTTCCTACCTCACCATCGAGCTGCGCGGCCCGATCCCGGAGCCGTTGCGGCCGCTCGTCGGCAACCGCGTCTTCGGCTGCGACGACTGCCAGTTGATCTGCCCCTGGAACCGCTTCGCGAAATTGTCGGCGGAAAGGGATTTCCACGCGCGCCACGGCCTCGACGCGCCGGACCTCGTGTCCCTGTTCCGCTGGAGCGAGGAGGAATTCGAACGCAACACGGCAGGCTCGGCCATCCGCCGCATCGGTCATGAACGCTGGCTGCGCAACGTCGCGGTCGCGCTCGGCAACGCGCCGCGCACGGAAGCCGCCGTCGCCGCGTTGAAGGAAAAACTGTCGCATCCCTCCGCCCTGGTGCGTGAGCACGCGGCCTGGGCGCTCTCGCGCCATGAACCATCGTTGACGGGGCCAGTCTGAGTTTCCATGTCGGCGAAAACGCGATTCAAACAGGCATGGTCATTGTTGCTGGCCACGCTGCTCGCGGTGATCAGCCTGTCCGTGCGCGCCGAGGGCGTGGCGGCGCCGGACTTCGCGCTCAGGCGCCCCGATGGAGAGACGGTGCGCTTGAGCGAATTGCGCGGACGGACGGTGGTCGTGATGTTCTGGGCCACCTGGTGCCCCCTGTGCAAACGTCTTTTGCCCGGCATCCAGAAATTGATCGACAGCCATGCCGGCGCGCCGCTCAAGGTGCTGGCCGTGGACGTCTGGGACGACGGCGATCCGGCGGCCTACATGAAATCCGCAGGCTACACGCCCGAGGTGCTGTTGAAGGGCGACGCGGTGGCCAAGGCCTGGGGCGTGCAGGGTACGCCGACGGTGTTTGTCGTGAACCCCGCCGGGCGGGTGATATACGTGACCAGCAATTCCGATCCAGAAAACAAGGAACTGGGGGAGATGGTCGACAAATCCCTCGGGCAGGCGGCGGACGCGCCGGCGCATTAGGCGCCCATTCCGCAATCCCCGTCCTGCCCGCAGCCGGCGTCGGTTTCCATCTGCAGCGTGGTGTGCCTGATGGCGAACCGGTGTTCCAGCAATTCCGCCAGCCGGCGGCGGATGCTCTGCTGCTCGGCGGGCTGATTGACCAGCACGTGCGCCGACAGCGACACCCGGCCGCTGGTGATGGTCCAGACATGCAGATCATGCACGGCTTGTATCCCCCGTACGCCGGCCATCGCCGTCCTCACCTGCTCGACGTCGATATGTGACGGGGCGCTTTCCATCAGCACGAACACGGTCTCCCTGAGCAGCAGCCAGGCCGAGTGGGCGATCAACAGGCTGATGAGCAGGGACGCCGCTGGATCCACCCAGGTCCAGCCCGCCGCCCATGCGGCGAGACCCGCCAGCAGCGCGGCCACGCTGCCCAGTGCGTCCGACATCACGTGCAGCCACACGCCGCGGACGTTGTAGTTGTCGTGCGCGCCGCCGCCCAGGAGCTTCAATCCGGTGAGGTTGACGACGAGCCCGCCGGCCGCCACCGCCATGACGGCGGGCCCCAGGATCAGATGCGGCGCCCGCAACCGCCGCCAGGCCTCCAGAATGATGAAGACGGCGATGACGATCAAACTCACGCTGTTGACCAGCGCCGCGAGAATCTCGGTGCGGTGAAATCCATAGGTATGCGTGGAGGTGGGCGGCTTCTGCGCGAACCACATCGCGAACAGCGTCAACGCCAGCGAGGCGATGTCCGAGAACATGTGCCCGGCGTCGGCCAGCAGCGCCAGCGAATGCGCGTACCAGCCGCCGGCGATCTCCAGCACCATGTAAATCGCGGTGATGAACAGCATCAGGCTGATGCGCCCGCGGATGACCCGGCGGTCGGTCAGTGAATCTTCGGCGGCCATGGATGGCACGTGGGGTCTTCTCTGCTGCGCAATATTGTACAATTATCGCATGAGTCCACGTTCGCAATCCGGCAGGGTGCCGTCGAGACCGTTCCTCCCGCGGTGGAGCGATATGCGCAGGCGCACGCTGGCCGGGCTGTTGATGTGCGCACTCCTGTTTCAGGGAATACTGTCGTCCGCTCACTCCTATGTCCACGCCAGGGCCTTCGGGCCATCGTCCTCCTTCCGGGAGTTTCGTGGTGGAACGCATGGTGCTGATGCGCCGGGGACGGCGGGAGTTCCGGCGCACAACAACCGGAACGATGAAACAAATTGTCCAATCTGCCTGGCCCTGCTCATGGGCGGGACCTGCGTCCCCGCGCAGTCCACCGGTCTGGCGCCCGATGCCGTTGCGAATGGCTTGACCGTTCCTTTTGCAGCGTCCGTAGTCGCCAGCAAAACCCGGCATTCCCCCGTCCGTCCCCGCGCCCCACCCCCAATCGGTTAGTTGATTCGAACGGCTCGCGCCGCCGCCGGCTGTCGGCGGCGCGGCGCGCTGGCTTTTTTGCGGCGGTGTTCGTTGGCCGCCGCCTGCTTCCAGCAGGCGACATTGACAATCGAATGATGGAGTCCGCACATGAACACGACCAGATTTGTGATTGCGGCGTGCGCCGCAATCGGGGCGTTGTCCTGCCCCGGCACCGGTTTTGCAGCGAGTGATCAGGAACTCAAGGAGATACAGCAACAGATCCAGGCCCTCAAGAGCGAATACGAGGAAAAGATAAAATCCCTGGAGGCGCGTCTGGAGGCGGCCGAGCAGGCCGCCAGGGCGGCGGAGGCCAAGGCCGCCGCGGCGCAGACCGGCGTCGCCGCCGCCACGCCGCCGCCGGCTCCTCCGCCCCCGGCCCAACCCGTGGCGCCGGCGGCGGCGGGTGCATTCAACCCGGCCATCAGCGCAGTGCTGCTCGGAACCTTCGGCCAGTTTTCCAGGAATCCGGACAAGGCCAGGATTCCCGGCTTTGAGCTGGGGCCGGACGCCGGGGCAGGCGAGCGCGGTTTCTCGCTCAATGAATCCGAGGTCGATCTCGCCGCCAACATCGATCAGGCCCTCTACGGCAGCCTGGTGATCGCCCTTCAGCCCGACAACACCGTGAATGTCGAGGAAGGCTATCTGCAGACCACCAGCCTGCCGTGGGGATTCACGGTCAAGGCGGGGCGGTTTTTTTCCGGCATCGGCTATTTGAACGAGCAGCACATCCACGCCTGGGACTTCGTCGACGCGCCGCTGCCCTACCGCGCGTTGTTGAACACGCAGTACGGCGACGACGGCGGGCAGGTGCGCTGGCTGGCGCCGACGGATTGGTTCCTCGAGTTCGGCGGCGAGGCCTTCCGCGGCGATGCCTTCCCGGCGGCCAACGGCCCCGGCCACGGCAAGGGCGCGGGCAGCCTGTTTGTCCACAGCGGCGGCGACATCGGCGAAAGCAGCAGCTGGCTCGCCGGTCTTTCTTATCTGCAGACCCGCGCCGGCGACAGGGTCACCGGCGCTGACGTGTTCAGCGGCCGCGATCACATCGGCATCGCCAGCCTGGTCTACAAGTGGGCGCCGCAGGGCAATCCCACGCAGCGCAATCTGATCCTGACCGGTGAATTCTTCCACGGCCTGGAGGAAGGGACGTTCGACGGCAACCGCTTCGATCAATGGCGCGACGGCTGGTATCTCCAGGGCGTGTATCAATTCATGCCGCGCTGGCGGATCGGCTTCCGCCACGACGAACTGGATTCGGATCGGCTTGCAGGCGTCTTCGCGGGCGGGACGCTCGACAACCTTGGCCACGTGCCGCGGCGGAACACGGCGCTGCTCGAATTCGACACCAGCGAATTCGCCCGCTTCCGCCTGCAATACACGCGCGATGACGCGGATCTGACCACCGACGACGAGGTCCTGCTGACCTACAACGTCACCTACGGGCCGCACGGCGCCCATCGTTTCTGAGGAGAGAAAACATGCGAACGATACTGTCTGTCCTGCTCGGCGTCATCGCCGTCACCACTGCACCGCCGGCACTGGCGGCGCTGAACGTCTTTGCCTGCGAGCCGGAGTGGGGCGCGCTCGTGACCGAACTCGGCGGCGACAAGGTCTCGGTATACGTCGCCACCACCGGCCGACAAGACCCGCACCAGATCCAGGCGCGGCCCAGCCTGATCGCCCAGGCGCGCAAGGCCGATCTCACGGTGTGCACGGGCGCCGAGCTTGAGATCGGCTGGATGCCCATGGTCGAGCGCTCCGCGGCCAACGCCCGCATTCAGCCGGGCGCGCCCGGCGCCTTCGAGGCGGCGTCCCACGTGCGTCTGCTCGAGATACCGGCGCGCCTGGATCGGGCCGAGGGCGACATCCACGCCTCCGGCAATCCGCACATCCAGACCGACCCGCGCAATATCCTGACCGTGGCGAAACCATTGTCGGACAAACTGGCGGAACTCGATCCGGCCAATGCCGCGTATTACGACAATCGCCATGCCGACTTCGTGCATCGCTGGACACAGGCGCTGCAGCGCTGGCAGGCGGAGGCGGCGCCGCTCAAGGGGGTGCCGGTGGCCGTCCAGCACAAGAGCTGGGTCTACTTTTTTGACTGGACGGGGTTGCGGGAAATCGTCGCGCTCGAACCGAAGCCGGGCATCCCGCCCTCCAGCGGCTATCTGGCGCAGGTGCTGGAGCAGGTGCGGCGGGAACCCGTGAAGATGGTCATTCGCGCCGCCTATGAAGACCCGCGACCCTCGGAGTTTTTATCGGAGCAGGCCAAAATCCCGGCGGTGGAGCTGCCCTTCACCGTCGGCGGCACCGACGGCGCCGGGGATTTGTTCAGCCTGTATGACGACACGTTGCACCGTTTGCTGGAGGCGCTGGGCCATGACTCTTCCAAGCCTTGATCTGCGAATCCTGCTGCCGGCCTTCATCGCCGGCCTGCTGGTGCTGGCGACGCACGTCCCGCTGGGCCGGCAGGTGCTCGCGCGCGGCATCATCTTCATCGATCTGGCCATCGCCCAGGTGGCCGGTTTGGGGGTGATCGTGGCCGACGGCCTCGGCTGGGAGCCGCAGGGCTGGCGGGTGCAGGTCGCGGCCTGCGCCGCGGCGATCGCCGGCGCGCTCGCGCTGACGTGGACCGAGAGGCGCTGGCCGGAGGTGCAGGAGGCGATGATCGGCGTGCTGTTCGTACTGGCCGCCAGCGTCGAGCTTCTGCTGCTGGCCGACAATCCCCACGGCGGGGAGCACCTGAAGGATCTGCTTGTGGGGCAGATCCTGTGGGTGACGCCCGGGAGCCTCATCCCCGTCGCGATCCTGTACGGCCTGGTGCTCGCCCTCTGGTTCACTGCGGGGCGCAGGATGGGGCAGATTGGCTTTTATCTGCTGTTCGCCGTCGTCGTCACCCAGTCGGTGCAACTGGTCGGCATCTATCTGGTGTTCGCCAGCCTGATCGTTCCCGCCCTGGCCGCGCGCCGGTTCCAGCGGGAATGGCAACTGCCCATCGCCTACCTGATCGGGGTCCTGGGCTATTTATGCGGGCTGGTCGCTTCGACGTTGTTTGATTTGCCCACCGGCGCCGTCATCGTCTGCAGCCTGGTCGGCGTGTTTCTGCTCACCGTGCTGCCGGCGAACGGCATGGTGGCGAAAAGCCGGGGCGGGTTTGATGACTAGCCGCCGTACGGAGTAGGCGGCACCGGCGCGACGTGTTGCCAGGGCACGTCACAACTGGCTACGTAGGGATAATAGGCCCGCGTCGTGGGGCAGTAATACCAGTAGCCCGGCTGCTGCTGGATGTAGACGGGCGGCGATTGCTCCATGTAGAACGGCTGGTAACCGTAACCATAACCATAGTCGTAGTAGGGATAGGGTCCCCACAAGAAGGGATCGCCAAAGAAGGCGCCGAAGAAAACGTGATCGTGGAAATGATGATGAAAGTGATGGAAACCGCCGTGGCCATGGAAACCATCACCGTGACCGTGGAAGCCGCCATGCCCGGAAAAACCGCCGTGGCCGGAGAAGCCACCGCCGCCGAAACCGCCATGCGCCTGGGCTGCGCCATTCACGCCGCCGAGCAGAACTGCGGCGGCCATACATACCGGTGCGAATTTCCTCATGGCCGCATCCTCCGGTCGTCAAAGAGCGGATCCTCTTTTCGGTATAGACAGCCAATGACGAATAAATATTCACCCCGGCAGACTTAACGCCCCCTTAATGCACGGGCGGCCGTTCAGGTTCCCTCGCGCAGAAGGCCGGCGAGAATCATGAGCTCCTCCGCGTTCAGGTTGGAGATCACCCAGTAATTCATCCCCTGCCGGGACCAGTGGATGATGTTGTAGCCGTCCCGGGTCTCGCTGCGCTGCGGCCCGTCGGCGTTGCCGGCCGGCACCAAGGTCACCTGGATCAACCACGACGACACCCCGCACATGGTGGTGAGCGCCGACAGGCGCTTTGCCTCCTCACCGGCGCTCGACACCGGGGATCAATATTCCCATGTCTTCGACAACCCCGGCAGCTACGAGTACTTCTGTTCCCTGCATCCCAAGATGGTCGGCCGCATCATCGTCAACTGACACGCGCGTTTTCAATGAATGACTGTTCAAAAGCGACAGCCGATAAAAAAGGGGGGCGTCAGCCCCCCTTTCACAACAACCACCAAGACCTTACTTGTTGCCCTGATCTTCACCCTTGTCTTCGGCCTTTTCCTCAGCCTTGCCTTCTTCCTTGCCTTTGGCCTTGCCCTTATTGGACTTGGCGACGCAAGCCTTCTCCTTCGCACTCCAATGCTGGCCCTTCTCGCATTTGTGCTTGCCTTCCGCCGCGATGACACCCGCACTGGTGGTGGCCAGGAACAGGCCGGTTACGACCGCAATGATTAGGTTACGAAAAGTCATAAATTGATTTCCTTCCATGTTCAAAGAATGTGACACAATCATCATCCAGCAAAACCCGCCGGACTCGCGACCATATTGACACAAACCCGGGAGAAAATATGAAGATTAACTATATTTAATTCTGGCGGGCGCAGGGTTGAACATAGGCTGAACCGCTTCACATTCACACTCCGATGTCCGTGTCCCTCGAAACAGATGCAGCCGCCGACAGGAGTGGCGCAAGATCCCCATACGCGGATGACCATTTCCAGATGGATGATTGGTTTTGGGGTTGGTGTCCAGGGGCAGAATCGAACTGCCGACACGCGGATTTTCAGTCCGCTGCTCTACCAACTGAGCTACCTGGCCATGGCGGGCGAAAAAGAGCGGCTATTAAAGCGATGAGCGCGTGAGCCGTCAAGGTGCAAGTTGCGGAAATCGTTCACCCTTCGACAGGCCTGTCCTGAGCGATGTCGAGGGGCTCGGGGCGAATGGTTGTTCCCATCGGGACATTTTTCAGAAATGAGGCTTACTGGGAGGGCGGGACGTAGCCCTCGGGCTTGGTGGAGCCAGCGCCGAAGAAGAATTTCTCCATCTCTTCTTCCAGAAACTTTCGCGCCTTGGGTTCGTAGGGCGTCAGCCGGTATTCATTGATGAGCGTGGTCTGGTGGCCGAGCCACTGCTTCCAAGCCTCCTGCGACACGTTCTCGAAGATGCGCTGGCCGAGCGGGCCCGGGTAGGGCGGCATCTTGAGCCCCTCCGCCTTCCGTCCGAGCTTGACGCAATTCACCATCCGGGTCACGGGCACGTCCTCTCTAGGAATGTCATAGCGCCGCGAGCAGCCGCTTGATAGGCGAGGCGACGCCCACCGGCAATTCATCATTGTTGTTATACCAAATGCCCTGACGGGCCGCCATCACGCCCAAACGGCCCCTGACCCGCCGGCATTCGGCGTGGATGTCGAGATGGAAGTGCGTGAAGCTGTGGCGGAAGGGCGGCAGCGTGCCCGCAGGCTCGGTCTCCACGCCCAGATGTTTCCGACACCAGTGGATTTCATCATCCGGCCCGGGGATTTCCGGGAAGCTCCACAGTCCGCCCCAGATGCCGTCCGCCGGACGGCGTTGCAGCCACACCCGGTTTTGCGCGTCGCGCAGAATGAGGAAGCGTGTACGTTTGACGGGTAGCCGGTGCCTGGGTTTGGCCGTCGGATACGCCTCCGGGTTGCCGGCAAGATGAGCGCGGCAGTCCGCGCGCAGCGGGCAATGCATGCAATCGGGCCGCCGGCGGGTGCAGACGGTGGCGCCCAAATCCATGATGGCTTGCGTGTAGTGGGAGACGCGGCGGTGAGGGAGGTGTTTTTCCGCCAGCCGCCAGAGTTTTTGTTCGATCCTGCCGTCGCCGGGATAACCGCGCAGCGCGTGATAGCGCGTCAGCACGCGCCTGACGTTGCCGTCGAGAATGGGATGCCGGAGATCATAGGTCAGCGCGAGGATGGCGCCCGCCGTGGAGCGGCCGATGCCGGGCAGCGCGCGCAGTGTTTCCAAATCGCGCGGCCAGCGGCCGCCATGCTTGCGCGCGATTTCCCGCGCGCAGCGGTGCAGGTTGCGCGCGCGGGCGTAGTAGCCGAGCCCGGCCCACAGCTTCAGCACCTCATCGAGCGGCGCCGCGGCGAGCGCATGGACGTCGGGGAAGCGCTTCACGAAGCGCCGGTAGTAGGGAATGACGGTGGCCACCTGCGTCTGCTGGAGCATGATCTCCGAGAGCCAGACGCGGTAGGGATCGCCGGTGTGTTGCCAGGGCAGATCGTGGCGGCCGTGACGGCGATGCCAGCGCAGCAACCGCGCGTCGATTGACTGATTACGGGCCATGAGCGGAGAGGGCCTCCAGATGATCCATCGCCGTCAGCGATTCATCCATCATGAGTTTTTTCATGATGCTGGTGCCGATGATCGGCGGGATGAAAAACGAGGGCGTCTTGATGGATTCGAAGTAGACCCGGGTCTGGTTTCCCGGCAGGGCTTCGAAGTGCCAGCGGGTGACGCCGGAGCGGAAGTCGCTCTCGGCGGGCACGATGGTGTTTTCGAGGTCGCCGTTGACGAGTTCGGTCGCCTCCTCGACCAGCACCGCCTTGAAGCAGATCATGGCGATGCAGCGCTGCGCGACCATGCGGGTTTTGTGGTGATGGGCGTCGTGCGTGGCGAGCAGCGTGCTTTCGGTCAGCACGTCGTTCAGCCGGGTCAGGTGATTATAGTCGGTCAGCAGCCGTCGTAATTCAGCCTGCGGGGAGTTCAGCACAGCGTCGATCTCGACGGTGTATTCGCCATCGTGCTCGTAGACCGTGGAAAAGCGCACCTGTTTGGCGGCCGCGGTCAACGGCACCCAGAGCAGCACAACGGCCAGCAGCACCCGCCGCATCAAAAGTTGAGAAGTTTTTTCAGGCTCTTCTGCACGGCGTCGCCACCGGAGGTGCCGCCACTCTTGCTGTCCTGCGTGGCGCCCGGCGCGGAGCCGGAGCTGTCCGGTGTCAGGCCGGGGATCGGCACGGGCAGCACCTTGCCCAGTTGCTTTTTGACCTCCTTTTCCGCCCTGGCCTTGACGATGCCGGCGAAGTCGGGCGCGAAGCTCGGATCGCTGAACGTGCCGCTGACCTTCATCGGCACCGTGAGCCCGGAAAGGTCAGCCAGCTCCTTGCCGCCCTGGCCCTCGGCGGTCGCCACCACGTTCACGTTCAGCAGGTAATCGATCGTCTCGTTGACCAGATTGGCGCTGCCCTTGCCGTCCACGCGCAGGAGCGGCGACTTGGCGGCGAGGTCATTATTTTGCACCACGCCGTTGACGATCTTGTAGGTGCCCTTGAGTTCGCTGAAGTCCGTTTCCTCGTTCGGATCGACATGGCCGATGAAGCCGGTCTGCGCCTTGCGCAGGAACTTGCCGATGTTGAAACCCTTGACGGCGCCGTTCAGGAACGCGAAGTCGCCCTGGCCGTTCAGGTTCTGCCTGATGGCATTGGTGTCGGCGCCGTGGGAAGTGGCCTGCAAGGTGAAATTGCCCTTGCCGCGCAGCTTGGACTTGCCGTTGAGGTCCTTGAGCAGCGGCTCGGCGGAAATCCCCTTCAGCACGTGATCAAGGTTCAGCGCCGGTTCCTTGCCCCTGGCGTCGATCAGCACCCTGCCCTGGTAGGTGCCCTCGTAGAGACTGGCGGCGATGGGATTCATGGCGATGTCGCCGTCGCGGGCGTTGATGCTGATCTTGACGTTGCTCATCCTGACGTTCCGGATGATGAACTGGCCGATGCTGGCGTCGCCCTTGAGCTTCAATTTGCGCAGCAGGTCGACCGGCAGCGGCGTGGCCGCGGCCGGCGCCGCCGCCGCGTCCTTCCCGCTGGCCGCCGTGCCAGCTGCCGCCGCCGGCCTGGCGGCCTCGCCCTCCGGCGGGCGCGGCGGCAGATAGCGATCGGCGTTGATGCTGTCGACGTCGAGCTTGAAGCTCAGGCCCGGATTGCTGAACTCCGTCACCGCGAGATCGCCGTTGATGTGGCTGCCGTCCAGCGTCAGCTTCATCCCGTTCAGGCTCAGGTCCTGTTTGGTGCCGGTGAACGCGGTGTCCACCGCCACCTGCGTCAGCGCCTTCGGATCCGCCATCACCGGCAGCGTGACGTTGAGATTTTGCAACAACTGGCGCAGGTCGAACGCGGCCACGCTGAGCGCGCCGTTGTATTTCGGCGCCTTCCTGATGTCACTGGCGCTCACCCTGCCCCTGGCGTTCAAGCCCAGCCCCTGCACGCTGAGCTCACTCATGCCGAGCGTTTCCTTGTCCATGTCCACGTCCGCCTGCGTGCTGATCTTGATGTCATTGGCGCCCTTCGGCAGCTGGCCGCCGGAGGCCGTCGCCGACAGGGTCACCGGCTCCAGCTTGAAATGCTGGGCGGTGCCGCTCACGGCGGCGGCGGCGTTGAGATTCTTGATGTCGACCGCGGGCGCGGGCTGGCCGTAGGTCTTGAGCAGCGCCGTCACGTCCGCGCTCTGCACCGTGAACCGGCCGCTGACCGAGGACTTGTCTCTGGCCTCGATATTTTTCGCCTGCAAGGCGCCCTTCACCTCCGTGCCGGTGGTGGAGAGCGTGAGATCGGAGAGCTGGATGCTGCCGGCCTGCATGTCGGCGTCAAGCACGGTGCTGATCTTGAGCGGCGCAGCGCCCTCCGGCGCGGGCCTGCCCGTCAGCACGCTGACCAGCCCGGGACCATTCTTGCTGTCGACGGACAACTTGCCGCTCACGGCCGGCTTGTCGGAGTGGATGTTTTTCGCGCTCACGTTGCCGCGGATCTCGCTGTTGAGCGCCGTGAGCACCAGATCGGGCAGGTTGGCCGTGCCGTTCTTCATGTCGAGGTCAAGGGAGGTCGTGAGCTTGAGATCGGAGGAACCGCCGGGGACGGCCTTGCCCCTGAGCTTGCCGCTCACTTCCAACGGCTTGATCGTGTACTTTTGCTCGTCGGGCCTGACCGCGAGCTTGCCCTCGATCTTGACATCGCCCGCCAGGTTCTTCTCCGGCGCGTCGAAGCTGCCGGAAATCGAGAACGGGATCGGCTCGGTCAGCGACAGTTCGCCGGTCTTCAGGTTCACGTCCTTGAGCGCGTATTTTTGGCCCTTCTGCCGGTCATCCCAGGACAGCGCGGCGTTTTCCACGTCCACGCCGCTTAAGACCAGCGCCGAGATTTTGGATTTGCCGCTCGACGGCCGGGACAGCAGGTCGTCGAGATTGGTCTTGCCCTCCTTGTTTTTGGCGAGATTGATCTGCGCCCGGTCGATGACCACGGTGTCCAGCAGCACGGCCTGTTTGAGAAGCAGCGGCAGCAGTTGCAGGCGCACGGCCACCTTCTCGGCGCTGAACATGGGCCGATCGCCGAATCCCTGCGCGTTGCCCACCGCGATCCGGCCGGTGCTGACGCCAAGCCACGGATAGAAGGTGAGTTTCAGATCCCCCTCCAGCGAGAGCTTGCGGCCGGTGGCCTTCTCCGCCTGCTCGGCGATCTCGCCCTTGTAGTCGTTGGGGTTGAAGTAGCGCGGCAGCAGCACCACCGCCGCCGCCACCACGACGACGACAATCAGGATCAGGAAGAAAAGCAGTTTGAATAGCGTCTTCATGTGCGCCGCCTCCTGCTCATGAAAATCAATTTTTATACTCGCCCGCGCGGCGGGCATCACCGCGCACTCGTGCGGCCGGATAGCGTTTCTCGTTCAGCGCCATTTTACTCCCGGCCGCTTTCATCAAGTCCACGCCCAGCTTGTCGGCGAGGCGCACGAGGTAAATCAGCACGTCCGCCAGTTCCTGGCCGACGGCCTCCAGCTTCTCCGCCGGCAGCTGACGGCTCTGCTCGGGCGTCAGCCACTGGAAGTGCTCGACCAGCTCCGCCGCCTCCGCGATCAGGGCCATCGCCAGGTTCTTGGGCGTGTGGAACTGATCCCAGTCGCGCGCCGCGGCGAAGTCGGCGAGCTTCCGCCGCAACGCCTCCAGCTGATCCACTTCTTCCTTTTGCATTTGTCCCACGCCCGCCGTTGGAGTTCAGGGTTTCAAGCCGGCGGCTGGAGCAGGCGCTCGCGCAGGCGCGCGATGGCCGCGCGCACTTGCGCGGGCGCCGTGCCGCCAACATGGTTGCGCGCCGCCACCGAATTCTCGAGCCTCAAGGCCGCGAGCGCGTCCGCCTCGATTTTCGGGCTTAAGCGCCGCAACTCCTCGAGATTCAGCTCGCTCAGGTCCTTGCCGGCATCGATGGCGTGCCGCACCGCCTGGCCGACAACGGCGTGGGCGTCGCGGAAGGGCACGCCCTTGCGCACCAGGTAATCGGCCAGATCGGTCGCCGTGGTGTAGCCGGCGCTGGCCGCTTTTTTCATGACCTCGCGCCTCACCTTGATGTGCGGCATCATGGCGGCGTACACGTCCAGGCACCGGTGCAGCGTATCCAAGGTGTCGAACAGCGGCTCCTTGTCCTCCTGGTTGTCGCGGTTGTAGGCCAGCGGCTGCGCCTTCATCAGCGTCAGCAGCGCCATCAAATGACCATACACGCGTCCGGTCTTGCCGCGCACCAGCTCCGGCACGTCGGGATTCTTCTTCTGCGGCATGATCGAGGAGCCGGTGCAGTAGGCGTCGCCGATGTCGACGAAGCCGAACTGCGCCGAGGACCACAGGATCAATTCCTCGGAGAACCGTGACAGGTGCATCATGATGAGCGCGGCGGCGGCGGCGAACTCGATGGCGAAATCGCGATCACTCACGGCGTCGAGCGAATTCTCCGCCACCGCGGCGAAGCCGAGCAGCCGGGCGGTGTAGTGCCGGTCGATGGGAAAGGTGGTGCCGGCCAGCGCCGCCGCACCCAGCGGCAGCACGTTGACCCGCCGCCGGGCGTCGGCGAGCCGCGCCCGGTCGCGCATGAGCATCTCGCACCAGGCCAGCAGGTGGTGGCCGAGCGTGACGGGCTGCGCCGGCTGCAGGTGCGTGAAGCCGGGCATGATGGAATCCGCCTCCTGCTCGGCCAGCGACAGGAGGACGGTGATGAGCTGCCGAAGCTTCCCGTTGAGCGCGTCGATCTCGTCGCGCAGGTACAGCCGCAGATCGGTCGCCACCTGATCATTGCGCGAGCGGCCGGTGTGCAGCTTCTTGCCCACCTC
Organism: Gammaproteobacteria bacterium; assembly: GCA_021324815.1. Lineage (GTDB taxonomy): Bacteria > Pseudomonadota > Gammaproteobacteria > JAJPIJ01 > JAJPIJ01 > JAJPIJ01. The sequence goes on from JAJPIJ010000003.1 coordinate 17,228, forward strand.
ACCGATGCGATCAATCAGCCGCGCCTCAATGTTCATGTGCACGTCCTCGAGTTCGTCCACCCAGGCGAATTCGCCCTGCTCGATGTCGATCCGGATGTTTTCCAGCCCCTCGACGATCCTCTGGCATTCATCAACCGTCAGCACGCCGGTGTGCGCCAGCATGCGGGCGTGGGCGATGGAGCCGCGGATGTCCTGGGCGTACAGGCGGCGGTCGAAACGCACCGAGGCGCTGAATTGCTCGACCAGCCGGTCGGTCGCCTCGGTGAAGCGGCCGCCCCAGGGCTTGTCTTCGGGTGCCTGCGACATGGCGTCAATCCGACGGGTTTGGGGGCGGCCAGTATAGCAGGCCGTTAAAACCTGTTGCGCGGAGACGGACGGATATATAGTGATCCGGGAAGGAGGGAATCGGAAGGCTCATGAGCGGCGGCGGCTTGAGACGGGAGTTGTTCCTGCCGGATTTTTGCGCCGTCCGCAGCGTTTTCCTTGTGGTCGTGGCCGGGGAGTTGCTGGCATTCATCCTGACGCTTGCCGATACCATGAGTTTCCACGAACGCTGGGGCGATCTGGGACGGGTGTCCTTGTTCGTGCAGTGGGTGGCGCTGTCGTGCGCCGGCGTGCTGTGCCTGGCGCGCCGCTGGCTGTCGCGGCTTTCCGATGTTGCCGCCGCCCTGCTGGCCTACGGCGCCATGGTGCTGATCACCTATTTCCTGGCCGAGGCGGCCTGGTGGATCAACAACCACACCGCCAATGCGATCATCTACTCCACGCACATGGAGTTTTTGCAGCGCTCGCTTGGAATCAGCGCCATCATCTGCGCCGTCACGCTGCGCTACCTCTACATCCAGCACCACTGGCAGCGGCAGGTGCAGGCGGAGTCGCAGGCCCGCCTCCAGGCCCTGCAGGCGCGCATCCGCCCGCATTTCCTGTTCAACTGCATGAACGCCATCGCCAGCCTGACGCGCAGCCGGCCGGAGGCGGCCGAGAAGGTGGTGGAGGATCTCGCCGATCTGCTGCGCGCGAGCCTGAGCGAGGCGAGCCAGCAGGTGCCGCTCGCGGAGGAACTCAAACTCTGCCGGCAGTATCTCGACATTGAAAAACAGCGGCTCGGGGAGCGCCTGCAGGTGGAATGGCACGTCGAATCACTGCCGGAGGACGCCGGCCTGCCGGCGCTGACGCTGCAACCGTTGATCGAGAACGCCATCTATCACGGCATCGAGCCGCGCACCGGCGGCGGCACCATACGCATCAGCGGCGGGCGCGGGGGGGACGGGGCGCTTGCCATCGTCATCGAGAATCCGCTGGCCGGCGGCGGTGAGTCGCGCTATGAGGGCAACCGGCTGGCGCAGGACAACGTGCGCCAGCGCCTGGCGGCGGTGTTCGGGCCGGCCGGGCGGCTGGTGGTGGAGGGCGGCCCGCACCGCTACCGCGTCACCGTCTCCATTCCCTACCGGCGGCAGGGCGCATGAAGGTCCTGATCGCCGATGATGAGCCGCTGGCCCGCGAGCGCCTGCGCGCGCTGCTCGCGGACATGAAGGGCGTGGAGATTTCCGGCGAGGCCGCCAACGGGCTGGAGGTCATCGAGCGGGTCAACGATGCGCGCCCCGACGTCGTGTTGATGGACATCCGCATGCCGGCCCTGGACGGCCTCGAGGCGGCGCGGCACCTCGCCGCCATGCCGCCGCGGCCGCCGGCGGTCATCTTTACCACCGCCTGCGGCGACCATGCGCTGGCTGCCTTCGAGGCCAACGCCGTCGATTACCTGCTCAAGCCCATCCGACGCGAGCGGCTGGCCGCCGCGCTGGAGCGCGCGCAGATGCTCAATCGCGGCAGGATGTCGGCGCTGGCCTCCGGCCAGCGGCGCACGCATCTCGGCGCCGTGGTCAAGGGCCGGCTGCAGTTGATCCCCGTGGAGGACGTCGTCTATCTGCAGGCCGATCAGAAATACGTGACCGTGGCCTGCAGGGACGGCAGCGACGTGTTGATCGATGAATCCCTCAGGTCGCTGGAAGCGGAGTTCGCCGATCTCTTTCTGCGCATCCACCGCAACACGCTGGTGGCGATCGCCGATGTCGCCGCCCTGGAGAAGAAGGGGGAGGGGGAAACCGTCCTGCGCATGAGGCACCGCGGGGAGCGGCTGCCCGTCAGCCGCCGCCACTTGAGCGAGGCGCGGGCGCGCCTGCGTCATCCGCGCCGGCCCTGAATTCCGCCGTTGCTCAGGGTTTCCGGCGTTCGGCGGCCTTGGCGGGCGCCGCCTTGGCGAGTGAAAGGCTCTCACCGCGGACCTCCACCAGGATCGTGTCGCCCGGAACAAACTCACCGGCGAGCAGCTTCCGGGCCACGGGTGTCTCCAGGTGCTTCTGGATGGCGCGCTTGAGCGGCCGCGCGCCGTAGACCGGATCGAAGCCGGCCTCGCCCAGCTTGTCGAGCGCGGCCTCGCTCACGCGCAGCTCGATGTTTTGATCCTTGAGCCGCGCGCGCAAACGGTCGATCTGCAGGTCGGCGATGGCGCGGATCTGGGATTTCTCCAGCGAGTGGAACACCACCACCTCGTCGATGCGGTTCAAAAACTCCGGCCGGAAGTTGCGGCTGACAATCTCCATCACCGCCTCCTTCATTTCGGCATGGCTTTCACGGCCGGTCATCTCCTGGATGAGCTGCGAGCCCAGGTTGGAGGTCATGACGATCACGGTGTTGCGGAAGTCGACGGTGCGGCCCTGGCCGTCGGTGAGACGACCGTCGTCCAGCACCTGCAACAGCACGTTGAACACGTCGGGATGCGCCTTCTCGATCTCGTCGAGCAGGATCACGGCATAGGGGCGGCGGCGCACCGCCTCGGTGAGATAGCCGCCCTCCTCGTAGCCGACGTAGCCCGGCGGCGCGCCGATCATGCGCGCGACGGCGTGCTTTTCCATGAACTCGGACATGTCGATCCGCACCATGGCCTCCTCGGTGTCGAACAGGAAGGCGGCGAGCGCCTTGCACAGCTCGGTCTTGCCGACGCCGGTCGGCCCCAGGAACAGGAACGAGCCGCTGGGGCGGTTGGGATCGGACAGGCCGGCGCGCGCGCGGCGCACGGCGTCGGCCACGGCGCTCACGGCCTCATCCTGGCCGATGACGCGCGCGTGCAGCGCCGCCTCCATGCGCAGCAGCTTGTCGCGCTCGCCCTCGAGCATCTTGGAGACCGGGATCCCGGTCCACTTGGAGACCACCTCGGCGATCTCCTCCTCGGTGACCTTGTTGCGCAGCAGCCGGGTTTGCCTGCCCTCCGCCTGCGCGGCGGCGGCCAGTTGTTTCTCCAGCTCCGGGATGACGCCGTAGCGCAGTTCGGACATGCGCGCCAGATCGCCGGCGCGGCGCGCGGTCTCGAAATCGAGCCGCGCGCGCTCGAGCTTTTCCTTGATCGTGTGCGTGCCGGCGAGCGCGGCCTTCTCGGCCTTCCACAACTCCTCCAGATCGGAGTATTCGCGCTCGGCGCGTTCGATGTCCTCCTGCAATGCCGCCAGCCGCTTCCTGGAGGCCTCGTCGTGCTCCTTCTTCAACGCCTCGCGCTCGATCTTCAACTGGATGAGGCGGCGATCGAGGCGGTCCATCTCCTCGGGCTTGGAGTCGATCTCCATGCGGATGCGCGAGGCGGCCTCATCCACCAGATCGATGGCCTTGTCGGGCAGTTGCCGATCGGTGATGTAGCGGTGCGACAGCGTGGCCGCAGCGACGATGGCCGGATCGGTGATTTCGACGCCGTGGTGCACCTCGTATTTTTCCTTGAGACCGCGCAGGATGGCGATGGTGTCCTCGACGGTGGGCTCGTCGACCAGGATCTTCTGGAAGCGGCGCTCCAGCGCCGCGTCCTTCTCCACGTATTTGCGGTATTCGTCGAGCGTGGTGGCGCCGATGCAGTGCAGCTCGCCGCGCGCCAGCGCCGGCTTCAGCATGTTGCCGGCGTCCATGGCGCCCTCGGCCTTGCCGGCGCCGACCATGGTGTGCAGCTCGTCGATGAACAGGATGATCTGGCCCTCCTGTTTCGCCAGATCCTTCAACACCGCCTTGAGCCGCTCCTCGAATTCGCCGCGGTACTTGGCGCCGGCGATGAGCGCGCCCATGTCGAGCGCCAGCACGCGCCGGTCCTTCAGGCCCTGCGGCACCTCGCCGTTGACGATGCGGCTCGCCAGCCCCTCGACAATCGCGGTCTTGCCGACGCCGGGCTCGCCGATGAGCACGGGATTGTTCTTGGTGCGCCGCTGCAGCACTTGGATGGTGCGGCGGATCTCGTCGTCGCGGCCGATGACCGGATCGAGCTTGCCGGTGCGGGCGCGCTCGGTGAGATCGATGGTGTACTTCGCCAGCGCCTGCCGCTGCTCCTCGGCGCCGGGATCGGTGACCTGTTCGCCGCCGCGCATCTGCTCGATGGCGGCCGCCAGCCGGTCCGCGCGCAGGCCGGCCTTGCGCAGCAGATCGCCCGTCTGGCCCTTGCCCTCCGCCGCGGCCAGCAGGAACATCTCGCTGGAAAGATAATGGTCCTTGCGCTTTTGCGCGTGCTTGTCGGTCAGATTGAGCAGCCGCACGAGTTCGTTGGAGGGATGCACCTCGCCGCCCGCGCCCTCGACGCGGGGCAGGCGATCGAGCGCGTCCTTGAGCTGCGCGCCCAAGGCGCTGACGTCGGCGCCCGCCTGCATCAGCAGCGGCCGCGTGGAGCCGCCCTCCTGATCCAGCAGCGCCTTCAGAACGTGCAGGGGTTCCAGAAACTGGTGATCGCGGCCGACGGCGAGACTCTGCGCGTCCGCCAGCGCGGCCTGGAATTGCGTGGTCATCTTGTCCGCGCGCATGAATTATGTTCCGTTAGCCCATGGAATATCCCATAAATGGGGGCGGTTTTCATGGAATCAAGTCATGTTGTCTGGCATATTTACGCGGAGGGCCGGCCGCGAAAAAGTAGCATAAAAAATCTTGCATGAGTGACGTCAGGCCCTCGACCCCTTTTCTTGTCATCCTCCTGGTGCTGATCGCGGCGCTGTGCATCGCCTATGCGTGGCAGGCGGAGGTTGCGGGCCTGGTGGGCGATGACGCCATCTATCTGTTGATGGCGGATTTCTTCTGCCCCTATGACGGCGCCGCCCGCGCGGAGGCGGCCTTTGTCATGAAATTCAGCGGGTTCCCACCGCTCTACCCCGCCCTGCTCGCAATCGCTGGAGCGGGAAGCAGGCATATATTGCTGGCACACTGGCTCACGGCCCTGTGCATCACCGCCGCCGCCGCGCTGTATTGGTGCTGGCTGGTCAGGGAAGGGGTGGGCCGTTGTTCCGCCTTGCTCTTGAGCGGCATGTTTTTATTGCTGCCCGGCACGATGATCCTGGCGATGGATTTATGGAGTGAACATCTTTACCTGGCCCTGACCTTGATCGCCTTGCTGCTCGCACAATACGCTGCAAAGACGGGGAGGGGGTGGCTGGGTGTCGCGGTGCTCGCCGCGTTATTGCCGCTCACTCGCTCGGCGGGCCTGACCTTCATCATCGCCGCCTGGCTTTTTTTCATCGTTCACAGGGCCCCCAATCGCGGGCGGCTGATCGCCGTGAGTGTGACGCCATTGCTCGCGTGGGCGCTGGTCTCGCTTTCGTTCAAATCCTATGTGTCCTACAACTCAATATTCGGGAATTTTTTGTCGGCGCTGTCCTCCAGCGATGTTCTGCCGGTGATTGAATTTCAAATGCGCAATCTCTGGCAGGGATGGCACAAGAGCTTCGATTTCGAAGGGCGTGGCTACAGCGCCGTGGCCCCGGCGCTGCTGCTTTTCTCGGTTCCGGCGGGATGGTGGAGCCGTTTCAGGAGGGCGCGGCTGGACGCCCTGTATCTGCCGCTTTATGTGGCATTGATCATCCTCTGGCCGTCGTTGAATCAAATGACGCGGTTTCTTTACGTTGTCATGCCCTTCCTGCTGTATTACGGGTTCGCGGGCTTCTCCATGATGATAAAAAAATACACCTCGGCCGGCGTCGCCCGGGTGTTGCAGGTGTTGTTTCTGGCGCTGATCGCTGTTTCCAGCGCGCCGTCCACGGCGCAGATCCTGGCTCGCAGAATGAATCCACCGGCGCCGGATCTCGCCGCCTATGCCGCCACCGCGACATGGGTGGAGGCGGCGGACCCGCTGGAAGGGGAGACCGCGCTCAGAATCCTGAAACATTTTGCCGCCGTCTTCCGGAAAGCGGCAAATTACGTGGCGCCCGACCAGTGCGTACTGACGGCATATCCGGAGCGGTTCATGCTTTATGCCCGCCGCCTTGCGTTTCCACCGCCGACGCTGGAGGCCGATCAAAGGGAATTTGATCGCGGCATGGCGCGGTGCAGGTATGTCGAGGTTTTCTGGCTCAATACCCATCCTTATTATCCGCCCGCCTATCCGCTGAACAGGCTCAATGGACGGGGAAAGCTGTTGTTCGTTTCCAAGATGTCCGGCGAGCCGAACGCCCCCGCGGTGACCGGCCTGTTGCAATTGCGCTGAGCGTGGATTGGACGGCCGTCCTGATGGCGAAGAAGACGGGCATCAGTGCAGCACGGCCTCGGCGGCGGCGATCGTGGCAATCCCCAGCGCGATCAACAGCACCTGCTGCGATGATTCGCGCGGCGAGGTGCGTTCGTGCAGTCCCGGGATCAGATCCGCCACGGCGATGTAGATGAAACTGGCCACCGCCACGGCGATGAGATAAGGCAGCACGGCGCTGGACCGGGAGAGGCTGGCCCATGTTAGGAGGCCGCCGAATATTGTGGTGAGGCTGGAAATCATGTTCCAGAGGAAGGCCTGACCGCGCCCGAAGCCGCTGTTCAGCAATATGGCGAAATCCCCCAGTTCCTGCGGGATCTCGTGCGCGGCGACCGCCAGTGCGGTCAGCACGCCGAGGCGAAAGTCGGTCAGAAAGGTGGCGCCGATCAACACGCCGTCGACGAAGTTGTGGATGCCGTCGCCGAGGATGATCAGCAGACCCGTGGCGCGTTGCCGTGCGTTGTGAACCTCCGGGGCATGACCTTCGCAGTTGCTGTGATGACAGTGACGCCAGATGACGAGCTTTTCCAGGATGAAGAACAGCAGCAGGCCGCCCAGCACCGTGGCCGTGATGGCCTCCGTGCCGGCGCCACCGCCGCCCTTGAGGGCCTCCGGCAGCAGTCCCATAAATGCGGCGCCGAGCAGGGCGCCGGTGGCGAAACTGACGAGGTGCGGCAGCATTATCGCGCGCCGCGCCGGCGGCAGCAGCAGGAAAACGGCCGCCGCCAGCACGCTGAGCACGCCCCCGAGGAGACAGAATAAAATGATCGAGACAAGCAGGGACATGGCCGGAAATTTCGAGTTGAGCCGCGGCTATCGTAGCAGGCCGGTCAGGCCGGCGCAGGCTCAATCCAGATCAGGCTGGCCATGCGGCCGGTTTCACCGTCGCGGCGGAAGGAAAAGAACCGGTCACGCTCCGCATGGGTGCACCACGTGCCACCGTAAACGCGCTCAACGCCGCCCCGGCGCAGAAGGGCGCGGCCGATGGCGTACAAATCCGCGAGATAATGGCCGGGCCGCGACGGCGCAAACGCCGCCAGCACATCCGTGCCGCGGGCGATAAAGGCCCGGCGCACTTCCTCGCCGACTTCGTAGTGGCGGGCGCTGATGGCGGGCCCCAGCCAGGCGAGAAGCCGGCGCCGCGGCGAACGGAAGCGCCCCAGCCCCTCCTCGACGATGCCGGCGGCCAGTCCCCGCCAGCCGCAATGCAGCGCCGCGATCTCGTTGCCCTCCTCGTTGCACAACAGCAGCGGCAGGCAGTCCGCCGTCAGCACCGCGCAGACGACGCCGGGCGCATCCGCATAGGCGCCGTCGGCGTTGCGATCGCGATCCTTCCCCGCGTCGATCACCCGCGAGCCGTGGTGCTGTTCGAGCCAAACCGGCTCGCCGTGGAGCAGCAACGCCGCGCGCAGCCTCCGGCGGTTGCGCTGGACGTCGCCGGAGTCATCGCCCACATGGGACGCCAGATTGAGGCTCGCGTACGGCGCCGCGCTGCAACCGCACGTGCGCAGCGTGGTGAGCGCACGCACCGCCGGCGCCGCCGGCCAGTCGGATGTGATCCACGCCACTGACGGCATCCTTGTCTCCACAAGAAGACGGCCCTATTTCGAGGCGGGGGAAAGCAACATCCGCAACAATTGCCGCATATCGGCCGGCAGGGGCGAATTCCACACCATGCGTCGACCGTCGGCCGGATGCTGCAAAACGAGGCGCGTGGCGTGCAGCGCCTGGCGTTTGAAGCCGCGCAGCGCCTTGATGAGTTCGGCGCTCGCGGACGGGGGGAGGCGCACGCGGCCGCCGTACGCGGGATCGCCGACCAGCGGATGTCCGATATGCGCCAGATGCACCCGGATTTGATGCGTGCGGCCGGTCTCGAGTTTGACGCGCAGATGGGCGTGGGCGGCGAAGCGGCGCAATACGCGGTAATGCGTGACCGCAGGCCGGCCGTCCCCGACGACGGCCATGTGCGTGCGGCGGCGGCGGTGCCTGCCGAGCGGTTGATCGATGGTGCCGCCCGCGGTCGGCACGCCCTGCACGACGGCCTCGTACTCGCGCGTGATCCGCCGTTTCTGCAACTGGGAAATCAGGCGGGTGTGAGCGCGCGGCGAGCGCGCCACCACCAGCAGGCCGGAAGTGTCCTTGTCCAGCCGATGGACAATGCCGGCGCGCGGCAGTTGCCTGAGTTCGGGCGCGTGGTGCAGCAGGGCGTTGGCGAGCGTGCCCGCGGGGTTGCCGGCGCCCGGATGGACCACCAACCCCGCCGGCTTGTCGATGACGATGATGTCCCTGTCCTCGTAGACGATCGGCAATGTGGCCGGCTGCGCCTCCCATTCCGATTTCGTCTGCGACGGAACGCGCAGGTGGACGCTGTCGCCCGCGTGCACGCGGGCGCGCGGGCGCGCCAGGGCGTCGTTCAGCCGCACCCCGCCGGCCTCGATGAGCCCTTTGAGCAGCGTCCGCGAGAAATCGGGAAACATGATGGCGAGCGCCCTGTCCAGCCGGACGCCGTCCAGCCCGCCCGGAATCAGCGCGCGCCGGACGTCGTCCTGATCTGACTGCATTGCCGGGGGCTTGGGGGTCGCCATACAATGCAGGATGTTTAACGACGGAGTCTTAAAGTGCAAGTATCGCTGAAACCCGGTTTCCTGTTCGTCCTGCTGCTCGCCACCGCGGTTCTCCCGGCGTGTTCGTACTTCAGCACGGAAAAAAAAGACGAGACGGAAGGGTGGAGCGAGGAGCGCCTGTACAACGAGTCCAAGGGACTGCTCGATTCCGGCCAGTACAAGTCGGCGGCGGAGAACTTCGAGAAATTGCAGTCGCGCTATCCCTTTGGTCCACATTCCCAGCAGGCCCAGCTGGACCTGGCCTACGCCTATTACAAGGAGGATGAATACGCCTCCGCCGTGGCGGCCTGCGATCGCTTCATCAAGATTTATCCCGGCAGTCCGGCAGTCGATTATGCCCACTATCTCAAGGGGCTGGCCAACTACAACCAGAACAAGGGGCTGCTGGATCGGTTTCTGCCCACCGACACGGCGCAGCGCGATCAGGGTGCGGCGGTCGATTCCTTCAACGATTTCTCCGAACTGCTGAAGAAATATCCCGACAGCAAATACGCCGAGGACGCCCGCCAGCGCATGGTGCACCTGCGCGACCTGCTGGCGCGGCAGGAGGTCAACATCGCCAACTACTACATGCGCCGCGGCGCCTACATCGCCGCCGCCAACCGCGCGCGCTACGTGGTTGAGAACTACCAGCAGACCACCGTCATGCCGGAGGCCTTGACCATCATGGCCAAGGCCTACAAGGTGCTGCAGATGGATGATCTTTCCAACGACGCCCTGCGTGTGCTGGAATTGAACTTCCCCAACTATCCGGGCATCGAGGAAGTGCGCAATACGGTGGTCAAGTGATTTCGGTGTAGGCGGAGGTGATGGGGTAGCGGCGGTCGCGGCCGAAGGCCCGGCGCGAAATGCGCACGCCGGGCGCCGCCTGCCGGCGCTTGTACTCGTTGCGATCCACCATGCGGGTCACCCTCCTCACCGTTTCGGGCTCGAAGCCGGCGGCGATGATCTGCTCCGGCGTCTCATCGTTTTCAATATAGCGCTCGAGGATCGGATCGAGCACCGGGTAGGGCGGCAGGCTGTCCTCGTCCTTTTGATCGGCCCGCAACTCCGCCGACGGGGGCCGCTCGAACACGCGCCGGGGGATGACCGCGGAGAGGCCGTTGCGGTAGGCGGCCAGCCTGTACACTAGCGTCTTCGGCACGTCCTTGAGCGGCGCGAAGCCGCCGGCCATGTCGCCGTAGAGCGTGGCATAGCCCACCGCCATCTCGCTCTTGTTGCCGGTGGTGAGCACGAGCCTGCCGGTCTTGTTGGACAGCGCCATCAGCAGCACGCCGCGGCAGCGCGCCTGGATGTTCTCCTCCGTGGCGTCCGCGGGCAGACCCGCGAAGAGTGGCGCCAGGGTGTCGGTGAAGGCGGTGAAGGCCCGCTCGATGGGAAGGACGTGATATTTGACACCCAGCGCCTCGGCCTGCGCACGCTCGTCCTCGTTACTCATGGCCGCCGTGTAGCGCGACGGCATCAGCACGGCCTCGACCTGATCCGCGCCCAGGGCATCGACGGCGATGGCCAGCGTGAGGGCCGAATCGATGCCGCCGGACAAGCCCAGTACCGCGCCCTTGAAACCGTTCTTGCGCGCGTAGTCGCGCACGCCCAGAATCAGCGCTTCGTAAACGCTGGCCTCCGGTGTCAGGTGCGGTTGTCGCTCACCGCGCAAATCAATTTTGCCGTCATTGGTCGAGAGCCCCACGACGTGCAGGCACTCGCGGAAATCGGGGGCGCGGCTCACCACCGTGCCCTGCGCATCGACCACGGTGGAGGCGCCGTCGAAGACCAGCTCGTCCTGGCCGCCGACGAGATTCAGGTACATCACCGGCATGTCGCCCTCGCGCGCCGCGTCGCGCAGGATGGCCTCGCGCGTGTGCGCCTTGCCGATGTGATAGGGCGAGGCGTTTATGTTCAGCATCAGACGGGCGCCGGCGGCGCGCGCCTGCGCCACGGTGCCGCGCTGCCAGATATCCTCGCAAATGCTGAGCGCGCAGGGCAGCCCCTTCACATCGAATACTGCGGCGCTGTGGCCGGGGGCGAAATAGCGTTTTTCATCGAACACGCTGTAGTTGGGCAGATGCTGCTTGCGGTAGCGCGCCAGCGCCTCCCCGTCGCGCAGCGCCGTGCAGCCATTGTAGATGTCCGCGCCGTCCTTTTCCGGATGGCCGACGACCAGCGTGATGCCCTTCACCTCGCGCCGGATCAGCGCCAGCGCCGCCGCCACCTGGTGGTGCAGGCCGGGGCGCAGCACCAAATCCTCCGGCGGGTAGCTGGTGAGCGTGAGTTCCGGAAACAGAACGAGATCCGCCTTCAACTCATCGCGCGCCCGTGCGGCGTTGTCGATGACCCGCCGGGCGTTGCCGCTGATGTCGCCGACCAGCAGGTTCAATTGGGCGAGCACGATTCGTAGTAATCCGGCAGCCATGATGCTATTTTACAAGAGGAACGTTTTTTGCGGATGAAAAAATCAAATGCCCGCGCATAGTCGCCGGCCGAATCGCCGGCCACCCCAACTTTTTTCCATGCACTTCACAACATCTCCATCGCGGGTGGTCCCGCTGTCGATTGCCGGAATTCTGTGCGCGTTGATCGTGGCGCCGGCGGCCGTGTATGGGAAGGAGGTGGCGCCGGATGCGCAGGGAAAGGCGGTCGCACAATCGGGAGGCGGCGTGGGGGCGCGGGGGAAATCCGTGGTGATATCGAGCAGCGGCGCCGGTGACATCGAAATGGTGGACATCCCCGGCGGCAGCTTCCAGATGGGCTGTTCGCCCGGCGACAACGAGTGCGGCAAGGACGAGTATCCACGGCACGCCGTCAAAATAAAACCATTCAGAATGAGCAGGTATCCGGTCACCTTTGCGCTGTGGGACGCCTGCGTGATCTCCCGCGGCTGCGGTCTTTATTCGCCTTCCGACGCCGGCTGGGGCCGCGGCAACCGCCCGGTGATCAACGTGTCGTGGGATGACGCGCAGCTGTTCATCGACTGGATGAACCGTGAAACCGGCCGGCATTTCCGGCTGCCGTCGGAGGCCGAATGGGAATATGCGGCGCGCGCCGGCACGACGACCCGTTATTACTGGGGCGACAACATCGGCCGCAACCACGCCGACTGCGACGGTTGCGGCAGCCGCTGGGACAACAAACAAACCGCGCCCGTGAACGCCTTCAGGCCCAATGCCTTCGGCCTGTTCGGGATGCTGGGGAATGTCAAGCAGTGGACCGAGGACTGTTGGAATAGCAATTATAACGAGGCACCGGATGACGGCTCGGCGCTCACCACCGGCGACTGCGACAGGCGCGTGGCGCGCAGCGGTCCCTGGAGCCTCACGCCGGATTATCTGCGCGCATCATTCCGCAGCGGCGTGCTCAGGCTCTTCCGCACCTTCACGCTCGGCTTCCGCCTCGCCGAGGATAAATAGGGCGGGCGCGCGCCCCGCGCACAGCCGCAATTCAATGCTTGAGGCGCCTGGCGATGGCGGCGCCGAGTTCGGCGGGGGAGCGGACGGTGGTGACGCCGGCCTTCTCCAGCGCGGCATATTTGCCGGCGGCGGTGCCCTTGCCGCCGGAGATGATGGCGCCGGCGTGGCCCATGCGCTTGCCGGGCGGCGCCGTGACGCCGGCGATGTAGGCCACCACCGGCTTGCGCACGTTTTTGGCGATGAACTCCGCAGCCTCCTCCTCGGCGCTGCCGCCGATCTCGCCCACCATGATGATGCCTTCGGTCTGCGGATCATTTTCAAACAGGGCCAGGCAGTCGATGAAGTTCGTGCCGTTGATGGGATCGCCGCCGATGCCGACACAGGTGCTCTGGCCCAGGCCAATCTTGCTGGTCTGCGAGACGGCCTCATAGGTCAGCGTGCCGGAGCGGGAGACGATGCCGATGCAACCGGGCTTGTGGATGTGGCCGGGCATGATGCCCATCTTGCAGGCGCCGGGCGTGATCACGCCGGGGCAATTGGGGCCGACCAGCCGCGATTTCGGATAGCGCGCGAGCGCGGTCCAGACCTTGACCATGTCCAGCACGGGGATGCCCTCGGTGATGCAGGCAATCACGCCGATGCCGGCGTCGGCGGCCTCGATGATGGCCTCGGCGGCGAAGGCGGGAGGCACGAAGATCATGGTGGCGTTGGCGCCGGTCGCCGCGACGGCGTCATGCACGGTGTTGAACACCGGCCGGTCCAGGTGGCTGCTCCCGCCGCGGCCGGGCGTGACGCCGCCGACCAGCTGGGTGCCGTACTCGATGGCCTGCCTGGAATGAAACGTGCCCTGCTGGCCGGTGAAGCCCTGGCAGAGCACGCGCGTGTTCTTGTCGATCAGGATGCTCACGGGCGCGATTCCTTCGCTGCCGCCACGACCTTGCGCGCCGCGTCGTCCAGATCAGTGGCGGTGATGACGGCAAAACCGCTTTGCTTCAGTAGATCGTAACCCGCCTCGACGTTGGTGCCCTCCAGCCGCGCCACCACCGGCACCTTGACGCCGACCTCCTTGATGGCGCGGAGAATCCCATCGGCGATGAGATCACAGCGCACGATGCCGCCGAAGATGTTGACCAGGATGGCGCGCACCTTGTCGTCGCCGACGATGAGCTTGAAGGCCTCGGCCACCTTCTCCGGCGTGGTGCCGCCGCCGACGTCGAGAAAGTTGGCCGGCTGCCCGCCGTAGAGCTGGATGATGTCCATGGTCGCCATCGCCAGGCCCGCGCCGTTGACCATGCAGGCGATGTCGCCGCCCAGGGTGATGTAGTTGAGATCGAAACGGCGGGCGTGGCTTTCCTTGGGGTCCTCCTGGCTCTGATCGCGCCACTGCTCCAGCACCGGCTGGCGGTAGAGGGCGTTGTCGTCGATGTTGATCTTGCCGTCCAGCGCCTGCAGTTCTCCCTCCCTGGTCACGACCAGCGGATTGATCTCGACCAGGCTCGCATCCTTTTGCAGGAACAGCTTGTAGAGCGCATGCAGCAGGGTTGCCAGCTGCCGGCCCTGTTTGTCGTCGAGGCCGAGCGCCGCGGCCACGCGCCGGCACTGGTATCCCGCCAGCCCCAGGGTGGGATCGATGGAAAGCGAGAATATTTTTTCCGGGCTTTTGGCGGCGACCTCCTCGATGTCCATGCCGCCGGCGGGCGAGGCCACGATGGCCACGCGCCTGGCGGCGCGATCGACCAGCATGGCGAGATACAATTCGCGGGCGATATCGGTGGTGGCCTCGATGAGCACGCAATGCACCGGCTGGCCCCTGGGGCCCGATTGCCTGGTGACGAGGCGCGTGCCGATGAGATTGTGGACGATGGATTCCAACTGCTCGCGGCTGCCGGCGATGCGCACGCCGCCGGCCTTGCCGCGGCCGCCGGCGTGCACCTGGGCCTTGACGACCCAGCCGTGACCCTTGACCGCCGAGGCCACGGTGAGCGCCTCGTGGATGCTGTAGGCCGGCCGCCCGGCCGGGACGGGGATGCCGTAATCGGCGAACAGCTGCTTGGCCTGGTATTCGTGCAGGTGCATTCTGGCTCCCCGACCGCCGCTATTTTTATTTCCCAGCGTAGACCCGCACTGGCGTCAACACCAGACTGCGGCCCATAATCATCATAGCCGGTTTGGAGCGATTTGCCCTCATGGCGCGTTTATTTCTGCTTTTCCTGATTGCCGCCCTGGTGTACCTCGTCCTGCGGCTGTTCCCGCCCTCCCGGCGTCCACCGGCGGTTCCGCCGGCGGCGGCCTCGTCAAAACTGGTCGGTTGCGCCCACTGCGGGTTGCGCGTGCCGGAGGCGGAGGCGGTGCGGCAAGGGGGGCGATATTACTGTGATCGGTCGCATGTGCCCGGCGGCGGGGGGGCGTCCCCGGCATGACCCCGGACATTACCGTGCTGAAAAACAGGGAAACGACCAACTGGCGGGCGTTGCGGTTTTTCAATTTATACCGGCTGATCATCTCCGGGTTGTTCGTGGTTTTGGTGGTGACGAAGAACCTGCCGCCGCCCCTCGGGGCGGACAATCTCCACCTCTTCCGCCTCTTGGCCGTCGCCTATCTACTGATCGCCATCGCCCTGCAGGTGTTGCTGGAACGACGGCTGGCCGCCGTGCCGCTGCAACTCTTCACCGAGGTGGGCGTGGATGTCTTGTTCATCACCGGCATGATGTACGCGAGCGGCGGCGTCGGGAGCGGTTTCGGCATGCTGCTCGTCACCACCATTGCCGGCGGCAGCCTGCTGTCGCCCGGTCGCATGGCCTTTTTTTACGCCGCCTGCGCCGCGCTGGCCGTGCTGGGCGAGGAGATCTACGCCTATACGGTGGATCTGCGCGACATCAATTACGCGCAGGCCGGATTTCTGGGCGGCAGCTATTTTGTCACCGCGCTCACCGCCTACGTGCTGGCAAGCCGCATCCGTGAAAGCGAGGCGCTGGCCGAGCGCCGCGGACAGGACCTGGCCAATCTGGCGCGCCTGAATGAACACATCGTCCAGCGCATGCAATCCGGGGTCCTGGTGCTGGATGCGGCCGGCCGGGTGCGGCTCAGCAACGACGCGGCCCGCCGGCTGCTGGGTCTGGAAAGACCGCCCGGTGACTGGTCGTTGAATGAGCTGCCGGCCGGCCTGGCGTCGCGTTACCGGCGCTGGCGCGCCAGCGGCGCGGTTGACGTCACGCCGTTGCGGGTGGAGACGAGCGGCATGGAGGTGCTGTCCTCTTTTCTGGCCCTGGAGGGCGGCGGGACGCTGGTGTTTCTCGAGGATGCCGCGGTGATGCGGCAGCGGGCGCAGCAGCTGAAACTGGCCTCGCTGGGCCGGCTCACCGCCAGCATCGCCCATGAAATCCGCAATCCGCTGGGCGCCATCAGCCACGCCGCCCAATTGCTCTCCGAGCCGGACACCGCCGACGTGGAAAACCGGCAGCTGACCCGCATCATCCACGAGCATTCCCAGCGGGTGAACACCATCATTGAGAACGTGATGAGCTTGAGCCGCCGCGACGCCGCGGCGCCGGAACGGCTGCTGCTGCGCGACTGGCTGGACAAGTTCGTCATCGAACTCAAGCTGCGTCACCAGCTGCCCGACGGCGCCGTCGCCGTCGCGCTGGCTCCCGCGGACATCGCCGTGCGCGTCGACCCGAGCCAGTTGCATCAAATCCTGTGGAATCTCTGCGAGAACGCCCTGCGTTACAGCCGCGATCGACAGCCGCGGCTGGAACTGCGCGGCCATGTCCACCCGCAAACCCGGCGTCCCTGCCTTGATGTCATAGATTACGGACCGGGCATACCGGCGTCGGCGCGGGATCACATCTTCGAACCGTTCTTCACCACCGAACATTCGGGCACGGGCCTCGGGCTTTACCTCGCCGCCGAATTGTGTGAGGCCAACCAGGCCGGCCTGACCCTGCACGCCAACAGTCCGCAGGGCTGCTGTTTTCGCATACAATTCGCCCCGGTGGATCGATTTCGGCAATCGCGGGAGTGGTCATAGTTCATGACGCAGGCCCTGACCCTGGTGGTGGATGACGAGCCGGCGATATGTGATTTGCTGGCGATCACGCTGCGCCGCATGGGCGTGGAAAGTGAAGCCGTGACCACGCTGACGGAGGCGCGCGAACGGTTGAACCGCCGCGCCTATGATCTATGCCTCACCGACATGCGGCTGCCGGACGGCGACGGCCTCGAGCTGGTGGCCCACATCCAGAACAGGTTCCCCAACACGCCGGTCGCCGTCATCACCGCCCATGGCAACATGGAATCCGCCATCCAGGCGCTGAAGTCCGGCGCCTTCGACTTCGTGACCAAGCCGGTGGATCTCGCCGTGCTCAAGCGCCTGGTCAGCACGGCGATCAAGCTCTCCGAGAAAAAGCAGGAGGGACAGCGCGGCCCGCAGCTCATCGGCGAATCGCCCGGCATGCGCGACTTGCGCGAGCGAATCGCCAAGCTGGCGCGCAGCCAGGCGCCGGTGTACATCAGCGGCGAATCGGGCACCGGCAAGGAACTGGTGGCACGCATGATCCACGAACAGGGGCCGCGCGGCGGCCAGCCCTTTGTCCCGGTC
Organism: Gammaproteobacteria bacterium; assembly: GCA_021324815.1. Classification (GTDB taxonomy): domain Bacteria; phylum Pseudomonadota; class Gammaproteobacteria; order JAJPIJ01; family JAJPIJ01; genus JAJPIJ01. The sequence goes on from JAJPIJ010000003.1 coordinate 34,388, forward strand.
AACTGCGGCGCCATTCCGCCGGACTTGATGGAGAGCGAATTCTTCGGGCACAAAAAAGGCAGCTTCACCGGCGCCGTGGTGGACAAGCCCGGCCTGTTTCAGGCGGCGCACGGCGGCACCCTGTTTCTGGATGAAGTGGCCAATCTGCCGCTGTCCATGCAGGTCAAGCTGCTGCGCGCCATCCAGGAGAAATCCGTGCGTCCCGTGGGCGCCCAGAGCGAAGTGAAGGTCGATGCCCGGATCCTGAGCGCGACGCACAAGGATTTGGGTCTGCTCACGCGCAATGGCGGTTTCCGGCAGGATTTGTATTACCGCATCAACGTCATCGAGCTGCATGTGCCATCGCTGCGCGAGCGTCCGGAGGACATCCCGCTTTTAGTGGAATTCATTCTGGGCCGCCTGGCGCAGGGCGCCGGGATCGCCAAGCCCGAGATGACCACGGAGGCACTGGCGGCCCTGCGTGCCTATCTCTTTCCGGGCAATGTCCGCGAGCTGGAGAATATCCTGGAACGAGCGCTGACCTTGTGTGCGGATAACGTCATTCGCGTGCAGGATCTGCACCTGCCAAAAACCACGGCGGGAGGCGTCGGTGAGCAACCCTTCGATTCCTATCTGGATGAGGTGAAGAAAAAACATTTGCTGGAGGCATTGGAGGCCACCCACTGGAACAAGATGGCGGCCGCCAAGCGGCTGGGAATCAGTTATGGTGCACTGCGCTATCGCTTGCAGCGCCTGGGCCTGGATCAATGACGGCCTGCTGATTTTCAGCAGATTCTGCTGCGAAACCGCAAAATACCCGCCCCGGAAATGACGATGCCAATGCCTTCCAAAACTGTTTTAGACCGCAGGATTGTGACATGGTCGTCACTCGGACAGTTTTGACCGGGGAATTGCATCACACTATAGTTATAACAAGGGTGGTGGTATGTATAATGCCTAATAAACCCCATCCAAGTCCGTCTTGAATGCCGTTTCGCGCCCGCTTGGAGGAGTTTTTTGGGGGCGGGCGCGGGAGGTGCAAGGGGGCTCAAGGATAAATTAACCGGTCAAGTCAACAGGAGAAATCTCATGAAGAAACTGCAACAGGGCTTTACGCTCATCGAATTGATGATCGTGGTCGCGATCATCGGCATTCTGGCGGCGGTGGCGATTCCGGCGTATCAGGACTACACCATCCGCGCGCGCGTGACGGAAGGCATCGGCATGGCGGCGGCCGCGAAGACCTCGGTATCCGAGTACCGGTTGAGCAAAACCGGCTTCCCGGCGGACAATCCCACGGCCGGCATTTCCTCGACCATCAAGTCGCAGTACGTCGCGGGGTTGACCATCACCAATGGCGCAATCACGATTACTTACAGCACCCTCGGTAATGCCAACGCCGATGGCAAGACAATTATCTTTAACCCCACCTTCACCAACTCAACGGTGCAGTGGAGTTGCACGGGTGGCAATATGCCGGCCAAGTACAAGCCGGCGAATTGCCGCTGATAGTTGGTTGCACAGGTTTGTTTTGTGAAAAACCCCGGCTTCATGCCGGGGTTTTTTTTGCCGTCACATGAATGAGCCGTTACGACGCCGGACTTTGTTGACGGGAACGGTTTTCTACGCGCTGATGGGCATCGTGTGGCTCGCTTACCGGCCCGGCCTGGGGGGAGGGCTTGTTTTCGATGACCTCATCAACCTGGAGCCGCTCGCTGATTTTGACAACGGGCTTTTGACCTGGCGGGAGCTGGTTTCAGGCAATGTCTCGGGCCCGCTGGGAAGACCGCTGGCGATGCTCACCTTCGCCTTCAACGTCGCCGCCTCCGGGACGGACGTCTGGAGCTATAAATTCACCAACCTGGCCGTTCATCTGCTCTGCGGCTGTCTGGTTTTCTGGCTCAGCGGGCGCCTGTTCCGGAATGTTCAGGAACTGGCGGCCCACCGTTGGTCGTGGGCGTTGTGGGTGGCGGGCTTGTGGCTGTGCTCGCCTTTGTTTGTGAGCACCGTCCTCTATGTCATCCAGCGGATGGCGCAGTTATCCGCCTTGTTCACTTTCGCCGGATTGCTGCTCTATGCCGTGGGTCGCCAGAATATCGACGGCAGATTCGCCGGCGGCGCGGTTTTGATTCTCAGCGCGTTCGTCATCTGCTGGCCGGCGGCGACATTCAGCAAGGAAACCGGCGCCCTGTTCCCACTTCTGGCATGGATCACGGAGATTTTCATATTCCGTTTCCAAGGCCCGCCGCGCGTGCGCCGTCTGTTGCGGGCGCTGTATTTCGTCACCCTGGCCGTGCCGGCGGCGGTGGTGCTGATCGTGGTTCTGTTGAAGCCGGACCTGGTGCTGGCGGGATACCAGTTCAGGGATTTTACGCTGTCCGAACGCCTGTACACCGAGGCGCGCATACTCTTCGACTATCTTCGCCAACTGCTTCTGCCGCGGGGAGGCGCGATGGGGCTTTACCACGATGATTTCCCCCGCTCGACGGGCCTGTTTTCGCCGCCGCTGACGATGGCGGCGCTGCTGTCGTGGTGCGCCCTGTTGCTCGCGGGCTGGTGGAGTCGCAATACGCGCGCGCGCATGCTCGGCTTCGCCGTGTTTTTTTTCCTGGGCGCGCAGCTGCTGGAGTCCACGGCGTATCCGCTGGAGCTTTATTTCGAGCACCGCAACTACCTGGCGGGGTACGGCATATATGCGGGCCTGGCGGCCGCGATGGCCGTGATTTTGGAACGCATGAACAAGGCCCGCGGAATTCTCACCCCATGTTTGATCACCATGCCGCTGCTGTTTGCGCTGGCCACGAGCCAGCGCGTGCTGGCATGGCAATCCCCCGCGCAGGACCTGTTGATTACGGAGGCGCACCATGCCCAATCTCCGCGCGTGAGCATGGATCTGGCGCTGTGGTTCGCCGGTATTGGTGATTTTGCCGATGCCGAGGAGCGGCTTGAACGGGCCGATGAACTCAGGCCGGAGGACTCCGGTGTGGCGCTGGTGCGGTTGCTTGTTCGCTGTTCGGAAGGACGCCCCGTGACTTCCGGTGATTACGCCAGACTTCAGGCCGTCAGGGACATCTCGCAGGACATCACCACGACGGCGGCGTTGCAATGGCTCGTGAAGAAGCTGCGCGCGAATCAGTGCCACGAGGTGGATACAGAATATCTGGCCGATACCATCACACGGTGGTGGCTGCACACCCGGCGGCCCGCCAACGACAACACCCAGTGGAATCTGCACATCGCGATGGCTGATTTGTATCGACAGGCGCGGCGTTATGATGCCGCGCTGGCGCATCTCTACGCCGCCCTGGAGATCCAGCCGCAATTGCTCCATCCTGAGCTGGTCGCCGCCGATATCTGGATAGAACGGCGGAACCTCGAACGTGCCCAGGCGGTGGTGAATGATCTGAAACGGCGCGATCGTCACCGCCAGCGCAGTCAGACCATGTTGATAGCCGCTTATCAACGATATATTGACGCCATGCGGAAAGGGCCGGCTGCGCCACGACGATGACGGAAGGGCTGGCAGAGAATGGCGGAAGGATGAAGTCCCCGCTATCCGTGAACGAGACCCTGCTGATCGGCGCCGGGTGCATTGCGCTCGTTTTGTTGTGCGCGCGCCTCTACTGGCCCGGCCTGGGTGGTCCGCTGATCTTCGATGATTTTCCGCAGCTCTCCCCCCTGCTGGTCCTGGATCCAGGCCCGCAACTGGACTGGCGCGGTTATGTGACGAGCAACAGCGGCCTGCTGGGGCGTCCGGTCGCCATGGCCAGCTTCTTGATGAATGCGCTGGGCAGCGGGCCGGACATTTCCGCGTGGAAATACACCAACGTCATGATCCATTTGCTGACCGGCCTGGTGTTGATCTGGCTTTCCGCCTGCCTGTTCGCGGCGCGACAGCGGGGAGCCATGAGGCCGTTGCCGGCCTGGACGCCGGCCTTGGTTGTCGGCGGATTCTGGATGCTGCACCCCCTGCACGTCAGCACGGTTCTTTACGTCGTTCAACGCATGGCGCAGCTCTCGGCGCTTTTCTGTTTTGCCGGCATGTTGTGTTACTGGCAGGGGCGGCGACTGCAGATCGCCGGTCATAAAGGCGGACATCCGCTGGTGGTGCTTTCTTATCTCGTCTTCATGCCGCTTGCCGCGTTCAGCAAGGAGAATGGCGCCTTGTTGCCGGTTTACACCCTGCTGATGGAGATCTATTTTCTGAAGTTCAACGGCGATCGCCTCACCCGGCGCATCGTCATCGGCTCCTTCGTCCTGTTTCTGCTGATTCCCGGCGTCACCGGTTTGTGGGCGTTGCTGGCGCACTACCACTATTCGTTGCAGGCGGCATATGCGCTCCGCGATTTCGATCTCACGCAGCGACTGCTGACCGAGCAGCGGATATTGTTGCTGTACATGTCGCAAATACTGGTCCCCACGCTGGCAAAATTCGGATTGTTCCATGACGATATTCCACTCTCGACGGGATGGTTGACGCCGCCGTCGACGCTGGGCGCGGGATTGGTCCTGCTGCTGCTCGTTTGGTTTGCCTGGAAGATCAGGGACCGGCTGCCGGTTGTCGGCTTCGGTATTGCGTTTTTTCTCGCCGGGCACTTGATGGAATCGACGATTCTGCCGCTGGAATTGACATTCGAACATCGCAATTACCTTCCTTCCTACGGTCTTTTGCTGGCTGCCTGCGATCTGGTGCGCACGATGAACTGGGCGGCGGGCGTTAAAGCGGCCATGGCGCTTGCCGCCGGTGCGTTATTCAGCTTTGTCCTGTACCTGCATGTTGATAAATGGTCCAGTTATCCGAAAATGCTGGCCTATTTCACCCGGACCCATCCCTCCTCGCCGCGCGTGCGCGCCGGCGTGGCGGAATATCTCACGGAACAGCGTCGCTATCGGGATGCGCTGCTGCTGCTTGAAGGCGAGCAAACGCAGGGGGCATTGCTGCAGAGACTTTACATATACTGTCGCAGTGATCATCGCCTGCCGCCGCAGGCCCTGGAGCGGACGGCGGATTCCCTGACCCATGCGCTGGATAATTATGCCGTGAGCGGCTTGATTGAGTTGGGTCGCGAAGGGTTGGATGACGGCTGCCGGTTCGATCAGGCGCGATATCTTGAGCTGACGGAGACGGCCGACAAACTGGGGGTGCCGGCCGGTACCAGCCGCTACAAGCTTCTAATCTTTCAGGCCCATTATCAGTGGCGGCTTCGCAGGTTCGAAGATGCAATGGCCACCCTGCTTGAGGCATATAATATTCTTCCCGAGGATCCGGTGCCTCTGTTTTTGATGACCGAATGGCTGATCAGCCTGAATCGCATGGATGAGGCGCGCATGTATTACGATAAGGCCGTGCACGTGGCGCGGGCTTCGCACAAGAACTACAGCGTATTCATCGACAGCGTTGGTCTCATGTTCACCGCGCCGGAAAAGGCGGCGCACTGGCAACGGGAGGATTTGTCGTGATGCTCGAAACTGGGGGGCGCACGCAGGCATGGAACCGCCGTCGCCAGCCGTGAACGCGTCGATGAGCGGCGTCAGCATCATTCTGCCGGCCCACAATGAAGCGCCGGCGGTGGCCGCGCTCATCCCCGCCTTGCGCACGCTGTATCCCGCGGCCGAGATCATCGTCGTGGATGACGGCTCCGGCGACGACACCGGCGAGGCCGCCCGCAAGGCCGGCGCCAGGGTGATCCCGCACCCCTATCGCATGGGCAACGGCGCCGCGATCAAGTCGGGCGTCCGCGCCGCCCGCGGCGAGGCGTTGGTGTTCATGGACGCCGACGGCCAGCACGCCCCCGCCGATATCGACCGCCTGATCGACAGGATGAACCAGGGCTATGACATGGTCGTGGGGGCGCGCGCTGGAGGGTCGCAGGCCAGCGTCGGCCGCTGGCTGGCGAATTCCTTCTACAATCGCTTTGCCAGCTGGATGGTGGGACACCGGGTCGAGGACCTGACCTCGGGCTTCCGCGCCGCGCGCGCCGGCAGGTTCCGCGAGTTCCTGCATCTGCTGCCCAACGGCTTTTCCTATCCGGCCACGTCGACCATGGCGTTTTTCCGCTCGGGCTACGCGGTGGCTTACGTGCCCATCGTCGCCGGACGGCGGACGGGCAAAAGCCACATCCGGCCGCTGCGTGACGGCATCCGTTTCCTGCTGATCATGTTCCGCATCTGCACCCTGTACTCGCCGCTCAAGCTGTTTCTGCCCATCAGCGCGTCGGTGTTTGTCACCGGCCTGGGCTACTATTTGTACACGTTTCTGACCATGCACAGATTCACGAACATGAGCGCGCTGCTGTTCATCGCCTCCCTCCTGATCTTTCTCATCGGCCTGGTCTCCGAGCAGATCACCATGCTGTTGTACCAGAAAAGCAATCAGCGATGAGAGTGCTGATCGACGTCAACCATCCCGCCCACGTTCATTTTTTCCGTCATCCCCTGCGGATGCTGCGCGAACACGGACATGAGGTGGTGGTGACCAGCCGCGACAAGGAAATGGCGCTGGATCTGCTGCGCGAGCTTGGCATCCGGAATGTTCCCCTGTCCAGCCAGGGCGGCGGCGGCCTGCTGACGCTGGCCCGCGAGCTGGTGATCAGGGATGTGCGACTTTATCGCGTGGTGAGGGAATTCCGCCCCCACGTCATGGCGGCGATCGGCGGCACCTTCATCGCCCATGTGGGCGCGCTGACAGGCGTGCCGTCGCTGGTGTTCTATGACACCGAAAACGCCACACTGCAGAATGCGATCACCTATCCGCTGGCCTCCTGCGTGTTCGCGCCGCGCTGCTACGAGGCCTGGCTGCCGGCGCGCCGGCATGTGCGCTACGACGGGTATCATGAGCTGTCCTATCTTCACCCGCGTTATTTCTCGCCGGATCGGCGCATCGCGGAGGATAACGGCCTGGCCCGCGACGGCGACACGTTCTTTCTCCGGCTGGTGTCGTGGCGGGCGAGTCACGACATCGCCGAACGTGGCTGGACGACGGAACTCCTGCGCGGGGTGGCCGGCAAATTGTCGGCGCTGGGACGGGTGCTGATCTCATCGGAGGCGGCGCTGCCCGCCGATTTGCAGGAATTTCGTTACGCCGGGAGCGCGGCGCAGGTGCATCACGTCATGGCGTTCTGTCGCGCGTTCGTGGGCGAGAGCGCGACCATGGCCTCGGAGTGCGCCGTCCTCGGCGTGCCGGCGATCTATGCGGCGCACACGGGCCGCGGTTACACCAACGAGCAGGAACGGCGTTACGGCCTGGTGATCAACGTGCGCTCGCTGGACTGGCCGACCGTGGAACGGGCGATGGATCGATTGCTGTCACTGCCGCCCGATCATGGTCGAAAGGCGAGGGCGAAACTGCTGGCCGGGACCATCGACGTGGCGGCCTTCGTCGTCGAGTGCCTGGAAACCTTTCCAGAGCCCCTGCGCCGTTACCGGCATTCGCAGGCCGCCTGAAGTGTGCGGCATTGCCGGCTGGTTCAGTCCGCTCCCGATCGATTCCGGCGACGCGCTGCCGCGATTGCAGAACATGATCGCCGCCATCGCCCATCGCGGGCCGGACGGGCGGGGGTATGTCTGCACCGCGCACGCGGCCCTCGGCCATGCACGGCTGGCGATCATCGATCTGGAGGGCGGGCGGCAGCCGCTCAAGGACCCGACGCGCGACGTGACCATCGTGTTCAACGGCGAAATTTACAACTACCCGCAGTTGCGCCGGGAATTGCAGGGGCAGGGGCATGTATTCGCGACGCATTCGGACACCGAGGTGATCCTCAAACTCTATTTGCAGGAAGGCGCGGGAGGGTTTGATCAACTGCGGGGCATGTACGCCTTCGCCTTGTGGGACGGGGAGCGGCGACGCGCGATTCTGGCGCGCGACCCGCAGGGGATCAAGCCGTTGTTCTACCGCCTTGATCACGGAGGGCTGGGCTTTGCCTCGGAAGCCAAGGCCTTGCTGGCCGGCGGGCATGCCGCCGCCGAGCTGGACGAATCCTCCCTGCACCTGCTGATGAATTTCCGTTATCTTCCCGGCGAACGGACGCTCTTCCGCGGCATCGAACAGCTTGCGCCCGGTGAGATATTGCAATGGGACCTGGCCGGGCGCACGCAGCGCTTCACGATAGCGCCTCCCTCCTCGGCTCCGGGAGCGGACGTTCTGGCGGCGCTGGAGGATTCCGTCGCCGTGCATCTAACGGCGGACGTGGAGGTGGCGGCGTATCTCTCCGGCGGCATGGATTCCGCCGCCGTGGCCGCGCTGGCGGCCAGAAAAAATCCCGCGTTGCGCACGTTCACCCTGCGGGTGGGTGATGATCCGCGCGAGGCGGATCATGCCGCGCAAACAGCGGCGCTTTTGGGCGTAAGAAATCAGGTGTTGGAGTGCCACGCGGACATGAATTCCCTGCTGCCAAGATTAATCTGGCATCTGGAGACGCCCAAGGTTAACGCCGTGCAGGTGGCCTTGCTGGCGCGGCACACCGTCCGCCATGTGAAGGTGGCGCTTTCCGGCCTCGGTGGCGACGAATTGTTTCTGGGCTACAATTTATTCCGGTGGCTGGCACAGGCCCACGACCTCGGCCGGATCCTGCCTGGTTTCCTGGGCAGACTGCTGGGCGGCGCGGGGGGTGAGATCGTGCGCCGCCTCCAACGGGCGCCCTGGAGCGAAGCGGAGCGCGCCATGAGGATCGTGGGAGAGCTCCCCGACTGGCCGCGTGTCTATGGCTTGATGCGCAACGTCTGGGACAGTCCGGCGCTGCGCCGCCTCATCTATGGACCGCGTCTGCTCGACTCGGCGCTGCCCGATGCGTTTGACGTCATCCGCGCGCGCTGGCCCGCGGGGATGGATCCGGTCATGGCGGCCGCGCGCTACGAGCGGCGTGAAAAAATGGTCAACGATCTGCTGTGGAACGAGGATCGATGCAGCATGGCGGCGGGGTTGGAGGTGCGGGTGCCGTTTGTCGACACCGTGCTGGCCTCCGCGGTTGCGCGTCTTGATCGCCGCGTCTTGATGAACGGGGGCCGGCCCAAGGCGTGGCTGCGCCGCGAATTGCAAAAGCTGCTGCCGGCGCAGGTCATGCGGCGGCCCAAGAGCGGTTTTCAGATCGACGCGCCGCGTTTTTACCATGAGTTTCTGCGGATGCCGGCCCATGACATTCTCTCGGAGGCGGCGCTGCGCCGGCACGGCCTCTTCAATCCGCGTTTCGTAAGACGACTGATGGCATTGCCGCCGGCGCCGCGCCACCGCTGGCACTATTTCATGCTTTTTCTCATGCTGGGCATGCATCTGTGGATGGAACAGTTCGTCCTTCCAGGACCTGCCGCCGGCGGTCGTCTGACGGTTGCCCGGGGGTCATGAACGCTGATTCCGTGCATGGCGTGATCGCCGCGGATGCGAGGGCCGCACTGGCGTCGACCCTGGCGTGGAGCCGGGCGCGCGATTATCACGGCCACACCAAACATGATGCGTTGGCGAGTCCGCTGCTGTGGGCGCTGTGCGGCTGGGGCAAATGGCCGCGCCTGCTCGCAATCCAGGCCGTCATGCGCAGTCCGGTCAATCTGCGCCCGCTCCTGGGCGTGCCCAAGACCTGCAATCCCAAGGGACTGGCGCTTTTCGTCCACGCCCATCTGGATCGGCACGCCGTAAACCGGACGCAGTCCGATCTGGACGAGGCGCAGCGGCTGTTGCAACGACTGATGACGATGCGATCACCGGGTCGCTGGCGCGGACTGGCGTGGGGCTATCCCTACCCCTGGCAGGATTTGGGATTCTTTGCGCCCGCGAACACCCCCAACGCCGTCGTCACGGCGTTCATCTGCGAGGCCTTTCTGCATGCCCACGCCGTTACTGGCCTGCGGGAGTGGTTGGAGGTGGTGGCGCAGGCGATTCCGTTTTTTCTCGGTGATCTGCGCGTGCTCAAGGACACGCCCGATGAACTTTGTCTCTCCTACATGCCGGTGGACATGCGCATGCGGGTGATGGACGTGAGCATATTGATCGGCTCGGTGCTGGCCGGGTACGAACGGCAGGCCGGCGACCGCAGTCATCACGACACGGCCCGCCGGCTGGTGAATTACGTCGTGCGCCGGCAGACGGAATACGCCGCCTGGTTTTACACCGATCCGCCCGCGGACTCCCCCGTCTGCCATGACAACTACCACACGGGTTTCATCCTTGATGCGCTGTGGCGCTACATGCAGGCCACCGGCGATCGCGGTCACGAGGAGGCGTATTACCGGGGTCTGCGCTACTATCATGATCATTTGTTCAACGCTGACGGCTCTCCCCGGTGGATGAGTGATCGCGATTATCCCCATGATATCCATGGCGCGGCGCAAGGCATCATTACCTTCGCGCGTCACGGGGACGCATATCCCGGCACGGCGGACAGGATTGTGGCGTGGGCGTTGAGACGCATGTACCATCCGGCGGGACGTTTTTACTATCAGGAAACGCCCTGGTACCGGAAGAAATTCACCCTGATGCGCTGGTGCAACGCCTGGATGGCGCGGGCGCTGGCGCATTATCTGCGCTGCGGGGCGGAGACATGAAAGCCGTGGAACCCTTGCAACCGGAGCCGCGGGCCACGCTGACGGGCGAAATCCGTTCGTTCTGGTCCCGCAACGTCAATGCCGAGCGCATCATGGGCAGGGCGGTCTCGCGGCACGCGCGCGGCTCCGAGGGTTATTTCCAGGATTTGCAGGAACAGCGTTACCGTTCACACCGCCATCTGCTGCCGTGGATCTGCTCCATGCAGCCGGGAAAGGCGGTGCTTGAGATCGGCTGCGGGGTGGGGCTGGACAGCTACGTCATGGCGCGGCGCGGGCTGCGGGTGACCGCCGTCGATTTGACGTTCGTGGGCGTGCAGACCGCCAAACGGCGTTTCGAGCGCGAGAACGTCGCGGCGGCCTTCGCGGTGACCGACGCCTGTCATCTGGCCTTCGCGAACGAAACCTTCGATTACGTGTATTCCTTCGGAGTCTTGCACCATGCGGCCGACACCGAGCGCACGATCAAGGAGGCCTTCCGCGTGCTCAGGAAGGGCGGTGAGGCGCGCATCATGCTTTATCACCGGCGCTCGCTCAACGAGCTGGTGCACCGCCTCTTGAAGGTGCCGTTCGAGGACAAGGACGAGCTCTGTCCGGTGGTCCGGCGTTTTACCGTGGCTGAGGTCCGGAAAATGTTCTCCGATTTTGCCCGCGTGGAGACGAAGATCGAACATCTTTTTGGCGAAGGCTACGGGATGCTGTTCCGATTGACGCCGGGATGGCTCCATCGCCTGCTGTCGGGGCGTTTCGGCTGGCATCTTATGATCGTGGCCGAGAAATGAGACGCGCCAGCGCATGACCGCCTCATCAACCGTCTCCATCCGCGCGCCCGTGCCCTTCCTGCGGCGCCTGCGGCTGTACCTTTCCATGATCCGCTACGGCAACGCCCATAATGAGGACTTTGCCCGCGAGCACGCGGAGTTTTTCAGGGCCATGACGGCTTACTGCGGCGGCTGGCGCGGCAAGCGGGTCCTCGATGTGGGCTGCGGAAAATCCTTCTGGCTGACGCTGCTGCTGCACAGCGCCGGCGCGGAGGTGACCGGCATCGACGCCGAGGTGACCGACCCGCAAGTCCATTTGCGGAAGTACCTGCACATCGCGCGCCGCAACGGCATCGAGCGCGCCCTGCGCACCTGGTTCTGGGATTACCGCTACGCGCGCCCCTACTACCTGGCGCTGGCGCGAAACGTTCCCTTTGCGCTGCGTTTCGACGGCATCGATTTGCGCGCCATGGACGCCACGGCCCTGGATTTTCCCGACAACACTTTCGATCTCGTGGTATCGCACGAGGTGTTCGAGCATTTACCCGATGTTCCCGGCACCCTGGAATCCCTGGCGCGGGTGCTGAAGCCCGGGGGACGCACTTACATTTACATTCACAATTACACCAGTCTCTCCGGTGGTCATCACATCGCGTGGAAATATCCGGATACCGAGCCGTCCGCCATCGTTCCGCCATGGGATCACCTGCGTGAAAACCGCCATTCCGACATCCCTTCCTGGATCAACCGGCTGCGCGAGTGTGAATACCGCGGGATGTTCGAGAGTCTTTTTGACATCCTCGACTGGATTCCACTCAAGGAGGAAGGGCGCGCACTGCTGACACCCCCTCTTCGGGAGGAACTGGCGCAATTCAGCGAGCAGGAGTTGTTGACCAAGGGTTTCGTGATCGTGGCGAAGCCAAAGAAGTCGCCGGATAAATGAACGGAGCCTGCGGATGAAACAGGTGCTGGAAAATTTCAAGACCGGCGCATGCACCGTGGAGGAGGTGCCGGCGCCGATCAACCGCGCCGGCTTCGTGCTGGTGCGCAAACATTATTCCCTGATCAGCAGTGGAACCGAGGGGGGCACCGTCAAGCTGGGGCAGATGAGCCTGCTCGGCAAGGCGCGGGCGCGGCCCGAACAGGCGCGCAAGGTCATCCAGGTCGCGAAACAGCAGGGGCTGTTGACGGCCTACCAGGTGGCCATGCGGGCGCTGGAAATGCCCGTCGCGCTCGGCTACAGCAGCGCCGGCGAGGTCATCGAAGCGGGAGAGGGCATCGATGACCTGCGCCCGGGGGACAGGGTGGCCTGCGCCGGCGCCGGTTTTGCAAATCACGCCGAGGTGGTGAGCGTGCCGCGCAATCTGTGCGTCAGGGTGCCGCCTGAAGTTTCGTTGCGTCACGCCGCCTTCACGACGATTGGCGCGATTGCGATGCAAAGCGTGCGCGTCGCCCGCGCGCAACTGGGGGGAAACATCGTAGTTATCGGGTTGGGGCTGGTGGGCCTGCTGACCAGCCAGATTCTGCGCGCGGCGGGCTGCCGCGTGTTCGGCATCGACATCGATCCGGAGCGAACCGGCTTCTTCCGCAAACAGAACTACGGCGAGGCCGCGATGGGCGGCGATCCCAACGTGCGGGAGCGGGTGCTGGCCTGGACGGAAAATTGCGGCGCGGATGCCGTGATCATCACCGCGGCCACCGAGGACAACGGGCCGGTGGCCATGGCCGGGGAACTGCTGCGGGTCAAGGGCCGCACCGTGGTCGTGGGGCGCACGCCCATGACGGCGCCGCGCGAGACCTACCTCTTCAAGGAACTCGAACTATGCACCTCGATGGCCTACGGGCCGGGCACCGGCGATCCCGTCTACGAGGTCGCGGGCGTGGATTACCCGATCGGCTACGTGCGCTGGACGGAAAACCGCAACATGGCCGCCTTTCTCGGCCTGCTCGCGGATCGCCGGCTGTCGCTTGATGAACTGATCACGCATGAATACAAGATTGACGACGCCGGCGCCGCTTTTGATCTGATCAGCGGCAGGACCGGCAAACGATCCATCGCGGTGCTGTTGCATTATCCGCTGCATGAGCCCGACGTGCGGCAACCTGCGCGCCGGGTGACGCTGGGGGCGCCGGCGTCCGCCGCGGCGGGTGATCGCGGGGCGGCAATCGCGACCGCCGCGGTGAATGTCGGCGTGGTGGGGGCCGGCAGTTTCGCCACCAATGAATTCCTGCCGCTGCTGGCGAAACAGCCCGGCATGCGGCTGCGCGGCATCGCCTCGGCGACCGGCGTGCGGGCACGAGCGCTCGGCAAACGCTACGGTTTCGCGTTTTGCGCCGCCGAGGCGATGGAGGTCATCAACGATTCCGCAACCCGGGCGGTGTTTCTGCTCACCCGCCATGACACCCACGCGCCACTGGCCGAGGCGGCGTTGCGCGCCGGCAGGCACGTGTTCGTGGAGAAACCCCTGGCCCTGAACCTTGAAGAGCTGGAGCGCGTGGAGGCTGCGTGGCGGGAAAGCGGTTGCCAACTCATGGTGGGCTTCAACCGCCGTTATGCGCCGCTGGCCTTGCGGCTGCGCGACGAGTTCGCGCAGCGGGCGCAACCGATGTCGGTCTCCTATTGCGCCAATGTCGGCTACCGCCCTCCCGGCCACTGGCTGCATGACCCGGCGGCGGGCGGCGGCGTCATCGTGGGCGAGGCCTGCCATCACATCGACTTTTGCCTGTGGCTGGTGAACCGGCCGCTGGCCGGCGTGCGGGTGTCGGCACTCGGCGTCTCCGGCGGCTTGCTGTCAAGCGACAACGTGCATATTGAACTGCGGTTCGAGGACGGCTCGCTGGCGGTCATTCGCTACCTGTCAAATGGCTCCAGGGCCTATGCCTCCGAGCGCGCGGAGGTTTTCTGTGACAACCGCACCGCCGTGTTGACGGATTTCCGCCTGCTGGAACTGGCGCAGGATTCACGGATGCGTCGGCAGCGGCGGTGGCTGGGAGCCGACAAGGGCCACGCCGCGCAAATCGCCGCATTTTTCGCCGCCCTCCGTGGCGGGGAATCTGTCGGGACCGAGAGTTATCTCGCGTCGTCGCGCGCCGCCATTGAAGCGGCGCGATTGGCCGTTTTGGCGGCCGGCGGAACCGGCTGAAGGGCAATGGAACAACAACCGGTCGGCCCGGGGCACTACGACGCGGAATGGATCGAAGACGCGTGGGGAGCGCGCGGCAACGAGGAATTGCTGCGCGAAGGACCCCTGCGCCCCCGCCCGCGCGTGGCGCGCGCCATGGCGCTCTGCCGTCTGTCGGCCGGCCTGCGTTTGCTTGATGTCGCCTGCGGACGTGGCGAGGTGCCGGCCATCGCCTGCCAGCAGGGCGCGGACGGCATTGGCCTGGATTACTCCGCGGATTCGATTGCGTTTGCCAGTCGCGTGCGCCGGATCCACGGCCACGGCCCGGGTGGTGTCATGCGTCTCGTGCGCGGGGACGCCACGGCATTGCCGTTCTGCGACGCCAGCTTCGATCGGGTGACGATGCTCGACATCATCGAACACCTGCATCCGCCACAACTGGAAAACATGTTCCGCGAGGCGAGGCGGGTGCTCAAGCCCGACGGCTTCGCCGTCATCCACACCCTGCCCAACCGCTGGGTGTACGAATTTGCCTATCCGCTGGCGCGCCGGTTTTATGGGCGCATCCCCGCCGATCCGCGCAGTCGCCACGAGCGGCAGATTCACGTCAATGAGCAGGACATCGTGGGCCTGTCGGCAATGCTGAAACGCTGCGGATTGAACCACCGTCTGTGGCTGGAGCAGCACATCCCGGCCCAGGCCCGCTGGAACGCCGGCGCCGATCATTATCGGGACACCCGTGACCGGGTTTATCCGCTGATGGCGGGCCGCCTCGGCCGCCTGCTGGAGGCGCTGAGCCGGACGCCGCTCAAGTTGATATTGTGCAACGACATTTTCGGAATCCTGTGGAAACAGGGTCCGCCGCCCGTCGCCGCCGGTCCGCTGCCGTGGGCGCCCGCCGAACGCGCGCTCATTTGGATCCTGGGCGGGTGATCAGGCGGCGGCGGGGGTGTCCGATCTCAGCAACAGCCACAGCCCCGCCGGCACCCAGGCCAGGATCAGCACCAGCACTCGCAGCATGAGATAGGCGGATACCACTGTTGCCGCCGGCAATTGCAACGCGCCGAACAGCAGCACACCCGCGATTTCCACCGTGCCAATGCCGTTCACGCTGATCGGGATGTACGCCACCAGGGAGCTTGCCGCGGCGATCAGCGTCACCGAAATGATGCCGGCACCCTCCTCTCCGAATGCCCGAAACATGCACCAGTAGGCGGCGCCGGTGACAAATATCTTTACCGCGGTGAACATGAAATTGAGCAGGACGCGTTGCGGATGATGCCGCGCGGTGGCCAGCAGTTCATGCGCCGTGTCCGAGAAAAAACGCCGGAATCTGACCACGCCGGGGCGACCGGATTTCAGCGCCGCGATGAGCAGGACGGTTGTTCCCACGACCAGCCCTGAGGCGACCAACCAGAATCCCGCCTCCGTCCTGTACGCCAGCGGGGGCCACCTGCTTCGGAAGTCGTGCCATGCCAGCAGCAGGCCGGCGGCGGCGCAAACGGCCATCATGACGATGGTGATGACCTTGTCGAGCAGGCTGCGGCCGACGCTGATATGCCACGGCAGATGGCGCGCCCTGAGCAGGGCGGAGATTCCGGCGATGTCGCCGACCTGTCCGGGAACGATCAAATTCAGCGCCCAGCCCACCCAGTACACCGGCAGGAACACCGCCCACGGCACCGCGCCGTCGCGGCCGATGAAGAGGTGCGAGTTATAGGCGCCTATCAGCGTCGACGACAGGATCAGCGCGGCGCTTGCGGCCGCCCACGCGGGCTCCAGCTGACGAAGCGCCGCGAGGATCTGCCGGCCGTCCACATGCATGAGCAGGGCCGCGAGCAGGGCGGTGCCTACGAGTGCCCGC
The DNA here is from genome assembly GCA_021324815.1 of Gammaproteobacteria bacterium. Classification (GTDB taxonomy): domain Bacteria; phylum Pseudomonadota; class Gammaproteobacteria; order JAJPIJ01; family JAJPIJ01; genus JAJPIJ01. Next base: position 50,644 of record JAJPIJ010000003.1, read on the forward strand.
ACGTATCGATGGCCGCGCCACGCGTTCAATCGTTGATTTCGCTGATCACGGTCAGGGGATTGCCGGCGCAGAAGACGTTGGCCGGCACGTCGCGTCGCACCAGCGAGCAGGCGCCGATCACGGAATTGTCGCCGATGCTGACGCCGTGCAGCACCACCACCTGCACCGAAATCCACACATTGCGCCCGATGCGCACGGGCGCGGCCGTCACTTCACCGCCGCCCGGTTCGCGCCGCCGCCGGGACAGGCTGTGCGCCGGGGTGTCGGTGATGTAGGCGTCGGCGATGTTGGACCAGTCGCCGATCGCCACGCTTTGCGCGCTTTGTATCGCGGTGCCGTTCAGACCGGCATGGTGGCCCAGGCGCACGACGGCGTTTGCATTCAGCGTGCGGATGCACACCGGCTTGATGGCGTTGCCGATGATCAGGCAGTCATTGCCGAATTCCACGCGACCGGGTCCCGAGATGTACAGCGGGCCGTAGACTCGGAACCCCCGGCCGGCGCTGACGCGGATGCCGAGCAGGGCAAATTTGATCCGGTGCCACCAACCGGATAACCAGGCTCCAAGGGCCGGCACGAGCAAATGGGGCTCATGACGCAGCCGGTCGACGTATCGGGAGAATCCGGAATCATTCACGATGACGGACTTCTCCTGTGGCGCGGGCCGGGGAGGGGATTTTTTTCATTCCGGCGCCGTGCGGTTCTCCCGGACGAAATGCGGTGCCGACAAGATGGGATTTCAGCGTTTCCAGCATCTCCGGAAAGAGGCGGGTGTTGCCGGCCACGATGTGACCCTTGTGCAGGTAATCATCTCCGCCCCAGGGATCGCCGACCATGCCGCCGGCCTCCTCGATGAGCAGCGCGCCGGCGGCCATGTCCCACGGTTTCAGGCCGAACTCCCAGAAACCATCGAGACGTCCGCAGGCCACGTACGCCAAATCGAGCGCGGCGGCGCCGGCGCGGCGGATGCCGGAGGTGATCGCCATGAACGCCCGCAGGGTCTGCAGGTATGTATCGACGTGCTGCTGTTCCCGGAACGGGAATCCCGTGCCGAGCAGCGCGCCTTGCAGGGTGCGCTGCCTGCTGACGCGGATGCGGCGATCGTTCAATTGCGCGCCGCTCCCGCGCGTGGCGGTGAAGAGCTCCTGCCGCAGGGGGTCGTAAACCACGCCCTGCTCGATGCGGCCCTTCACCTGCAGCGCCACGGAGACCGCGAATTGCGGAAAACCGTGCAAGAAGTTCGTGGTGCCGTCCAGCGGATCGATGATCCATAGATAAGCGCCGGCCGGTCCTGATCGCCCGCTCTCCTCGGCCAGGATGCCGTGCGCGGGATAGGCGGTCTTCAGTGTGTCGATGATGGCCTCCTCGGCCATCCGGTCCACCTCGGTGACAAAATCATTCAGCCCCTTGGTGTCCGCGCGCAGGCCGGCGGCACGGTCGGCGTGGCGCACGATCAGATCGCCCGCCCGGCGGGCGGCGCGTACGGCGATGTTGAGCATGGGGTGCATGGGCGGTCCGCCGGCTTGAGGCGTATTCTCGTATTCTAACGTATGTGGCTGCGCAGCAAGCCATGAATTTGCGACAATGCCGGCATGAATGCACCGTTGTCCCGCGTCAGCATCGTTCTGGTCGAGCCCAGCCATCCCGGCAACATCGGCGCCGTGGCGCGTGCGATGAAGACGATGGGTCTGAGCCGGCTCTCGCTGGTGCGGCCGCCCGAATTTTTGCGCGCCGAGGCCACCGCGATGGCGGCGGGCGCCGATGATCTGCTGTTGCGGGCGCGGGTCTGCGCCACGCTCCCGGAGGCCGTGGCCGGCTGCGGGCGCGTCGTGGGCACGACCGCGCGCGCGCGCCGCATCCCCTGGCCGGTGCAGGGCCCGCGCGATATCGCGGGGGAACTGGCCGCCGCCGCCGCGACCACCGACGTGGCGGTGCTGTTCGGTCGCGAGCATGCCGGCCTGACCAACGAGGAGGTGGAGCTCTGCCAGGCCATGATCCGGATCCCAACGGCGGGGGATTTCAGCTCGCTCAACCTGGCGGCGGCGGTGCAAGTCGTCGCCTATGAATTGCACATGGCGGCTTCCCCGATGACGGCACCCGCGTCACCGCCGCCTTCACCGGACGCACCGCCGACACAGGAGGAAATGCAGCGCTTCTACGCCCACCTGGAGCGTGCGCTGACCGCCACAGGTTTCCTCGATCCCCGGAAGCCGCGGCTGCTGATGCGACGGCTGCGGCGATTGTTCAACCGCGCCATGCTGGACCAGACCGAGGTGAACATCCTGCGCGGATTTTTCACCGCCGTGGAAAAACATGCCCCCGTCGCCGGCCGGGCGGCGGGGATCGACACGGACCCTACTTGAATTTGACCTCTGCCGCGCCCTTGCGGGCCTCGATGTGACCCATGCGGTAGACCGTCTCCCCGGCCTCCTCCAGCCGGTGGCACGCCGTCTCCACGTCGTCCTCGGGCACGACCACGGCCATGCCGACGCCGCAATTGAAGGTCATCCACATCTCCTCCTCTTCGACGTTCCCCTGCTCCTGGAGCCAGCGGAACACGGCCGGGCGCTCCCAGCTTTTTGTGTCGATGACGGCGCGGCAGCCGTCGGGCAACACGCGCGGCAGGTTGCCGGGGATGCCCCCGCCGGTGATGTGCGCCAGGGCCCGAACCGGGACGCGGCGGATGAGATCGAGCAACGGCCGAACGTAGATGCGCGTCGGTGTGAGCAGCGTCTCCCCCAGCGTGCGGCCGTGAAAATCCCGCGCCAGGTCGGCGCCCGTGACCTTGAGGATTTTGCGCACCAGCGAGTAGCCGTTTGAATGCACGCCGCTTGACGCCAGGCCCAGCACCACGTCGCCGGCATGCACGTCACGGCCGTCGATGATCTTGTTTTCCTCGACCACGCCCACGCAAAACCCGGCCAGATCGTAATCGCCCGGCGCGTAAAGGTCCGGCATCTCCGCGGTCTCGCCGCCCACGAGCGCCGCCCCGGCCAGCTCGCAGCCGCGGGCGATGCCCTGGATGACCGTCTGCGCCACGCCCACATCCAGCCTGCCGGTGGCGAAGTAGTCGAGGAAGAACAGCGGCTCGGCGCCCTGCACGACGAGATCGTTCACGCTCATGGCCACGAGATCGATGCCGATGGTGTCGTGCCTGTTCAGCGCAACGGCCAGTTTCAACTTGGTGCCGACGCCATCGGTGGTGGAGACCAGCACCGGCCTTCGGTATTTCAGCGGCCCCAGATTGAACAGCGCGCCGAAACCACCCAGGCCCCCCATCACGCCGGGGCGGGTCGTGGCGGCGGCAAAAGGCTTGATGCGCTCCACCAGTTCATCGCCCCGGTCGATGTCGACGCCGGCGTCCTTGTAACTCAAAGAGGACGGTGGTTTCCTTTTCACGGCACCATACTAGCGGCGCCCCCGCGGCGCGACAATCTTGACTTTGATGATGCCCATCGCATAGCGTGCCGCGAACAATGGCCCTGCCCTCGATCATGGGTTCCAGACGCTGTTTTTACCGGATACTGGCCTGTCTCTGGGCCATCGTGACGGCGCTCAACGCATGGCGTGCGCTCGCGGCGCCCGTGGGCGGGCTGTACGAAGCCACCGTGCCGATCGCGGAAAAGACCGAGACCGCCCGCAACGACGGCGTGCGCAACGCCATGGCACAGGTGCTGATCAAGCTCACCGGCGATCGCGGCAGCGCGCAGCGCCAGGAGGCGCAGCCGCTGCTGCGCGACGCCCAGCGCTACGTGCGGGAGCTCCGCTTTGAGGACATTGCCACGCCGGGCCCGGACAAGCCCCGCCCCTACCTGTGGGTGCAATTTGATCCCGCGGCGCTGGGCCCCGCCCTGGCGGGGACGGGCCTGCCGTTGTGGGGTCAGGATCGCCCCGCCGTGCTGGTCTGGCTGGCGCTGGATGAGGGCGGCACGACGTCGCTCGTCGGCCCCGATGATAATCGCGGGTATACGGAACTCATCCAGCGGCAGATGGCCAGGCGGGGCCTGTCCTCGATTCCACCACTGCTCGATCTTGAGGATCAAAACAGGATGTCCGCGGCCGCATTGAAGCAGGAACAGGCCGCGGTCATCCGCGCCGCCTCCGCGCGATACGGAGCGGAGGCGGTGGTCTCCGCGTTGCTGAGCCACGGCGATAACGGCCCGTGGGCCGGCCGCTTTGTGCTCTATTTCAACGGCCAGACCTTGAGCTGGAACGCGAAGGGTCAGGACGCGGAGGAGGTCGCGGCGGAGGGGGCGGACGACATCGCCGACGCCATCGCGGTGCGTTACGCGCGCGCCGCGCCGGCGCCGCAGGCGCCGCTGCAGACGGTGGAACTGGTCGTCGAGGGGGTGCACAGCCTGCAAAACTACGCTGACTTGCAGCGCTACCTGCGTTCGCTGAACGGCGTCACCGCCGTCAATGTGTCGCGCGCGGAGGGCGACCGCCTGACGCTGGTGCTCAACACGAAGGCCGGGGCGCAGGCCATCGCCGACAGCCTCGCCTACAATGCCATGCTGCAGCCGTCGGCGGACAACGTCCCCGGCCACTACCGGCTGGCGCCATGATGATCCCAGCGGGCTGACCCCATCGCCATGACCGACTCGCAAAAATGGACGTTGGTCATACTTGCCGGATTGCTGATCTGGCTGCTGTATCTACTCGCCCCGGTGCTGACCCCCTTCATGTTGTCGGCGCTGCTCTCTTATCTCTTCGATCCGGTGGTGGATCGCCTGGAGGCGCGCAGATTGCCGCGCACGGTGGGCGTCATCATCGTGTTTCTGGGCCTGCTGCTGGCGGGACTGGCGTTCGTGCTGATTCTGTTTCCGGTGTTGCAGCAGCAGATTTCACTCTTGATCGACAAACTGCCGCAGGTCTTGCAGTGGTTCCAGGACGCGCTGCTGCCGCGCCTGTCGCGCCTGCCCGGCGTTGATCCCGCCTGGCTCAATCTGGAGGCGGTGAGACAGGCCATGGCGGCGCACTGGCAGCAGTTCGGCTCCTCGCTCACCGATCTGCTCGGCCGGCTTACGCGATCCGGCGGGACGGTGTTCGTCTGGTTCGCCTATCTACTGTTGATCCCGGTGGTGACGTTCTACCTGCTGCGCGACTGGGACATCATGGTCAGGCGGTTGCATGACCTGCTGCCGCGCCGCATGGAGCCGGTGGTGGCGCAATTGGTGGCGGAGTGCGATGCGGTGCTGTCCCAGTTGCTGCGGGGCCAGTTGCTGGTCATGCTGAGCCTGGCCGCGGTGTACACCGTCGGCCTTTGGATCGTCGGCGTCGATCTCGCGCTTCTGATCGGCCTGCTCTCCGGGCTGGTGAGCTTCGTGCCCTACCTCGGATTCATCATCGGTTTTCTTCTCGCCAGCCTGGCGGCCTTGATCCAGTTCGGGGATGTCGCGCATGTGCTTTACGTGCTGCTGGTGTTCGGCCTCGGACAGGCGCTCGACGGGGCGGCATTGTCGCCGTTGCTGGTGGGCCGGCGGATCGGCCTGCACCCGGTGGCGGTGATTTTCGCCGTGCTGGCCGGCGGTCAGTTGTTCGGCTTCCTGGGCGTGCTTCTGGCCCTGCCCGTGGCCGCGGTCGTCGTCGTTGTCCTGCGGCATTACCAGGATCGTTACCTGCAAAGCAGCCTGTATTCGCCATGACGGCCGGGCGTCTGTCGCCACGGCAGTTGCCGCTCAAGCTTTTCCCACCGCGGGATCAGGCGTTGGAGCACTTCATTCCCGGCGCCAACGCCGAGGCCCAGGCCCAGGTGGGCGCGCTGGCGCGCGGGGAATTGTCACGCCCGCTGCATTTGTGGGGCGGTGCGGCGACAGGCAAGAGCCATCTGCTGGCCGCCGCCTGCACCGAGGCGGCGAACAGGGGGTCACGCGCGGCCTATCTGCCGCTCGGCGAGGCCGGGCGGGATCTCGATCCATCGGTGTGCGATGGGCTGGAGACGCTGGACATGGTCTGCGTGGATGACGTTGACGCAATCGGCGGGCGCGACGATTGGGAGCTGGCGCTGTTCCGGCTGTACAACCAGCTGGTGGATCGGAGCGGGCGCTGGCTTTCCGCCAGCACGGTCAATCCGCAGGAGGCGATGCTCGGTCTCGCTGATCTCAAATCCCGCCTCGGCTGGGGGCTGGTGATCCATTTACAGCCGCTGACGGAAGATCTCCTGCGGGAGGTGTTGATGCAGCGCGCCCGCCGGCGTGGTTTCGAGCTCGGCAGGGAGGTCATGGAGTACCTGCTGCACCGCGTTCCGCGTGATCTGAAGCGGCTGTGCACGCTGCTGGATCAACTGGACGCCGCCTCGCTTTCCAGCCAGCGCCACGTTACCATTCCGCTGGTGAAATCCCTGCTGGAGGGGTGATTCACTGTCTTCGGGGGCGGACGATGAACATCAGAACGGCGGGGGCGGACGAGGGCGCGCGATGGGTGAGCGAGGGCTGGCGGCTGTTCCTTCGCAACCCGGGCATGTGGATCGCCATTACCATCGTTTATCTGCTGATATCCATGATTGCCTATTACGTTCCCTGGCGGCTCGGCACGTTGATATTCATGCTGATTTCGCCGGCGCTGTATGCGGGGCTCTGCCATGGCGCACGGGAGCTTGATGAAGGACGGGAACTCGCGCCGGAGCATCTCTTCATCGGCCTGACCGATCCACGGAAGCGCGACCCGCTTCTCGTGCTGGGGTTGTGGCAGATCGGCTTGAACATCGCTGCAGCCGTCGTCCTGGCGTTCGTGATCCTGTTCATGGGCGGTGGCGCCGTGATGGGGGCGATGATGGGCGGGCACGCGGCGCACCCCGTCGTCGCGTTCACCGGCGCGGGCCTCGCCGCGTTGCTGGCGGGGCTGTGCCTGTTTGCGCTGATCGCCATGGCCCTTCTCTATGCCAGTCCGCTGGTGATGTTTGACGGCGTTGCCCCCGTCGAGGCGCTGAAGGCGAGTTTCGATGCCTGCATGAAGAACATCGCATCCATGCTGGTGTTCGGCCTCATCATCACGGTGCTGACCGTGATCGCCGTCATTCCATTCGGGCTCGGTCTGCTGGTGCTGGGGCCGGTCCTGATCGGCGCCATCTACGCCAGCTACAAGTCCATTTTTTCGTCTGCAGCAAAGGCCGGGGCGCCGCCCGCCCCTTAAGATTTACCTGCCGGTTTTTGCGGCAAGTTGCAGCGCGCGTGCAATCGCCGCCAGCCGCCGCCCCTGTGCGAGACAGAGCTTCTTCTCCGCCTCGGTGATGGGCAGCTGGCTGTCGCCGCCGGCCAGATGGCTGGGACCATAGGGCGTGCCGCCGGCCGTGGTCGAGAGCAATTCCTGTTCGCTGTAGGGAAGGCCCACGATCAGCATGCCGTGATGCAGGAGCGGCAGCATCATCGACAACAACGTCGTCTCCTGACCGCCGTGCAGGCTGCTGGTGGAGGTGAACACGGCGGCGGGCTTGCCGATGAGCGTGCCGGAAAGCCACTGACCGGCGGTGCCGTCGAGGAAGTATTTGAGCGCCGCCGCCATGTTGCCGAAGCGGGTGGGCGAACCCAGCGCGAGGCCGGCGCATTCCTGCAAATCTTCCAGCGTGGCATAGGGCGGCCCGCCCTCCGGCACGTCCTTTTCTAGGGCTTCGCACACCGCCGACACCGCCGGCACGGTGCGCAGGCGCGCGGCGCAGTCCGGCACCTGTTCGATGCCGCGGGCGACGTATTGCGCCATTTGCGCCACGTTGCCGTGGCGGCTGTAGTACAACACCAGAATCTCCGTCATTTGAGAATCTTCAATATGTTTTCCGGCGGACGCCCCAGGGCCGCCCTGCCGTCCACCACCACGATGGGCCGTTCGATCAAGATGGGATGGGCAATCATGGCCCTGACGAGCTGGTCCTCGGTGAGCTTGGGATTGTCCAGTCCCAGCTCCGCATAGGCCGCCTCCTTCGTGCGCAAGAGCTGGCGCGGCGTCATGCCCAGTGCCTTCAGCAGGCGCTTCAGGGTCGCCTCGTCCGGCGGCGTCTTCAGATATTCGATGATTTGAGGTTTGCTGCCGCGCGCGGCAAGCAGCGCCAGCGTGTCGCGCGATTTGCTGCAGCGGGGATTGTGATAAATTGTCACTTTCATGGCGGTCCATTGTGTATGAAAAAGACCGGCGTTCCAACCCAGCTGACGGCGTCGTGGCTGATTTTATGAGTCGAACCGAAGAAAGGCTCTGTGTGCGCTGCGTGGTTTCCGGCCGCGTGCAGGGCGTGTTTTTCCGCGCCGCCGCGCGCGATGAGGCAAAACGGCTGGGCCTCACAGGCTGGGTGCGCAACATGGTCGACGGCCGCGTTGAGCTCAACGCCTGCGGCCCCTATTCGGCCGTCGATGCATTCATCGCCTGGCTGCACCGCGGACCGCCGCCGGCGCGGGTGACCTCCGTTGACGTGATGTCGGCCGAGGATGAAGGTCTCAGCAGGTTTGAAATCCGCTGAGGTGACTCAGCGCGCGAGTTTGTCGCGGATGAAGTCCACGGCGCCGGCGAGCGGAATGTCACGGGCCGCGGCATCCCGACGGCCCCTGTATTCGCAGGTGGCGGCGTCCAGCCCGCGGTCGGAGAGCACCAGCCGGTGCGGGATGCCGATGAGCTCGATGTCGGTGAACATGACGCCGGCGCGCTCCTGCTTGTCGTAGAACAGCGCCTCTACCCCCGCGGCGAGCAGCCTTGCGTACATCTCCTCCGCCGCGCGCCGCAGCCGTTCCGACTTGTGCATGTTGACGGGGCAGAGCGCCACGGCATAGGGCGCAATCGCATCCGGCCAGATGATGCCGCGCTCGTCGTTGTTCTGCTCGATGGCGGCGGCCACCAGCCGCGATACACCGATGCCGTAGCAGCCCATGATCAAATCCACGGCGCGACCGCCCTCGTCCAGGCAGTGCGCCTTCATGGCCGTGCTGTATTTCGTGCCCAGCTGGAAGATGTGGCCGACTTCGATGCCACGGGCGATCTCAAGCCGGCCTTTGCCGTCCGGGCTCGGATCGCCCGCCACCACGTTGCGGATGTCCGCGACAATCGGCTCCGGCAGATCGCGTCCCCAGTTGACGCCGGTCAGATGTTTGCCATTTTCGTTGGCGCCGCAGACGAAATCGGCGAGAACAGCCGCGCTGCGATCGGCGATGACCGGGCACGGCAGCCTGGCCGGTCCCAGTGAGCCGATGTCGCAACCCACCGCCGCGCGCACGGCATCCGCATCAGCCATGCGCAGGGGCGAGGCCACCTGCGGCAGCCTCGCGGCCTTGACGGCATTCAATTCGTGATCGCCGCGCAAGATCAGCGCCGCCACGCCGCCATCCCGGCCCTCGACGATGAGGGTCTTCAACATTTGTTCCGGCCTTATCCCGAGAAAGGCGCTCACTTCCTCGATGCTCTGTGCATCCGGCGTATTGACGACGCCCAGCGGCTGTCCGGGCGCGGGGCGGGGCGAGGCCGGCGCCAGCGCCTCGGCCATCTCGATGTTGGCGGCATAACCGCCGGCATCGGAGTAGGCGATCCGATCCTCGCCGGTGTCGGCCAGCACGTGGAATTCGTGCGACGCCGTGCCGCCGATGTTGCCGGTGTCGGCCAGCACGGCGCGGAACTTGAGCCCCAGCCGGGTGAGGATGCGGCTGTAGGTGTCGTACATGACCTGATAGGTTTCCTTGAGCGAGGCCTCGTTCATGTGAAAGGAATAGGCATCCTTCATGAGGAATTCCCGCGCCCGCATGATGCCGAAGCGCGGGCGGATCTCGTCGCGAAACTTGGTCTGGATCTGGTAGAAGTTGGCGGGCAGCTGCTTGTAGCTTTTGATTTCGCGGCGGATGAGATCGGTGATGGCCTCCTCGTGCGTCGGCCCAAGGCAGAATTCACGCTCGTGACGATCCTTGAAGCGCAGCAGTTCCGGGCCATACTGCTCCCAGCGTCCGGATTCCCGCCATAACTCGGCCGGCAGCACGCCGGACATCAACACCTCCTGCGCACCGCTCTTGTCCATCTCCTCGCGGACGATGCGCTCGATCTTGCGCAGCACGCGCAGGCCCAGCGGCAGCCAGGTATAAATGCCGGCGGCGAGCTTGCGAATCATGCCGGCGCGCAGCATCAGCTTGTGACTGGTGACCTCGGCATCCGCGGGCAATTCGCGCAGCGTGGGCACCAGCAATTTCGAAAAACGCATGACCGCCCTCATCTCCCCGTGAGGAGTTTATTATCGTTTATTTTCGAGCCGATGGATTGCCGGACGTGGGTGGGGTTTGTGGAATCAGTCCGCCCTCTTATTTGCAGTCCCTGGCGATGATTTTTTGCATTTCGGCGATCTCCTTCTGACGTTCTTCCTCGGTCAGGCGGACACGGTTGCCGTTGGCGTCGGTCTTGAAGGATTTTTGCGGCGCGGCCTCCATCCCTTCCAGATTGCGTTTCGCGATCTCGCAGTTTTTTTGTTTGGCGGCCGCCTCCTCTTCCTTCTTGACGGTGGTCTCCGCCTGCTTGGCCTCCGCCTTGCGGCGCTCATCGAACCCCTTTTCCCTGGCCTTGAGCTCGTCGACGGCCTGCTCCGTATCCACCTTGGGCGGCGGTTTCACCGTTTCGGCCTTCGCCCCCGGCGGCGGCAGTTGCGAATAATGCACCTGGCCGTTTTCATCCACCCATTTGTACATTTCCGCGGCCGCCTGGCCGGTCGCAATCAACGCCGGCAGGAGGATCGCGCACAGGAGGCTATGCTTGGTCATTGTCCGCACCTTCAGGATATCCGTAATAGCACACTATAACCTTGCCGGCAGAGGGCTGTCAGTGCGGGATTGGACTGGATTCGACGGCGGGAATTCATGCTGGCAATCAGTCGCTTGTGCCCATGGGGGGCGATGGGGTGAAATCGATTGCAAATCCTTGATTTTGGCTATTGACGGGGTGAGTTCGGGGAGTATAATGCGCGTCCTCCGTCGGGGGTTCTCCCGGCCTGTTCTGTAAAAATTCAGCCTTGAATCAAGCAATTTGTGTGGGTGCTCGCGTCGGTGAGCGAGCGTCACCAAAGCATTTCGGTGGCGCATTGTTCACGAACGTGATGTTACCGAAGTTTTGAACAGTGAGACCATCGAGCCAAGATTGACTGCCTCAAGCAGTCGCAGTGATTAAACTGAAGAGTTTGATCCTGGCTCAGATTGAACGCTGGCGGCATGCCTAACACATGCAAGTCGAACGGCAGCACGGTGTGTAGCAATACACATGGGTGGCGAGTGGCGGACGGGTGAGCAATACTTAGGAATCTGCCTTATGGTGGGGGATAACCAGTCGAAAGATTGGCTAATACCGCATACGACGGTGACGTGAAAGCGGGGGATCGCAAGACCTCGCGCCATTAGATGAGCCTAAGTCCGATTAGCTAGTTGGTAGGGTAATGGCCTACCAAGGCGACGATCGGTAGCTGGTCTGAGAGGACGACCAGCCACACTGGAACTGAGACACGGTCCAGACTCCTACGGGAGGCAGCAGTGGGGAATATTGGACAATG
>JAJPIJ010000006.1 GCA_021324815.1 Gammaproteobacteria bacterium
CTCGCGCAGGCGCTCGCCGGCCGCCGCCTCCCGCGCCTCGTTTTCCTCGATCTCCGCGCGCAATCGCGCCGCGGTCGCCTCGTCCGCCTTGTCGCGCTGCTCGCGCAACTGCGCCGCGCGCGCCGCCGCCGCCCGCTGTGCCGTCTCCGCATCGGCACGCATCTTCGCGGCCGCCTCCGCCGCCTGCTTCAACCGTTCGCGCTCGGCCTCCAGCGCGCGGCGCTCGGTGGCCATGCGCGCCTCCTCTTCCGCCCGCATGCGTTCGAACTTGGATTTGTATTCCTCGATGATCACCTCGGCCTCGTGGGCGGCCGCCTCCCGCGCCGCCTCGGCTGCCTTCTTTTCCTGTCTGACCAGTTCCAGCATGGCGTGATTGCGCGCGAACTCCGTCTCCAGCTTGCGGCGCTCCTCGGCAAGCTGGGCCTGCAACGTTTCGCGAAATTTGAGTTCCTGCTTCTGCTGCGCCTCCAGTTGTTTCTTGACCGCCGCCAGCGCCTTGCGCGCCTCGCTGGTCTCCTCCGCGAGTTTTTTGCGATCCTTCTCCAGCATCGTTTCAGCCTGTTTTTTTTGCTTTTGCAGGGCTTCGATCTCCTCGGCCTTGGCGCGGTACAGTTCCTGCAGCCTCGCCTCCTCCGCCCTGAGGCGATCCTCGGCGGCTGCCTTCAACTGTTGCAATTTGGCCTCGTGTTCCCGGCGCAGGCGTTCCGCCTCCGCCTCGGCCTGTTGCTTCTCCCTCTCCAATTGTTCCTTGAGCCGTTTGGTCTCGGCCATGATTTCAGCCGCCCGCCTGGCCTCGGCCTCGGCACGTTCACGTTCGGCGCGCAGCATCGCCTGCTGCGCTGTTTCTTCCGCCGCAGCCTGACGCGTCGCCTCGACCTTCAAACGCTGCGCCTCCTCCAATTGCAAACTGGCCTTGGCCACCTCCGCGCGCAGCGCCGAGGCGCGTACTTCGGCCTCGACCGAGGCCGCTGCCTGGCGTACGACCGCCGGTGGCGGCGGCGACGGTGACGCGGTGGGCTCCGGTTTCGGCACGGTCTTGGCTGCGGGCGGGGTGGTTTTCGCTGCGGTGGCGGCGCGAGTCGCGGTCTTGGAGGGTGGGGGGGCGGGCTGGGGCGGCGGGGGGGTCAGATGGCGCAGGCAGCCCCCCTCCAGGTAGGCGGCGTCCAGGCCGCGCTGGGTGAGCAAAAAGGCCGCCACTGAACTACGGCTGCCGGTGTCACAATACGCGACGTAGGATTTGCTGCCGTCAAGCTTGTCAGCCTGGTTGCGCAGGATGTTGAGCGGAATGTTCACGCTGCCGGGGAAATGGCCATGCTGATATTCCTCGGGAAAGCGCACATCAAGCCACACGCCGCCGCCCTCCTGGACCTGCGCCTGGGCCTGCTCGAAGGACAGCGTCTTGAGCAGCGGTTTTTTGATGAGCTCGATGAAGTCCTCCTTGGTCAGTCTTGCCAGCTCGCCGTCCGTAAGCATGCGCACCGTCGCGTTCCGCTTGGCGCCGGAAACCAGCGCCTCCTCCCCGAAGCTCGCACCGGGTCCGAGCTCGGCCAGCCGGATTTCAGAGGCACCCCGGCTGGTTTTGCGGCAGACCTCGCAGCGCCCGGACTTGACGATGTAATAGAAATCACCGGGATCGTCCTGTCGCACGACGACATCACCGGCCTTGAATTCCACCGACTGCATGGTGGCGAGAAGCCTTTGTATGTTGGAGGGCGGAATGCGCATGAACAGCTCGGACTGCAGCAGTATCGTCATCCAATCTTCGCCGCCCTCGCCGCTGATTTCGGCGGCCTCGATTCCCCCGGTGGCGGCCGGCGGTTCATGGCCGAGGCTGAGCAGCCTGTCCATCAGGATGCGGTTGACGCGCAGCACCGTCACCGGCGTCTTGGCCCTGGCGGTCATCTGCCGGGGCTGCAGTTGTGCCAGCGGGTGAAAGGCCGCCCCTGTTCCGCCCTCGACCTGTTTGATGAACTGGTCGTTGGCGTACATCTCAATGGTGCCCTCAAGCAGATAGTAGGAAAAATCATCGCGGCTGCCTTGGACGAAGACATTCTCCTTTTTTTTCAGCTTGATGATTTGCGCCTCCTTGAACAGCTGATCCTGATACGGGGGCGGCAGGCCGTTGATGGGCACCAGCAACCGCAGGGTGTCGGTGAAATTTTGCCGGGGATCGGTCACGGTGATGCGCGCTCCTGCCTGCAGGACTTCAGGCGTCCAAATCTGGAATGAGCCGGCTTTTCAGGCGCTGGATCATGTCCTTGAGATACAACTTGCGCTTTTTGAGCCGGGTCAGGTGCAGTTGATCAACCATGGGATCCAGCGACAGGCGACGCACCAAATCATCCAACTCGCGGTGTTCGGTCTGCAATTCCATGAGTTGTTTTTGTATGGATTTTATGTCTTCATTGGCCATGGCCGCTCGCACGGCGGCCGGTCGCGCCCTTGGGCCAGCGATAGGACCCAGGAAACTGCAGATCAACGACGGCCCCCGCCCGCTATTTGAGGTACTAACTATAGCGCTATCACAGCGGCAAAAGAACATCCCGGCAACCGGGCCCACATATTCCGAAGGGCCGGCGTGGCGAATGAAACGATTCGGGCGAATCTAGGAGGGCTGGGAGGGGGGAAGCAGGCGCTTTGCCAGATCGTCGAGCAACTGCTGATCGTGTTCCTCCACGGCCCTGCGGGTCGCCTCGGCGCTGCGTTTGATCCGCTCCATCATTTCGCGCTGATTGGCCAGAATCATGCGCTGGGTCTCGGAATTTTCCAGGTCCTCCTGCTCCTTGAGCCAGCCATCGATGTCCTGTTGGATTTCCAGGCGCAAGGCTTCCTCCGCCTGTTGCTGGCGCTTCAAATCGGCCTGATTCTCCTCGACCGCCGCCGCCGCAATTTCTTCCGCCTCCCGTGCGACCTGAACATCCTTGCTGGCTTCGCTGATGTCCGACTCCGCCTGCCGGATTTCGCTTCGCCATTGCGCGGTGGCGGCGGTGGCGTCCGCACCGTCGGGTGAGAGCGCTTTGAGTGCTTGCAAATGCGTCTCGGCGGCCAGACGCGCGGCCTCCGCCCGGGCACGGGCATTGACGGCGGCGGCGAGGTTTTCCTCCAGCTCACGAGCCTGGCGTTCGATGTGTTGGCGCTCCGCTGCCAGACGCGCCTGTTCCTCCGTCTTCCAGCGTTCGTGCGCGACGCGATATTCGGCGACGATGCGATCGGCCTCCTCGGCGGCCGCCTGCCGCGCGGCCTCCGCCGCCTCGCGCTCGCGTTGCGCCTGTTCCAGCAAACGGGCGTTATGCGCAAATTCAGTTTCGAGCTGATGACGCTCGGCATCGATCTTGATTTTGATTTCATCCCGCAGCTTCGATTCGATCTCCTCCTGTTGACGGAGCCTCGAGGTGATTTCCTCCGCGGTATGTCTTTGCAATTCCTCCAGCTGTTGTTGCAGACGACGCGCCTCCTGGAGCCGCTGGCGGGCCTCCAGACGTTCATCCGCGAGTTGCCGGCGTTCCTCCGCCAACTGCGCCTCGGCCTCCTGTTTTTCCCGCAGCACCCGCGTCAGCTCCTCTTCCTTCCAGGCATAGGCGGTTTCGAGCTTCTGTTTTTCCTCCTGCAGGCGCCGGTCGGCCTCGGCACGCAATTGTTCAAGACGCTGCTCCTCCTCACGCCGCAACTTGGACGCCTCCGCCTCCGCCGTGCGTTTGGCGGCCTCGAGTTCCTCCTTCAGGCGTGCGGTCTCGGCCAGCGCCTCGCGGGCACGCTCTTCCTCGGCATGCAGGCGATCACGCTCGGCCTGGAGTTCCTGGGCCACGCGTTTCTCGAACGCCAGGCGCGCCAGTTCCGCATCTTCCTTCAGCCGCAAGGCCTCCTGCAGACGCAGGTTGACCTGCATCAGTTCGGCATGCAGCGTCGAGACCCGTACATCGGCGTCCAGTTGCGCCGCGCCCGCTTCCTTCGAGGCCGGCGTGGCGAGAGGCGCCATCTCCGCCTCGGTGCGTTGCGAGGCCGGAATCGGCGGTTTGTGGAGGGAGGGGGGAAACGAAAGAACGTTGTCGCCTTGGGCCGTCGTTTCGGCCGCCGGGCCGGCCGCCTTCAAGGCGCCCTGGGCGTTCAGGCCGCCGCGCAGATGCATGACGTCATAGCCGCGCTCCGCCAGCAAAAAGGCGGCGGCGGCACTGCGCGAGCCATCGTCGCACACCACCACGTATGTCACGTTGCGCGCCAATTTTTGATGCTGCAGGCGGAGCATGCTGAGCGGCAGATTCAAACCTTGTGGCGGCGGGGACTTCGCGTATTCAGCGGCATTGCGGACATCGAGCCATTGCGCGCCCTTGGCCAGCCTGCGCTGGGTCTCGGCATAATCAATCTGGCGCAGCAGCGGAGTGCGGATGAGTTCGATAAAATCCTCCTTGGTGAGCCGCATCAGCTCGCCGTCCGTCAGCATGGTGACCGTGGCATTGCGTCTGGCGTTGGCCACCAGTGCCTCCTCGCCGAATGAATCGCCGGGATGCAATTCAGCCAGGGGCACGGGAGGGCCTTTCTGGCCGGGCGAACGGCTGACCATGCAGCGACCTTCGCGCAGGATGTAGTAATAGTCGCCGGGTTCCCCCTGGCGCAGAATGACATCGCCGGCGCGCACCGCAATGCTTTCCAGTTGCTTGAATATCCGCTGAATGTTGGCCGCCGGGATGCGGACAAAAAGTTCCGAGCGCAGCAGTCGGGTCATCCAGTCGCCATCCTGGCTGGCCTGATCGATCTCCTTGACCTCCAGGGTGATGTCACCCACGTCAGCGGTGGCGGCGGCGGTCAGCTCCATGAGGGCGCGATCAGCGCGCAGCAATGAAACGGATGTCGAGGCCCGCGCTGAAAACTGGCGCGGCTGCAGCTGGGCGAGTGCATGAGCCGCCGCCGCGGTGCCACCCGTGATCTCCTGCACCAGTTGATTGTCGCGATACATCTCGAGGGTGCCCGCGAGCAGGAAATAGGCGTAGCCATCACGCTCGCCCTGTCGGAAGATGAACACCCCCCGGGGGTATTCCACCACCTGCGCGGATTTCAGCACCTGCGCCCGCTGCGACGCGGACAGATTACGCAAGGGCACCAGATTTCCGATGGCCTGCTCCAGCGGAAGAAAAGAGGCCGCCATAGTCATCGTGTTCACTCTCGTCGGTGTAGTTATAGTTATGTACAAGCCCCCGCCGAGGGCACTCCCGCCGGGGCTGGGATTAAGTAAAGATGCTGAAGACTCTTTTTGCAGAAGCAAATCAACGTTTTGTGAGATTGATCTCAAAGACGAAATAAAAGTTTGTGAGCGAATTCACATTTTTTTGCTTTATTAATCAATCAAATCGCCTCTGCGGCCGGCCTTGAGTTGACCGCGTCGGCGTTTGTTTTCCAGTCGCCGCCGCCGGACGTGTTCCGGCACCGCGGTTTTGCGGCGCCGTCTTGGCGGCACCAACGCCGCGCGGACGAGCATGACGAGGCGGCGAAGGGCGTCTTTTTTATTGGCTTCCCGCGTGCGGTGTCGCTGCGCCCGGATCACCAAGACACCATCCGCGCTCATGCGTTGACCCGCCAGCGCCGCCAGACGCTCCTTGGCCCCGGCGTCGAGCGAGGGTGAACGCCGCGCGTCGAAGCGCAACTGCACCGCGCTTGCCACCTTGTTGGCATTCTGGCCGCCCGGTCCGGCGGCGCGGATGAAATGCAGTTTGATCTCCTCCTCGCGCAGGGCCACCGCGGGCGTGATTGGAATCATGATCGGTCCTTATGCTTGAAGGCGGCGGTGCGCTCGGCTACCTTCGCGCCATGTCTCGCGCCCGCCCGCCCCTGGAGGATACCGTGGTGCTGGTCACCCGGCCAGCCACGCGCACCTCCGCGCTGTGCCGGCGCATCCGTGAAGCCGGCGGCCGGCCGGTGGTACTACCGGCGCTTGTCGTCACCGCGTTGCCGCCCATAAAGTCCCCGCGTCCCGCGGATTACTATATCTTTTTAAGCGCCCATGCCGTCGAGCACGGCCTCCCCCACCTGCGCGCGCATATTCCCGCCATGAATCGCGCTGTTGTGCTGGCAGTCGGCCCGGCTACGGCCGCGGCACTGAATGCCGCTGGCATCCGCAACGTGGAGACGCCGCCGACGGGACCGGCCGGCAGTGAAGGCCTGCTGGCGACACCCTGTCTGGAGGCCGGGGCAGTGCAAAACCGCCGGGTGATCCTGATCTGCGGCGTCGGCGGGCGCATGATGCTGGCGAAAGAATTGCGGGCGCGCGGCGCGCAGGTGGAACGGCTGGAAGTCTACCGTCGCGAGCCGGCGCAAAGCGATATCGCCGGGGCCATCCGGGCCGGGGGAGGCCGGCGGCCGGAGGTTGCCGTCATTACCAGCGTCGAAGGCATGGAAAGTCTCTCGCGCCTCATCCGCACCCAGAGACAGGAGTGGCTGTTCGCCGTGCCGCTCGTGGCGCTGAGCGAGCGCATCGCCGCCGAGCGCCTGCGCTGCGGCTTCACCGCCGCGGCCTATATCGCCCCCAGCGCCGGCGATGACGGACTCGTCGCCGCGTTGCTTGAATACGCCCGCGCGGAAAGGTCATGAGGAACTGAGGGTCTCCAGCAGGACCTGCTGGGCGCTTCTGGGTTTGTGCGTCCCCGGGGAAATGCGCCTGTACCCGCCGTCGCTGTGCAGCAGCCAGGCCTGCGTGTTGTCGCTCAGATAGCTGCGCAGGCCTTCGTTCACGACCCGGTCGCGCAACGACGGCTCCTCCACGGGCAGGGCCACCTCCACGCGGCGGAAAAAATTCCGCTCCATCCAGTCGGCGCTGGACAGGTAAACGCGCGGCTGGCCGTTGTTGTGGAAATAAAAAATGCGCGCATGCTCCAGGAAACGCCCCACGACGGAACGTACCTGGATGTTTTCCGAGATGCCGGCCACGCCCGGGCGCAGCACGCAAATGCCCCGCACGACGAGATCGATCTTCACGCCGGCCTGCGACGCCTCATAGAGGGCGCGCACCACCTGCGATTCGGTCAACGCGTTCATCTTGGCCATGATGTGCGCGGGCCTGCCCTGCCGCGCCAGCGCGGCCTCCTGCTGGATCAGCTCCAGCACGGTCTTGTGCAGGGTGAATGGCGATTGCAGCAGCAGCTTCAATTTGCTGGCGCGACCGAGCGAGGTGAGCTGCTGGAACACGCGCTGCACGTCCTCGGCCAGCACCGGGTTGCACGACAGCAGGCCGAAGTCCGTGTAGGTGCGGGCGGTGCGGAGGTGATAATTGCCGGTGCCCACGTGCACGTACCGCCGCAGGGCGCGGTCCTCCCGGCGCACGACCAGCGCCAGCTTGCAATGCGTCTTGTATCCCACCACGCCATAGACCACGTGCGCCCCCGCCTCCTGCAACTGGCTGGCCAGCTCGATGTTGGCCTCCTCGTCAAAGCGGGCGCGCAGTTCGATGACGACGGTGACCTCCTTTCCCTGGCGCGCCGCATCGACGAGCGACTGGACGATGGTGGAGTCGACGCCCGTGCGGTACAGCGTCTGGCGGATGGCCAGCACGCGGGGGTCGCGCGCCGCCTGACGGAGGAAATCCACGACCGGCGCGAAGGATTGAAAGGGATGATGCAGCAGGATATCGCCGTTGCGTATGGCCTCGAAGATGTCTGCCTCGCTGCTCAAGTGGCGTGGCAGGGCGGGCGTGAAGCCGGCGTACTTGAGATCCGGCCGCTCCACCAGTTCATAGAGGGTCTGCAAACGGGAGAGATTCACCGGCCCGTGCACCTGATAGACGTCATCGGCGCTGAGGTTGAATTGGGCGGTGAGAAAGCTGAGCATTTCAGGAGGGCAGTCGTCCGCCACCTCGATGCGCACCGCGTCGCCGAACCGCCGCGCCGGCAGTTCGCCCTCCAGGGCGCGCAGCAGATCGTCCACCTCCTCCTCATCGACGAACAATTCGCTGTCACGAGTGACGCGGAAGGCATAACAGCCGATGACCTTCATGCCGGGGAACAGGTCTCCCACCCGCGCCTGGATGATGGAGGACAGCAGGACAAACACCTGTTCCGTGCCGGCATGGGCCGGGGGGGCCTCGATGATGCGGGGCAGCGAGCGCGGCGCCTGCACGATGGCGGTGCCGCTGTGACGGCCGAAGGCGTCCTTGCCTTCCAGCGCCACCATGAAGTTGAGACTCTTGTTGAGGATTCTGGGAAAGGGATGTGCCGGGTCCAGTGAGAAGGGGCTCAACACCGGCAGCAACTCGCGATTGAAATAACGGCCGACCCACTCATTCAGCTTTTCATCCCACTCCCCATGGGGCGGCAGGTGTATGCGTTGTTCGCGCAGGCGCGGCAGCAGGACGTCGTTGAGCACCTGATATTGATCGCCGACCAGGGCATGGGCGGTTTCGCTGATGCGTTTCAACTGCTCGAGGGGCGTAAGATTGTCCGGCCCGCTCTGCGCGGCGCCGTGCGCCACCTGCTGCTTCAGGCCGGCGACACGGATTTCGAAAAATTCATCGAGGTTGGTGCTGGCGATGCACAGGAACCGCAGGCGCTCCAGCAGCGGCACCGAGTCATCCTTCGCCTGCTCCAGGACGCGGCGGTTGAACTCCAGCTGGCTCAGTTCACGATTGATGTACAGCTCCGGCCGGGTGAGACCCATATCGCTTGTCATAAATCCGCCCAAGACTACACATCATTATGACAGAGAGATGACCGGCCCATGATGCGGCCGCGGTCAGGGGGCTTGATCGGCGGTCGGGGTGTTATCATGCGCAGCCCTCAAGCGACCGTTGAAAAAGGCATGCCAAGGATCCCCAGCGTCCGGCGCGCGCAGGCACTGCGCGCCGATCCCCACAAACTGTACCAGGATGCCGTGCAATGCCCGCAGGCCGAGATCGATTTCGTCGAGCGGACTTTCAAGAAATTGCGCCGGCGCCAGGCGATGACGCTGCGCGAGGATTTTTGCGGAACGGCGCTGAACTGCTGCGAATGGGTGCGGCGGGGAAGCCGCCGCACGGCCTTCGGGGTGGACCGGGATGGTGATGTGCTGGCTTGGGGCCGGCGGCACAACGTCAACCGCCTGCCCCCGGCGGCGCGCCGTCGCCTGCGGCTGGTTGAAGCCGACGTTCTGGCATCCGGCGTCCGGCGCGTCGACGTCGTTCTGGCGCTGAATTTCAGCTATTGGGTGTTCAAGCGCCGCGACCAGCTCCGCGGCTATTTCAAATCGGCGCGCGCCGGGCTGGTGCGCGACGGCATCCTGGTTATGGACGCCTATGGCGGCTATGACGCGTTGCGGGTGCTGCGCGAACGCACGCCGCGCAAAAATTACACCTACGTCTGGCATCAGGCCGCGTACAACCCGGTTACCGGCGAGATGACCTGTCACATTGATTTCGTCTTTCCCGATGGCTCGCGGCTGCCGCGGGCATACACCTACCACTGGCGCCTGTGGACGCTGCCGGAACTGCGCGAATTACTGGCCGAGGCGGGTTTCCGGCGTTCCACGGTGTACTGGCAGCAATGGGACGAGAAGACACAAAAGCCCGCTGACGAATTCCTGCCCACCGAAAATGGCGAGGCCGATGCCTGCTGGCTGGCTTATGTCGTCGCGGAAAAGTGATATCCGGAAGATTCGCGTTTGTAACACGACTGTCATCTCTATGTAACCAAAGGATCATTTGTGGTCATGATACTTCCATGCTTGTGATGTTTCGGCGATTCGCCTGATGATAACGAAGAGGAGGGGCATATGTTGCGCAAGATACGGGGCATGGTAATCACCGGCGCGGCCGGTTTGCTGGGTATGGGATTGACGATCACGGCCGCCGCGGCCGTTTCGGAGATTTCCGGAGCGGGCGCCACCTTCCCTTATCCGATTTATGCAAAATGGGCCGAGGCCTATGCCCGGAGTACGGGCGTCAAGTTGAATTATCAATCCATCGGTTCCGGCGGCGGCATCAAGCAGATTACCGAGAAGACGGTGGATTTTGGCGCCTCAGACATGCCGCTGAAGCCCGAGGATCTGGACAAGGGGGGGCTCATGCAATTCCCCACTGTCATCGGCGGCGACGTTCCCGTAGTGAACCTGAAGGGCATCAGTCCCGGGCAGTTGAAATTTACCGGAGCGGTGCTTGCCGACATTTATCTCGGCAAAATCACCAAGTGGAACGATGCGGCACTGACCACCTTGAATCCCGAGGTCAACCTGCCCGACAGCCGCATCACCGTGGTGCATCGCGCGGACGGCTCGGGCACCACTTTCATATGGACAAATTACCTCTCAAAGGTAAGCCCCGAGTGGAAGACGAGCGTTGGGGACGGCACTTCCGTGGCATGGCCCGTCGGTGTGGGCGGCAAGGGCAATGAAGGCGTGTCCTCATATGTGCAACGCATTAATGGCGCCATCGGCTATGTCGAATATGCATATGTGTTGCAGAACAAGATGACCTATGCCCAGGTACAGAACCGCGAGGGAAGTTTTGTTTCTCCGAGCAGCGGCGCATTCCAGGCCGCGGCGGCAGGTGCCGACTGGGAGACGGCTCCGGGCATGTATCTCGTTCTGACCGATGCGCCGGGCAAGGATAGCTGGCCGATCGCGGGCGCCACTTTCATTTTGATGCACAAACAACAGGCCAAGCCGGAGGTGGCCCGGGCGGTGTTGGATTTTTTTGCCTGGGCCTACCAGAACGGCGGCGATATGGCGGCACATCTTGATTACGTCCCTCTGCCGGATGTGGTTGTCAAGTTGATTGAGAAAAAGTGGCAGGAATCCATCAAGGGTGCTGATGGCAAATCGGTCTGGGTTGCGGCCAACTAGCCGGCAACTATAGAAAAATACGGCCCAGGTGCAACGGGCGGGCCGTTTGTGGTAAAAGGCGGGCAATGGGGGGATAAGCTTCCCCAGCCCGCCCTTTCACGGCTGGACCACGTGGCTTTATTTCTTATGACGCTAGCGATTCGACCGTCGATATTCACTCCCCCGTCGGCCAAGAAGTCGCTGCCGGATCGATTATTCCGCGCCGGCACCGGATTCATGGCATTCCTCGTGTTCATGTCCGTCCTTGCCATCCTGGTGTCGTTGTGGATGGGGGCATGGCCGGCCTTGCACAAATTCGGGTTCAGATTCCTCACCGGCACGGATTGGAATCCCGTCACTTCGGAATTCGGAGCCCTGGTCGCCATTTATGGCACCCTCGTCAGCACCGCGGTGGCGATGTTCATCGCCGTTCCCTTGAGCTTCGGCATCGCCCTGTTCATTACCGAGCTCTCGCCGCGCTGGCTGAAGCGCCCGGTGGGCACCGCCATTGAGCTGCTGGCCGCCATCCCCAGCATCATTTACGGCATGTGGGGGCTGTTTGTCTTTGCCCCCCTGTTCGCCGATCACGTGCAGCCGTGGGTGACCGATCACTTCGCGGGCGTGCCGCTGCTGGGCGCCCTGTTCGACGGCCCGCCCATGGGCATTGGCATGTTCACGGCAGGGCTCATCCTCGCCATCATGATCACGCCCTTCATCACCGCGGTCATGCGCGATGTCTTTGACCTCGTGCCGGCCGTTCTCAAGGAATCGGCCTATGGCCTGGGCGCCACGACCGCCGAGGTGGTGCTCAAGGTGGTGCTGCCCTATACCAAGATCGGCGTGATCGGCGGAATCATGCTGGGCCTGGGCCGGGCGCTGGGCGAGACCATGGCGGTCACGTTTGTCATCGGCAACGCGCATCATCTGCACGTGTCGCTGTTCGAGCCGGGCACCACCATCTCCGCCACCCTGGCCAATGAGTTCACCGAGGCGGTGGGGCCGATATATACCTCCTCGTTGATGGCGTTGGGGCTCATCCTGTTTTTGATCACCTTTATCGTGCTGGCCCTGGCGCAGTTGCTGATACTGCATACCTCGCGACCGAGATTGTCCACGGCTTGAATCTGCGGCCATGATAACGCTCTACCAGCGAAGGCGGCTTTACAATGGCGCACTGCTCAGCGTGGCGATGCTGGCCACGGTCTTTGGACTGTTCTGGCTGGCATGGCTGCTCATCACGCTGTTCAGCCAGGGGGTCAGCTGGATCACACCCACCACCTTCACGCAAATTACGCCCCCGCCGGGCAGCGCCGGGGGCCTCGCCAACGCCATCGTCGGCAGCATCCTGCTGACTTTGGGCGGAGTCGCCGTCGGCGCCCCCATCGGCATCCTGGCCGGCACCTACCTGGCCGAGTTCGGGCGTGATCGAGGCATCGCCGTGACCGTGCGATTCGTCAACGACATTCTGTTGAGCGCGCCGTCCATCATCATGGGGGTGTTCATCTACGCGGCGGTGGTGGTGACGACGGGGCATTTTTCCGGCTGGGCCGGCATGCTGGCGCTGGCCTTGATCGTGATTCCTGTGGTGGTGCGAACCACCGAGGACATGATGCGACTGGTGCCGGACGCCCTGCGCGAGGCCGCGGCGGCGCTGGGCGCGCCGCAGTGGAAGGTGGTGATCAGCGTCGTCTACCGCGCCGCCCGCACCGGCATCCTGACGGGGGTGCTGCTGTCCGTGGCCCGCATCAGCGGCGAGACCGCGCCGCTCTTGTTCACCGCGCTCAACAACCAGTTCTGGAACACCGATCTCGGCAAGCCCATCGCCAACCTGCCGGTGGTCATCTTCCAGTTCGCCATGAGCCCCTACGAGGACTGGCACAACCTCGCCTGGGCGGGGGCCTTGATCATCACGCTGAGCGTGCTCTTGCTCAACATCTTTGCGCGCATAGTCCTGCGCGAACGCCAACCGGGAACTTGACCTATGCGCGAAACCGAAATCCCCGCCCTGCGCCCGCCGGCCGTCGCCGAGCACCCAACCCCCCCTCATGCCGCGCCTGTCGTGGCCCCCATCACGGAGGGCAAGGCCGGCCCGCTGGCCACGGGCGCGGTCGCGCCGGCGAGCAAGGTGACGGTGCGCGACCTCAACTTTTACTACGGCAGCCAGCAGGCCCTAAAGTCCATCAGCCTCGAAATTCCCGAAAAACAGGTGACGGCCTTCATCGGGCCGTCGGGCTGCGGCAAATCGACGTTGCTGCGCACCTTCAACCGCATTTATGAGTTGTACCCCAGACACATCGCCACGGGCGAGGTGTTGATCGACGGCGTGAACGTGCTGAACAAGGACTACGATCTGAACCTCCTGCGCACCAAGGTGGGCATGGTGTTTCAGAAACCGACCCCCTTCCCAATGAGCATCTACGACAACATCGCCTTTGGCGTGCGGTTGCATCACAACCTGAGCCGCCGGCAGATGGATGAGCGCGTGGAAAAGGCGCTGCGGCGGGCGGCGCTGTGGGATGAGGTGAAGGACAAGCTCTATCAGGACGGCACGCAACTGTCCGGCGGCCAGCAACAGCGGCTGTGCATCGCCCGCGCCATCGCCGTGCAGCCCGAGGTCCTGCTGCTGGACGAGCCGGCCTCGGCGCTCGACCCCATCTCGACGCTCAAAATAGAGGAGCTGATCAACGAGCTGAAGACCGATTACACCATCGTGATCGTCACTCACAACATGCAGCAGGCGGCGCGGGTGTCGGACGTCACGGCCTTCCTTTATGTGGGCAATCTCATCGAGATCGGGCCGACAAGGACGATCTTCACCAACCCGAGGGAAAAGCAGACCGAGGATTACATCACCGGCCGTTACGGCTGACGGCGGGCCCGGAGGACCGTTCCATGCAATGGCTGACACACATTTCACAGGAGTATGAACGCGAGCTGGAGGACATCCGCACCAAGGTGCTGTCCATGGGCGGGCTGGTGGAACAGCATCTCAAAATGTCCATCGACGCGCTGGCGGCGGGCAAGACCGACATCGCCGACGAGATCGCCACCAGCGACTACAAGGTCAACAATCTGGAATTGGAGATCGACGAGGAGTGCACCGAAATCCTGGCGCGCCGGCAGCCGGCCGCGCGCGACCTGCGCCTGGTGCTGGCGGTCATCAAGATCATCCGCGACCTGGAGCGCATCGGGGACGAAGCCTCCAAGGTCAGCCGCGTGACGCTGCGGCTCATCGAGCTGGTCAGTCCAAAATCCTACTATGTCAACGTCCTCAACATCGGCAACCACGTGCGCCACATGCTGCACGACGCGCTGGACGCCTTCGCGCGCATGGACGCCGCCGCCGCCATCCGCATCGCCCGCGAGGACATTTCGGTGGACCGTGAATACGACGCCGCCATCCGCCAGCTCATCACCTACATGATGGAGGACGCGCGCAGCATCACGACGGTGCTGGACGTGGTGTGGATGGTGCGGGCGCTGGAGCGCATCGGTGATCACGTCATTAACATCTGCGAGAGCATCATTTATCTCGTCAAGGGCAAGGACGTCCGTCATCAGCCGCTGGATGATCTGGCCAAGGAACTACAGCAGGAGGCGCCGCCGTCCTGAGCGGTCCCGCCACATCCGGCAGGGCGGCCCGCCGCTGCCGCTGGTGCAGGGGCGATCCCCTCTACATCGCCTATCATGACGAGGAATGGGGCGTGCCGGCGTACGGGGAAAAACGCCTGTTCGAGATGCTGAGCCTGGAGGGCATGCAGGCGGGCCTGAGCTGGATCACCGTTCTTAGGAAACGCGATCACTACCGCCGCGCCTTCGCGGGTTTCGATCCGGCGCAGGTGGCCCGTTTTGACGGACGAAGGCTCCAGGCCCTGCTTGCCGATCCGGGATTGATCCGCCATCGCGGCAAGCTCGAATCCGTGATTCAAAACGCGCGCGCCGTGCTGGGGTTGTACGAGCGCGGCACCACGCTGGCGGGCTTTGTGTGGCCATTTGTCGATTATCGTCCCCGGCAGAACCGCCGGCGCGATTTCCGGAAGGCGCCCGCGCAGACGCGCGAATCGGAAGCCATGAGCAAGGCCCTCAAGAAAGGCGGATTCAATTTCGTCGGACCCATCGCCTGTTATGCCTTCATGCAGGCGGTGGGCATGGTCAATGACCATGAGATCGACTGCGCGCGCTACCTGCCGGTTTCCCGGCTGGGAAAACAAGGCCTGTGGCGGGATGAGACCCGATGCTGACCGAAGCCATTGCCGACACCGCGGTGCGCGTGCTTGAAACCACCGGCTACGCCGGCGCCGTGGCGCTGATGGCGCTCGAGAGCATGGTGGTGCCGGTGCCCAGCGAGGCGGTGATGCCTTTCGTGGGCTTCCAGGTGGTCGACGGCCATTGGCATTGGGCTGCCGCGCTGGCCTTCTGCAGCCTGGGTTCGGGCATCGGGTCGCTGCTGTCATACGCCATCGGTTACCACGGCGGCAAACCGCTCGTACTGCGGTACGGTCGCTATCTGCTGCTGAATCCGCGCGATCTCGAGGAGACCGAACGGTTTTTCCGCCATTCCCGCGGCTTCTGGACGATCTTCATCGCCCGCTTCGTACCCGTGGTGAGGCACCTGATCTCCCTGCCGGCGGGCGCGGGGCTAATGCCGCTGCCGCCGTTTGTGCTGGCCACGCTGTCGGGCGCGACGTTGTGGAACGGCTTTCTACTTTATTGCGGAATGAAGTTGCGCGAACGCTGGGAGCTCGTCCTGCAATATTCGCAACAACTGGACATCGTCATGGTCGCGCTGATGCTGCTGGCCGCCGCCTGGTATGTGCGCCGGCGCCTGGGCCGCAACGCGTCGGCCTGAGCCCCTCCCGCCCGTTGTTACACGATCATGCGGGTGAAACGGCGCACCGCCAGCAGCAACACGATGATGCCGAACAGGATCATCACCGCCGCGTCGGACCAGAGCTCGGCGATGCCGGCGCCGCGAAGTATGACGCCGCGGGCGATGTCCACCATGTAGGTCGCGGGGACGAAGTAGCTCAGGACGTAAAACACCGGCGGCATGGTGTCGCGCGGAAAGATGTAGCCGGAGAGAAAGATGCTGGGCAGCGTGGTCATCATCGCCAGCTGCATGGCCTCGGCCTGCGAGTTGGCCTTGGTGGAAATCAGCGTGCCGATGGTCAGGTTGACGAACAGATAACCCGTGGATATCAAGACCAGCAGCACGGCGCTGCCGTGGACGGGCACCTGAAACACGAAGCGCATGAACAGCAGTATGGCGCAGAGCTCCAGCACGCCGAGCGCGAAATAGGGCATGATCTTGCCGAGCAGGATGCCGAGCGGCCGCGCCGGCGTCACCAGCAACTGCTCCAGCGTGCCGCGCTCCTTTTCACGCACGATGGAGAACGCCGTCAGCATGGTGGTGACAAACAACAGCAGCACCGCGGTGAGCCCCGGCAGGAAGAAATTGGGCGAGCGGGAATCGGGGTTGAACATCAACTTGGGCCGCACCTCGATCGGCACGACGGTCCCGGCCGGCAATATGCGCCGCAGCGATTCGTCGAGGCCGATCTGGCCGGAGACGTTCACCGCCTGGCCGGCGACTGCGGAATCGGAGCCATCCACCATCACCATCACCTGCGCGGTCCGGCCGTCCAGCAGATCGCGGGCAAAGTTGACCGGAATCTTGACGCCCACCCGGGCGCGGCCGGTGACCATTTCCTCGTTGAGCTCGCGGTCGGAGTGCACGTATTTGATGATGCGAAAGGTGTCCGAGTTGCGCAGGCGATCGAGCAACGCCCGGCTGTCGGCGGTCCCACGATCCGGCGGCCCCGCCGTCTGGCTGGCGCCGCTCTCGTCCAGCACCACGGTCGGCACCTGCCGGATGTTGGTGTCGATGGCCGCCCCCAGGATGGTCATCTGCAGGATGGGCATGATGAAGGAAAACATGATGGCCAGGCGATCACGGCGGGCGTGGATCACCTCCTTGTAAAAGATGGCGCCCAGGCCCCGGAAGGGATTGTTCACGCCGCCGCCCCCGTCATCCGTTGATGCCGGCAGGTCAGTTCCACGAAGACGTCCTCAAGGCTCGGCGTCAGCGGACGGATCTCCTCCACGCGCGCGCCGCGGGCGCGCATCGCGCCCGCCAGTTGTTCCTGCCCGAGCGAGTCATCGACCAGGGCGTGTATGGAGCGGCCGAAAATGGTGGCGCTGCGCATGCCCTCGATCCGGCGGGCGATGTTCAGGGCGGTGGTGACCTCGCCGGCGGTGATCTCAAAGCGCCGGGTGCCCGGCGGCGTGATGTCCGGCAGCGCGCGCAGCGACTCCGGCGTGCCGTCGGCGATCAACTTGCCGTAGTGGATGTAGGCCAGATGGCTGCAACGTTCGGCCTCGTCCATGTAGTGGGTGGTCACAAAAAAGGTGATGCCCTGGCCCGACAACTGGAACAGCAAGTCCCACAGCTGCCGGCGCGCCACCGGATCGATGCCGGCGGTGGGCTCGTCAAGGTAGAGGATCTTCGGCTCATGCAGCATGGCGCAGCCGAGCGCCAGCCGCTGCTTCCATCCGCCGGACAGCCGCCCCGCCAGCCGGTCGCGATAGTCGCCGATTTCATTCTGCTCGATCACGGCCGCGATCTTCCGGTTCAGCAACCTGCCTTGCAGTCCATAGACCTTGCCGTAGAAGCGCAGGTTCTCCAGCACCGTGAGATCGTCGTACAGGCTGAATTTCTGGCTCATGTAGCCGATGCGGTTGCGGACGCCCTCCGGATCGACGCGCACGTCGATGCCGTCAACCCAAGCCGCGCCGCCGCTCAGGGGCAGAATGCCGATCAGCATCTTGATGGTGACGGTCTTGCCGCTGCCGTTCGGCCCCAGGAATCCGAAGATCTCGCCCTTCTCCACCGTGAAGCTCACGCCGTCGACGGCGGTGAAGTCGCCGAACCGGCGCACCAGATTTTCGGCGCGGATTGCCGGCATCATTCGCCTCCGCCGGCAAACCTCACCTCGGCGCTGATGCCGGCGCGCAGCCGGTCGCGCCGGTTGTCGACGCGCAGCTTGACGCCGATGACCTGATGGATGCGCTCCTCGCGGGTTTGCACGTTGCGTGGCAGGAACTCGGCCTGCTGGCGGATCTGCTCCACCCGGGCGCCGAACACTTCACCGGGATAGGCATCGACCGTGACCCCGGCGGTCTGGCCCACGTGCACCGATCCGATCCGGGTTTCGGGAACGTATACCACGACGTAGAGCTGGTCGGCCTCCAGCAGCCTGGCCACGATGGCGTTGGGCGGAAGGAGATCGCCGGGACGCCGGTCGAGCACCTCCACGACGGCGGCGGCGGGCGAGCGTACTTCATGCTCGATCCAGCGGGCCTGCGCCTCGTCCAATTCCCCCTGCGCCCGCATCACCTCGGCGCGGGCGGCGTCGATGTCCTCCGGCCTAAAACCACGTTCGGTGCGCTCCGACACGGCCTGGGCGGCGCGTAGGCGGCCCTCGGCCGCCGCCACGGCGTGCTCCGCGGCCCTGACCGCGGCCCGCGCCGCGTCCAGCCTGGCCTTGGCATCGTCATAGGATTGCGCCGGCAGTGCGCCGCTGCGGACCAATTCCCGCACGCGGCGGAAATTCTGTTCGGCGTTGAGGGAATCGGCGCCGGCGCGCTCCCGATCCGCGCGCGCCTGGGCAACCGCCTCGATCAGATAACCGCGATCGTTCGGGCCCCTGTCGGTCGCCGCCTGCGCCTCGGCGATGTCCTCGGGACGCGAGCCATGTTCCAGTTTCTCCAGGTTGGCGCGGGCGGCATCGAGGCGGCCCCGTGCCTGGGTGAGCTGGGCCTTGAGTTCGGCATCGTCGAATACCACCAGCAATTGACCCGCCTCGACGTGATCGCCCTCCCGGGCCAGCACCCGTGTGATGCGTCCGCCGATCTTGGAGCCGACGTTGATGTTGCGCGCCTCCAGCGTGCCGGAAACCACCAGACTTTCCCCCGCCGGTTTCCTGAAGGCCAGCCAGTCGAAGGCGGTTGCCAGCGGCAGGATGACGCCGGCCAGCAGCAGGAGCAGCAGAAACCGTTTCATCATCCCCTCCCGCCCGCGGTTCGGGGTCGCAGGCGGCGCGGAGCGGCCACGCCCGACCAGAGCAAATCCACGGACTGTTCAACCCAACGGGCGAGGTCGAGGTCCGAATGGCTGGACCAGACCAATTGCGCGCCCAACATGGATTGTTGCAGCATGCGCGCCAGCACCAGCGGCGGGATGTCTCCGCGGATCTCGCCCCGTCGCTGACCCTCCCTGAACAGCAGGGCGACGTTGCGCCTCCCCAGGGCTAGCAGTTCGGCGAACTTGCGCGACAGGATCTCGTTGGACAGCATGGCGCCGAACATGGCGCGCCAGAGGCGCTGGTTGCCGCGCCATTCGGAGATGATGCTTTGCACCAGGCGGATGATGCGATCGTGAACGGATTGCTCAGAGGATTTCGACGCGGCGGCGGCCACGACCTTGGACAGCTGCAGTTCACCGAAGGCCATCACCAGATGCTCCTTGGTCGGGAAGTAATTGAAAAAAGTCCCCTTGCCGACGTCGGCGGCCTCGGTGATGGCATCAATCGTGGTGTCGGGATAGCCCCGTTCGGCAAACAAGCGCAGGGCGCTTGCCAGGATGCGCCGCCCGGTCTGGGCGCGCCGGCGGCCGCGGCGGTCTGTGCCAGCGATGGAGGTTCCGGAGAAGGTGCGCCTGGCGGCCATGTTAATGACCATTGGTCATATATGACTATCAGTCATGTTATTGCCCGTGTCAATGCCGGCCGCTCCGCTCGCGGGGGAATGACCGGGGGTCGTTGGGGAAAGCGGGCGAGGTGGATCAACGCGCCGGGCGTTGGTGCGGGTCCCGTCCGGCTAGGCGCTTTGCTTTTGTTCCCGATCCGCCGGCACGGAGACCAGCCGATCGGCGGGGAAATCGCAGCGAAACAGGCTGCCCTTGCCGGGCGTGCTTTCGATGTGCAGGCGCGCCTCGTGGCGCTGCAGGACGTGCTTGACGATGGCCAGACCCAGGCCCGTGCCGCCGGTTTCGCGCGAACGGCCCTGATCGACGCGGTAGAAGCGCTCGGTGATGCGCGGCAGGTGATGTTCCGGGATGCCGATGCCATTGTCCTCGACGCTGAAATGACCGCCGTGTTCGTCGCCATACCAGCGCACGCGGATCACGCCGCGCGCCGGCGTGTATTGCACGGCATTGACGATCAGGTTGGAAAAGGCGCTGTAGAGTTCACTTTCCGCCCCCACGAGGTGCAGCCCGGTGTCGGCCTCCAGCGAAAACAAGTGCCGGCGCTCGCCGCTCAGGGCCCGGGCCTCGGCGAGGATGCGCCCCAGCATGTCGGGCACGGCGATCTCCTCGCGTCCGGCGGATTGCTCGTTCTGTTCCAGGCGCGACAACAGCAGCAGATCGCGGATGACGTGGGCCATGCGCTCGGTGTGGTGTTCGACCTGCGCCAGCAGCGGCCGCCAGACCGCCGGGCAGTTCTTGTCGTCCGCGCGCAGGGTCTCGATGTAGCCGCGCACCACGGTCAGCGGCGTGCGCAGTTCGTGCGAGACATTGGCGACGAAGTCACGCCGTATCTCGTTCAGGCGGTGCAGGCGGGTGACATCACGGGCGACAAACAGGCGCTGGTGCCCCGTGTAGGGCACGACGCGCAGGCTTAAGTGCACCCCCGCCTTCGACGGCGAGGGGATCTCCACCGATTGATCCTGCGGCGCCGGGTTGTTGAGCAGTTCGACCACCGCGGGATGCCGGACCAGATGCGTCAGACGCTGCTTGGCGTCCTCGGGCCAGTGTATGCCGAGAAACTCGGCGGCCGCCGTGTTGGCCCATTGAATGCTGCCGTCCTCGTTCAGGATCACCGTGGCGTCGGGCAGCGCGGTGGTGGCGTCCTGGAATTGCTTGAGCACCCTGGAGAGCTTGCGCTTGCGACGGCGGTGGCGGGCGTGAAGGTAGTCGATTTCCCGGCAGATCTCCTCGAATATTCCCGGACTGTCGGGAGCCGCTTCATCCATGCGGACCTGCAACCAGCGCAGCAAGCGGCGCAGGTGCCGGTAATGCCAGAACAGAAGGCCCAACGCGGCGCACAGCAGGCCGGCCTGCGTCTGGCCGGCAAAGGCGCCGAGCAGGCCGCCGGCAAGCAACCATGCCACTAGGCGCCAGATATCAGGAGACATGGTGTGGCCCCTTGCAAACCGAGCGCATGATACTGCTGCAGGGACCTCCTGCAAACAGCCATGAGTAACGCCTTGAAAAATCGCGAGGGGAGGAGTGAAGGCGTCCCGCCACGGTCACTCGCGGGTGGAAAAGCGATAACCGACGCCGCGCACGGTCTGGATGAAATGATCATAGCCCTGGCTGCTCAACACCTTTCGCAGGCGGCGGATGTGCACGTCCACCGTGCGCTCGTCGATATAGACCTGGTTGCCCCAGACCTGGTCGAGCAACTGGCCGCGGCTGTACACGCGTTCCGGATGGGTGATGAAAAAGTGCAGCAGCCGGAATTCCGTGGGGCTCAGGGTGAGACCGGCGCCGCGCGCCGTCACGCGATGAGTCTCGGCATCCAGGCGCAGGCCCTCGACCTCCACGCTCTCCGCCGGCCGGTGGGCATGGCTGCGGCGGAGCACGGCCTTGATGCGGGCCAGCAGTTCCCGGGTGGAGAACGGCTTGGTGATGTAATCGTCCACCCCGCTGTCCAAGCCGGTGACCTTGTCGCCCTCCTCGCCGCGGGCGGTCAGCATGATGATGGGCACATCGCGCGTTTTGAATTCGCGCTTCAGCCCCCGCGCCAGATCAATGCCGCTGACGCCGGGCAGCATCCAGTCCAGCAATACCAACTCCGGCAAGTGCTCCTGCATGACCTGCCGCGCTTCATCCGCCGTGGCCGCCTCCTGGCAGCGGTAGCCGGCGCCGTTCAAGGCGAAGGCCAGCATCTGCCGTATCGCCGGCTCGTCGTCCACAATCAGCACGCTCACATTTTTTTTGCCCACTGGGAAATTGCCGCGCAGTCTAGGTCGGGAATTATGACAGGCGTGTGAAGAAATCAGCAGGCCGCCGTCATCAAACCGTCATCTTATCGCAATCAGGCTGTCACGGCGCGTGCTTAGTGTTTCTTGCACAACAACAACCGCCCGCCCCACGGCGCGGCGCTTGAGTTTCCACTTGCGCAGAAAGGCGCGGCGCTTGGCCTGGATCTCGGCGGCGGTCTTGGCGTAGATCATGTCGGTGTAGTCGGCGCCGATTTCCTCGTGCAGCTTCTTTGGCGCGTGCGCCAGCAGGTAGTGATGCTTGTGCACCGTGCAGCGCTGCACCGGAATGTTTGGCCACAACACCGCCAGCGCCGCTTCTAGACCCTTGCCGCCGTCGATGATCGACAACACCGGCGTGCGCAGACCCCGCGCGATGAGATTGTCCAGCACTTCGCTCCAGGCCGCTTCGCTCTCGCCGCCCATCGCGCGCATCGCCAGCACCACCTTCTGGCCGTCCTTGCGCACGTCCAACACCACCAGGATCGACAGCCCCGTGGCCCGGCGATCCAGCCGTACCTTCACCACGGTGCCATCCGGGATCAGCCGAACGATCGCATCGTCTGCCAGCGAGCGCTGGTTCCATGCCTCAAAGTCGGTTTGCACCTTGCGCCAGGCGCGGCTGACCGTGTCCTTGCTCACCGCACCAACGAACAATGATCCCAAGGCGCGCCGCACCCGGCGCGTATTCACGCCCGCCAGATACGCGCTCGCAATCAGCGCCAATGCCCGCGGCGTCAGCCGTCGGTACTTCGGCAACAGGGCGCTGCGGAACTCATGCAAATTCCCTTGCTCGTCCGCCACCCGTGCACGCGGCACTTCGATCCGCATCCGGCCCAGCGTGCCGATCAACTCCCGTCTCCGGTAGCCGTTGCGCTGATCCTTGGCCTGCGCCTGACGGCCATAGCGCAAACGCCCCAGCGCCGCGCCGTCACTTCCAACTCCAACAACTCCCGCAGGTAGCCGTGCACTCCCTCTCGAAGTGCCGTCTCCAGCGGATCAATCCAATCGCCCTGCATCACCGCAGGACGCTCCAACGTATTACATTTGCTCATGGCGTGGTCTCCTCGGCGTTTGTTGACGCCGTTGTTTGGTTGGTTTCAAACCGGTGACTACGCCTCTTTCAAATTTCCACCACGATGGCTACACCACCCCTTAGGTGCTGCTTTAACGGTTATCGTACGTTCAACACGGAATGTATCGGGCCTAATTGCGGCGTAGACGAGCAAAATAGCAAGCAGAACTACAACATTGATCCAGATCAAATTGCCTCGCCGGGCTAAGTGATATTTTTTATTTAAGCATTTTGTGAGCGGGGACGAAGATGGACCAGGTCGACTCGCCGAATAAGCTAAAGACCTTCAGCCGCCGCCAGTTGCTGCGCCGATTGGCGGGGGGTGCTGCGGTTGCGGCGGCCACGGCCGCGACCGCCAAGGCCGCTGGGGCGCAGGTCAAGCCCGCGGCGCAGGAGCCACCCGTTCCGCAAAATATCGCCACCGGCCGGCAAGCGGGCATGGATTTCTACGAGTTTCACGGCCGCGAAGCATTCGCCTACACGCAGAAGGACGGCAACCTGGCAGTCGAGGGATATGAAGGCAAGCGCTGGGCGATGCTGATTGATCTGCGCAAATGCGTTGGCTGCCAAGCCTGCACCGCGGCCTGCAAGTTTGAGAACAACATCCCCGAGGGAAGCTTCCGAACCTGGGTTCCTGACGTCGAGATCGGCACCTATCCCGAGACTCGACGCGCGTTTCTCCCACGTCTGTGCAATCACTGCGAGCGTCCGTCTTGCATCGAGGTATGTCCGGCAGACGCGACGTGGCAGCGCAAAGACGGCATTGTCGAGATCGACTACGACAAGTGCTGGGGATGCGGCTCTTGCGTCAACGCCTGCCCCTATGACGCGCGATTCATGAATCCGGTCACCAAAACCGCGGACAAGTGCAACTTCTGCGCTCAGCGTGTGGATCAGGGCTTGTTGCCGGCCTGCGTAGAGACCTGCATCGGCGGGGCGCGACAATTCGGCGATCTCAACGACCCCAACGACCCGGTTACTCGGCAGATCAAGAACGAGCCTGTGCAGGTTCTCAAGCCCAGCACGGGAAACCAGCCGCGTGTTTTCTATATCGCTCTTCCTGACCAGCTCCAGAACAACCTACCGGGTCGTCCGACACTCTGGTCTGAGATGTTCGAGGACGCAGGCTTCGAGAATCCGGAGAGTGAGGTGGCTGGGGAGTGGAAAATCGTGGGCAGTCAGGAGGCCGTCCATGGCTAACCCATTGACCACCCCGCAGCCGGTCGTCCCCGCCGCTCCGCTGCATGAGTTGCTGAACATCGATCACTCGCGGCCGTTCTCGCTGCTGTTCGGAAATTATTCCTGGCTGCTCGGCGCGGCTGGAGGATTGACCATCATCTGGGCCATCTACGTCATCGCAAGGCGCCGCCAAGGGGTCGAATACCGCTTTACGATGCCGTTGGCGGTGGCGTTGATCGTCTGCGGATTTCTCAATGTGCTTTCGGAAGTTAAACAGCCATCACGGCTCATCTACGGATACTATCTTGGCTGGCAATACTGGGATACCGCGATTATCAAGTACGGCATCATCCTGTTGCCGCTTTATCTCGCGTTGTGCTGGTGGCTGACGTTTCAGGCCATGGACCGGCCAGCGCTCGGGGCCGCGATCCTGCGTCTTGATCCGCGCCTGAGACCGTTCGCCGATTTCTTTTCCCTGTGGAGCCGACACTATTCCGTGCTGGAGAGTGCCGGCCCGCGCCGCTGGATCGTCGGCGTGGTGATCTTCCTATCGCTGTTCGCGCCGATGTACTCCGGCATCTTCCTGATGAACGAGCATGGCGTAGCGATTTGGAATTCGCCGGCCCAGGCGCTGCTCTTCATGGCGAGCGCCGTAGCCCAGGGCGCACTCATGATGCTGGTCGTGCTGCCGGCACTGGCCTGGCTGGCAACCGGCCGCGGCGCACAGTCGTTGATCGCGCCGCTGCGCTGGACCGCCGTCATTAGCATAGGGATCGAAGCGGTGGTGTGGTTTGGCTGGATGTGGTGGATCGGCCGCTTCGGCAGCATCGAGGATTTGCGGGCCGCCGATCTTTACATGGGGCCCTATGCGCCCACGGTTTTCTGGAACTGGACCGTCGTAGGCGTCATTGGGCCTCTTGTGCTGCTCGTAACCCCGCTGGGCCGGTGGCGCTGGGCGCAGCTTCTCGCGGCGCTTGGCGTCATGTGGGGCAGCTATGCCGTGCGCATGCTGGTCCTGATCGGCGGAGAGGCATTCATTCGCAGCGGCGCCGGCTATCAGACCTTCACGCCGAGCACTGAGACGTTGCTCTATACCGGCTTCAGCGTGCTTGCGTTTGCTGGCATCTTGGCGGTCCTGCTGCTGGCGCTGCCGGCGGATCGGGCGCCGGAGCTTGGCCCGCCGTCTGCCCGCTGAGCGGATAGGAGTCTACAGGAGTGTGCCGATGATCGACCGCAGAAGTTTTCTTAAGGCCTGTGCCGTGGGCGGCGTCGGCGTCGGGTTCGGCGGGTTTTACGACACCTTCTATCACCTTGTCCCCTTCAACGACCGCGGCCGCAAGGCGCTGCACCGCGTCTACGGCAATTCAAACAGTCCCGAGTGGCTGCGCGATCACGCGACGGGCAAGCTCGCGCATAACCCTGACTGGACGCTGCGCCATACGGTTGACCAGCAATGTCACAGCGAATGCGGCCTCAGGGTGAAGATCGATCGCAAGACCGGCCGGGTGCAGCGCATCATTGGCAACCCCTATCACCCCAACACGCTGATGGACTATGCGAGCATGGACACTCCCTTGCTCGAGACTGCGGCCCGCTCCGGCACGGTCTGCGCCCGCGGCAACGCCGGTATTCAGTCGGCCTATGATCCCTATCGCATCACCGTGCCGCTCAAGCGCAAAGGCCCGCGCGGCAGCGGCCAGTGGCAGCCGATCGGTTGGGAGCAGCTGATCCGGGAAGTGACCGATGGCGGCAAGATATTCGCCGACACAGGCGATCCCGCGAGCGCGAATCTTGACGTGCTCGGGTTCAAGGGGCTCTACGCGAAGCGCGGGGAACCGATGGATCCGAATGCGCCCGAGCTGGGCCACCGTACCAACGGCTACGTCTTCCAAGGCGGACGTATCGTCGGCAGCCGGCTGGACTTCGCCAGGCGCTTCGGTCGGGCGTTCGGCAGCGTCAATACCTACGAGCACGTGAACGTGTGCGAGGTGAGCCACCACGTGGCGATTGCCCAGGTCTATCCCGGCAAGCACATGACCAAGCCGGACATCACGGAGGCCGAGTTCATCATTTTCTGGGGCACCCAACCAGGCGATGCGAACTTCCCGATGCAGACCTTCGCCAAGTACACTGCTGAAGCGCGGGCCAAGCCCGGAGGGCTGAAGTACGTGGTGGTCGACCCCTTGCTCGGGCGAGGGGGCGTGATGGGAGATCGTGCCGCCTGGCTGCCGATCAAGCCCGGCACCGACGGAGCGCTGGCGCTCGCGATGATCCGCTGGATCATCGAGAACAGCCGCTATGACGCAGACTACCTGAGCCGGCCCACGCAGAGCGCCGCCGAGGCGCATGGCGAGCTTTCCCACACCGACGCGAGCCATCTCGTCGTAGACGATCCTCAACACCCTGGGTTCGGTCGATTCCTGACCGCGAAGCTAGCTGGCCTGGGCGCGGGCCCGAAGGAGCCGGATCTCGATCGCGTGGTGATCGATGCCGGAAGCGGCAAACCGGCAGCAGCAGAGAGCAGCCAACAGGCTGTCATCGACTACAGCGGCGAGGTCAACGGCATTCGCGTCAAAAGCGCGTTCGCCAGGCTGCGTGAATCGGCTTCCAAGCACAGCGTGGAAGAGTACGCCCAGATCTGCGGCATCGACGCGGAGAAGATTGTGGCGCTCGCGCGCGAGTTCACGAGCCACGGTCGCAAGGCGGCCTGCGAGACGTATCGGGGCGTATGCAAGCATCCCAACGGCTACTACAACGTCATGGCCGTCCTGATGTTGGACCTGCTGATCGGCAACTTCAACTGGACCGGGGGTCTCACCGTCGGCGGCGGCGAATACGGCTACAAGAGTGGCCGTTACGACGTGCTCGGCGTGCCGGAGGCAAAGGGTTTAGCTTACGGCGTGAAGCTCTCGAGGGAAGAGGCGCAGTACGAGGACTCGAGCGAATACAAGGCCAAGGTCGCTAAGGGCGAGAATGCTTACCCGGCCAAGCGGCCCTGGTTTCCGCTGAGTTTCGAGGTGTACACGGAGCTTTTGCCCTCGGCGATCCAACGCTACCCTTACGGCGTCGACATTCTCGTCTGGCACATGGCGACGCCGTTCTACAGCGTCCCGGGCCAAGGCAACGAGGGGCTGATCGCGGCAGTCAAAGATCCCAAGAACATCCCGCTCATCATCGCCTGCGACATCGTCGTCGGTGACACGAGCATGTATGCCGACTACATTGTCCCCGACGGCAGCTTCCTGGAGCGCTGGTGCCACATCGGAACGCTCCCGACGACCTTGACCAAAGGCAGTGGTGTTCGCTGGCCGGTGATCGAGCTGACCGAGAAGACCCCCGATGGCCGCCACATCTGTCTCGAGGAGTTCCTGATCGACATAGCCAAGCGCGTGGGCCTTCCTGGGTATGGTGACAAGGCGATCAAGGACGCCGACGGGCGCTGGTGGCCGCTGAACCGCAAAGAGGACTGGTACCTCAAAGCCACGGCCAACGTGGCCTTCGCGCCCGGCGGGCCCGACGAGCAGGTTCCGGATGTCACCGAGCTGGAGATGCAGGTCAATGACCTTGGCAGCTTCCACGAAGCCTTTAAAGACGCACTCAAGCCCGAGGAGTGGCCGAAGGTGCTCTCGGTGCTCGCGAAGGGCGGTCGCATGGAGCCGCGTCGTAATGCGCGTCAAGGCGACAAGCTCACCCACCGCTTCACCAAAACGCTGCACTTCTATGCGGAGGAAGTGGCCCTCACGCGCAACAGCATGACGGGCGAACGCTTCCTCGGCACCACCGCGTGGGTCGAACCGACAACGGCGCTCGGCACGCCGCTTGACAAGCTTGACGATCCGAAGGACTGGCCGCTGACCATCATCACTTTCAAGGGGGCGCTGCAGAGCCATTCGCGGCTTCCATCCAACTACGTGCTGCGCCAGATCATGCCGGACAACGGCATTCAGGTGGCGGTCGAGGATGCGCGCCGCCTGGGCATCCGGGACGGCGAGAAGGTCTGGGTGGTCACGCCGCACGGCAAGCGCAAGGGCACGGCGTGCGTGGTCGAGGGCATTCGCCCCGGCGTAATCACCTTCAGCGTGGGTTACGGTCACTGGGGCTATGGCGCCACTAACTACCAGCTCGGCGGCAAGCGCATTGAGGGCGACCGTGTGCGCCGCGCGGGTATTCATCTCAATCCGATCATGCGCCGCGATCCGGATGTCGAGCAGATGGCGTTAATGGATTTGGTCGGCGGTAGCGTCGTGTTTTTCAACACCCGCGCCCGGCTGGAGAGGGACGGCGCTCATGTCTGAGCCGAGCCTTTCACGATTGCTCGCGGCAGCGGCGGCCTTGCTGTTGCGTCCGCCCGACGCCTCCGTCCTGACGGCTCTGGCCGAGAGCAGCGGGATCAATCTTGATCTCGGCCCTGCGCGGCAGGATTTTTATGACGTGTT
This sequence comes from Gammaproteobacteria bacterium, assembly GCA_021324815.1. Classification (GTDB taxonomy): domain Bacteria; phylum Pseudomonadota; class Gammaproteobacteria; order JAJPIJ01; family JAJPIJ01; genus JAJPIJ01. The sequence goes on from JAJPIJ010000006.1 coordinate 28,507, forward strand.
GTGTGTGCCCCAATCCGGTCGCTACATCCCGTCCTACGCCCACGTGCTTGCGCAGGGCAGGGTACGCGATGGCGGGTGGTGGCATTTCCCGCCGCCGCGCTTCGACGGCGGCGATGCCCTCGCGCCTTGGTATGAGGCGGTCGGCTTCGAGCCGATGCGGCTCAACGTCGATCCGATGCTCAAGGGACCCCATCGACCGCTCGACCAGGCCGGCTTCATGCTCGCCTACCTGGCGGGGCTGGTCGCCAGCCGCGAGACCGATAAGACCGACGGGGCCACCGCCGACGCCATCATCGCTGCTTTCTTGGCCGAGCATGTGGGGGCCTGGCTGGAGCGTTTCTGCGAGCTTCTCGGCGGCAGCGGAAGTCGGTATCTTCAGGCCGTGGGCGAGGCCGTGGAGGAAGTCGCGCAGGCTGTTCGTTCATGCTACCCGGCCGCGATTCCCGAAGCGGCATCCCTCACGGTGCCCTGCGTATCTTCGTCACGGAGCGACAGATGAGCACGCAATCAAAGATGACTTAACCGGCTACGCCCGTCATGTCGCGGACACGAAGCCGGCCTTATGGGAAGCCTACGAGAAACTTGGCCAGGCCTGTGCCGAGGCCGGCCCGCTCACCGGCGCGGCCGTTCATCAGGTCAAGCTGGCGCTCGCCATCGGCGCCGCAGGCGAGGGCGCGGTTCACAGCCATGTCCGGCGCGCGCTCGCCACCGGGATCGAGCCGGAGGCGATCCGCCACGTAGCGTACCTTGCCGCCACGACACTCGGTTTTCTGCGCGCCGTTGCCGCCTTGACCTGGATTGAACACGTGCTGTCAGCGTCCGGTGATGATTGAGCTAGAGCGTGTTAACACTAACTGTTTGCCGACTCAGCGTGGCAACGTGAGCCTCTCGAATCTGCGGGTGTTGAATGCCATTGTCATGATTCATGGCCTTCATCAACTTCGCACTCATCGCCGATGGACTGCGCGTTAGTGTGAACACGCCCTTGGTCTGGAATTATGACAGGCGTGTGAAGAAATCAGCATGCCGCCGTCATCAAACCGTCATCTTATCGCAATCAGGCTGTCACGGCGCGTGCTTAGTGTTTCTTGCACAACAACAACCGCACACCCGCATGATGCGGAGCCTGTTTTTTAATCCATTTTTTAGAGGAGAAGATCATGCTGCCCAACCGTTCACGTTGCAAACCATTGCTTGGCGCCTTTCTGGCCGCCTTCACCGCGGCCGCAACGGCGCCAGCGGCCCTCGCCGCCAACAATGACGCCCTGCTGGAGCTGCTGCGGGTGCTCAAGGAGAAGGGCACCATCGACCAGGCGACCTACGATCAATTGAAGGGTGTCGCCCAGGTCGAGAGCGAGCAGACCACGAAGGAACAGGAGGACATGAAGAAATCCACCAAGGAAGTCGCCGAAAAGGTCAGCAAGGACGAAAGCAAGCATAGTTGGGTCGACAAGGTCAAGGTCTCGACATTGTTGTACGCGGATTACGCCAACTACTACGAAACCGGATTCGGTCCGCAGTTTCTCACCCAGATCAATCCGCCCGGCCCGGGCAACGACGGTTTCAACTCGTTTGACATCACCCGCACCTATCTCAACGTGCTGTTCACGCCCAATGACGACTGGACCTTCCGGCTGACGCCCAACATCTACCGCGCGATCGGCTCCAGCACCGCCGACAAGAGCGGAAAAACCGGTGCGATAGGCAGCAATCTCGATGGCAACCTGAATTTCCGCCTGAAATACGCCTACGTGCAGTACAACAAACTGCTCGACGGCATCGAACCGCTGAAGGGCGGCATGATCACGGTCGGCCAGCAGATGAACCCGCTGGTGGACTGGGAGGAGGCGCTGTACGGGTTCCGCTATGTCAATCTGGTGCCGTGGAACTACTTGAGCCTGTCATCGACGCAGGTGGGCGTCTCTCTCAAGGGACCCATCAAGTTCAACGGCAGGACCTACGTGGACTACGACTTCGGCGTTTACAACAACGCGGCGTTCCGCACCTTCGAGCAGACCGATGAAAAACAGGGCATGGTGCGCGTGTCGGTCTACCCCTTTGGCGCCGAGAAGCGGTTCGACGGCCTGGGGCTGACGGGGTTCTACGATCGCGGCCACGGCAACGTCACGCCGGACACGACGATCACCACGGCACTCAAGGGACCTGATTCGGACATTGAACGTGTCGCCGCCCTCGTGCATTACACGACCAACGACTGGCAGCTCGCCGGTGAATACGACTGGGGCAAGAATGCCTTCACGCCCGGAAACCTGTTCTCCGGCAGCGGTCCCGGCGATGTATTTGGCGTGGCGACCGGCTTCGCCGATTTCACCACCATGACCAACAACATCCTGAACACGGGGAAGAGCGAGCAGGAAGGGTATGACGTCTTCGGCCACTATCACATCCCCGGCACGCCGCTGACGCTGTTCGGCATGTATGAGAAATTCATGCCCAACACGAGGGTCGACCATAATCCGCTCGACTTCGAGCGCTTCGTCGGCGGCATCAACTGGGATTACAGCAAGTTCCTGCGGCTGGCGCTGGCCAGCCAGAATTTGTGGTACTCGCATGATCAATTCGACTTCCCCATCACGCCGGGGATAAGCACGAAGGTCGTCAAGAACGCCGTGCCGGAAGGCATACATGCGATGTTCGTGAACCTTGAGTTCAGTTACTAACGGACTGCAAACCCCACGGATCGCCCAGGCACAGGGAGGTGCCTGCGCGGGTTTCAATCCCGCCCGTCCAAGCCAGCGCGTCCGGGCAGTCCCACGGACGCACGGGGGTGATTCCCCACGCCCGGACAAGGCGGGTGGCGGTCGCCGTGATGGGCCGCAGAGCCGCCGGGGAAACGGTGGTGCCAGGTCAGGCGCGGGCATGATTCCTGGAATGCTCAGCGGGCCGCGCGGCGCCCGCGTTAACGCAGGTTGCCGATCTGGAAATTGAGCACCGTATTCTGGATCTGGTATTCGTACTTGGCGCGGTTATAGGCGATCTCCGCCTCGGTTTCGTTGAGTTGCGCCTGCGTCACGTCAATGATGGAGCTCAAGCCGATGTTGTATCGCGACTGGGCGAGATCGAGGGCCTGCGCGGCGTACTCTTTCAGATGCATGGTGACATCCAGGCTTTCAAAGCCGGCCTTGGTGTCCAGCCACGCGATGCGCACGTCGCGCACCACGCGGTTCTCCGCGTCCGTGAGCAACTCGTTCACCGAGTCGGCCTTCAGCTTCGCCTGCTCCTCCATGGCGGTGTATTTCCCGCCGTTGAAGATGGGCACGCTGACGTTGATGCCCGCCGCCTCGTAGGTGTCGCCGAGCCTGGAGTCGCCCACCGGCGTCACGCCCGCCACGGCGAGGAGGTTCACCGTCGGGTAATTGAGCGCCCGCTCGGCCTTGACGAATTTGAGCGCGGCGTTGTGATCGGCCCGCAGGCTGGCCAGCTCCGGCCTGGCTTCGATGGCGCGGGACAGCAATGCGGCAAGATCGGCCGGCGGCGCCGTCGTGGTGGCGTTGTCCGCGAGCTGGAAACTGCGCGTGTCGCGGTACCCCATGCTGGTCGACAGGTTGGCGAAGGCGGCCTCCAGGGCGTTCTGCGCCTGGACCAGGAGCAGCCTGGCCTGTTCGACATTCACCTTCGCGAAACTGACGTCGAGCTCGGACTTGAGCTTGTTTTGCGCCAGCAGCGTGACCCTGGTCAGCAGCAACTGCCGTGTGTCCAGGGTTTGCGAGGCCACCTTCACGATGGCCTGCGCCTCCAGCGCCCGGTAGTAGGCCTGGCTGACTTCGAGCAGGATTTGCGCGCGCTCGGTGTTGAACTGTTCCTCCCGCGACGCCGAGGTGTAGCGTGAACTGTCCACCAGGTTCCTGGTGCGCCCGAAGTCGGTGACCAGCTGATCCACCATCAAGCCGTTGGATTCCCGCGACAGCACGGTGGGATTGTTCAATCCGCCCGCGGCAATCCGCGTGTCGATGGTGGTGGGAACGCCGTTCCTGTCGCGCGTGAAACTGTCGGCGCCGGCCGCCGTGACGCTGGCGGACACGAGCGGGTAATAAGCCGACTCCACTTCGCGGGTCGCCGCCTGCGCCTCGGACACGGCCAGTCTCGCCGCCCGGATGCGCGGCTGGTTCTCAAGGGCTATCGCCTGCGCCTCCTTGAGGGTCAGGGCCCGGGGAGGCACGTCGGCGGCCGGGGCATGCGGGGAAAGCAACAGCGCCACAGCGAACATCGGGACATGGTATTTCATAACGCTGATCCATCCCTTCTCGGACGTGGCGGGCGCGGATTACGCCGCCGGGACGTGTTCCGCGCGCCGCCGGTAGAACAGAAAATAGGCCACCGGCACGATAAAGATGGTGGTAATCACCGACACCGACAGCCCGCCGATGATCGCCCTGGCCAGCGGGGCGTAGGCCTCGCTGCCCGTGCCCAGCTTGGCCGCCATCGGGATCAATCCAAAAATGGTCGCCAGCGAGGTCATGAGCACGGGCCGCAGGCGCACCCGGCAGGCCAGCGCCACCGCCTCGCGCAGGGGCGTGCCCTCCTCCCGCAGCCGGCGGGTGAACTCCACGATCAAAATGCTGTTGGACACCACGATTCCCACCATCATGACGATGCCCATCAGTGACATGATATTGAGCGTCGTGCCGGTGGCGAGCAGCATGGCCAGTACTCCCGTCAGTCCCGGTGGAATGGCGAGAAGAATGATAAACGGATCGGAAAAAGAGGCAAATTGCGCCACCAGGATCAGATAAACCAGAATCACGGAGAGGATGAGACCCAGTCCGAAGCTGGTGAAGGAGGCCCGCATGCTCTGCACCGTGCCGCGCAAATCGATTTTCACGCCCTCGGGCAGGGTCGTGTTTTTGACCAGTTGATCGATGGCCGAGGATATCTTCCCGATATCCTCGGTCACCGTGCCGACGTAGACGTCGATGACGCGCCGCAGTTGATAATGATCGACCTCGGTCGGCGCCTCGACCTTGCTGACCTTCACGACGGCGTCGAGCAGCGCGGAGCGCCTCTGGTCGCGCGAGCGTATGGGGATGGATTTGAGATCGGACATGCTTTTCACGGCGTCCTCCGGATATTGAACCGTCAGCATGTAATCATTGCCGGTGCGGGGATCCACCCAGTAGCTCGGCGCGATCATCGCGTTGGAGGTCAGCGCGGTGATGACGTTGCTCACCACCTCCTTCTGGCTCAGGCCCAGTTCGCTGGCGCGGACGCGATCCACGTCAAGGCGCAGCGACGGCGCGTCGATGTCCTGCGGTATGAGGACGTCGCTGACGCCCGGCAGCCCGCGGATCCGGCCCGCCAGTCCGGCCGCCGTGGCATAGGCGGCCTTGAGATTGGAGCCGCTGACCTGGACGTCAATGGGCGTGGGCAATCCCAGGTTGAGAACGGCGTCCACCAGCCCGCCGGACTGAAAATAGCTGGTGAGCTGCGGCAATTCGCGGTGGATGCGCTCGCGCACGCGGTCCATGTATTCGTAACTGCCGATCTTGTGATCCTGCTTCAGACTGGCCTGGACAAAGGCGGTGTGCGTGGCGGAGTTGCTGGTGTACATGGAGGAGTAGCCCGGCGTGGCCCCGATGTTGGACACCACGACGTCGAGATCCTCCGGACGGACCTCCTGGCGGATGATATCCTCCACCCTTTTCACCAGCTTCTCCGTCATGGCGAGTTTCAGGCCGGTGGGCGCCTTGAGATTGACCACGAACTGGCCGGGATCGGTGCGCGGAAAGTAGGCCAGTCCCAGCCGCGGGATGAGGCCCATGCTCATGACGCATATTCCCACGAGGCCCACCAGCGTGGCGACGGGGCGCAGCAGCGTGGCCTGCACGCTCCGGTCGTAGCGTTCCAGCATCACCTCGAACTTTCGGTTGAACCAGCGATTGAACCGCGTCCCCCAGCCGCCGGAGACGGGCGCAGCGTCGTCATCAAGGGCGGCATGACCCTTGATCAGCCTGGCGCAAAACAGCGGCACCACGGTCATGGCCACCAGGTATGATGCGAACAGGGACAGGACCACGGCGATGGCCAGCGCGGAGAACAGGAAACGGCTGACCCCGTAGAGAAACGTCACCGGGAAGAAGACCACGGCGGTGGTCAGCGTCGCCGCCAGCACCGGCAGCGCCACCTCCTTGCCGCCCTTTTCGGCCGCCACTTCCGGGCTTTCGCCCAGCTCCATGTGACGGAAAATGTTTTCCAGCACCACCACGGAATTATCGATGAGCCGGGAGAAGGCCAGCGCGAGCCCTCCCAATATCATCGAATTGACGGAGCTGCCGCCGAAGTAGAGGATGATGAAGGCGCCGAGGGCGGACAGCGGTATGGACAGGAATACCGCCGCCGTCGCCCGCAGGCTGCCCAGGAAAATCAATATCATCAATCCCGTCAGCACCAGCCCGATGGCGCCCTCGTGTATCAGGTTTTCGATGGCCGTCTTGACGAAGATGGACTGGTCGAACACCACCTCGGCGATTAATTCCTTGGGGACGTCGACCAGATGGGACAGCGCGTTCTTGATGCCGTCCACCACGGCGATGGTGTTGGTGTCGCCACCCTGTTTCATGACGGGGAGATACACGGATCGCTGCCCGTCGACGCGCACCACGCTGGTCTGGATTTGCGACGCGTCCCTCGCTTCGCCGACGTCAGCCACCAGGACCGAGGCGTTGTTGACCGTCTTGAGCGGCAGCCGGTTGATTTCATCGACGCCCGCCAGCTGGCTGTTGGTGTAGATGTTGTAGTCGTACGGACCCACGATCACGTCGCCTGCGGGCAGAATGAGATTGGAATCGTTCACCGACCTCACCACGTCCATGACGCTGAGCTGGTGCGCCTCGAGTTTCAGCGGATCGACGTAGACCATGATCTGGCGGTACCTGCCGCCGAAGGGCGGCGGCACGGTGGATCCGGGCACGTTGGCGACCTGGTTGCGGACCTCGAACTGCCCCAGATCGCGCAGGCTGGTCTCGTTGAGTCCCTGCCCCTTCAGGGTGATGAGGCAGACCGGCAGGCTGGAGGCGTCGAACTTGAGCACCACCGGCGGCAGGGTGCCGGGCGGCAGCCGGCGCAGATCGGCCATCGCCAGGTTGGAGATCATGGAGACCGCCGAATCCGCGCTGGTGCCCGGCTGAAAATAGATTTTGATCAGGCTGACGCCGGGAAGCGAACGGGATTCCATGTGATCGATGCCGCTGCCCAGCGTGAAGAACCGCTCGAAGCGGCCGGTGATGTCGTTCTCGATGTCCTCCGGCGGCATCCCGGAGAAAAACGTGGCCACGACGACCACCGGGATGTTGATGCCGGGGAACAGGTCGACGGGCATGCGCACGAGGCTGCTGACGCCCACCACCACTACCATCAGGCAGGCAACGATGATGAAGTACGGATATCGCAGGGAAAATTTAGACATGACGCATGAACCAATTCATCAAATCAGAGAATGGCGGCGGCAGGTTCTAGTCGCGATTCGCCTTGAGCAGCCGCCGCAGTCCTTCGATTGAAAATTCCGGCGAACGGCAGAAATCGATGATCGCGGATTTCTCCCGGCGCTGGCGTGCGGCGATTTGCGGCAGCTGACCGGCGATCTGCGGCGGAATCGACAATACGCCGTGCTGGTCGCCGTGCAAGAGATCGCCGGTCCTCACGGTCAGGCCGCCGATCCGCACCGGTTCCCCCGCCTCGACGATGTGCATGTAGGCGTGAGACACGGTGACGTTCGACGCGAAGACATGAAATCCCAGCGCCTGCACGGCGGGCAGATTGCGCACCGCGCCGTTGGTGACCACCCCGACACATCCCAGGGCCTTGAAGATGTTCGCATGCACCTCGCCGAGGAAGGCGCCCATGCCCGGATGCCTGTCGATATCCTCGACCGCCAGCACCCGCGGCGCCGGGACGCCGAGCAGATTCTCCCACCAATCGTTACGCACGCCGGTGAAGCGCGCGCGAAAAGGGTCCTGCATCGGCGGCTCGGCCGTGCTGATGCGCAGCGGAAAGGCGTAGGCGACGAGGGGCTCCGGGCCGGCGGACAGACAGCGGATGCTCGAATCCATGAAGCCCTCGTTGCGCATGCGTATGCCGGTGCTTTCGATGGCGCTGGCCACGGCGCAACTGTCGAGCCGGCGAAGTTGTTCCACGATGTCGCCCGGAGCACCCGCCCGGCCGGAAGATCCCGCGTTCATTCAAGCTCACCCTCGCTGATGATTTTCGGACTGACCCTCTCCCCCGGCCTGTAGATGCCGTGCCGCCCCACCACGACGAGGTCGTTCTCCATCAGCCCGGAGATCACCTCGGCCCGCGTGGAAGTCTCCATTCCCAGGGTGATCGGGCGCTGTTCGAGTTTGTGATCCCGGTCAAGCACGAGAATCGACACGGAACCGTTCCTGCGGTTGGGCACGGCCTCAATCGGGATCGACAGGGCGTCCTTGTGCCTTTCGACGGTCAGGGTCACGGTGGCATACATGCCCGGCGCCAGTGAAAGATCCGGATTGGGAACATCGACCTCGACATGCATGGTGCGCGTGTCGGTCTTGATTTCATCGCTGATGCGCGTGATGTGCGCCGTGAAGGTTTTGTGGATCGACTGGATGTTGACCGCCACGGGGTCGCCGATCCGGATCGTGGACGCGACGGATTCCGGCACCGGCAGAACCAGCCGGAGGGGATTCATTTGCGAGATGCGAACCAGGACCTGGCTGCCGGCCGAGGTGCCGGCGCCGACCAAGGCGCCGGTGTCCGCCAGACGCTCGGTGATCACGCCGTCAAAAGGGGCGATGATTTTGCTGTAATTCAGCGTGTCCTGGAGGCGGGTCACGTTGGCTTCGGCCTCCTGGATGGCGGCTTCGGCGGCGACCCAGGCGGCGTTGGTCGTTTCGTCATGGGCCCGTGCCTCATCCAGGTCCTGTTGTGCAACGAGGTTGGGATGCTCTTTCATCACCCCCGTGAGGCGGGTGTAGGCCAGATGCGCATCCTCATAGGCGGCCTCGGCGCGCGCCGCCTCGTGCTTGCTGCGTTCCACCGCCGCGCGCGCCTTGCGCAATTCGTCCTGAAGTTCGGGCACTTCCAGGACGGCGAGGACGTCCCCTTCCTTGACGCGATCCCCCACATCCACGTTCATGACTTGTATGTAACCGGTGACCTTGGCGTGAAGATCCACCCTCTGGAACGGATGAAATTCCGCGGCGATCTCGATCTGGCGGACAAGATCCTCTCTTTTGACGGGCGCAACGAGCACCGAGGGAAGGCCGGGGGCCCGCCTTGCGGCCTCCGGCGGCGGCCCGCCATGTCTATGGGCCCGGTCGAACATGACGCCGGCCGCGGCGGCGCCGGCGATGATGATCCCGGCGATGGCCAGCAGACGACGCCGGTCCCCCTGGGGCCGGCGGGGGGCCTTTTTCACTAAAGCAGCGCCATCGTCAGGCGGGTTCATTGCGGATTCAAGTTCCATGTCTTGTACTTTTCCCCGGAGAGGCGTTACGAACCGGCCGCAGCGCTTGCATGATCGCGGACGGCATCGCCTGAATCCCTGTGGATTTCATGTACAGATTTCCTATTATCCAGAGCGGCGTTTGCCGGCGTGTCCCGCGTTCCGGACTACGCACACATTCCCTTGGGAATCGTCATGGTGACGCGGCAACCGATTTCCCGCCCGCCATCCATGCGGCCGGCACCGATGGTGACGGCCCCGCCATGGACCCGGGCGACGAGGGCCACCAGTGTGAGGCCGAGTCCCGCGCCCGTCCGGCCCCCGCCGGTCCTTGCCGGGGTTCGCGCCGCCTCCAGACGATAAAAGGGCATCAACACCCGTTCCCGCTCGGCTGGCGGGATGCCCGGCCCCTCGTCGGAAACGCTGAGCGACACGTCCGCGCCGGTGTCGGCGGCGGCCAGGATAATCCGCCCTGATCCGTATTTTGCCGCGTTCTCGATCAGGTTCCATAGCGCCCGCTTCAGCAATGCCGGATCGGCGATGAGGTGCAGCGGTTCACCCTCCGCGACTTCCACCGCCCTGCCCGCCACCAGCGGATCATGCGCGACCTGTTCGGCGATCTGGGCGAGGAACTCCCGCACGTCGATGTCTTCAAGATTCGCCGGCAGGCCCGTTGCGTCCAGGCGCGTCGCGGTCAGCACGTCCTCCACCAGGCGATCCAGTTCCGCCAGGTCGGTCTCCACGGCGCGCAGGCGATCTTCGGCGATTTCCCGGCAGGGCAAGAGCTCGAGTGCCACGCGTATGCGCGCCAGGGGTGAGCGGATTTCGTGTGATATGTTCGCCAGCAACTGCCGCTGTCCCCGCAGCAGGGCGTCGATGCGCTCCGTCATCTGGTCGAAAGCCAGGGACAGTTGTTGCAACTCGTCCGCCTGCCACTGCGCAGGCTTCCACCACGCGGAATTCCGGCGGCGGGGAGCGGACGCGCGCCAGGTGAAGTCGCCGCGGCCGATACGCCGCGCGGCCTCGGTCAGCCGCTCCAGCGGATGGGAGATGTGCCTGGCCAGCGGCCGGGTCGCCAGCGCCACGATCAGCCACGCCAGCGTCCAGGTCAGCAGGGGCTGCGGGAGGCCGAAGAACCGCGACCGTTGGTGCGCGGACGCCTCCAGTATTCCCAGGCGCTGACCGGAGCGGGGATCGCGGATCAGGAGCTTGACGAGCAATGCCGGCCGGGACAGCCGGATCACTTCCCCGCTCTCGATTTTTTTCATTTCCTCGGCGGTTACCGGGGGCAGCTCCTCCCCCGCCGCGGCGAGCACGGACCCCGCGCGATCGCGCACGGTCATGTCCACGTCCAAATCATCGTGAAGTTGCCGCACCCGCAACGTCAGCGCGGCGCGGTCGTGAAAACTCTCGCCGACGAGGGAGGCCAGATGCGGCCACAGGCGCTCGGACACCTCCGTCTGGAAGGCGCTGCGGGCGCTGAGATTGAAAAGCGCGCCCGACGTGAGCGAGACGACGAGCACGATCGCGATGAAATACAGATAAATGTGGGTGTGCAAATGCATGATGACCGGCTTCCGGTTCGGCGGACTACGGTGTTGCGCCGGCCCGGGCCGGCCTTGGGAGGTGGGCGACGCCCCGCGGTTTCATGTCAATGTGCGCCATGGCGCATGAACGCGTATCCCACGCCGCGCACCGTCTTGATGTAACGAGGCTCCCTGGGATTGGCCTCGATCTTGGCGCGCAATCTGGCGATGTACACGTCAATCGTTCGATCGAAGACATCGCCCCCCCTCTTGAGGGCGTCGAGCAACTGGTCGCGGGAAAGCACCCGGCCGGCAGAACGCGCCAGCAGCGCCAGCAGATCGAATTCATACTGCGTCAACACCAGCCGCCGGCCGGCGAGGGACACCTCCCGCGTGTCAAGATTGACCGTCAGATCTCCGGAGGAGACGCACGCCGGCGCCGGGCTGGCGGCGCCCCCGGAGGCTCGCCGCAGCAACGCCCGCACGCGGGCCAGCAACTCGCGGGGATTGAACGGTTTGGCCAGGTAATCGTCGGCGCCCAGTTCGAGTCCAACCACCCTGTCCATGACGTCGCCCTTCGCGGTCAGCATCATGACCGGTATCGCGGCCAGTTCCGGCGTCGCCCGGATGCGGCGGCACAGTTCCAAGCCGTCCAATCCGGGCAGCATGATGTCCAGAATGACGATGTCGAATCGCTTGTTTCGCAATGTGGAGAGACTCGCCGCCGGGTCGCTGATGACGGTAAGATCGATGTCGTTCGCACCCAGATACTCCCTGGCAAGGGCGCCCAGCCGGGCGTCATCATCAACTAGAAGGACGGAGGCGCGGGATGCCATGACTTTCTCGTTTCCATCTTCGGATCAGCAGAACCGTAATCAATCATGCCGTCCTCAACCCCTTCGTGCGGGGGGCGGCGCCTGACGGCGGCGCACCTGCCCTTGAGCGTCGCGCCTGGATGATGACCGCGCCTTCAAGGCATATATGGTGATATGCCTTCGCATATAGACCGATGCCCGCAGTGAAGTTCCTGGGACACCCGCAAGGTACGGCGCACGGCCACGCTCCGGCGCAGCCTGAATCATTGCTCTTTACGGCGCGAACGGGCTTGTTCGTTTCGGGGCGTGGCCTCCGGATGAGACAAGGCTACCGGCTTCGTGTTAAGGCCATATGTAGAAATATGACTGATTGTTACGATGGCGGGCGGGGCGGGGAAAAAACCGAACGACATCGATCGTCTGGCTGGTCGATGAAGAAACAAGGAAGCAAGGCTCGCCCTGGCGGAGGCCGGACGGCAGGGTTCCGGGCGTCAGGCGGATGCGCGGCCCATGTCCCCTTCCGTGCCAGGTGCCGGGATCAGGGGCGGGACGCGGTCTTGTTTTTGTAATTGATGGTGAAGGTGGCGAGATAAATGCCCATCACCGCGCCAACAGAGCCGAATATGAAATGGGTCAGGATGGGATAGTAGTAGCCGTGTTTGCCGAGACTGCCGGCGGTGACTTCAAACAGAACCGCCAGCGGCACGTCCAGAACCGGCTTCACCAGAAAGCTGACGCCGCCAAGAACCACGCCCTTGACAATCACCGGCAGACCTTTCGGCGTCACCTTGAACAACAAATCCAGGCAGACGCCGTTCAGCAGGTAAATCAACGCGGGCTTGAAGTCATGCGCCAGCAGCATGAAGGACGATTGCACCAGATACGCCATGGCCGCGCCACTGCCCGTCATCAGGCCGGCCCAGGGATTGCGGGATTGCATCCGGCCGAACAGCAGCAGCGTCATCCATTCCAAACCATGGCGCCCCGGGATGTTCAACCCGAATCGCAAATGTTGATGCAGGAGGGCGGCGGCCACGCCCAGGGTGAACAGGGCGAAGAGCGTCAAACTGCCGTCGTCCTCAAGGACGTACTGATTTAATGACCGCCTTGTCCAGGACCTTGTATTCATGCCGGGCCTCGTCGTGTTCCACCAGCAACACCGCGTGATTATCCACCCTGACCGCCCGGGGCCAGTCACCCAGGTTGATCAGCGCCGTTTCATCCTCAATTTCCGCGCCGCCGAGCAGTGACACCTTTTCTATTCCCGCATCCCTCTTCAGATCGCTCACGGTGAGCCTCTGCCCGGCGTACTGCCGCAGCCCCCTGGGCCACAGATAGCGGCCGTCATTCCCCTGCACGTGCAGGCCGACGGCCGAAAGGGATCCAATGATCCCCTGCTGATTGCCGGTCAGACCCTCAAGCCGGATGCCATGTTTGCGCGCCGTAGACCGTGCCTCGTCCTGCCCGACCACGTCCACCTGGGCCTTGCGACCGAAGTCGATGACATTGGACGCCTGAACGTGAGTCGCGAGGCACAGTCCGGCATCGGACCCTTCCGCCGCCGTCTCCAGCAGGAAGGCACGGCAAAAATCCATCAGTTGATCATCGTCTACGCCGTCGTGGCGCTTCACCACGAGGCAGGCGGAACTGTTGTGCGAGGTGTAAGGCACCCGGTCATCCACCAGCAATTGATGGCGGGTCACGGCAATCCCCCCCGCCAGATTGTTCTCCTGCAACCGCTCAATAAGCTGCCTCGCCCTGAATCCCGTGCCCCGGGTTTCCAGGTTGTCCGTGTCGTCAATGCCTATATAGGTCAGGTCATTGCTCAATGGGATCAGCCGCTTCATGCATGGCCCGCCACCGGGTGGCGGAGGCAAACACTGGCCGGTGGAACGTTCAACGGGGATTGATCTTATCCCAACGGCATTACGATCCAAAATGCAGCTCGCCGCCAAAGAATATGGTTCTCCCGGGAGAGGGGAATCCGCCGCTGTCCATGTAGTTTTCATCAAACAGGTTCAAGGCGCGGCCGAAGATGCTGATATCGCCGAAACTTTTCTCCACCTTGAGATCGAACAGGTCGTAGTCGCCTATGTTCCTGGAGACGGTCGGCGTGGCCTTGGAAAGATCGACGCTGCCGTCGACGTGGTAATAAGAGGCATACAATTCCACGCCGAACGGCAGGAGATAATTGACCTCGGTGGTGACGCGATGGCGGGGCCTGTTCTGCAGGTCATGGTCGGTCACGCCGGCCGACAGGTTCCTGGAGTCCATGAACGTGTAACCGGCCCGGATTTGCAGGTTCCGCAGCGGCGCGATCTCGCCGGCCAGCTCAATGCCCTGAAACCTGTCCCGGTCGATGTTCTGGGCGACGCCGTTACTGTCCGCCTCGATGAAATTGTTTGCATCGGTGCGGAAAAATGTGATGCCCGCGCTCGCAGGGATGACGGCGAAGGTTTGGGTGACGCCGGCCTCATACTCCTTTGTCACCTCCGGCTTGAGACCCGGATTCGCGCGCCCCGGTTCGAACAAATCGGTCAGCGTGGGAAAGCGAATCTGGCGGGAATGATTGAAATGCAACCGGGTGTGCTCAAAGACGTCATAATACGTTCCAACAAGATAGGATACATCGTCATTATTGCCGGCCGTGCGGGTCTGCCAATTGTAACCGACGCCGCCGACCAGTCCCAGCCGCTCGTACAGTCGCAACTCGTGCTCGTAACTGACCGAACAAATATCGTCGGATTCGTCCACCAATGTGGGCTGGGTTATGTTGGTCGTGGTGCTGGTGGTGGTTTTCTTCTTTCCTTTCCCCGTTGTGCCCGTCGTGGTTTGGCCCACTATCTGGAATCCATCGTCATGCCACTGCTCATTACGACAATTCAATGCCACGGAGCTCAAACCCGCCGCGGCAAAATCATAGCTGGCCACCAGGCTGCCTCCCAGAATATCGGAGCGGGTGTTGTCACCGAAGGCGCCGGCGGCGCTCCGGGTGTTGAAGTTGGCGTTGTCGTAATTGTTGTCCAGTTCATCCAGGCGGTTGAAATAAATCGTCGGGCGGATCGTCAATGGCGCCTGGAATTTATGCTGCCCGGTCAGGTTGAGGGAGAATCCCTCGAAATCGTTTACCCGTTCGAAGCGCGAGCGGGTCGCGAACGGATCAGCGTCGGTACCCGTGAAATCGCGCACATCCGGGGGTATGCCGAAGGAGCCTTTTTTATAACTTCCGCTGATGCCGATCTCGGTGCCAGGCAACCCCTGCCATATTGAATTGGCATAAAGATTCAAATTGTCGCGATCGCTGTTGATTCTCTGCCCCTGGGGTTGAAAGTTGTTGGGGGTGGGCGGACCGGTGACGGGCACGGGATTGTAGTCATCCGAGAGATGAAAACTGTCCTGATGGAATCCTGATGCACTCATGAAGGAATGCCAGTCTTCGCCGCCGGTACCCGCGCTGATCTGGCCGTGTTTGACGCCGTCCCCGTTGCCGCCGAATTCCGTCAGGGCGTGGCCTTGGAATCTTTCCCCGCCGGCCTTGGTGATGATGTTGATCACGCCAGCGGTGCCGCCGGATCCGTACAATAATGAACTGGTGCCGCGCGTGATCTTGATGCGCTCGATGTTTTCCACGTCGATGGCCGAGGGATCGAATTGACCGTCGATGGCCGAATTGATTGGCACGCCATCAAGCAGCAGAATGATTTGACGCGTCCGCAATCCGCGGATGTCGATGCGCGGTGTCCCGTCCCCGCCCGTCCGGACGTAGAGGCCCGGCAGCAGTTTGAGAGCCTCGTTGAGGTCGCGGGCCCCCGATCGATGAATGTCCTCGGCCGTCACTTCATCGACGGTGCCCACTTCCTCGACGACGCGAGGCTTGTCGCCCGAGACGACGATTTCGCCCAAATCAAAGGCCGGGTCCTGGGCTTGTACAGCCGTGCTGATCAATGCCGCGCTGACGATCAGCGGCGGATTCCGCCGTCTTGTACCCATGCCAATCCCCGCTTCAAGAAATTTTCTTATTAAGTTACAAAAGTGTGTTTTAAATTAATATGCAATGATATTCATATTATGTTGTACTTATTATTTTTTCAGAAATATAAATGACAATTTTCGTACATAAAATATGTATATATATGCATATTAAAGGAAGTCAAAAGAAGCGCCGGAAAGGGGCGAGACAAGATTTAAGCATTCACCGCAACAACCACGGGGCCGGCGGCAGATAAGCCTAGAATAGCTCCCTTCAGCAGTCCTGCAACGCCTTCAGTATTTCACCGGCGCCGCGTCTCAGGAGGTCTTCAGCGAGGCGACAAGCCAGCCCCTCCGCTTCCATGCGCGGGCCGCGGAGTTCTCCACGTATGATCTCGCCGCCGTCGGGACGGCCCACCAGGGCGCGCAAGATCAATTGTGCGCCGCTCAACTGGGCACAACCGGCGATCGGCACCTGGCAGTTGCCGCCGAGCCGTCGGTTGAGCGCCCGCTCGGCCAGCACGCAGGTTTGCGTCTCGGCGTCATTGAGCGGCGTGATCAATTCCAGAACGCGCGCATCGTCACTGCGGCACTCAATGCCGATGGCGCCCTGGCCGATGGCCGGCAGCATGACTTCAATGGGCAAATGCTGGCGCACATGCTTCTCCAGCCCCAGCCGTCTGACGCCGGCGGCGGCCAGCACGATGGCGTCATATTCGCCGGCCTCCAGTTTTTTCACGCGCGTGCCCACATTGCCGCGCAAGGGCAGCACCTGCGCGTCGCTGCGCCAGGCCTTGAGCTGGCACTGGCGGCGCAGGCTGGCGGTGCCCAGCCGCGCGCCGCGCGGCAGGGCATCGAGGCTGGCGTAATGAACGGACAGCAGCACATCACGCACATCCTCCCGTTTCAACGTCACCGGCACCGCGAGCCCGGCGGGCAGATCCACAGTGACGTCCTTCATTGAATGCACGGCGATGTCGGCGCGCCCGTCCAGCAGGCTCTCCTCCAGTTCCTTGGTAAACAGGCCCTTGCCGCCGGCGCGGGCAAGCGGACTGTCGAGGATTTTGTCGCCGCGCGTGTGCATGCCGGTGATCCGCACGTCGAGGCCGGGATGGCGCGCCAAGAGCAAGCCGCGTACGTGCTCCGCCTGCCACAGGGCCAGCGGGCTTTTGCGGGTGGCGATGGTGAGCGATGTCAGGGAGGACACGGGCGGTTATACTGCAACGCTGATGGGCCTATGCTACGCGGACCGGCTTGAACAGCGCAAACCGCGTCGCGGCGACGGAAAGAGATTCACGAACATGTCCCTGAAACTGGCGGTGGTCATGGATCCGATCTCCGGGATCCACATCGAAAAGGACACCACCTTCGCATTGCTGCTGGCGGCGCAGGCGCGCGGTTATGAACTGTCCTATCTGGAATTGAACGATCTGCTGCTGCGGGACGGCGTGGCCCTGGGCCGGCCGCGGCGCGTGGAGGTGCGCGACGATGTGCAGCACTGGTTCACCCTGGCGACCGCCGAAATGCGGCCGCTCTCGGAGTTCGACGTCATCCTCATGCGCAAGGACCCGCCGTTCAACACGGAGTACATCTACGCCACCTATATGCTGGAACAGGCGGAGCGGGCCGGCGCGCTGATCGTCAACCGCCCGCAATCGCTGCGTGACGCCAACGAGAAATTGTTCACCGCCTGGTTCCCGCAGTGCTGCCCGCCGACCCTGGTCAGTCGCGAAAAGGAACTGCTGCGCGCCTTCGTGGAGGAACATCACGAGGTGGTGCTGAAGCCGCTGGACGGCATGGGCGGCGTTTCCATCTTCCGCGTGCATCTGGGCGACGCGAACCTGAGCGTCATACTGGAGGCCATGACCGATCACGGCCGCAAATTCGTCATGGCGCAGCGCTTCCTGCACGAGATTGCCCGCGGCGACAAGCGCATCCTGATGATTGACGGCGAACCCGTGGAATACGCGCTGGCGCGCATCCCCGCCGCCGGGGAGACCCGTGGCAACCTGGCCGCCGGCGGCCGTGGCGAGGGCCGGCCCCTGAGCGAGCGCGATCGCTGGATCGCCGCGCAGGTGGGGCCGTCGCTGCGCGAGCGCGGACTCCTGTTCACGGGGCTGGACGTCATTGGCGACTATCTGACCGAGATCAACGTCACCAGCCCCACCTGCGTGCGCGAACTCGAGGCGATTTACGGGATCGACATCAAGGGCCGGGTGCTGGACGCAATTGAGCGGCGCCTGAGGCGCCGCTGATGCCGCCCTTCCACGATTGCCGCTGGCGGGCCCATTCGGCGTTATAATGCGGGCGGCGGGAAAAGAGGGAATTCTATTGTCCGCAGTCACTGCTGCCCCAATAATCACGCCGGGTGACCGTCTGGGTCTCACCCTCTGCCTGGCCTTACTTCTTCACGCGATGTTTGTGTTTGGCATCGCCTTCAAGCCGTCGGGCAAGGCCACGCGCTACAACATGATGGAAATCGTGCTGGTGCAGAGCCGCTCCGATGTGCCGCCCGTGGACGCCGAACGGCTGGCGCAGGCCAATCATGTCGGCGGCGGGGAGTCGGAGGAAAACACCCGTCCGGCCACGCCGTTTCACGCCGTGCTGCCCGCGGCCTTCGGGCCGCTGCCGCCCGCGGCCGCGGCGCCCGCGCCCGCCATCAATCCATCGGCCGGCAGCGCCGCCCCGCCGACACCGCCCCCGCCATCCGCATCCACCGACGTCCATAAGCTCGCGGCGGAGACGCCAGCATCGCCTGCCGCGGCGCCGCCAAGGGCGAAGATCAGGCCGGATAGAAGGATCGAAAAGGTGGTTCCGAAAAAAATCCCCCGGGATGCCGAGCAGAAAAGCCCGCCGCCGAAAACGCAGGCCGTTGCCCAAACACCGCCGCCCGCGCCGGTGCCGACGGCGGCAACCCTGGTGGCGAGGAGTTTCGCCATCGCCAGCCTCGATGCGGAGATCGAGGAGCGCGAAAATGCCATTGCCAAGCGGCCGCGGCGCAAGTTCATCTCCGCCAGCACCCGCGAGTACAAATATGCCGCCTATATGGAGGCGTGGCGCGCCAAGGTCGAACGCGTGGGTAATCTCAATTATCCGGATGAGGCACGCCGCAAAAAACTTTCCGGCAGCCTCATCCTCGATGTCGCTCTGAACTCCGACGGTTCCATCAACGAGATCACCATCCGGCGTCCCTCCGGCCAGCCCGTGCTGGACGACGCCGCGGTCCGCATCGTCAAAATGGCGGCGCCTTACGCGCCTTTCCCCGAGGATTTCGTCAAGGAGGTCGACATCCTGCACATCACCCGCACCTGGCAGTTCCAGAGCAGCGAACGTTTTGCCGCGCAATGAAGCCCGCGCGGCGCAAAACAGCCGGAAAGCGCGCTCATGGCGGGAATGAAGGGGACTGCCGACCATGAAACGCCGGGTTGGCGTAAATGTCCAAAAAGGAACGACCAACTCTCCGGCGGCTTGAGAATTATCGATTTCGCGCCGATACTTGATTTTATGGAAGCGTTGAATCTGACCAACCAGTTTCTGATCGCCATGCCGACGCTGGCCGACCCGAATTTCAGCCAGACGGTGACGTACATCTGCGCGCACAGCGAGGAGGGCGCCATGGGCATCGTCATCAACCGGCCCATGAACATCGCCTTGGGCGAGGTCCTCTCGCAGATGAAGATGTCAGCCACTGATCCGCAAATCAACAGCCGGCCGGTGTTCAGCGGCGGGCCGGTGCAGCCGGATCGAGGTTTCGTGCTGCACCGCCCCATGGGTGCGTGGAGTTCCAATCTGCAGGTGAGCATGGAGATCGGCGTCGCCACCTCGCGCGATATTCTGGAGGCCATCTCCAAGGGTGAGGGACCGGCGGACGCGCTGGTGGCGCTGGGCTACGCCGGCTGGGGCGCGGGCCAGCTGGAACGCGAAATGCTGGAAAATTCCTGGCTCAGCGCGCCAGTGAATGAAGACATATTGTTCCGACTGTCACCCGAGGACCGCTGGCATGCCGCCGTCGCGCTCCTCGGCATACGGGCCGACAGCTTATCCACAGACGCCGGCCATGCATGAACGAGGGCACGCTGACGGTGATGGGCTTCGACTATGGCACGCGCCGCATCGGCGTGGCGGTGGGACAGACCGTGACACAGACGGCGACGCCCTTGCGCAGCGTCGTGGTCCGCGCCCGGCGCCCCGACTGGGATCAGATTGCGGCCTGGGTGCGTGAATACCAGCCGCAGAAATTCATCGTCGGCCAGCCCTTGAGGCTGGATGATCGCCGCCATCCCCTGGCCGATCGGGTCTTGCGCTTCGGCCGTGAACTTCGGGATCGCTTCCACCTGCCGGTGGAGTTCATTGATGAGCGCCTGTCGTCGCACGAGGCGATGGGCCGGGCGGTGGAGAACGACGCCATTGACATAGACGCCGAGGCGGCACGCATCATTCTGGAGTCATGGCTGCGGGAACACGCCGTCCTTCCGCGCGCGTCCGCGGCCGCCGCGCGCGCATGAAGCGGGACGGGACTGACATTGAAGGCCTCGATATCCGGAAACTGCTGTCCGCCATGGCGGCGAAGCTGCACGCGTTTCTGGAATCCCGCGGGCGGCAGGCCACGGAGATCATCGGCGTGCGCACCGGCGGTGTGTGGATTGCCGAGGTCCTGCGGCGCCGGCTGAAGATCCGTGGCCCCCTGGGGGCGCTGAACATCGCCTACCATCGCGATGATTTCGGGCGCGTCGGCGTTCACCCCACCGTCGAACCCTCCGACCTGCCCTTCACCGTCACCGACCGCCACATCCTGCTGGTGGACGACATCCTCTACACCGGCCGCACCGTGCGCGCGGCCTTGAACGAGATCTTCGACTACGGCCGTCCGGCCAGCGTCACCCTGGCCGCGCTGGTGGATCGGGGCGGCCGCGAACTGCCCATCCAGGCCGACGTGACGGGAGTGTCGCTGTCACTCAAATCCGGGGAACATGTTAAACTGCAGGGCCCGGACCCCCTGCGACTGAGTTTGTTGAAGAACCCTGACTCTCCGACGGCATGAAGCGGGAACGCAATCTCCAGATCAACGCCCATGGCCGTCTCCAACATTTTTTAACCATCGAGGGTCTGCCCCGCGAATTGCTGATTGAGATTTTGGACCGGGCGGAAGGCTTCGCCGGCATCGGCGGGCGGGCGGTGAAGAAGGTTCCGCTGTTGCGCGGCAAGACCATCGTCAACCTGTTCTTCGAACCCAGCACGCGCACGCGCACCACCTTCGAGCTGGCGGCCAAGCGCCTGTCCGCCGACGTGCTCAATCTCAACATCGAAAGCTCATCGGCAAAAAAGGGGGAAACGCTGCTCGACACGCTGCGCAACCTGGAGGCGATGCACTGCGACATGTTCGTGGTGCGGCATCACTTAAGCGGCGCGGCCCACTTCATCGCCCGCAACGTGGCGCCGCACATCAGCGTCATCAACGGCGGCGATGGTCGCCACGCGCATCCGACCCAGGCCATGCTGGACGCCTACACCATCCGCCGCCACAAGCGGGACTTCATGCGGCTCAAAGTCGCCATCGTCGGCGACGTTTTGCACTCGCGCGTGGCGCGATCCGAGATTCACGCGCTGAAGACGCTGGGCGTGCCGGAGGTGCGCGTCGTCGGCCCGCGCACGCTGATCCCCGCCGGCGTCGAGGAGATGGGCGTCAGCGTATGCCACGACATCGAGACGGGTTTGAAGAATGTCGACGTCATTGTCATGCTGCGATTGCAGACCGAACGCATGCGCGGAGCGCTGCTCCCAAGCGCGGCGGAATATTTCCGCCTCTACGGCCTGACGCCGGCAAGATTAAAGCTGGCCCGATCAGACGCCATCGTCATGCATCCGGGACCCATCAACCGCGGCGTCGAGATCGACTCGCAGGTGGCCGACGGGGGCCGCTCCGTCATCCTGCAGCAGGTCAGCCACGGCATCGCCGTGCGCATGGCGGTGATGGCGATGACCGCCGGCAGCCAGGCAGGCTGACGTGAATCTGCACATCAAGAACGGCCGTGTCGTGGATCCCGCCAACGGCGTCGACGCGGTCACGGACGTCTACATCTCGGAAGGGCGGATCGCCGCCGTTGGGCGCGCGCCGCGCGGTTTTCGCGCCGCCGAAATCATCGACGCGAGCAAACTCATCGTCACGCCGGGATGGGTGGATTTGTGCGCCCGCCTGCGCGAACCAGGCCAGGATCAAAAGGCCACCATCGCCAGCGAGACCATGGCGGCGGCGGCTGGCGGTGTGACGACGTTGTGCTGCCCGCCCGACACCCGGCCGGTGATCGATACGCCCGCCGTGGTGGAGCTCATTCATCAACGGGCCGCGCGGGCCGGACGGGCGCGCGTGGTCTGCCTCGGCGCCCTGACGCAGGAACTCAAGGGCGAAGTGCTGGCGGGAATGCACAGTCTGAAGCGCGCCGGCTGCGTGGGCGTCAGCAATGCCAGGGCCTCCATCGTCAATACCGAGGTGCTGCGCCGGGCGCTGGAGTACGCCCGGACCTGTGATCTCACCGTGTTTCTGCACGCGGAGGATGCCTGGCTGGCCGGGCAGGGATGCATGCACGAAGGCCCGATCAGCACCCGGCTGGGGCTGCCGGGCATCCCCGAGGCCGCGGAAACCGTGGCGGTGGCCCGCGAATTACTGTTGATCGAAGACACCGGTGCCCGCACGCATTTCTGCCGCCTGTCCTCGGCGCGGGCCGCCGCGCAGATTGCGGAGGCGCGGCAACACGGCCTGCCGGTCACGGCCGATGTGAGCGTGCAGCATTTGTTTTACACGGACGATGAAATTGCCGGATTCAACAGCGCCTATCACGTACGGCCGCCGTTTCGCTCCGGCCGTGACCGCGACGGCCTGCGCAAGGCTCTACGGCAGGGCTTGATCAGCGCGGTCTGCTCGGACCATGAACCGCAGGATCAGGATGCCCAGCGCCAGCCCTTCGCGGCCACCGAGCCCGGCATTTCGGCGCTGGAAACCTGGTTGCCGCTCATGCTTCGCCTCGTCCGCGACAACCTCCTCGATCTCCCCGCCGCCATCGCCACCTGCACCGTCAACCCCGCGCGCATATTGACCGTCCCCGCCGGGACATTGACGCCGGGCGTGGCCGCGGATGTGTGCGTTTTTGACCCACAGGAAACCTGGGTCGTGGGGGAGGACACCCTGCAGAGTGCCGGGAAAAACACGCCGCTCCTCGGCAAACAAGTGCAGGGCCGGGTGCGCATGACCCTGCTGGGCGGACAGCTGGTCCATCGCGCAACCATCCCCTCGAAACGCCCCCCGCGGCGAATCAGGCGATCGTGAAGCATGTTTGCAGGCGGGGTTATTCTTCGGTAAACGGCAAGGGACCGGGCGTCTTTATTTTCCCGGCACCGCATTTCAGGGATTCCCCACCTCCACCACGTAGCCATGCTCGAGAAAATCACGGCCCACCAGCATCTTCTCGTTCATGGCGCTGCGGTCATTGAGATTCACAAGCAGCCGCTCCCCCCGCCCGCGGAAGAGGAGCGTCAGGTAAACATGATAACGCCACTCACGGCAGTCGCCCGTGCGCACACTTTTGACGTCAGCGACCGTCGAATCCATGGTCACCGATTCGTCCTTTTCATTCACCAGCGTGAAGCGAATCGGTTTGCCGATGTCGCGGCGCGGGTGCGATTCATCGGCGCCGGTCACCAGGATGTCGCGGGCATTGATGGAGGAAATCGCCGCGCCGGTATCCAGCCTCGCCATGAAGGTGATCGGTCCCTCGGCTATGGTAAACGGCTCGGTGGCATGGATGATATGGCCGCCGCGCCAGACGTAACCCACCCACACGCCGACGCCTAGGCTCAGGCAGAGGGCGGCAAGAAGGAAACGATAATGGGGCACGCAAGAATCTCAATCAGGGACGGGCAGCCATCTGCGCCGCAGCGCCGGTGCGCGACCTATTCTAAGGGAAGTCTGCTGCTGCGGTGAATCCCCGACGACGGAGGAGGACTGGAAATCGTTTACGCCGGGGCGCGTATGGATTATCTTTGGCCCTTTCCGGTGAAAACGGCCATGGATAGATAATCAACCATTCTCGAGATCATGAACGATGCACGCATACGTTTGTTGCAAAACATGCCGATCTTCGGCGGCGTCAACGCGGACATCTTGAGCTACCTCTTGCAGTTTACGCGCATCGTCAAACAGCCCGCGGGCGCCTATTACTTCCGCGAACGGGACCCGGGCGATTCGATGTTCGTGCTGGAGGAGGGCGAAATCGACATCGTCAAGAGCTGGAAGGACAACACCTATCTGTTGCGCAGGCTGGGGGTTGGTGATTGTTTCGGAATTTTGACGTTGCTTGATCTGGGGCCCCGCAGCGGGTCGGCAATCGCGCGCCAGCCCTGTTCGGCGATCGAAATCTCCACCGCCAACATGTACGAGATTTACAAAAAGGATCCCGAGCAGTACACGCTGTTGCTGATGAATCTGGGCCGCGAGGTCAGCCGCCGGCTGCGCGAGGCCGACACGCAATTGTTCAAGACGCTGGTGGAGCCGGAATATGCGGCCCGCGACTGGATCGCGGCGGATCGCTACATCGACCCCGTAGACACCCCTTTGTAAAAAATTCAAGTTCCGCAATCCCCGGCCGGGCCGGCGGAGATTTAGCCATTGTCGCCACCCGCCGACAGATGTTCGGTGGTTTCCCCCCGGAGGTCTAGAAGCATGAGGGTGGGCAACCTCGCAAACCGCATCTAATTTATTGTTAATAAATGAATTTTACGGCTCTGATCCACGGCGGGAACGGCTGGCATGCGCGCTGCTAGGAAACAATCCAAGAGAGACCGCGCGAAAATCCGCGAAAGCAGGTTAAAGAGGCACTCATGGACAACAAGGCGTTATTGCAGCTGGTGGTCGACAACAGCAGCCGCACCGGGCGCGAGTGTGTGTTGCAGCCCGCCGATTTGGAATACTTCGATGCCGCCATTGAGCGCGCCCGCGGACAGTTGCTCGAAGACTTGGCCTACTACCAAGGCCGGATTTCCGACCTGCAGCAAATGGATCCCCACAACCGGACGGGCCTGATGACGCTTTACCGTGCCCACGAATTCCACCTGCACCGGTTGCTCGGCATGCTGTGCGAGCCGCCGCGGGCCGTCCGTCAGGAAACGAAGTAGTCGCTGTTCCCTTCTCGTTGGGATTTGAGCCCGCCGTCTGGCGGGCTTTTTTTTTGGCGATCAACGCCGCCGGCGGGCAAGGGAAGGCGCGATATAGCGTGTCAGCAAAACCAGCAAGGCCAGCAGACCGAGCAACCCCAGCAAGTCCGGCGACAACACGTCCCCTATGCTTTGGATCTGCGCCAGTTCGGTGCCGGCACTGACCAGGATGAACATGACCGGCAGCAGGCCGATGAGACTGACGACGCAAAAGGTAAAGACATCCATGGAGGTCAGGCCCATGACCAGATTGAGTATCCAGAATGGGAAGGCGATTAAACGCATGGTCAACAGGAAAAGCCAGCCTTCACGGCGGAAGCCCGCATCCAGCCGGTGGTAATGACGGGCCAGGCGGCTGCGCACCCAGTCGCGCAACCAATAGCGGGCACTCAAGAAAGCAATGATGGCGCCGCCGCCGGCGGCGGACATCACCGCGAGCAACCCCACCCAGCGGCCGAACAACGCGCCCGCCAGCAGCGCCAGCACGCCCGCGAATGGCAGCGAGGCGCCGGTCAGAATGATGAACACCAGCATGAAGCCGCCGATCGTCAACCACGGATGACCGGCATAGAACAATTGCCAGTCATGCAGCCGGGCCTGCAACGTTTCCAGACGCAGGACCTCTCCGAGGTCAAAATACCAAGCCGATCCCCAGATTAAGAACAGGCCGCACAATGCCAGGAGCCGTTTCCACATCATCAACATTTCACCGCCGGTTTACGGCGGATGGAGTGATTTATCACCATTGACGAGCCAGGATTTGCGCGTTTTGTCCCGCGTTCCCAGGCCGGCGAAGTCGTAAAGACTGCGATCGGCGAGGTGTGATGGATTGACCGTTTGCAGCGCGGAGAAAATGTTGTTGAGGCGCCCCGGCCATTTTTTTTCCCATTCCCGCAGCATGGATTTGATTTGGTTGCGCTGCAGATTTTCCTGGCTGCCGCAGAGATTGCAGGGAATGATCGGGAAGCCGCGCAGCGCGGCGTATGCCCCTATATCGGCTTCGGGACAATAGGCCAGCGGCCGGATGACGATATGCGCACCGTCGTCGGAGCGCAGTTTCGGCGGCATGGCCTTCATCCGACCGCCGAAGAACAGGTTGAGAAACAATGTCTCGATGATGTCATCGCGATGGTGGCCCAGCGCGATCTTGGTGACGCCGGTTTCTTTGGCATGCCGGTAGAGGATGCCGCGCCGCAGCCGCGAACACAGCCCGCAGGTGGTTTCGCCCTCCGGCACCACGCGCTTGACCACGCTGTAGGTGTCCTCGCTCAGGATATGGAAGGGGACGCCCCGCGCGGTCAGGTACTCCGGCAGCACGTGCGCCGGGAATCCCGGCTGTTTCTGGTCCAGGTTGACGGCGATGAGCTCAAAATCCACGGGCGCGCTGCGCTGCAGGCTCAGCAGAACGTCCAGCAGCGTGTAGGAGTCCTTGCCGCCCGACAGGCAGACCATGACTCGATCCCCGGCCTCAATCATCTGGTAGTCCTCGATGGCGCGTCCCACGAGGCGCCGCAGGCGCTTGGCCAGCTTGTTCAATTCAAGCCGGTCCCTTCTGTCATCGCCTGCGGATGGGAGAACGGAGATGTTCATGGGCGGTGAAAACTATACCCGCAGCAAAAGACCGCCACAATCCTGCAACACCGGCGGAATTTCAGGAAATCACCCGGACTGGCGGCCGGTCTGGTACGCGCACGTCCGGGTGCGGCCCCTGCCGCCCGCGTGACGGAACCGGGGCATCCGTTCCGGGGGCGAAAGCGCGGCGCCCGGGGACCGGCCGGAGTTCAACGCGCGGACAACATGGCCGATCAGTGTGGTGGCACGTATCAGCCCCGTGTTTCGGAAGATTCCGCCGCCTTCGGCGGTCCGAAGAAAAAACCCCGGGTCAGGCCTCCGCCGGCGTCACCGCCGATGCCTGTAGGCCCTTGGGGCCGCGCTGCACCTCGAAGTTTACTTTCTGACCTTCCTGCAGGGTCCGGAAGCCGGAGCCCTTGATTGCGGAGTAGTGTACGAACACATCGTCACCACCTTCACTCGGAGTAATAAAACCATACCCCTTCGCTTCATTGAACCACTTTACAGTACCTGTTGCCATGCGAATTGACTCCAAAAAATTAAACGAGTGCGTTGCAGATTGATCGAGGGCAGCATAGAGAGGTTTTCGAGGAACATCTTCACCATCCTGCGACTTACACTGCAGCGATACAAAGCATAGACTAATCTGACGATGGAAGCCACTTTTTTCTTGCATGCGGTTTGTGACGCAATAGACGCATTCGTTGGAGATCAGTTATGGTGCGCGTAAAAACCTTCCCCCGGGCATGAAGCAATCACCGCGCCTCACATGACATCCGGCATGTCTCCATCGTTGATGAACAAAGTCGCGCTCGTGACCGGCGGCGCCCGGCGCGTGGGCCGCGCCGTGGCGCTCAAGCTGGCCGAGGCCGGCATGGATGTCGCCATCACCTATCAGCGCAGCCGCGAGGAGGCCGCCGAGGTGGTGGCCCGCATCGAGGCGCTGGGCCGGCGCGGGCTCGCCATCGCCGTGGACCTGGCACATCCGGAGGCCGATGCCGTGATCGTCTCGGCGATCATGGAACGTTTTGATCGTCTGGATGCGCTCATCAACAATGCCAGCAGTTTCGCGCCCACGCCGTGGGGCGGGATCAGCGCGGCGGATTATGATCTCAACCAGGCCGTGAACGCCCGCGCACCCCTGCGGCTCATCCAGCGCTTCGCCCCGCTTCTGGGCGCGCATCATCATCCCGGTGATCCCGACAGCGCCGGCCGTGTGGTGAACTTCATTGACATTCATGTCATGGGGGAGCCGCTGAAACATTATCTGGCATACAATGCCTCCAAGGCCGCCTTGATGGAGATCACCTCCTCCTGTGCCATCGAGCTGGCGCCGCGGGTGACCGTCAACGCCATCGCGCCGGGCGTGATCGAATGGGCCGAATCCTATACCGAGGCGGAGCGGCGCGCCTACATGACCCGCGTGCCGTTGGGGCGGCCGGGCACGCCGGAAGACGCCGCCCGCGCCGTCCTGTTTCTGGTGCGTGACGCCAGTTACTGCACCGGCCAGATCATCCGCCTTGATGGAGGCCGGTTCTTGACCTGAAACTAGTGACATCCCCGACCGGAGGCGGATCGGGGCGTGGGGAGGCGGGGGCATGATCACGCCGCTGGCAAAAATGGTGCGGGTCGGATGGCGCGAATGGGTGGGCCTGCCGGACCTGCATATTCGCGCCATCAAGGCCAAGGTGGACACCGGCGCCCGCACCTCCGCGCTGCACGCGTTTTCCGTGGCCCGCATCGTGGAGCGCGGCGTGCCCCGCGTGCGGTTTCAGATGCATCCCAGCCAGTATCGCACCGACAGGATCGTGACCTGCGTGGCCGACATCCTGGATGAACGCTGGGTGACCGATTCCGGGGGGCACCGGGAAAGGCGCATCGTCATCGAAACCACGGTGCAGTTGCGCGAGCAGCGCCACCGCATCGAGGTCACGATCACCGATCGCGACACCATGCGCTTTCGCATGCTGCTGGGGCGCACCGCCATGCGTCATCGTTTCGTGGTCGATCCCGCCGCCTCCTATCTGCTGGGCCGGCCGGCGGGGAAGGGAGGCGGCGCATGAAGATTGCGGTGCTTTCGCGCAATCCCAGACTGTATTCCACACGCCGCCTGGTGGAGGCGGCGGAGCAGCGCGGCCATGAGGTGCGGGTCATTGATTTCCTGCGCTGTTACATGGACATCATCGCCCATCAACCCCGCATCTTTTACCATGGCGAGGAATTGACCGGCTTCAACGCCATCATTCCCCGCATCGGCGCCTCGGTGACGTTCTACGGCGCCGCCGTGGTGCGGCAGTTTGAAATGATGGGCGTGTTCAGCGTCAACGAATCGGTGGCCATCACCCGATCCCGCGACAAGCTGCGCTGTCTGCAACTGCTGGCGCGCCGGGGCGTGGGGCTGCCGGTCACGGGTTTCGCCCATGCGCCGGAGGACATCAAGAACCTCATCCGCCATGTCGGCAGCGCGCCGGTCGTCATCAAGCTGCTGGAGGGCACACAGGGCGTCGGGGTGATGCTGGCGGAGACCGCCAAGGCGGCGGAGAGCGTGATGGAGGCCTTCATGGGCCTCAAGGCCAACATCATGGTGCAGGAATACATCCGCGAGGCCAGGGGCATGGACATCCGCTGCCTGGTCGTCGGCGGCAAGGTCATTGCCGCCATGCGGCGCCAGGGCCGCGAAGGAGAATTCCGCTCCAACCTCCACCGCGGCGGCAGCGCGTCGCTCATCCGCATCACACCCGAGGAGCGTGCCATCGCCGCGCGCGCCGCCCGCATCATCGGTCTCAACGTTTGCGGGGTGGACATGCTGCGTTCCAACCACGGTCCGCTGGTGATCGAGGTCAATTCCTCGCCGGGGCTCGAGGGCATCGAGACGGCCTCGGGGAAGGACGTCGCCGGGGCCATCGTCGAGTTCATCGAGAACAAGGCGCGTCCGCATCGCACCCGCACCCGCGGCAAGGGCTAGCGCGGATGCGTTATTGCGCCGGCACGATGCGTTTGCGGTGATCGACCGGCGCCAGCAGGGAGGCGAATCGTTCGGCGCAGGCGCGCCAGGTGCGGCGGCGCGCGTAGTCCACGCAATTCTGGCGCGGGATTTTCAGGGCGCCGGCGATGGCGGTGGCCAGGTCCTCGTCCAGCACGCCGGTCTTGCCGTCGCGGACGACGTCGATGGGGCCGGTGACCGGAAAGGCCGCCACCGGCACGCCGCAGGCCATCGCCTCCAGCATGACCAGGCCGAAGGTGTCGGTGCGGCTGGGAAACACGAGCACGTCCGCCGCCGCCATGATGGCGGCCAGCGCCCTGCCACGCTTCTCCCCGAGGAAACGGCCGTCGGGGTGGGCGGCGCGCAATCGCGCGCTGTCCGGCCCGTCGCCGACGATGACCTTGGTGCCGGCGACTTGCAGTTGGAGGAAGGCCTCAAGATTCTTCTCCACCGCCACGCGTCCCACATACAGCAACAACGGCCGCGGCCAGTCGATGGATGAGCGGGGCTGCGGCTTGAACAGATTGCAATCGACACCCCGCGACCACAGCGCCAGCCGCCGGAAACGCCGCTGCTCAAGCCGCATCAGCATCGACGGCGTGGCCACCATGGTCACCGCCGCGGCGCCGTGGAAGCGGCGCAGATAGGCGTACGACCACGGCAGCGGCACCGGCACGCGGGCGCGGAGGTACTCCGGAAACTGGGTGTGAAATGAGGTGGTGAAGCGCCAGCCGTGGCGCCGGCAAAACGCGCGGGCGGCGTGGCCGAGCGGCCCCTCGGTGGCGATGTGCACGGCATCGGGCGCGAACTTCCGCAACATGCGGGCCACGCCCGCGGCCGGCAGGACCGCCAGCCGGATGGAGGGATAGGTCGGGCAGGGAACCGTGCGAAAGGACTGCGGGGTGACGAACGATACCTCGTGTCCCAGCGCGCACAGCTCCGCGCCCGTTTGTGCAAGGGTGTTGACGACGCCATTGACCTGCGGGTGCCAGGCATCGGTGACGATCGCGATGCGCATGCGGGGCGATGGTCCCGACCGTGGTCGCGCGGACGGCGGCTCGATGTTTATGTTTGCCCCGACAAGGGCATGCATGGTGACGGTATCCCGCAATCAAACGCAAGCATTGAAACCAATTCACATCGGCGGAATCCGGCCGCGTCGTCTGCGTCGACGGCAGGGGTTCCTCCCGTCGT
This sequence comes from Gammaproteobacteria bacterium, assembly GCA_021324815.1. Classification (GTDB taxonomy): domain Bacteria; phylum Pseudomonadota; class Gammaproteobacteria; order JAJPIJ01; family JAJPIJ01; genus JAJPIJ01. Next base: position 59,209 of record JAJPIJ010000006.1, read on the forward strand.
GAATGAACGGCGACGGATCGGCGATCGTGCGATGAGCCGGTGAACCCGGTAAGCTTGAATTCGCCATTCGAACGTCCCGTAAATTCCGCGGCAAAGGGTGCGGGCGTTTGATGGCGATGGCGTGAAAACAAAAAGTCATTTTGATGACAACAGGGAGAATGATGAATGACCGCGATGAACGACAACGCCGTCCCCAAGGGTCAGAACCGGGGCTGGCGGCGGTTGCGCAATGCCCTGTCGTATTCCAGGCTCGGTCTGCTGGCGGCCTACCGCCACGAGGAGGCGTTCCGCATGGAGTTCTGGCTGGCGGTGTGCATGGCCGTGCTCGCGCTGCTGCTGCCGGTGAGCCGCCTGGAAAAACTGCTCATGGTGGCGAGCCTGCTGGTCGTGCTCATCGTGGAACTGCTCAATTCGGCCATCGAGGCGGTGGTGGATCGCATCTCCACCGCCCAGCACGAGCTTGCGGGCCGCGCCAAGGACATGGGCAGCGCCGCCGTGCTGCTGTCCCTGCTGCTGTGCGTGATGGTGTGGTCCGCCATCCTCGTCCACCGCTGGTTTTACTGAGGCATTGCCTGATTTCAGCGGCCTGGCGGAGAGGGCGGGCCCCCGAGCCCTTCGGATTTCCCGCTTGTGACCGAACTGTCACGAAACCGCAATACGGCTGTCATGCCGTCGTGTCTGAATGCCGGCGGTTCGTACGTGAGGATGCCCGTGCTGGACACCGCGGAATTTCTGATTTTCCGTCCGCAACATTACCGCGCCATCTGGATCTCCGACATCCATCTTGGCACGCCTGGCTGTCAGGCCGGGTATCTCCTCGATTTTCTGCGCCGCCATGAGTCGGACTACCTCTACCTGGTCGGCGACATCATCGACTGCTGGCAGCTCAAGCGCCGCTGGTACTGGGTCCAGAGCCACAACGACGTGGTGCAGAAAATCCTGCGCAAGGCGCGCAAGGGCACGAAGGTCGTCTACATCGCCGGCAATCATGACGAAGTGGCCCGGCAGTTCCTTGGCTACCGTTTCGGCGACATCGAGATTGCCAACGAGGCCGCGCATACGCTGGCCGACGGCCGGCGGCTGCTGGTCACGCACGGTGATCTGTACGACGCCGTGGTCCAGCGGGCCCGCTGGCTGGCGCTGCTGGGGGATCACCTCTACACCCTCATCCTCAAGCTCAACCGGTGGTTCAATCACCTGCGCGCGCGCTTGGGGCTGGGTTACTGGTCGCTGTCCCAGTATCTGAAACACAAGACCAAGAACGCGGTGGATTTCATCACCGATTTTGAGAACGCCGTCGCCATTGATGCGCGCCGCCGCGGCTTTCACGGCGTGGTGTGCGGACACATCCACAAGCCCGTCATCAAGGTCATCGACGGCGTGCTCTATTGCAACGACGGCGACTGGGTGGAGAGCCTCTCCGCACTGGCCGAAACCATGGAGGGCGAGCTGCGGCTCATCGAGTGGCGGCGGCTGGGCGGCGTGCCGCGGGAACCGTGGCACGAGGCCCGCGAGGCGGAGATCTCGGCTTGAAGGTGCTGATCGTCACCGACGCCTGGGCGCCGCAGGTCAACGGCGTGGTGACGGTCCTGCGCACGATCGGAAGGACCATGGGCCGGCGCGGGCATGTCGTGGAGTTCCTGTCGCCGGCGGGCTTCAAGTCGCTGCCCTGCCCCACTTATCCGGAAATCCGGCTGAGCGTGCTGCCGTACCGCCGGGTGGTGGCGTGCATCGAATCCTCGGCGCCGGACGCCATCCACATCGCCACCGAGGGGCCGCTGGGCCTGGCCGCCCGCCGCTATTGTCTCAATCGCGGCATGCCGTTCACCACCGCCTACCACACCCGCTTCCCGGAATACGTGCACGCCCGCGTCCGGCTGCCGCTGTCGATCACCTATCGCTGGCTGCACCGCTTCCACCGGCATGCGCGTGCGTTGATGGTGCCCACGGCGGCGGTGCGTCGCGAGTTGCAGCACCGGGGCTTCACCAACACCGTGCCCTGGAGCCACGGCGTGGACACGGAAATCTTCTCGCCGGGCGACCGTGAATTCCTCGACACGGCGCGGCCGATCTTTCTCTATGTGGGCCGCGTCGCGGTGGAGAAAAACATCGAGGCGTTTTTGCAGCTGAACCTGCCGGGATCGAAATGGGTGGTGGGCGAGGGGCCGCTGCGCCCCTGCCTGGAGCACCGCTATCCCCATGTCAATTTCGCCGGCATCCAGCCGGTGGAGCAACTGGTCCGCTTTTACCGGGCCGCCGATGTGTTCGTGTTCCCCAGCCTCACCGACACCTTCGGGCTGGTGCTGCTGGAGGCGCTGGCCTGCGGCACGCCCGTGGCCGCGTTTCCGGTCGCCGGGCCCGCCGATGTCATCGGCAACAGCCCGGTGGGCGTGCTCGATTGGAACCTGCAGTCGGCCTGCCTGCGCGCGCTGGAAATCTCCCGGCAGGAGGCGCGCCGGTATGCCGGGTGTTTTTCATGGGACCACGCGGTGCGGCAGTTCGAATCCTACCTCGCGCCCCTCGGGCGCGGCGATCAGTGAACCACGGCGGCGGGGTTGCACGAAATGGTTTGAAGGTGTGGCTACGGGTGGGCTCGAACCACCGACCTCAGCATTATGAGTGCCGCGCTCTAACCGGCTGAGCTACGTAGCCTTAGCAAGAGGGCGCGATTGTCCGGAGTCACCTCCGGCTTGTCAATGGTGGTGCTAGCGCACGCCAAAGACCACGATGGTCTTGCCGTGGGCCGTCAGCAGGTGCTGCTCTTCGAGTGACTTGAGCACGCGGCCGACCATCTCACGCGAACAGCCGACGATGCGCCCCAGCTCCTGGCGGGTGATGCGGATCTGCATGCCGTCGGGATGGGTCATGGCGTCGGGTTCCTTGCAGAGGTCCAGCAGCGTGCGCGCGATCCGGCCGGCGACGTCATGGAACGCCAGGTCGCCGACCTTGGTGTTGGTGCGGCGCAGGCGCAGCGCCAGTTGCGAGGCAATCAGAAAAATCAAATCCGGCATGAGCGTGGTGAGGGATTTGATGGCGTCATAGCTGATGCTGGCGATGTCGCAGGCGGTGCGCGCGCGCACGAAGGCGGTGCGGCTGACATTCTCGTTGAAGAGGCCGATCTCACCGAAGAAATCGCCGGTGTTCAGGTAGGCCAGCACGATCTCGCGGCCATTCTTGTCCTCCAGCAGGACCGTCACCGAACCGCTGACGATGTAGTACAGCTCGTTCGAAGGATCGCCCTGCCGGATGATGGTGCTTTTGGCGGGATACATCTTCCTCTGGCAATGCTCGAGGAAGCGGCGAATGGTTTCATTGCCCTTCGCGGGCTGGCGCAGATCAGGCATCACTCATCCCCGTCCCCGGTCTCTAGATGGGGCGGACAGGCCTCTAGTCTAGTGAAGCCGCGATGGAATGTCGATGTGCGATAATTCCCGGGGTTCGAGTTCGACGTTCACGACAGGAGGCCGGATGAAAGGCGTGGTGAAATGGGTGGACGGGGCGATGTTCGTGGCCGAATCGGCCAGCGGGCATGCCGTCGTCATCGACGGTCCGCCGGAGGGCGGCGGACGCAATCTGGGGGTCCGGCCGATGGAAATGGTGCTGCTCGGCATGGGCGCTTGCACCGCCTACGACGTCGTGCACATCCTCAAAAAGGCCCGCCAGGACATCCTTGGCTGCCGGGTCGAGCTGGACGCCGAGCGGGCGGAATCCCCGCCGCAGGTGTTCACACGCATCCGGGTGCATTACTTCGTTCGCGGGCGGCGGCTTTCGGAATCACAGGTCAGGCGCGCGGTGGAGCTGTCCGCCGAAAAATACTGCTCGGCCTCGATCATGCTGGGCAAGACCGCGGCCATCACCCACGAGCTCACGATCGAAGAAGCTCCCTGACCAGGTATTCGCAAAGATTGATGATTTTCCTGTTCGGAGTTTTGCTGAGATTCACGCGACGCAGCGTAGATACGCCTCCTCCAGGGTGGGCGCCGCGAACTTCCCGCAGCACTCCGCCGGGTGGCCGACGTAGCGCAACACGCCGCCGTGCAGGATGGCGATGCAATCGCACAGCGCCTCGACGTCGCTCAAGAGATGGGTGCTGAAGAACAGGGTCTGTCCCCGCCCGCGCAGTCCCAGCAGGTATTTCTTGAGCAGGGCGCGGGCCTTGGGATCCAAGCCGCTCATCGGCTCGTCGAGCACGAACAACGGTTTGCCCGACAACAGGGTGGCCGCCAATCCCAGCTTCTGCGCCATGCCCTTGGACAGCGCCCGCACCGGCTTTTCCAGCGCGGCGGGCTCGAAGTCCAGCCCCGCCAGCACCGCCTCGAGCCGCCCGGCATCGTACCTCGCTGCGTGCAGCGTGCGCATGATCGTGAGGAAATCCCTGCCGGTGGTGTAGTGCGGCGGCAGGAAGCGCTCGGGCAGATAGGCCAGTTGCGAGCGCGCGGCGGTCTGCCGGTGCGGAATGCCGAAGATTTCGATGCGCCCGCCGTCGATGGCGCAGAGGTCCAGCAGGTTTTTGATCAGCGTGGTCTTGCCGGCGCCGTTGACGCCCACCAGCCCGCAGAACCCGCCGCTGGCCACTTCGAGATCGACGTCTTGCAGTACGCGCAGCCGCCCGTAGCTTTTGCGGACGGCCTGGAAGCGGAGGGCGGGCGGCATGTGGAGAGTCTAGCAACTCGGAACGCCGCAAGGGGCGCAAACAAAAAGCCCGCCGGAGGCGGGCTCAAGTTGGAGGAGTCGCAATCTCAGTACAGGAAGCTCAGGTTACATTGCTGCGCATTGTTGGTAATGTCCCAGTTGCCACTGGCGTCCATGCAGTTGGTGGCCGTCGGCTTGCTCACCGCGTTAAAATCAGGGCCGGCCTGCTGGTTGAGGCGCAGGACGCCACTGCCGGCAATGCCGTCATCCACCTTGACGTCCAGTTCGCGCGCGATATTGACCGGAATGTTATTGCCGATGATGAGGCTCAGGCGGGCCGATGCCGGCGCGGCGCAGGAATTGTCGCCGCAGAAGTCCTTGTGGAAAGCGAGCAGCAGTTCGCCGTTGAACGCATTCACCGGCGCGACGTTGGCATTGGCGGTGTACAGGGCCGCCGTCGTGGCGTTGCCCGCGTAGGCGCCCTGTATGAAGCCGGCCTTGGAAAGCTGCTCCCACATGGCGGAGGCCTCCGCCCAGGAACCCTCGTCAAGCTGGCCGTTGCCATTGCCGCCACCATTGATGGTTTGACCTATGGCGGTCTGCGCGGCTGCAGCCGACCAATCCCCGGGAACCTGGCGGAAACGATCGATGAAGCCGTAATAGGCGGCCTGGACGCCGGAACTCTGGTCGGCCAGATTGCGCACGCGGGCGCTGTTGATGAGTTCCTGGCCTTTCAGGATGCCGCCAAGAAGCAGGCCGATGATGACCAGCACGATGGCGATTTCCACCAGCGTAAAGCCGCGTTGTTTGTCGTAGGCGGTGTTCATGATTTTTTAAAACCTCATAAAGTATGGATTTATCACTTGCCTTAGCATAAGCATTGGTTGTGCCATATATATAATTGCTTATTTATTATAGGGTTGATTAATGCATCCACAAAATGGTGCATCGCCCACTGTTAGTGTTTACGACAGAATTGTCAGTGTTTTGACAATGTCTGACACCGAATCAGTTCACGAAACGCCCGGCCACGGCCGCGAGCGTTGCCAAGAGTCCAAGTGTGGTATTGATGCCGATGATGCGACGGATGCGGGCCAGTTGCCGCGCGCCTTCCTTGAAATCGCCGCCGGCCACGCTCCGTCGCAGACGGCGGTAAGGCGCAAAAAAGACGTGCAGGTACAGCAGGATCATGATCATGCCCACGCCAGCCATCAGCCAAACCGCCACAGGGGCAAACGTGAGCCCGCCGTAAAGCCGGCCCGCCATGTACCAGCCGCTTGCGGGCAGCAGCATCACCGCCAGCCACACAAACAGGAAGAAACGCCGGAAGGCGCCGATCCACAATCGCAGGCGAAGCGATGGTTCCAACAATGACGCGGCCACCGGCCGCAGGCACACATAGGCGAAAAACATCCCGCCCACCCAGAGGATGGCCGCGAGCATGTGAAGCGCGAGCGCGAGGTACATGGCGGACATGAACGAAGTATCGCACAGCCTGGCCTGCATCATGCGGCGCATGGTTTTCCGGCGGCGGCGGACGGGCTGAAATACAGCGGCTGATCGGGTAAAGTGGCGCCCCCTGACAAGGGACCGGCTTATGAATCCGTACGTTATCGCGCCTTCCATCCTCTCCGCCGACTTCGCCCGGCTGGGCGAGGAGGTCGCGCGCGTGATCGAGGCCGGCGCCGATTTCATCCATTTCGACGTCATGGACAACCACTACGTGCCGAACCTGAGTTTCGGCCCGGTGGTCTGCGAGGCGCTGCGCAGGCACGGCGTCACCGCGCCCATCGACGCGCACCTGATGGTGAAGCCGGTGGATCGGCTGATCAGCGATTTCGCCCGGGCCGGCGCCACCTACATCACCTTTCACCCGGAGGCGAGCGAGCATGTCGATCGCTCGTTGCAGCTCATCCGCGACGCGGGCTGCAAGCCCGGCCTAGTGTTGAACCCCGCCACGCCGCTCAATGTGCTCGACCATGTGCTTGACAAGCTGGACATGGTGTTGATCATGTCGGTGAACCCCGGGTTCGGCGGGCAGTCGTTCATTCCCTCGGCGCTCGGCAAGCTGCGCGCCGCCCGCCGGCTCATCCGCGACAGCGGACGCGACATCCGGCTGGAGGTCGACGGCGGGGTCAGGGTCGACAACATCCGCGCCATCGCGCAGGCCGGGGCGGACACCTTCGTCGCCGGCTCGGCCATCTTCGGCAGCCCGGACTACGCGGCGACCATCAGCGCCATGCGCGCCGAACTCGCGAAGGCGGCCGCATGAAAAACCATGCGCCCGTCCTGAGCGCGGTCGAAGGGCCGGAACTGGTCCTCTTTGATCTGGACGGCACGCTGGTGGACAGCGTCCCGGACATTGCCTATTGCATCGATCGAATGCTGGGCGAACTGGGACGCGCGCCGGCGGGCGAGCACCGCGTGCGCATGTGGGTGGGCAACGGCGCCGAGCGGCTCATCAAGCGCGCGCTCACCGGCGCGATGGACGCGGAGCCGGCGGATGCCGCGGAATTCCGCCGCGCGCACGATCGCTTCCTCGAGTTGTACGGCGAGCACACCGATGAATTGAGCCGGCTGTATCCCGGCGCCGTGGAGGGGCTGCGCCATGCGCGTAGCCTCGGCTGCCCGGTGGGCTGCGTCACCAACAAGGCGGCGCGCTTCACCGAACCGTTGCTGCAATCGCTCGGCATCCGCGACCAATTTGAGATCGTGGTGAGCGGCGATACGCTGGCGCGGCGCAAACCCGATCCGATGCCGCTCCTGTATTGCGCGGAGAAGTATGCCGCGCAGCCCGCGCGCAGCGTCATGGTGGGCGACTCCATCAACGACATCCACGCCGCCCGCGCCGCGGGTTTCCGCATCGTCTGCGTCAGCTACGGCTACAACCATGGCAACGACATCGGCATCGAGAAACCGGATGCCGTGATTGAGACTCTGGCGGACTTGTCCGCACATCTGTAACTCCGCATGGACGCCGCCCAATTCGACGCGCTGCGGCGCCAGGGCTACAACCGCATCCCGGTGACGCGCGAGGTGCTGGCCGACATGGACACGCCGCTGTCGGCTTATCTCAAGCTCGCCGACGGCCCGTATTCCTATCTCTTCGAATCGGTGCAGGGCGGTGAGAAATGGGGGCGCTACTCGTTCATCGGCCTGCCGGCGCGCACCGTGATTCGCGTGCGCGGCGAAAACATCGTCGTCACCGAGAACGGCCGGGAGGCGGAACGCGTCACCGCGGACGATCCGCTGGCCTGGGTGCAGTCGTACCACCGGCGCCATCGGGTGCCCGTGCTGCCGGGGCTGCCGCGCTTCAGCGGCGGGCTGGTCGGCTACTTCGGCTACGATTGCGTGCGCTACGTCGAACCGCGCCTGCGCCGCCGCCCCGCTGCCGATCCGCTGGGCCTGCCCGACATCCTGCTGATGCTCTCCGACGAAGTGCTGATCGTGGACAATCTCAAGGGTAAGTTGCAGCTGGTGGTGCACGCCGATGCGCAGAATGACGGCGCGTTGCAGGCCGCGGAGCGGCGTCTGGATGAGCTGATCAAGAAATTGCGGGAGGGCCGGCCGCGCGTGCCGCGGCACGGAGGCGCCATGCGGGTCACCGAGGCGGATTTCCGCTCCTCGTTCACGCGCGAGGGCTACCTGTCGGCCGTCGGGCGGATCAAGAAGTACGTCATCGACGGCGACGTGATGCAGGTGGTGCCCTCGCAGCGCATGTCGATTCCCTTCGCCGCACCGCCGCTCGATCTCTACCGTGCGCTGCGCAGCCTCAATCCCTCGCCCTCCATGTTCTTCTTCAATCTCGACGACTTCCACATCGTCGGCTCCTCGCCCGAGATCCTGGTGCGCCTGGAGGAGGGCATGATCACGGTGCGGCCCATCGCCGGCACCCGCCCGCGCGGGGCCACCGAGGCCGAGGATCTGGCGCTGGAGAAGGAGTTGCTGGCCGATCCCAAGGAGATCGCCGAACACCTGATGCTGATCGACCTGGGCCGCAACGACGTGGGCCGCGTCGCGGAGATCGGCACGGTGCGGGTGACGGAGAAGATGGTGATCGAGCGCTACTCGCACGTCATGCACATCGTCTCCAACGTCGTCGGCAGGTTGAAACCGGGATTGAGCGCCATCGACGTACTGCGCGCCACCTTTCCGGCCGGCACGGTGAGCGGCGCGCCCAAGATCCGGGCCATGGAGATCATCGACGAGCTGGAGCCGGTCAAGCGCGGTGTGTACGCCGGGGCCGTCGGTTATCTCGCCTTCAGCGGCAACATGGACACCGCCATCGCCATCCGCACCGCCGTCATCAAGGACGGCATGCTGCACATCCAGGCCGGCGGCGGCATCGTCGCCGATTCCGTGCCGGCCACGGAGTGGGAGGAGACCCTGAACAAGCGCCGGGCGATGTTCCGGGCCGTCACCCTCGCCGCCGCCGGTCTCGACAACCCCACGTAATCGGCGGGCCGGTTCGCGGCTAAAATTGGGATCAGTGGGAAGCTGCTGACTCAAGCCATGAAACGGGTATTGCTGATCCTCGTCGTGCTGGGACTCCTAGCCGCAGGCGCCGCGGCCGTGCTGCTCGGCCGCTTCGACATTCACCGCCACCAGGGCGAACTGTCGGCGCTGATCGCCAGACAGACCGGTCGCAGCTTCGCCATCACCGGCGACATCCATTTCGCGCCTTCGCTGGTGCCGACGCTGGCGGTGGAGGGCGTCAGGCTCGGCAATGCGGCGTGGAGCAAGCGCGGCGACTTCATCGTCATCGATCGCGCGGAGGCGCAGGTGGCCTTGCTGCCGCTGCTGCGGGGACAGCTGGAGATCAAGCGCCTGCTGCTCTCCGGCGCGAAAATTTCGCTGGAGACGAACGAAAAAGGCGAAGGCAACTGGGTGCTCGGCGAACAAAAAACGAATGCCAGGGGCGCCGCGCCCTCCCTTCCCCTGGCGCTGGCGATACGGCAGGTACGCATCGAAAAATCCACGCTTCGCTACCATGCGGTCAAGAGCGAAACGGCTCAAGTGCTCGATGTCAAATCACTGCAACTGGATAGTGCCTCCGCGAGTTCCCCGCTGGCGGTGGATTTCAGCGGGACATACCGCGGCCTGCCTTTCACGCTGACTGGCACGGTTGGATCATTGGACGCATTGCGCGCCGACCGGCGCTGGCCCTTCGATCTCGACGCCCGGATCAAGACGGTGAAGGCCGCCGTGCACGGCGAGGCTGAAAAACCGCTTGCTGGTGAAGGCGTCAGGGCGGAAGTCGCGCTCAGTGCCGATTCATTGGCCGCGCTGGGTGATCTCGGCGGCTGGAAATTGCCGGCATTGTCGCCGGTTTCCATATCGGCTTCGATTATTCCGCCGGAGAATAAAAACAACCGCGGCTATTCCCTGCCGAATGTGACAATAAAGCTGGGCCACTCCGATCTGGCCGGCCACATGCGACTGGACCCCGCCGGCGCGCGGCCGCTGATCGAAGGTGAATTCACCTCCACTCTCATCGATCTGACGGAAGCGCTGCCGCCACCGCCCAAGGAGCGGAAAAACGAGCGCATGTTCTCCGTCGATCCGCTGCCGTTTGCGACATTGCGCGGGGTGGACGCGAAGGCTTCGCTGCGGGCGGGCGCGCTCAAGACGCACAAGATGGTTTACGACAAGGTCACCGCCGCCCTTGTCCTGACCAACGGCCGTCTGAACCTGAGTCCTCTTGCGGCCGTGCTGGCCGGCGGCCGGGTGGAGGGAGCGCTTTCAGCCGATGCCACCACCGCAAGACCCAAGGTCAACATCGATTTGCGCGGCAAGGGCATCCTGCCCGGTCAGTTGCCCCAACTGGCCGGCAAGCACCTGGAGAATGCGCCGACTGATTTCGTCTTCGAAGTGCACGGCAGCGGCGTTTCGGTTGCGGACATCATGGGTGGCGGCGACGGCAAATTATTTGTGCATACGGGCCCGGGGCGCATGCCGAATAATCTGGCCAGCGCCGATCTGCTGCTCGACGGCCTGCGCCTGTTCAACCCGCTGGCCAAGTCCGATCCCTACACCACCATCGAATGCGCGGTGGTGAATTTCGGCATCAAGAACGGCGTTGCCAGCGGTCCCGCGGGAATAGGCGTGCGCACCGACAAGCTTAACATCCTGGGCGGCGGCACGGTGGACCTCAAGACCGAACGCATCGACATCGGCGCCAAGCCCAAGCCGCGCACCGGCATCGGTCTCAACATCGCCGCCCTGGGCGATTTCGTGCGCCTCGGCGGCACGCTGTCCAATCCGCACCCGGTCACCAACGCCGTGGGTGCCGCGGAAGCGGGGCTCAAGGTCGGCGCGGCGGTGGCTACCGGCGGCCTCTCGCTGCTGGCCGAGGGCCTCATCGATCGAACTTCCGCGGACGATGACGTCTGCGCCATTGCCGCCGGCACGCAGCCGCTCAAGCCGGCGCAAAAGCCGAAATCGGTGCTGCAGAAGACCACGGACACCACCAAAGAGGCGGCCAAAAGCGCCACCGATGCCGTGGAGGGCGTGTTCAAGAGCCTGTTCGGCAATTAAACCGCCTGTCCGGTCGATTCCAGTCATGCGGGGATTCCGTTGGCCGTCATTTCCGGCGACAATGCCGCCCTCCGTTTGGTAATGGCTGACGGCCGATTCCCCGTAATCTTGAAGGGATGAGTAGAGTACACGCATCATGCTGCTGATGATCGACAATTACGACTCCTTCACCTACAACCTGGTGCAGTACCTTGGCGAGCTGGGGGCGGACGTGCGCGTGTACCGCAACGATCAGATCACGGTGGATGAGATGGAGAAAATGAGGCCGGATCAGATCGTCATCTCCCCGGGCCCCTGCACGCCCAACGAGGCCGGCGTGTCGATGGATGTCATCAAGCACTTCCAGTCGAAGGCGCCCATCCTCGGCGTCTGCCTCGGGCATCAGGCCATCGGCCAGGTGTACGGCGGCGAGGTGGTGCACGCGCGCGAGGTGATGCATGGCAAGACCTCGCCAATCAAGCACACCGGCCAGGATGTGTTTCGCAATCTGGCCAACCCCTTCACCGCCACCCGCTATCATTCACTGGTGATCAAGAAGGAGACCCTGCCCGGGTGTCTTGAGATGACGGCGTGGACCGAACACAACGGCGGCGTGGACGAGATCATGGGCGTGCGGCACCGGCAATATCGCGTCTCCGGCGTGCAGTTCCATCCCGAGTCCATCCTGACCGAGCACGGCCACGAGTTGTTGAAGAATTTCCTCGAAGCCCGCTGACCGCATGTCGATAACGGCCTATCTGCGCGCGCTGACGGAGCGGCGTGATCTCACGTCCGGAGAAATGACGGCGGCCATGCGCGCGCTCATGAGCGGCGAGGCCACGCCGGCGCAGATCGCGGGGTTTCTGATCGCGCTGCGCATGAAGGGCGAGACCGTGACCGAAATCGCCGCCGCCGCGCGCGTCATGCGCGAACAGGCCGCCGCGGTGGAGATTGACCTCCCGCATCTGGTCGACACCTGCGGCACGGGCGGCGACGGCGCCCGCACCTTCAACGTCTCCACCGCCAGCGCCTTCGTCGTCGCGGCGGCCGGCGGGCACGTGGCGAAACACGGCAATCGCGCCCATTCCAGCCGCTGCGGCAGCGCCGACGTGCTGGAGGCCGCCGGCGCGAAGATCGATCTCACGCCCGCGCAGGTGGCGGAATGCATCAAGGAGACCGGCGTGGGCTTCATGTTCGCGCCCAGGCACCACGCCGCGACCCGTCACGTCGTCGGGCCGCGCCGCGAGCTCGGCGTGCGCACGCTGTTCAACCTGCTGGGGCCGCTCACCAATCCCGCGCGTACGGTCAACCAGGTGATCGGCGTGTACAGTCGCAAGTGGCTGCAGCCGCTGGCCGAGGTGCTGCGCGAACTTGGCGGCCGCCATGTCTGGGTGGTGCACGCCGAGGACGGGCTCGATGAGATCAGCATCGCCGGCCCGACCCACGTCGCGCAATTGCGCGACGGCGTGATCCGCGGCTTCACGATCACGCCGGAGGAGGCGGATGTTCCGCGCGGCGCGCTCACGGAACTCACGGCCGGCGATGCGGCGGAAAGTCTGCGCAAACTCCAATCGTCCCTGCGCAACGAGCCGGGGCCGGCGCGCGACATCGTGTGCCTCAATGCCGGCGCCGCCATTTACGTCTGCGGTTTGGCCCCCGACTGGAGGGGCGGTGTGCAGAAGGCGCAACAGGCGATCGCATCAGGCCGGGCACTGGATCGTTTTCAACGATTCATCAGCTACACGCAGAAGGTGCGCTGATGAACACCTCCGTCACGGGCGTGCCGGACATCCTGCGCGGGATCGTGGAGCACAAGCGCAAGGAAGTGGCGGCGCGCGCCGCCAGCATGAAACTCGCGGCGCTGAAGAAAAAGGCGGCGGCGGCCGGGCCCGCGCGCGGCTTTGTGAGCGCCATCCAGAACAGGATTGCCGGGGGCGGGCCGGCCGTGATCGCAGAATGCAAGAAGGCCTCGCCCAGCCGCGGCGTGATCCGCAAGGATTACTCCCCGGCGGCCATCGCAAGATCCTACGCCGCGGCGGGGGCGGCGTGCCTGTCCGTGCTGACCGACGTTGATTATTTCCAGGGCGCCGATCAACATCTCATCGAGGCCCGCAACGTCTGCGCGCTGCCCGTCCTCCGCAAGGACTTCATGATCGATCCCTATCAGGTGTACGAGTCCCGCGCGATCGGCGCCGACTGCATCCTGCTCATCGCCGCCTGTCTGCCGGACGCGCTGATGCAGGAGCTGGCCTCCCTGGCGCGGGAGCTTGGAATGGACGTGCTGGTCGAGGTGCACGATCGCAGGGAGCTGGAGCGGGCGCACCTGCTGCGCACGCCGCTCATCGGCATCAACAACCGCGATCTGCACTCCTTCACCACCGATCTCAAAATCACGCTGGATCTGCTGGTTGACGTGATGCCCGATCGCATCGTTGTCACCGAGAGCGGCATCCACGCTCATGAGGACGTGGCCTTGATGCGGCGGCGCGGCGTCAATGCCTTCCTAGTCGGCGAGGCGTTCATGTCGGCGGCGGACCCCGGCGCGAAGCTCAAGGAATTGTTTTCGCTTTGAGAAGCCGGAATACGGGTTGATTCAACAAGGAGAATTCACCATGCGATCGATGATGTTTTGCCTGCTGGGTCTGGTTTCCTTCGCCGCGAGCGCGGCGGAATGGAGCGTGGAGAAGCTCTGGGAGACGGAGGCGGTGTTCAAGAATCCGGAATCCGCGCTCAACGATGGCCAGCGCGGCGTCATTTACGTCTCCAACGTCAACGGCGACGCCAACGCCAAGGACGGCAACGGCTTCATCTCGCGCCTGTCGCCGGACGGCCGTGTGCTCGAGCTGCAATGGGTGACGGGCCTCGACGGCCCCAAGGGGCTGGGCCGCGTCGGCAACAAACTCTATGCCGCCGATATCGACACGCTGGTCGAGATCGACATCAGGCGGGGGAAGATCATCCACCGTTACGAGGCCGCCGGCGCGAAATTCCTGAACGACGTCGCCACCAGCCGCGGGGGCGACGTGTACGTCTCCGACATGGTGGCGGACAGGATCTACCGCCTGCATGACGGCAAGCTGGAGGTGTGGTTGGAATCACCGGCGCTGGAGAATCCCAACGGCCTGCACGTCGCCGGCGGACGCATGATCGAGGGCGCCTGGGGCGTCATGTCGGGCGGCGGCTTTGCCACGCCCGTCCCCGGCCATGTCAAGGTGATCTCCATGCAAGACAAGTCCATACAGGATTTCGGCGGCAGCCAGCCCATCGGCAACATGGACGGCATCGAGCTGCTGCCCGACGGGCAGGTGCTGGCCACCGACTGGATGGCGGGCAAGCTCATGACCGTGGCGCCGGACGGGAGGGTCAGTGTGCTGGCCACCCTGCACCAGGGCACGGCCGACATTGGCTACATGAGCAGAAAGAAAATCGTTCTGCTGCCGATGATGATGGACGGCACCGTCATCGCCTATCAATTGAGATCGCGATAAGCGTCGGCGATGGCTGATTACGACAACACCGGCTTCGGCACGCAGTACTCGGATAAATCATTCTGGGACACGCTCAAGGCCTATGCGCTTGCCGCGGGGCGCGATGTCATCGAGAAGGCGCTGATTCTTTACTACACGGCGCGCAGTCCGGCCACGCCCGCGTGGGCCAAGGCCGCCATCTACGCCGCGCTGGGATATTTCGTCAGCCTGATCGACGCCATCCCTGATCTGACGCCGATCATCGGTTACGCCGATGATCTCGGCGTGCTGGTCGCGGCAATCGCCACGGTCGCCTCCACCATCACACCGGAGATCCGTGAGCAGGCGGCGCAGAAACTTCAGGAATGGTTCGAGACCCCGCCCGCGTCCTGATAGAATCCGCAGAAACGCGCCCGTAGCTCAGCTGGGTGAGCCGGAGAAGAAAACGCTCCGGTGGAGCGTTTTCCCGGCGAACGCCCGGTCAGGGATGACCGGGCCGGGTAGTCGCTCCACGGATTGGATGAGATCGCAAACGTTGCCAGCGCAGAAACGCGCCCGTAGCTCAGCTGGATAGAGTACCCGGCTTCGAACCGGGTGGTCGGGGGTTCGACTCCCTCCGGGCGCGCCATTCTGTTTCATCACGGGAATCGCGAAACCGCATCAATGCGAACCGGAGCGGCCCGCACGTTGTGGAAAAATCATGATGCAGGCGAGCATGAAAAGAAGAAGAGCGATGGATGCGGAATAACGGCTTAATGCGAGCCCTCCAGAACCGACCGGTTTGTCGAGAAAGTCGCCGACAACCGCGCCCAGAGGTCTGGTCAGAATGAACGCCGTCCAGAAAAGCGTCGTACGCGAGAGGGATGTCCAATAGCGGGCCGCGACCACAAAACCCAGCAGGGTGCTGAATACAACCGCGCCACCTTCGTAGCCAAGCCCGGCGGTATCCGCGGTCCAATCGCCCAGCGCGGTGCCCAGTGTCTGGGAAAACATGATGGTGACCCAATAAAATATTTCGGCTTTTGGAGTGCTCACTGTGTCGACGGATATGGAACCCAGTGTGCGGTGCCAAAGAAGCAGGGACATCATCAGCATGACGAGCAACAGCGAGGAACCGCCCGCGTAGCCTATGCCCAGAGATCGGTCCGCGAAATCAGCGAGTGTGGTTCCAACGGTTGTCGTGGCAATGATGGTGGTCCAGTAAAGGAATGGATGAAACCGCCTGGCCATGATCTGCGCAAACACGGAAGCGAGGAAGATGACGGAAAAAATGGCCGTGCCTACGAGATAGCCCAGATTCATGGACATCGATACGGCGTCGCCGCCGGTTTCACCCAGGGTCGTTGCCGCGATTTTGATAATCCAAAAAATGAGCGTCACCTCGGGGACCTTGCTCAAATTTTTTTCCATCGAGTTCCTCGCTTCGGGTTCTGTCATGTCATTTCCTGCGTCTTCGGATGACGCATTGCCGGACGGCAAGTTCCCCAAAGGGAGGGGACTTTCTCCGCGCCGTGCTGCACAGCGTGCTCACGCCGCCGGTGCGGCCTATCTCATCTGCTTGAGACGGATGGGGACGTTGTCGATGAGGCGCGCACTGCCGAGCCAGGCCGCGGCGAGGATGCGCAGCTCCCGGTCGCCGGGCTCCGGCGGCGCGAGGTCGGCGTTGCGGCGGACGCTGACATATTCGGGGCGGAAGCCGGCGCGCGCCAGCGTCGCCATGGCCTCCGCCTCGATGCCCTGATAGTTCAGGTCGCCGTTCTCGATCATCGCCGCCGCCGCCGACAGCACCTTGTAGATGAGCGTGGCCTTCCTGCGCTCCTCCGCATTCAGGTAGGCGTTGCGCGAACTCATCGCCAGCCCGTCCGGCTCGCGCACGATGGGCATGGCGACGATCTCCACCGGCATGCAGAGGTCGTGCACCAGGCGCTTGATGACCAACACCTGCTGGTAATCCTTCTCGCCGAACAGCGCCACGTCCGGCTGCACCATGATGAACAGCTTGGTGACGACGGTGGCGACGCCGGAAAAGTGCCCCGGACGGAAGGCGCCGCAGAGGATGTGATCGAGGATCGGCACGGTCACGCGCGTGTCGCGATCCGTGCCGCCGGGATAGAGATCATCGAGATTCGGCGCGAACAGAAGATCAAGTCCGTTGGCCGAAAGCTTCACGCTGTCGGATTCCAGCGTGCTGGGATAGCGCGCGTAATCCTCGCCCTTGCCGAACTGGATGGGGTTGACGAAGATCGACACCACCGTCCGGTCGGCGAGCGCGTGCGCCCGCTCCAGCAGCGACAGGTGGCCGTCATGCAGGTTGCCCATCGTCGGCACCAGCGCCACGCGCTGTCCGGCCCGCCGCCAGTCGCGGAGCACGTCGCGCAGCTTTTGTGGATCTCTCACCGTCAGCATCAGTCGAAACCATGCTCGGCGGCGGGGAATTCGCCACTCTTCACCGCCCGCACGTAGGCGGCGATGGCCTCGGGAATGTTGCGGCAGTCGCCGTCGAGGAAATTCCGCGTGTGTTTGGTGGCGCGGCCGATGCCGAGCACGTCCTGCAACACCAGCACCTGCCCGTCGCAGTCCGGCCCCGCGCCGATGCCGATGACCGGGATGCTCAATTCCGAGGTGATCCGCGCCGCCAGCCGGCGCGGCACGCATTCCAGCACCAGCATCATCGCCCCCGCCGATTGCAGAATCTTCGCGTGTTCGCGGATGGCCTCCGCCTCCGTGGCGTCGCGGCCCTGCACGCGGTAGCCTCCCATGCGGTGCACGGACTGCGGCAGCAGGCCGAGATGCGCGCAGACGGGAACGCCGCGCTCGCTCAAGAGCCTCACCGTGTCGGCGAGCCACGCGCCGCCCTCCATCTTGACCACCTCCGCCAGGCCCTCGCTCATCAGGCGCGCGGCGTTGCCCAGCGCCTGCGCCGGCGAGGCGTAGCACATGTAGGGCATGTCCGCGACCCGCAGCGCGCGTTCGCAGCCGCGCGCGACGCAGGCGGCGTGATAAATCATGTCCGCAAGCGTCACCGGCACGGTGGACCCCAGGCCCTGCATCACCATGCCGAGCGAATCGCCAATCAGCGCCACCTCCACGCCGGCCTCGTCCAGCACGCGGGCGAAGGAGGCGTCATAGGCGGTGAGGCAGGCGATCTTTTCGCGCGCCTTTTTCATTTCGCGCAGGCGGTGCAGCGTGATCTTGCCGGCGGTCATGGAGCGAAGCCCTAGTAACGCAGATTGACGTAATGCCGGCCCGGCGGCGCCTGGCGCACGCGCTCCAGCAACGCCGCGCAATCGGCCTCGTCATTGGCGAGATCGATCTCGGTGGCGTTGACGATCAGGAGCGGCGCGGCGTCATAGTGATGAAAGAAGCGCACATAGGCCTCCACGAGCCGGTTCAGATAATCCTCGCTGATGCGGCGTTCATACGCCACGCCCCGCCGCGCGATGCGCTGGAGCAGCACCGGCGCCGGCGCCTGCAGATAAATCACGAGGTCGGGCGCGGCCGCCTCGACGGCGAGATGTTTCTCCACCTGATTGTACAGGTTCAGTTCCTCGGGAGTCAGCGTCAGCTCGGCAAACAGGCGATCCTTTTCCAGCAGAAAATCGCCGACCCGCACCGGCGTGAACAGGTCGGCCTGCTGCAGCGATTGAATCTGCCGCGTCCGCTGGAACAGGAAGAAAAGCTGGGTGGGCAGGGCGTAGCGGCGCGGCTGCTCGTAGAAGTGCGGCAGGAAGGGATTCTCCTCCGGCGACTCCAGCATCGGCTCGCAGCCGAGCGATTGCGCGAGGCGCCGGGCCAGCGTGGTCTTGCCGACGCCGACCGGACCCTCGATGACGATGTACTTTCCCGCCGCTTCGTTCATGCCGTCAGCCGTTCGATGCCGGTGCGATCGCAGTTCCGCACCAGATCGCGCAGGGCACCCCGGCCCGGCACGACAAGATCGGGCGCCAGTTCAAAGAGCGGCAGCAGCACGAAGGCGCGCTCGGCGATGCCGGGATGCGGCACGGTCAGCCGCGCATCACTCAACACCGCCTCGCCGTAGAGCAGGATGTCGAGGTCGAGGATGCGCGGTCCCCAGCGGCTGCCGTCACGGATGCGGCCGTGGGCGCGCTCGATGGCCAGCAGTTCATCGAGCAACTCGTGCGCGGAAAGCCGCGTGTCGATCGCGGCGGCGGCGTTGATGTAGGCCGGCTGCGGCGCGGGACCCATCGGCGGCGTGCGATACAGGGCGGAGGCGCCGCGCCAGGCCGACTGGCGCAGCCGGGCGAGATGTTTCAACCCGCTTTCGACCTGGGCCCGCGGATCGTCGAGATTGCTGCCCAGGGCGATGTAGGCGCGCACCGCCGCGGTCACGCGGGCGCGCCCTGCCCGCCGTGGCGGCGCCGCCGGCCGCCCCGGCGTTTGCGCCCGCCGCCCGGCGGTTTCGGCAGGGCCGCGATCATCTCCGCGCGCCGGCCCTCGGAGGCGTCCTGGAATTCCGTCCACCAATCCGCGGCCTCGCGCACGGCCTCGCCGGCCTCGGCGCGCATCAGCAGGAAATCATAGCCGGCGCGGAAGCGCGGATGCATGAGGGTGCGCAGCACGGCGCGCGGGGGACGGTTCTCCAGCGGGTGTTGCAGCAGCCAGATCTCGCGCGCCATTTGCGTGAAACGGCGCGGCACCGCCACGCGCGCGATTTGGCGGGAGATGGCGTCGTCCTGCGCCAGCTGCGCCGCCTGCGCCGGGGGATGATCCTGCGCCTGATACTGCCGCGCGCGCCGCTGCACCGGCGCCCACAGGAGCGCCGCCAGCAGGAACGCCGGCGTCACCGGTTTGTCCTCCGCCAGCCGGCGATCGGTGTTTTCCAGCGCCTTGACGAGCAGCATCTTGGGGAAGCCGCCCTCCTCCTCGGCCAGCGCCTCCTCCACGTCGGGAAACAGGCGGCTGAACAGGCCGTAGTGGCGCAGCAGTTCGAAGCTTTGCACCGCCGTGCCGCCGAGGAAGAGCTTCAGCATCTCCTCGAACAATCGCGACGGCGAGATGGCGTCCAGCAGTTCGCCCAGTACATGCAGCGGCGCCTCGGTGTCCGGATGCATGCGGAAGCCGAGCTTGGCGGCGAAGCGCACGGCGCGCAGCAGGCGCACCGGGTCCTCGCGGTAGCGCACGAGGGGATCACCGATCAATCGCAACCGCCCGGCGGCGATGTCGGCGACGCCGCCGACGTAATCGACGACGGAAAAATCCTCGATGTTGTAATACAGGGCGTTGGCGGTGAAGTCGCGCCGCCAGACGTCCTCATCGATGGTGCCGTAGACGTTGTCGCGCAGGATGCGGCCGTCCTCCTCGACCACGCGGGCGTCGCCGCCGCCGGCATGGGCGTGGGCGCGGAAGGTGGCGACCTCGATGATCTCGGGGCCGAAGTGCACGTGCGCGAGACGGAAGCGGCGGCCGATCAGCCGGCAGTTGCGGAACAACCCGCGCACCTGCTCCGGCAGCGCGTTGGTGGCGACGTCGAAGTCCTTCGGCTCGCGGCCGAGCAGCAGGTCGCGCACGCTGCCGCCGACCAGGTACGCCTGGTAGCCGGCGTTCCTCAGGCGGTAGAGCACCTTGAGGGCGTGCTCGGAGATGTTGTCGCGCGAGATGTTGTGCTCCGCGCGCGGAATGATGCGCGGCGCGACCGGCAGGCGCTCGACGGAGGCGGGAGGGGCCGATGAGATCATGGTGGACAAGTCAACCCCGGGCGAACAGCAGTCCGGCGGGACATCGGGTCGAAATGGTGCAGAGTGGGTCTGGAAATAAAAATCAATGATTGAGATGGGCGGACAGGCGCTTATAATAGCACCGTTTAACGCCTCCAATCAGAAAATCGTCTTTCGCTCCCTTCGTCTAGCGGCCCAGGACGTCGCCCTCTCACGGCGAAAACGCGGGTTCGATTCCCGCAGGGAGCGCCATCGGGATACACGCGGATACATTTGCATACTGCCCGCGGGAGGTTGATTTGGATAACATTCCCGGGTGGAGGAAAATTGCCGCCGGTGCGCGGCGTGTTGAATGCGCGCCCGCGGTGGCATGTCTACACCCGATGGACCCGCAAATAGAGCCGGCACGTTGAAGAATGCGATTTTCCTGGGTTTGGTCGCGGGACTGGCGCTCGCCGCCGGCCTATTGATCAATTCGGGGCTCGCGGACGTCGGGCATGCGATCGCCGTGGGCGGCTGGCCGGCGCTGCTGGCGGTCACGGTTTTGCATCTCCCCTCCATGGTGCTGTGCGGGCTGGCGTGGCATCAGGTGTCCTTCGCCGCCGGCAATCCGATCGGCCTGTTCGCCGCCGCGCGCCTGGTTCGGGACGGCGCCGGCAGCGTGATCGCGGTGTTGCCGATCAGCGGCGAGCTCGCCGGCATGCGGGCCCTGGTCTGCTGCGGGTTCACCGCGTCCGACGCCATCGCCAGCGTGGTCGTCGACGTCACCATGGAGCTCTTAAGCCAGGTGGCGTTTTCCATCATCGGCGTGGCGCTGTTGTACTGGCAGAACCCGCAGGATCCAATCATTAAAACCGCCGCCCTCGGCATCGCGGTGGCGGTGCCGGCGGTGTTCGGTTTCATGAAGATGCAGCGCTCCGGCCTGCTGAGCGGGCTCGAGCAGCTGTCCTTCAAGCTGGCGGAGGCGCAGCAATGGCCGGCCGCGCGCGGCGTGTCGAGGATCGAGGCGGCCATCCACGGCCTCTATCTCCGCCGGCGCCGGGTCTGGCGCGCCTTTACGCTGCACCTGCTGGCCTGGATCGCCGGCGCCGCCGAGGCATGGGCCGGCCTGTGGTTCCTGGGGCACCCGCTGGCGGTCTGGCAGGTGCTGGCCATCGAGAGTCTGGTCTATGCCATCCGCACGGTGGTGTTTTTCGTGCCGGCCGCGGTCGGCGTGCAGGAGGGGAGCTACGTGATGCTGGGCGCGATCTTCGGCCTGGGGCCGCAGGTGGCGCTGGCGATCTCGTTGCTCAAGCGCGGGCGCGAGCTGGCGCTGGCGGTGCCGGCGATGTTGATGTGGCATCTCCTGGAGAGCAGGCTGATGTTGCGGCGGCGGACGCCGTCGCCGGATTGAAGGTCGGGATGCCCGCCGGCGCGGTTCCGTCTGCCAGGGGGTGAACGGCCATCTGCAGGCCCTTTTCGGCCCGCAGGACATGCCCGCCCCAGCGCATCGACCGCGAGGCGAAGCTGGCCAGCCAGACGTTGAAGGTGAGACATTCACGCACCAGCAGCATGCCCAGGGATGCGTGCCGCCGGCATCCCAGCCGCCCGGAGACCACGATGTCCAGTTGCTGTTTCAGGGCGGCATGCAGCAGCAGCAGAACCAGATAGCTCAATCGGAAGTGCGGCCACAGCAACAGCACCGAGCACGGCAGCAGCCCATGCATCACCAGGGCGCAGGCATGGGCCAGCGGACGGCAGGCCCGCAGCGAGCGCATCCACCGCAGTTCGTGCTCGAACAGCGTTTCAACGCCGTCCTCGGCGACGATCGTGCCGACGACATAAGGCGCCAGCCGCAGGCGGAAGCCCGCCCCGCGCAGGAGCCTGCCCAGCACGTCGTCCTCGGCGACGGCGGACGCCAGGGCGCGAAATCCACCGGCGCTTTCGAGCGAACGGCGCGTCACCGCCATCACCGCCCCGTAGAGCAGGTCGATCTCCCGCAGGCCGGAATCCACCAGCATCGAGGGCAGCAGCCAGTTGTTGATGTGCATGGCGCCGAGTCGCGAGGCCAGGTTCTCGACCGGCTCGCCCTTGTACAGGCAGGTGACCCCGCCCACACCGTCCTCCGACAGCGGCGCGACCACCGTGGTGAGGAAGGCCGGATCCACCTTCACGTCGCTGTCCACCATGACGATGACGTCATGCCGGACGGCGCGGTACATGTTGGCGAGATTGGAGACCTTGGGATTGGAACCGATGCGGGCGTCGTCCACGACCAAGGCCGCATCCAGGTGCGGCAACTCGGACATGATCCTTTCGATCACGCCGCGGCCGGCGTCATCGGCGCGGTGAAGCCCGAACACCACCTGGTACACGGGATAATCCTGCTCGCAGCAGGAGCGCAGGCATTCATAAAGGCCGCGCGGCGCGCCGCACACCGGCAGCATGATCGTCACCGGCGGCTGGAAGGGGGAGGTGAACAGCCGGCGCTCATGGAAACGCGACATGCGCCACAGGGCCACCATCAGATAGGCGATGCTGGCCAGCGACAACAGGACGCCGGCGGCGTGCACGCGGCTCATGTGATAGAAGGCGTGATGATGATGGGCGTGCCAATGGCCCCAATGATGGAGTGCGTAATAGTCCAAGGTTGCCGCCCCTGTCGTGGTTGGTTCTTCCCGGCTCGTGACGCTTGAAACACTAAAGCCAGCTTGGACGGGAGCGGGCCCCGCAACCGTCCCTCATCATGCACGCCGCGCTCGTGTCCCCTGCCGCAAAAACACAATTGCCGGTGGACAAACGCAAATCACATGCCGGAATTGCAACCGTATGTTCTGATGAGCGCGGCAGGCACCGGCGGGGGCGGCAGCCCGCAGGATATTGCAGACCGCGCAAAAAATGTCTGCAACGAGTGGGCGGAATGACGGGATGACCCGTGCCGCTCCCCGGGTATGACGGATCTGGAACGCTTCCGCGCGGGTTAACGTCAGCGCCGCGTATGTGTCAGCCTGCGCCCAGGCCGAATTTCTTCAACTTGTACCACAGCGAGCGTTCGCTGATTTGCAACAGTCTCGACGCCGCCGACTTGTTGCCGCCGGTTTCGGCAAGGGCCCGCTTGATCAAGCGCTTCTCAAGGGCGTCGATTTGCGGCTGCAGGGCCCAATCTCCATCGCCGCCGGTGGGGGGGCGCGGCCGCGCCTCCGTGCCGGCGGCCATCTCGACGGGCGGCAGATGGACGGCATCCACCACGTCCCCCGGACCGATCACCAGCGCGCGCTCCATGGCGTTCTCCAGTTCGCGCACGTTGCCCGGCCAGTCATGATCGATCAAATGCCGCCGGGCGGATTCGCTCAACGGCGGCACCGTCCGGCCCATGCGCGCGGCGTGCTTGCCCAGAAAGTGCTCCGCCAGCAAAACGATGTCTTCACGCCGTTCACGCAGGGGCGGCAGCGGGATGGCGATCACGTTCAGCCGGTAGTAAAGGTCTTCGCGCAGCCGTTGCTCACGGACGGCGGCCTGGGGATCATGGTTGGTCGCGGCGATCACGCGGATGTCGATGTCGATGACGTGATTGCTGCCCAGTCTTTCGATGCGGCCGTCCTGCAGCGCGCGCAGCAATTTGGCCTGCAGCGGGGTGCTCATCTCCGTCACCTCGTCCAGGAACAGCGTGCCGCCATGGGCCAGCTCGAACTTGCCGACCCGATCCCTCTGCGCGCCGGTGAAGGCGCCCTTGACGTATCCGAACATCTCGCTTTCCAGGATGTCCGCGGGGATCGCGGCGCAGTTGATGGGCACGAACAGGCCCTGGCGGCCGGAGGCCTTGTGGATGGCGCGGGCGACCAGCTCCTTGCCGGTGCCCGTCTCGCCCATCACCAGCACCGGGGTCCTGGCCGGCGCGACCTGGCGGATGAGCGCATAGACCTCGCGCATCGCCGGGCTGCGGCCGATGAACTCGTCCCAGCCCTTCTCCACCTCGTCGCGGAGGTAGCGGTTCTCGCGCTGCATCTGGCCGAGGGCAAGCGCGCGGGCGACCGCCAGTTCCACGGTCTCCATCTCGAACGGCCGGATCAGGTAATCGGCCGCCCCGTATTTCATCGCCGTCACGGCGCTCTCCACCGTGCCGTAGGCGGTCATGATGATGACCGGCGTCTCCTCGTGCAGCGCGCGCAGTTCGCGCAGCAGATCCATACCGTCCATTTCCGGCATTTTCAAATCGGTGATCACGAGATCAAAAGTTTCATGTTCCGCCAGCGCCAGCGCCTCCCTGCCGTTGCCGGCGCGCAGCACCTCGTGCCCCTGCTTTTTGAGCATGATCTCCAGCAGGCGCTGCATCTTCACCTCGTCATCGACGATCAGCACGCGATTGCCGCTCATGTCCCGGCGTCCTCCCGCGCCGTCCGTGGAAAGGTCACGCGAAACAGGGCGCCGCCCCACTGGCTGGCATCGATCTCGATGACGCCGCGATGCAGGCGCACCACCTGCTGGACGACGGTCAGCCCTAGGCCGATTCCGCCCTCGCGCAGGGAGACAAAGGGATCAAATATCCGCTCCCGGTTCTTGGAGGTGACGCCGGGGCCGTCGTCGGCGACCTCGATGACGACGCCCCGCGGTTCCAGACGGGTGGTTACGCGCACGCGACCGCCGGGTTTCAGGATTTGAATCGCGTTGAGCACCAGGTTGAGCAGCACCTGCATGATTTGCTCCGGGTCGCCGACCAGAAGCGGGGGATCGGCCCGCAGATCCTGCTCCAGTTTCACCCCGCGTTTGTCCGCCTGCAGCGTGAGAAGTTCCAGGGCGCGGCGGATGATGACGTGCACATCCACCTCGTGGAAGTCCGGTGGACGCGGGCGGGCGCTTTCGATCAGCGTGGTGATGAGGCGGTTGAGGCGCTCCGTCTCGCTCAGGATGAATTCGACCATCTCGCGGCCCTCCTTCGACAATTCCCGCTCCTGGGAAAGCAGCTGCCCCGAGGATCGGATGATGCCGAGCGGCGTGCGCACCTCATGGGCCAGGATCGCGGCCATTTCCCCGACCACCGCCAGTTTCCCGGCGCGAACCAGCTGCTCCTGTGATTGCTTGAGCGCCGCGATCATCTGCGTGAAGGCGCGCGTCAGCTCGCCCACTTCGCTTTGATCCGGTGCCGGCAGCGCCGGGACCTCGCCGCCCTCGTGAAAGCGGCGCGTGTAGCGCGTGAGTTGCTGGATCGGCAGGGCGATGGCCCGGGCCGTCACCCCGGCAAGCGCGGCGGCGATGGCCACGGTCAGCAGCAATATCGCGGACAACGTCCACAGCAGATTGGAGACCTTCGCGAAGGCCACCGCCTTGGGTTCAATGATCTGCACCTGCCAGCCGAAACCACCGAACCCGTGGTATCCCGTCGAGGTCGCGTAGCCGATCTCGACATCATCCAGGCCGAGGGGCCGGCCGTCACGGGTGTAGGTCCCGCTTCCGCGCCGGTCCCGCCGCCAGCCGGCCAGACGGCTGCCGAGCATGATTTCCTGATTGCGCAACGATTTGGAAGCGGCGATCACCCGGCCGTCGCCGTCCAGCAGCAAGGCGGACTGCATCGCATCCGGGCCGCCGGCCGCGGCGACGTCCAGAAGCCGCATGACCTCGCCCCAGTCGAAGACGGCGGTGAACGCGCCCAGCGGCCGCCGATCAAACGCATCGGAGAGCATCGCGGTAAACTCCATCCGCGCCCCGCCCGGCGGCGGGTCGAACTCGGGCGCCGCGACTTCCACCGAACCCTGGGGCAACGGCGCCTGCAGCCAGTGTTTCGCCCCCGGCCGCCGCCGCCCGATCAGGGCGGGCGAACTCGCGGCGATCACCCGGCCGCCGGTGTCCGTGCACAGCAGCTCGCGGTAGACGCCGCCGTAGGCCGCTTGCGATTCCGTCAGAAACTGCGCCAGGCGCTTGTCGACATCCCCGATCCGCGCGTCCTGCATCACGTCAAGCTGGCTCCAGCCGCCGACATTCTGAAGGCGCTCGAAAAGCATGGTGTCAATCTGCTGCATCACCTCCACGGCGCGAGCGCGCAGATTCTGGCGGATCTCGCCCTCCAGCGCCGTGCGCGAGCGAGAATAGGCGAGCACCATCATGAACACGGCCGAGAGCACGCTCAGGCCGAGAAACGCGATTCTCAACGTGCGACCGATGGTCATGTTGGTGCCCGCCGGAGGGATGTTGCTACCATAGCGCCGCAACGCCGTGAGAGCGTCCGCCGGAGTGAGCCACTCGTTCCGGTTTTTGGAGATAAAAAATGCAAACCCGATGCCATCCCGCCACGCGTTCAATTCAAACCGCCGCTTCTTCGTTTCATCGTCGTGCCGACCTGAGGGGGCGGCTGCGAGCCCCGCCGTGCGATGGGCCTGCTGACGCAGTTTGCCATTGTCCGCAGGGCTTGGCACGCCTTGCGGTCGCGCTGGTCATGGCCTGCTGCATGTCACGCGCCTGGCCGGATGCCCCGGCGGTTCCGACGAACCTCGAACGCTATGAACTCGGCCAGGGATATTCGCTGCCGGCCTATCATCTGATCCTGGGCGGCTACGCGAACCTGCAGGCGCAGGATATTGAAGAGCTGCCCGCCAAGGTGAACCTCCAGGATTTCAGCCTGTTCATCAACTGGACGCCGCTGGATCGCTGGCAGTTCTTCTCCGAGGTCGAGTTGAACGATGCGTTCGGCTACGAGGGGGGCGGCTTCACGACCCGCCACGCGGACGTGGACGTCGAGCGCCTGTACGTCGACTACACGGCCACCGACGCGCTGTCACTGCGGCTGGGAAAATTCCTCACGCCGGTGGGCCGGTGGAATGAATTGCACGCCGCGCCGCTGGAATGGACCGTTTCCCGCCCCCTGGTCACGGAGGAGCTCTTCGCCCACAAGCTGACCGGACTCATGATCCACGGCACCCGGCTCATCTCCGGCAACGAATTCGATTACTCGCTGTTCGGCGACGCCAGCCGGGAGCTGGATCCGGATCAGGTGGATTCCGAGGACACCGGTCCGAACGTCCTCCCGTCGCGCAACTTCGACAATGCCTTCGGCCTGAACCTGCGGTATCACTTTTGGGATGATTCACTGCAGGTCGGGGTGTCGTATCTGAACTCCCGCGTCAATGGCCTGGAGGCGCGCAAGCACCTCTTCGACGCGGACCTGCTGTGGACTCACCGGGACGTCGAGGTGAGCGGGGAGGTCAGTTACCGCATCAGCGAAAGCAGGCAGGCGGGAGACGAATGGGGCGGCTTTCTGCAGGGGGTGGTTCCGATTTACGGCCGCATCTACGGCGTGGCGCGCGCGGAGATCTTCGACAGCGCCGAGGTCAATCGGACCGTCCACATCGGCTCCCTCGGGATCGCGTACCGGCCGCGGCCTTCGCTGGTGTACAAGTTTGAATACCGCCTCAGCGATTCCAGCGAGGGGGTGGCCCCCGAGGGCTGGCTGGGTTCGATTGCCTTACTGTTCTGATCAGGGACATGCCCACCCGCGGAGGATTATTGCTGGCGCTGCTCGGTCTGGCCATGATCGCCGGCGCGCCGGCGGCACGGGCGGAGCCCGTGGTGGTGGTCGTCGCCGCCGCCGATTCGAGAGCGCGGATCGACCCCGGGGAACTGGCCGGCATCTTTCGGCGCAAAATCAGGATGGATGGCGAAGGTCGGCCGGTGGTCCCGGTCAATCTGCCGGCCGCCCATCCCCTCCGGCGCCTTTTCTCGCTGGCCGTGTTCGGGCGCCTGCCCGAGGATCTCCAGGCCTATTGGAACGAGCAGTACTTCCAGGGAATTTCACCGCCGCTGGTGCTCGACTCCGAGGAGGCCGTCCTGCGTTTTGTCGCCTCCACGCCGGGCGCGATCGGTTACGTCTCCGGTTGCAGCATAGATAAGCGCGTGAAGATCCTAGCGAGCCTGGACGTGCCCGGCGAAGCGGGCCCCGGAACCGGCGACTGCCGGAAAAAAACCGGCGGCGGATGATTTCTCGATCATCACGACCATTCTTGCAGACTCAATTTGCAGGGACACCGTCCTCGCGGCAATGAAACGCGCCCCTCCCCCCGCCCGCCTCCGAGGTTCGTCAGGAGATCGTTCTCCTGGCATGGCCCTTGCCTCGCGGACGGTGGTTCATGCAGGAGGAGGTGCCCATGCAAAGCGCGCCCGGCGTGATGCCGGCCCCGGCCCCCGGCGCCGCCGTTCCGCCGCCGGCGTTCAATGAACCGCCCGCGCTGCTGACGTTGCGGCTTTATTCGCGGGGAGCGGCCGGCAGGTGGCGCCTCGAAGACATGATTTGCGACAGCTTCCGGCGCAGGCACGGCGCGGCAGTGTGTGAATTCTATCCCGACCTCCTCGGCTTCGAAGGCGGCAACGTCCTGCATGCGGCGGTCGGGCTGCGCGAGGGAACCGGCCGGGCCTTTTTCGCCGAGCACTATCTTGACGCGCCCGCCGAGTTGCTCATCGGCCGCGAACTTGGACTGGCCGTCACCCGCGCGGAAATCGTCGAGCTCGGCCACATGGCGCTGACCGCGCCCGGCCAGTCACGCTGGCTGATCGCGGCGGTGACCGCGTATTTGTACAACGCCGGTTATCGCTGCGCGTTGTTCACCGCGATCCCTCCCCTGTACAACGCCTTCCGGCGCATGGGCTTGGGGCCGCTGCACCTGGCCGCCGCCGATCCCGCGCGCCTGCCCGGCGGCGGAAAAGAGTGGGGCGACCATTGCAGTCTCGGGCCGCGGGTGTGCGCCGGCAACATCGTCCGGGGATTTCGCACGCTTCGTCACGCGGTGCAACGGGGCACGCCGCGTTTGCAAACCCTGTGGCAGTCGGCCTGTCTGCGCGCCGCGTTTCATCACCGCGACAAGAGCGGCGGGCTGCTGTCGCAGCGGAGATGAGCGCGCCCCGCTTCGCAGGCCCTCCTCGCAATCTGGATCGCCATGACGACCCGCGCCGCCGGCGGGCGCCGCGACCGCCGTGGCGCCCTGCAGCCGCGACCTTGCAGCCGGCAACGCATCCCCCGCGGGGATTTATGAGCGGTGTCCCGGTATTGAGATGCGGGCGGGGAAACTGCGATGATTCGCCCCATGTCCCTCTGGCCGCGATCCGGGCGCGCCCAACTGCTGAAGCGGTTGCGGGCGGCGCTGCCCCGCGGCGCGCTGCTGCACGCCGCGGAGGACATCAAGCCCTATGAATGTGACGGGCTGACGATGTACCGTCAGCTGCCGCTCGCGGTGGCGCTGCCGGAGGACGAGGCGCAGGCGCGGGCGGTGCTGCGCGCCTGCCACGAGCTGCGGGTGCCGGTGGTGGCGCGTGGCGCCGGCACCGGCCTCTCCGGCGGCGCGCTGCCGATCGCTTCCGGCGTGCTCCTGAGCCTGTCGAAGTTCAACCGCATCCTGCACTTCGATCCGCTGGCGCGCATCGCCCGCGTGCAGCCGGGCGTGCGCAATCTCGCCATCTCCGAGGCCGCCGCCCCGCACCGCCTGTTTTACGCCCCCGATCCCTCGAGCCAGATCGCCTGCAGCATCGGCGGCAACGTCGCCGAGAATTCCGGCGGCGTGCATTGCCTGAAATACGGCCTGACGCTGCACAACGTGCTGCGCGTGCGCGCCCTCACCATCGAGGGCGGGGTGATGGAGCTGGGGAGCGAGGCGCCGGACGCGCCGGGCTGCGATCTGCTGGCGCTCATCACCGGCTCCGAGGGCATGCTGGCGGTGATCACGGAGGTCACGGTGCGGCTGCTGCCGAGCCCGGCCGCGGCGCAGGTCATCATGGCGGCGTTCGCGGACGTGGGGCGGGCGGGCCAGGCGGTCGCCGACATCATCGCCGCCGGCCTCATCCCCGCCGGGCTGGAAATGATGGACCAGACCTCCATCGAGGCGGTGGAGCCCTACGCGCAGGCCGGCTATCCGCTCGACGCGCAGGCCATCCTGCTGTGCGAGGCCGACGGCGCGGCGGAGGATGTGGCCGAGCAGATCGCGCAAATGAGCGCCATCCTGAAGGACGGCGGGGCGACGACGCTGCGCGTGTCATCCTCGGAGGCGGAACGGCTGAGGCTTTGGGCCGGGCGCAAGGCGGCGTTTCCGGCGGTGGGGCGGCTGGCGCCGGATTACTACTGCGTGGACGGCACCATCCCGCGCAAAAGCCTGCCGCACGTCCTGCGCAGCATCGCGCAAATGGAGAAGAAATACGGGTTGCGCTGCGCCAACGTGTTTCACGCCGGCGACGGCAATTTGCATCCCATCATTCTCTACGACGCCAACCGGCCGGAGCAGACGCAAAAGGCGGAACAATTCGGCGCCGAGATCCTGGAGCTGTCGGTGGCGGTGGGCGGCACCGTCACCGGCGAGCACGGCGTGGGCGTGGAGAAGCTCAACCAGATGTGCGTGCAATTCGGCAGCGACGAACTTGAAATCATGCACGCGGTCAAGGCGGCGTTCGATGAACACGGCCTGCTCAATCCCGGCAAGGCGGTGCCGACGCTGCACCGCTGCGCCGAGTACGGCCGCATGCACGTGCACGGCGGCGCGCTGTCGTTCCCCGATTTGCCGCGTTTTTAGAAGGTGGTCGAAAAACTACCGCGCCCGTCATGACGGAAACAGAGCGCTGGGTGGAGCGGGTGAAGGCGGCGGCGGCGGCGCGGCGGGCGCTGCGCATCCGCGGCGGCGGCAGCAAGGATTTTTACGGCAACGCCGTCGACGGCGACCTCCTGGACACGCGCGGCTGCCGCGGCGTGGTGGCGTATGAGCCGAGCGAGCTGTTTATCACCGCGCGGGCGGGAACGCCGCTTGCGGAGGTGGAGGACGTCTTGGAGAAGGCGGGGCAGATGCTGGCCTTCGATCCGCCGCATTTCGGGCCGGGCGCGACGATCGGCGGCATGGTGGCCGCGGGCCTGTCCGGGCCGCGCCGGCTGTCGGCGGGGGCGCTGCGCGATTTCGTGCTCGGCGTGCGCCTGCTCGACGGCCGCGGGCGCGTGCTGCGCTTCGGCGGGCGGGTCATCAAGAACGTCGCCGGCTACGACATCTCCAGACTCATGGCCGGCGCGCTCGGCACGCTGGGCGTGATTCTGGAGGTTTCGCTCAAGGTCGTGCCGCGACCGCGCGCGACGATGACATTGAAATTGTCCGGCGCCGGGAAGGACGCACCGCGGCGGGTCAACGAATGGATCGCACAGGCGCTGCCCGTCGCGGCCAGTGCCTCCACGGGGGACGATCTATGGGTGCGGCTGGAGGGCGGCGAACAGGCCGTGGCGGCGGCGTGCAAAAAACTGGGCGGTGAATGCATGGAGGCGGCGCCGGCATTGCGATTCTGGGAGGAGGTGCGCGAACAGTCGCATCCGTTCTTCAATAATGGCGATGAACCGCTGTGGCGGCTGTCCGTGCCGCCGCTGACGCCGCCGCTGCCGCTGGCCGGACGCTGGTTTGACGAGTGGGCCGGTGGCCTGCGCTGGTTGAAATCGAATGCTGATGCGGAGGAAATTCGGTCCGCCGCCTCGCGCGTCGGCGGCCATGCCACGCTGTTTCGCGGCGGCACGCGCATGGCTGTCTTTCATCCGCTGCCGACCATGCTGCGCGATCAGCACATGAAGTTGAAGCACGTTTTCGATCCGCAAGGCATCCTCAACCCCGGCCGGATGTATTCTTTTTTGTAAACATGGAAACGCGACTGGCGGGTTTCGTGCGCGGCACGCCGGCGGGCATAGAGGCCGGGGCCATCCTGCGCAAGTGCGTGCACTGCGGCTTCTGCAACGCCACCTGCCCGACGTATCAACTCCTCGGCGACGAACTCGACGGTCCGCGCGGGCGCATTTATCTCATGAAGATGCTGCTGGAGGGCGGCCGGGCGACACGCAAGACGCAACTGCATCTCGATCGCTGCCTCACCTGCCGCAATTGCGAAACGACCTGTCCCTCCGGCGTGCACTACGGCCGGCTGCTGGATCTGGTGCGGCCCATCGCCGACCGGCGTGCCGGCCGGGGGCTGTTCGATCACCTTCAACGCTCGTTGCTGGCGGCGGTGATCCCCCGCCGGCGGCTGTTCGCGTTTCTGCTCCGGATCGGACGGCGGATCCGATGGCTGCTGCCGCGCGCCCTGGCGGCGAGGATTCCGGCGGCGGCCACGTTGCGCCCGCCGTCCGCAAGCCGGCGGACGCAGCCGCGTCGCTTCATGCTGCTGCTCGCCGGCTGCGTGCAGCCCTCACTTGCGCCCGACATCAACATCGCCGCGGCGCGGGTGCTCGATCGCCTGGGCATCCGGCTGGTGGAGGCGCCCGGCGCCGGCTGCTGCGGCGCGCTGCGGTTTCACCTTGGCAAACACCGCGCCGCATTGCGCGACATGCGGCGCAACATCGACGCCTGGTGGCCGCAGATTGAGCGCGGCGCCGAGGCCGTCGTGGTGACGGCCAGCGGTTGCGGCGTCAGCGTCAAGGAGTACGGCCACTGGCTGCGCGATGATCCGAAATATGCGGCCAGGGCCGCGCGGATCTCGCAACTGGCGCGCGACATCGGCGAGGTCGTGGCGCAGGAGCGCGCGGCGCTGCGCGAACTGCTCAAGCGCGTGCCGCTGCCGGAAATGAAGGTGGCGTTCCAGGCGCCGTGCACGCTCCAGCACGGCCAGAAACTGCCGGGATTGGTGGAGGCGCTGCTCGGGGAATGTGGATTTCATCTCACGGCGGTCCGCGATGCCCACCTGTGCTGCGGCTCGGCGGGGACGTATTCGCTGCTGCAGCCGGCCTTGGCGCTGACGCTGCGCAATCAAAAGCTCGCGGCGCTGACCGCCGGCGGTCCACAGCGCATCCTCACCGCCAACATCGGCTGCCAGGTGCACCTGCAAACCGGCACGCCGCTGCGCGTCCAGCACTGGATTGAACTGCTGGATCAGCTGCTGAGCGGTAGTGTTGTGGTTTGATCAGCCAGAACCTTCTCAAAAATATTCCAGCATGAAAACCGTTCGTGCTGAGGTATCGAAGCACGAACAACCCATGCGGCATATGGCTTCGCCCTTCGATACCTCAGGGCGAACGGCGTTTTTGAGATCGGTTCTAGATGGTGACTTCGAGCCGGTCGCCGCCGCCCAGATTGTCGCGCCATGAGAGCGCGAACGCGTCGCCCGGCCGCGCCGGCTTGATCTTGAAGGCGAGCGAGGGATTCTTCGAAATCCCCGGCCCCCAGTCGCAGGTCATCACCGGCCGGCCGTTGTGCGTGCAGATCACCTCGGTGATGTGATGCAGCGGCACGAGTTCGCCGGTCAGTTCGTCCCGGCGGCGGCCGTTTTCCATCGGGTGCCGGATCAAGGCGCGGATCAGCGCCGTGTCATTCTCCAGCGTCACCCTGATTTTTATGGTGGTGTCCATCAGTCACAGCCGCCCTTGAGCACGGTGACGGATTTCCGCGCGCGGTAAAGCCGGCCCTGCGAGCGGACGATCACGGTCACATGGGCGGTTTCCGCGAGCTTGATGCGCGTGGCGACGTAGCCGCCGGCCGCGCCTTCGCCAAACCCGAAGCGGCCGATGAGGGGGAAGGGATTCTTGTCGCTGAACACGCTGATCGATTCGACGGCGGGGAGATCGGTGTCGATGGTGAGCGGCACCACCGCGCCGTCCTCGGCAAGCGCTGGCAGATCCACCCGTACCGCCGTGCTGTCGACAATGCCGTCCTCGGCGAAGAGTTCCCGTTCGGCCTCCATCTCGCTCCTGGCGGCAAAGGCGCGCGCCGGCCACGCGGCATAAACCCCGCGGCCCACGCCCAGCGCCAGCAGGCCGGCGGCCGCGGACAGCAACGTTCGCAAAAAAGAACGGCGGGGGGGCGCGGCGGGAAATGCGCTCATGGCGGCTGCTTCTTTTTCTCCTTCTCCTGCTCCTCCAGCTCCTTCTGCCACTCTTCCTGATGAGCCTGGGCCCGCTCGCGCTGGTAGTAGGTGGCGTTGTTTTGCTGCTGCTGGACGATCTTGACCTGCTGGATGGCCAGCGGCAGTTCGCCGTTGGCGTAGTAATAATCCGCCTGCGCCAGATGCGATTCGATGGGATTGCCCGCCTGGCCCTCGGCCTCGGCCAGCAGGCGATAACCGCGCGGGTCGAGATCATGCTCGCGCGTATAGTCGCGCAGGGTTTGCAGCGCCTCCCCGCCCCGGCCCGCGGAGAGCAGCGCCCGCGCAAGCCCGAGCACGGCCGGACGGTAATCCGGATAGAGTTGCAACACCTTGCGGTAGGTCTGCAGCGCGCGCGGGTACTGTTCGTCGTCGACATCGAGGCCGGCCAGCGCAAGCAGGTAGGCGGCCTCGTCGGGCGCGGCCTTCGACAGCCGTTCAAGCTCCCGGCGCGCCTGATCGTGTTCACCGGCGGCGGCCAGCGCCAGCGCATGGCCGTAACGCGTCGCCTCCGCCACCTGGTACTGGCCGTTGCGCAGATTGTCCTCGTACAGGCGCACCACGTCGCGCGGGTTCCTCGCGGTCAGCACGTGCAGCCGCGCCCGGGCGAGATAAAAGGCGATGCTTTCCTGGTAACGGCGCTTGGGATACCTGTCGGCGCGCGCCCGCGCCTCGGCGATGCGGTTGCTGGTCACGGGGTGGGTGCGCAAAAATTCGGGGACGCTGGCCGGATCGTTGTACCGGTTGGCGGTCTGCAGGCGCTCGAAGAAATCCGCCATGGCCTCCGGATTGAAGCCGGACTGCACCAGCAGTTGCATGCCGATGCGGTCGGCCTCCTCTTCATTGGCGCGCGTGAAATTGAGGGCGTATTGCTGCTGGCCGGCGGCGACCGCCGCGATGGCCGCCTGGCCGGCCTGTGGCGCCACCACGCCAAGTGCGATGGCGCCAAGCATAGCCACCGCCGAGGGCAGGCTGAGCCGGCTGGCGGCCTCGAAGGTGCGGGCGGCATGACGCTGGGTGATGTGCGAAATTTCGTGCGCCAGCACGGAGGCCAGTTCGCTCTCGTTCTGGGTTTGCAGGATGAGGCCCGCGTGCACGCCGATGAACCCGCCCGGAACCGCGAAGGCGTTGATCACGGGACTGTCGACCACGAAAAAGGTGAAGGGATTGGTCTGTCCCTCGGCGAATGACGACAGCCGGTGGCCCAGCGCGTTGATGTAGGCCTCCGACTCCGGGTCGTCGACTACCTGCTGGTGCGCGCGCAGGTCGCGCAAGAAGGCCTCGCCCACCCTGAACTCCTGTTCCGGCGAGACCAGGCTGCCGGCGGAATCGCCCATGTCCGGCAGCTCCTCCACGGCGGCCGCCGGCGGCGGCCCCAGCAGCAGGATCAGGAGAATCAGGGGACGGAGCCTCATGGGGTGTCACGGCGCGCCGGCATGCCGGATGATTGGACTGCCCGCGCCGGGCGCGGTTCCGGCCCTACCAGCTTTGCGTAATGTTTTCGGCACGTTACTATGCGCGCTTTCCATCATCCATTTCACCGCATTATAAGCCACCATGAACCCCCGCAACGCCTTTTACGCCCAGAGCGGCGGCGTCACCGCCGTGATCAACGCCAGCGCCTGCGGCGTCATTGAAACCGCGCGCAAGCACCGCCGGCGCATCGGCAGGGTTTACGCCGGCCGCAACGGCATCATCGGCGCGCTGCTGGAGGATCTGATCGACACCGGCAAGGAATCGCCGACCGCCATCCGCGCGCTCAGGCACACGCCCGCCGGCGCCTTCGGATCGTGCCGCTACAAGCTCAAGGGGGTGGACCAGAACCGCGCCGAATACGAACGCCTGATCGAGGTGTTCCAGGCGCACGACATCGGCTACTTCTTCTACAACGGCGGCGGCGATTCGGCCGACACCTGCCTCAAGATCTCCCAGCTCGGCGGGCAGCTGGGCTATCCCATCATCGCGGTGCACGTGCCGAAGACGGTGGACAACGATCTGCCGATCACCGACTGCTGCCCGGGCTTCGGCTCGGTGGCCAAGTACATCGCCGTGTCCACGCGCGAGGCGACGCTGGACGTCGCCAGCATGGCGAAGACCTCGACCAAGGTGTTCGTGCTTGAGGTGATGGGCCGCCACGCTGGCTGGATCGCGGCGGCGGGCGGGCTCGCCTCCGACAAGGATCTTGAACTGCCCATCGTCATCCTGTTTCCGGAGGTGCCCTTCGATCCGGCGCGTTTTCTCGGCCGGGTCGAAGAGTGCGTCAGGAAATACGGTTACTGTTCGGTCGTGGTTTCGGAGGGCGTCAAGGGCGCCGACGGGAAATTCCTCTCCGACCAGGGGCTGCGCGACGCCTTCGGTCACGCCCAACTGGGCGGCGTGGCGCCGGTGATCGCTGCGCTGATCAAGCAGCAGTTGAAGCTCAAGTATCACTGGGCGGTGGCGGATTATCTGCAACGCGCGGCGCGGCACGTGGCCTCGAAGACCGACGCGGAGCAGGCCTACGCGGTCGGCAGGGCGGCCGTGGAACTGGCGCTCCAGGGACGCAACGCCGTCATGCCGGCCATCGTGCGCGTCTCGAACAGGCCCTATCGCTGGAAGATCGGCGTGGCCGAGCTGGAGCGGGTCGCCAATCACGAGAAGATGATGCCGCGCGATTTCATCACCGACGACGGCTTCGGCATCACGCCCAAATGCCGCGCCTATCTCGCCCCGCTCATCCGCGGCGAGGACTATCCGCCCTACCAGGACGGCCTGCCGAAATACGTCCGGCTCAAAAACGCGCCGGTCAAAAAGCGGCTGACGTCCGGCTTTGTTCTGAAGTAGAATGCGCACCCGTCGGTGCAAAAGGCAGTGAAATCCCCCGACAGCCGCTGCACGGCTGTCTGCCCCCTTTAATAAAGGGGGCAACGAACGGGGGATTTTTACAGTCGGCTTCAGCCGACCCTGATCGAAGCCCTCGCCATATAGGCGGGGGTTGTTCAATGAATTAGAACCAACGACTTTCCGGGGGAATCAAGCATGTCTCACGCATTACTCCTCGCGCTGGCCTGCGGCTTGCTGGCCATCGTGTACGGCGCCTGGTCGATCCAATGGATATTGTCCCGTCCGCAGGGCAGCGAGCGCATGCGCGAAATCGCCGCCGCGGTGCAAACCGGCGCGGCGGCGTATCTTGCCACCCAGTACCGCACCATCGCCATCGTCGGCGTCGTTCTTTTCGCGGTCATCTGGTACGCGCTGGGCGCCAGGACGGCCACCGGTTTCCTGATCGGCGCGGTGCTCTCCGGCGCCACCGGCTTCATCGGCATGAACATCTCGGTGCGCTCCAATCTGCGCACCGCGGAGGCGGCGAAGAACGGCTTGAACGCCGCCTTGCAAGTCGCCTTCCGCGGCGGCGCCATCACCGGCATGCTGGTGGTGGGGCTGGCCCTGCTCGGCGTCAGCGGCTACTACGCGGCGTTGCTGAAGACGGGTCTGGGCGGTGAGGAAGCGCTGCACGCGCTGGTGGGACTGGCCTTCGGCGCCTCGCTCATCTCCATCTTCGCCCGTCTGGGCGGCGGCATCTTCACCAAGGGCGCCGACGTCGGCGCCGACTTGGTCGGCAAGGTCGAGGCCGGCATTCCCGAGGACGATCCGCGCAACCCGGCGGTGATCGCCGACAATGTCGGCGACAACGTCGGCGACTGCGCCGGCATGGCCGCCGATCTGTTCGAGACCTACGCCGTGACCGTGGTCGCCACCATGCTGCTCGGCGGGCTCATGATGAAGGACAACGCCAACGCCGTGCTGTATCCGCTGGTGCTGGGCGGCGTGTCGATCGTCGCCTCCATCCTCGGCACCTTCTGCGTCCGGGCCTCGCCCGGCGGCTCGATCATGGGCGCGCTCTACAAAGGCCTCATTGTCGCCGGCGTGCTCGCGGCGATAGCGTTCTACTTTGTCACCAAGACAATGATGGGCGCGGACGCCATGCCGCTGTTCGGCTGCGCACTGATTGGCCTCGCGCTCACCGCGGCGATGGTGTGGATCACCGAGTACTACACCGGCACGCAGTTTGGGCCCGTGAAGCACATCGCGCAGGCCTCCACCACCGGCCACGCCACCAACATCATCGCCGGCCTCGGCGTGTCGATGAAGGCGACCGCGCTGCCGGTGCTGGCGGTGTGCGCCTCGATCTATGGCGCCCACCATCTGGCCGGTCTTTACGGGATCGCCGTCGCGGCGACCGCCATGCTGTCGATGACCGGCATCATCGTCGCGCTCGACGCCTACGGCCCGATCACCGACAACGCCGGCGGCATCGCCGAGATGGCGCACCTGCCCAAGGAGATCCGCGCCATCACCGATCCGCTGGACGCGGTCGGCAACACCACCAAGGCGGTGACCAAGGGCTACGCCATCGGCTCGGCAGGCCTGGCCGCGCTGGTACTGTTCGCGGATTTCACGCACAGCCTGGAGGCGGCGGGCAAACAGGTGGTGTTCATGCTCAACGACCCGGCCATCATCATCGGCCTCTTCATCGGCGGCCTGGTGCCTTATCTCTTCGGGGCGATGGCGATGGAGGCCGTCGGCCGCGCCGCCGGCGCCGTGGTCATCGAGGTGCGCCGCCAGTTCAAGGAGATCAAGGGCATCATGGAGGGCAAGGCCAAGCCCGATTATTCGCGGGCGGTTGCAATGCTCACCACCGCCGCCATCAAGGAAATGATGATCCCCTCGTTGCTGCCGGTGCTGGTGCCGATCATCGTCGCCTTCGGCATGGGGCTGCTCATGGGCGGGGACGCCGGCGCACGCGCGCTGGGCGGGCTCCTGGTCGGCACCATCGTCACCGGCATCTTCGTCGCCATCTCCATGACCACCGGCGGCGGCGCCTGGGACAACGCCAAGAAGTACATCGAGGACGGCCATCACGGCGGCAAGAAGAGCGAGGCGCACAAGGCCGCCGTCACCGGCGACACCGTCGGCGATCCCTACAAGGACACCGCCGGCCCCGCCGTCAATCCGCTCATCAAGATCATCAACATCGTCGCCCTGCTCATCGTCCCGTTGATTTAATTGCTCGCCATCCGATCAGCCCCGGTGAATCCGTCCGGGTACCGGGATTGCGCCGCTCCACAAAGCGGACTGAATGCGTTTGCCGTTGATGTGTCAGGGGCGGGCCGGTCGTGAGGGCCGGCACGGGCTGCGCCAAACCCGCCAATAAGACGGGGGAGGGTCTTCTTTGCGGCGCCCGTCATGCGACAGGCTGCACGAACTGACATGCCCCCGGCAGGACAACAGCCGGGAATCTTTGCGCGTTCTTGAATGCCGAAACCTCGGTCCCCATCAAAATCCTGCTACACTGCCCACCCTTTCCGTCACATCCT
The DNA here is from genome assembly GCA_021324815.1 of Gammaproteobacteria bacterium. GTDB lineage: Bacteria > Pseudomonadota > Gammaproteobacteria > JAJPIJ01 > JAJPIJ01 > JAJPIJ01. The sequence continues at coordinate 98,677 of JAJPIJ010000006.1, forward strand.
TTTCATCCGGACACATGGCTTACGGCCCAGAACAGCGCGGCACCCTGGTGGTGGAGAACGGCGTCGTGCAGCGGCAGGATGCGCTTCCCGGACATCAGCACGTTGTGCGTCTGGCGGCTGCGCAAATCGCGGCCCGGGCAAGGCCCGGCAGTTTTGTCCATCTGCAATGCGATCCCGCCCTGCCCATGCGCAGGCCGATGTCGTTGATGCGGGTGAACGCCAGTGAAGGTTGGATTGAGATTCTGTACAAGCGGCACGGTCTGGGCACCGAACGTCTGGCCAATCGCAAGGCCGGCGAGCAGGTGAGCCTGATTGGACCGATCGGCGTGCCTTTCAAGCTCGACGATTATCGCGCCAGGCCGCTTCTGATTGGCGGAGGCGTCGGCATTCCGCCGATGTTGTTCCTTGCCGAGCACATGCGGCAAGCGCGTGCTCCCGCGCCGCTGGTGCTCATGGGCTCCGAGGTGCCCTTCCCGTTCACCCCTCGGCCCTCGACGATACTGGTGCCCGGCATGCCGGACGGCGTCATTGCCACCATGCCGTTGCTGGAAGACTGGCGCATCCCCTGCCGACTGGCAAGCCGGCAGGGTTACCCGGGCTGCTTTGAAGGCGTGGTGACCGGCCTTGCGCGATTATGGCTCGACGCCCTGCCCGTCGCCGAACGGGGGCAGGTGGAAGTCTTCGCCTGCGGCCCCACGCCCATGCTCAAGGCCGTCCAGATGCTGGCGGAGAAATATGCGCTGCCCTGTCAACTCTCGCTGGAGGAGTACATGGCCTGCGCCGTCGGCGGCTGCGCCGGCTGCACGGTGCTCACACGAACACTTGATGGTCCGGCGATGAAGCGCGTTTGCGTGGAGGGTCCGGTGTTCGACGCGAAGACCGTGATTTTTCAATAACCGCGGCGGCTGTTCAGGGAACAGGGGGATCAACGGGGCGCGCATCCGCGGCGGCGCGGCGGGCGCCGATTTCCTCGCATTGCCGCCGCCAGCGGCCAAGCGCCTGTTCGTAGTAAATCCATACGCAATTGATGCAGCCGCGTCCGCAGCACTCGCCCGCCAGGGGTTCCTCGGGTTTGGGGGGAAGTTCGGGGGCGACTGCCGGCGGCGGCGCGGCGGATCCAGGTGCGGCGGTCATCCGAAATTAATCTTCGCTTCGAGATTGGTCCTGGAGTCGGCGTTGTTCAGCGCCTCCTCGAGCGTGATGCGCTCCTCTTTGTAGAGGTTGTACAACGCCATGTCGAAGGTCTGCATGCCCTTGGCGCCGCTGCCCTCCATCGCCGCCTTGATGTCGCCAATCTGGCCCTTGAGGATGAGGTCGGCGATGTGCGGCGTGTTGATCATGATTTCGATGGCGGCCACGCGCCGGCCGTCCACCCCCTGCACCAGCCGCTGGGAAATCACCGAGCGCACGTTGAGCGCGAGATCCAGAAACAGCTGCTTGTGCAGATCCTGCGGGAACAGGTTGATGACGCGCTCCATCGCCTGGTTGGCGTTGTTGGCGTGCAGGGTCGACAGCGCCAGATGCCCGGTGTTGCACAGTTCCAGCGCCGCCTCCATGGTTTCGCGGTCGCGAATCTCGCCGATTAAAATCACGTCCGGCGCCTCACGCAGCGAGGCCCTGAGCGCGTTGTGATACGACAGCGTGTCCACGCCCACCTCACGCTGGTTGACGATGGCCTTGTGGTTGGGATGGGAGAATTCCACCGGATCCTCGATGGTGAGGATGTGGCCGGCCATGTTGCGGTTGCGGTGATCGATCATCGCCGCCAGCGTGGTGGATTTCCCCGAGCCGGTCGCGCCGACCATGAGGATGAGTCCGCGCTTGTGCATGACCAGGGTCTTCAGGATCTCCGGCAGGCCCAGTTCGTCGATGGTGGGGATCTTGCTCGGCACCAGGCGGATGACGATGGAGACCTCGCCGCGCTGGCGGAAGACATTGACGCGAAAGCGCGCGGACTTGTCCGGCAGTGAAATGGCGAAATCCGCCTCCAGCTTGTCCTCGAAGATTTTCATCTGGCGCTCGGTCATGATGGCGTAGGCGGCGGCCTTGACTAGTTCGCCGGTGAGGATCGTCTTGCCCACGGAATTGACCTGGCCTTCGATCTTGATCTTGACCGGCGAGCCGGCGCTGAAAAACAGATCGGAGCCCTTCTTTTCGACCAGCAGCTTCAGGTACGGCAGGATGTCCATGTGTGCGTCCCTACGTTTGAAGTGGATGGCGGACTGCCTACCGCATCAGGCCCTTTTTCTCGTCTTCCTGCAGGGACAGATGCTTGACGTCGTCGCGCAGGTCCTTGCCCTTGGCGGCCTTGCCCTCCAGCTTGATGCGCAGCCGCAGTTCGTTCATGGAATCGGCGTTGCGCAGCGCGTCCTCGAAGCTGATCATGTCCGCCTCGTACAGATCGAACAGCGCCTGGTCGAAGGTCTTCATGCCGATCTCATTGGACTTGGCCATGATTTCCTTGATCATGTGAATCTCGCCCTTCAGAATCAGATCGGCGATCAACGGCGAGTTCAGCATCACCTCGATGGCCGCCACCCGGCCCTTGCCGTCCACCTTCTTCAACAGTCGCTGCGAGATCACCGCCTTCAGGTTCAGCGACAGGTCCATGAACAGCTGCTGGTGGCGCTCCTGCGGGAAGAAGTTGATGATGCGATCGAGCGCCTGGTTGGCGCTGTTGGCATGCAGCGTGGCCATGGCCAGATGGCCGGTCTCGGCGAAGGCGATGCCGAATTCCATCGTGTTACGGTCGCGGATTTCGCCGAGCAGGATGACGTCCGGCGCCTGCCGCAGGGTGTTCTTGAGGGCAATCTCCCAGTCATCGGTGTCCACGCCCACCTCGCGTTGCATGATGATGCAGTTCTTGTGCGGGTGGACGTATTCGATGGGATCCTCGATGGTGATGATGTGGCCGTAGGAGTTTTCGTTACGGTGATTGATCATCGCCGCGAGTGACGTCGATTTGCCGGAGCCGGTGCCGCCCACCATGATGACCAGCCCGCGCTTGGTGAGTGCGATTTCCTTCATCACCGGGGGGAGCCCCAAGCCGTCCAGCGTCGGCACCTTGGTCTCGATGGTGCGCAGCACCAGGCCGGTGTAGCCCTGCTGCACGAAGGCGTTGACGCGGAAGCGGCCGATGCCGGCCGGCGCAATGGCGAAGTTGCACTCCTTGGTGGCCTCGAACTCCTTCAGCTGGCGGTCGTTCATGATGGCGTACGCCAGCGACTTGGTGTTTTCCGGCGTCAGCTTGGTCTTGGACACCGGCGCCACCTTGCCGTCCACCTTGATGGCGGGGGGGAAGTCCACGGTGATGAACAGGTCGGACCCCTTTTTGTCCACCATCAGCTTCAGCAAATCGCGCATGTATTTGATGGCTTGTTCGCGTTCCATTTTTCAACCTCCTCCCGCCGGTATGAGGGCGCTTCCGGCGGCTGGAATTATTTGAACGAGTCTTTGTTGGCGGCCTTGGACTGGGCCTCCTGCCGGGTGATGAGGTTCTTGCTCACCAGTTCCTGCAGGTTTTGATCCAGCGTCTGCATGCCGAAGGACTGGCCGGTCTGAATCGCCGAGTACATTTGCGCGATTTTGTTCTCACGGATCAGGTTGCGGATGGCGGGCGTGCCGATCATGATTTCATGCGCCGCCACGCGTCCGCCACCGATTTTCTTGCACAGGGTCTGTGAAATCACGGCGCGCAGGGACTCCGACAGCATGGCGCGCACCATGTCCTTCTCCGCGGCCGGAAACACATCCACGATGCGGTCGATGGTCTTGGCCGCCGAACTCGTGTGCAGCGTGCCGAACACGAGGTGGCCGGTTTCGGCGGCGGACAGCGCCAGCCGGATGGTCTCCAGATCGCGCATCTCGCCGACCAGGATGGAATCGGGATCCTCGCGCAGGGCCGAGCGCAGGGCCTCGTTGAATCCCAGCGTGTCGCGGTGCACCTCGCGCTGGTTGATGAGGCACTTCTTGCTGGTATGCACGAATTCAATCGGATCCTCGATGGTCAGGATGTGGCCGTACTCGTTCTCGTTGATGTGATTGATCATCGCCGCCAGCGTCGTCGATTTGCCAGACCCCGTGGGTCCCGTGACCAGCACCACGCCGCGCGGATACTCGGAAATCTCCTTGAAAATCTTCGGGCATTTGAGCTCCTCCAGCGTCTTGATGATGGAGGGAATGGTGCGGAACACGGCGAAGGCGCCGCGGTTCTGGTTGGCGGCATTGACGCGGAAGCGCGCCAGGTTGGGGATTTCGAACGAGAAGTCGCATTCGAGGAATTCCTCATAGTCCTTGCGTTGTTTGTCGTTCATGATGTCGTAGACCAGATCATGCACCTCGCGATGATCCATCGGTGGCACGTTGATCCGCCGCACGTCGCCGTCGACGCGAATCATGGGCGGCAGGCCCGCCGACAAATGCAGGTCCGAGGCGCCGTTCTTGACGCTGAACGCCAGCAATTCACCGATATCCATCTGTCATCTCCTGATTTGACGTAATATTCTCGTTATGTGAGGACGCTGGCGACAAGGCGGGGCCGCCCCTCTTCGTCCAAGTATATCGCCAGCATCGGAAATATGAACCCTTTTAGCCGGCCTTTTCAAGCAGTCCGTGAACACATTGATCAGGCCACCCGTCAGGCTGGACGGCCTGCGGGGGTGGTGCGTTTGGTGGCTGTAAGCAAAACCCAGCCTGTTGAGCGGATTCGGCTTCTGGCGGCTCTCGGACAGAGAGACTTTGGGGAAAATTACGTCCGGGAGGCCCTGCCCAAGATCGAGGCGCTGCGCGATTTGAATCTGACCTGGCATTTCATCGGCCGGGTGCAGTCCAACAAGACCGCCGAGATCGCCCGGGCCTTCGATTGGGTGCACACGGTGGACCGTGACAGGATCGCCCGGCGGCTGAGCGAACAGCGGCCGGCCGGGTGGGCGCCGCTCAACGTCTGCGTGCAGGTCAACATCAGCGGCGAGACCAGCAAGTCCGGTGTCGCGCCCGACGCCGTCGAGCCGTTGCTGGAGGCGATTGCCGGCCTGCCGCGCTTGCGCCTGCGGGGCCTCATGGCGCTGCCCGCCCCCGAAACCGCGCTTGAGCGGCAGCGACAGGCCTGCCGTGCGCTGGCGCAAATCTATGCACGCTGCAGGGAGCGCCATGGGTTCGATACCCTCTCCATGGGCACCAGCGCCGACCTGCAGGCCGCCATACTTGAAGGCGCCACCTGTGTGCGCATAGGCACCGCCTTGTTCGGGCCGCGGCCTTGACGCCGCCCCGGCGAACAACGGCGCCTGCCTGTATACAGAACCGCGCCGGCCTGAGAAAATCCGCACCGCATGACCACTGCATCGCCCCTCCTCGCGTTCATCGGCGCCGGCAACATGGGTCGCTGTCTCATCGGCGGCCTCATCGCCAACGGCCATCCCGCGGCACGGATCCGCGCCGCCGATGCCGACGCCGCCCGACTGGCGGCGCTCCAACAAAACTTTCCGGCCGCCACCGCCGGCGATAATGTCGAGGTCGTGGATGGCGCAGACGTGGTTGTGCTGGCCGTCAAACCCCAGCAGGTGCGCACGGTCGCCACGCAGCTGGCCCCCGCCCTGGCCACGTCACGACCGCTGTTGATTTCGATCGCCGCCGGCATCGCCACCCGCGATCTTTCGCGCTGGCTGGGCGACGTGCCCATCATTCGCGCCATGCCGAATACGCCGGCGCTGCTGCGCTGTGGCGTCAGCGGCCTGTACGCCGCCCCCGGCGTCACCGCGACGCAACGCGCCCTTGCGGAGGATGTCCTGCGCGCCGTCGGGGCCGTGGTCTGGGTGGATGAGGAGGAACAGATCGACTCGATCACGGCCGTCTCCGGCGGCGGGCCGGCGTATTTTTTCCTCATCATGGAATTGATGCAGTCCGCGGCGCAGAAGCTCGGTCTGACGGCCGCACAGGCGCGCCTGCTGGTGACGCAGACCGCGCTGGGCACCGCGCGCATGGCCGCGGAGAGCGGCGCCGACCCCGCCGCGCTCAGGGCGCAGGTCACATCAAAAGGCGGCACCACCGAGCGTGCCCTCCGCGTCATGCAGGAGGCCGGTCTGTCGGAAATTTTCGAGCGCGCGCTCAGTGCCGCCAAGGCCCGCAGCGCCGAGCTCGCGCGCCAATACGGAGCACAGTGAATGGCCGCCAATTATCTGGTGACGGCATTGAGCTATCTGATCCAGACCTTGATGAGTCTGTACATCGGCGCAATCATGGTGCGTTTTCTGCTGCACGTCGTCGGCGCCGACTGCTTCTATTACAACCCGCTGGCACGGGCGCTGGTGTCGTTCACCAATCCCGCGCTGCGCCCCCTGCGGCGAATGATTCCGGGTTACAAGGGGGTGGACTGGGCGGCGGTGCTGTTGATGCTGGGTTTGCAGGCCGTCGAGAGCCTCATCATCAGCGTACTGTATGGTTACCTTCCCGCGCCATTGCCCCTGGGATTGATCATCACCGCGGAGCTGCTGCGCATCGCGGTGTATGTGTTTATCACCGCGGTGCTGCTGCAATGGGCGTTCAGCTGGCTCATGCCGCAGCAGTACAATCCGGTGGCGGAACTCGCCGAATTGCTGGCCGAGCCGATTTTGAAACCGGTGCGCCGGTATCTGCCGGCGATGGGTGGTTTTGATCTTTCCCCGATGCTGGCGTTTATTTTTTTGAATCTCACATTGATCCTGCTGGTCGACCCCCTGTTCGATCTCGCCCGCAGCGTCGGCTGATGGACGCCGCGTTTGAACGGCGCGGCGACGCACTGGTCCTGAATTTGCACGTGCAGTCCCGTGCCGCCAGAACAGGCTATGCCGGCCGGCATGGCGGTCGCATCAAGGTCAGGCTCAAGGCACCACCCGTTGACGGCGCCGCCAACCAGGCATTGGCGGCGTGGCTGGCGTTGGAATTCGACGTGCCATCCTCCGCCGTCCGGTTTCTCGCCGGCGTGCGCAGTCGCGATAAACAGATAGCCATTGCCCATCCCCGGCGTTTTCCCCCCTGGTTATCCGACGCCGCTGGTTGAAAAACACGCGGGTTCCGCTTCCCGCTTTTGTGCGGGGCAGCATGAGAGGGAGTAGAAATCTTTTCGACCTGCACCGGTCTGCTATAGTTACCGCAACAGTGTCAGGGAGGGATTATGCGCGCACTGATACGCAAATGCTGTGGTGCAAACCTGCTGGTCATGCTGCTGGCATGGGCCGGAGCGGCGGCGGCCGAGCAGTCCATGACCTTCGGCGATTACACCGTGCACTACAACGCCTTCGCCAGCGACCTGTTGCAGGCCGAGGTGGCCAAGCGCTACGGCATCACCCGCAGCAAGGGCAGGGGTGTGCTCAACGTATCCGTGCTGAAGAAAACCGCGACCGGCACCGTGCCGGTGAAGGCCGCGGTCAGCGCCACCGCGGCCAACTTGAGCGCCCAGTTGCGCACCATCAACCTGCGGGAAATCACCGAGAAGGACTCCGTCTATTACCTCGGCGAGTTCGCGGTCAACAACGAGGAAACGCTCAAGTTCACCCTTCAGGTGACACCGGAGGGCGGCAAGGAACCCTACACCGCCACGTTCGAACAGCAATTCTTCACCGAGTAAAATCCCCGGGGATCAAATTTTCAAATCGTAGTCCATGGTGAGCGGGGCGTGATCGGAAAAACGTTCCTCCTTGTAAATTGCCGCGCGCTTGATGACGGGGCGTAGATCAGGGGTGACAATCTGGTAGTCGATGCGCCAGCCCACGTTCTTGGCCCAGGCCTGCCCGCGGTTTGACCACCAGGTGTATTGCTCCGGCTTCTGGTTGACCACGCGAAAGGCGTCGACGTAACCGACCTCGTCAAACAACCGCGTCAACCAGGCGCGCTCCTCCGGCAGGAATCCGGAATTCTTCTGGTTGCTCCGCCAGTTTTTGAGATCAATGTTTTGATGGGCGATGTTCCAGTCGCCGCAGAGGATGTAACTGCGCCCGTTGCGGCGCATCCTTTTCAGCGCCGGCATGAAGTGATCCATAAACGCAAATTTGACCCGCTGGCGCTCCTCTCCCGAGGAGCCGGACGGCAGATAAACGGACGCCACGCTCAGGTTGCCATAGCGCGCCTCGAGATACCGGCCTTCACGGTCCAGATCGTCCCTGCCCACGCCCTCCATGATTTCGTCCGGCGGTCTGCGGCAGTAAAGCGCCACGCCGGAATAGCCCTTTTTCTCCGCCAGATGAAAGTAGCCCTTGAAGCCTTTCGGATTCAACATCTCCGGCGTCAGTTGATCGGCCTGGGCCTTGATTTCCTGCAGGCACACGACATCGGCGCGCTGTTTGGAAAGCCAGGCAAAAAAACCCTTGCGGGCGGCGGAGCGGATGCCGTTGACATTGAGAGTAATGACCCGCACGCGGCGCTCCTTTATGATGGGTGGTTCAGGGGCACGCGTTAGCCTACTACATCATGCAGGCATACCAGAAAGAATTCATAGAATTCGCGCTTCAACATCAAGTGCTGCGCTTCGGCGATTTCGTATTGAAATCCGGACGCAAAAGCCCCTTCTTCTTCAACGCCGGGTTGTTCAACAGCGGCGCGGCGTTGGATCAACTGGGACGTTGCTACGCCAGGGCCATTCAAGATTCCGGATTGCAATTCGACATGCTCTTCGGCCCGGCCTACAAGGGCATCGCGCTGGCCGCCGGCGCAGCCATTGCCCTGTTCCGGGAACACCGGCGCAACGTGCCGTACTGTTTCAATCGCAAGGAGGACAAGGATCACGGCGAGGGCGGCGGACTGGTGGGCGCGCCGCTCAAGGGACGCGTGTTGATCATCGATGACGTCATCTCCGCCGGCACCTCCGTCAACGAGTCGGTCAAATTGATCACGGCGGCGGGCGCCGTTCCCGCGGGCGTGGTGATCGCCCTGGACCGGCAGGAGCGCGGCAGCGGCCGTTTATCCGCCGTTCAGGAAATCGAGGAGCGTCACGCCCTGCGCGTCATCAGCGTCATCACGCTGCACGACTTGCTGGAATTCCTGGGCGGAAAGCCGGCCATGCAGAACGAGTTGCAGCGGGTGCGGGCCTACAGCGCCCGCCATGGGGCGGCCGGCGGCGCCTGATGGTTTTTGCAGCGGAATTGAAGGAGTATAATTTCCGGGTCGAACCGAAATATGAGCGGAACCGCTAAATTCCTGACTTAAAGTTTTCGCCGACCCCGGGGGAGGTACCCATGAATTCTCATCGCAATCGGCTGGCCCTTTTGTTTTTCGCCGCGGGTTGCCTGGCGTCCGTTCCGGCCGCCGCCATCAAGTGCTGGACCAACAAGGACGGCATCAAGGAGTGCGGCAATGTGGTGCCGCCGGAATACTCGCAGCAGGAGACCACGCAAATAAACAAGACCGGCATCGTCACCGGCAAGACCGAGCGCGCCAAGACGCCGGAGGAGATTGCCCAGGAAAAGGCCGCGGCCGAACAGAAGGCGGCGGAGGAGAAGGTCGCGGCCGAGCAGGCGGCCAAGGACCGCGTGCTGCTGGAAACCTATAATTCCGAGGATGACATGGTCATGGCGCGCGACGGCAGGATTGCGGCCATCGAGTCGCAGATCAACATCACCCAGAATTACATCGAAAAACTCAAGGGGGACTTGAACGCCCGCATCGCCCAGGCCGCGGATCTGGAGCGGCGCGGGGAAAAACCGAACGACAAGCTGCAGGCCGACATTGAAAGCGTGCGCGGGCAGATCAAGAAAAACGAGGACTTCATCGCCAGCAAGAAAGAGGAGGAAACGGCGGTGCGCGGCCAATTTGACGCCGACATCGCCCGTTACCGCCAGTTGAAACAAAATCCTCCCAAGGCTTCCGCGGCAGCAGCGGACAAACCCTGAGGGTGCCCCGCCGGGGCGGCGGTTATTCGAACAGGGCCGCCCCCAGCGCGGGCCAGATCTCCGGCCAATGCGCCGTCGGCACGGAACGAAACCCACTGCGCACAAATTCCGTCATTCTTCCCACGGCGTAAGCCAGCAGCAGGCTGGCGGCGGCGGATGCGCCCATGCGCAACCTTGGCGATCCCGTCAACACCACGGTGCGCAGCCACTGACGCAACTCGGTTTCCAGTCGTTCAAAGAACCGCACTGCGCGGTCGCGCAGTCGCTCATTTTCGCCGGTCAGGGCGTCGCCGATCAGGATCCGCGTGATGCCTGGATTGCGTTCACTGAAACTCAGCAGCGCGAGGATGGTCTGCTCGCAGCGATCGGCCACCCGGGGCTGTTCCGTCACCAGGCGGTGGAGAAAGCCGAAGACGGTGTCCTCGGCGAAGGCGATCAGCTCCTCAAACATCCTCGCCTTGCTGGGAAAGTGCCGGTAGAGCGCCGCCTCGGACACGCCCACGGCCCGGGCCAGCGCGGCGGTGGTGATGTGATCGCCGGGGCGGGCCTCCAATTCCCGCGCCAGCGCCTCCAGGATCTGCCGGCGACGGCCGCCGCGCGCGGCGGGTCGTGACCGACCCGCTTTCCTCCCGGAAGCCGCCGCCGTGCGGTCGTTGCCCGCAGGCGTCCCCGCTGGCGGTGAATCCAGCGTGGCGCTATCGCCATGGCCCGCGGCCCTGCGGCCGTTTTCAAACCCCCGTTCCGTTCCCGATGCGGCGGTCACGAGCGCCGCCCGCGGATCAGGGTGCCCACGCCCTTGTCCGTAAAGATCTCCAGCAACACCGCGTGCTCCACGCGTCCGTCGATGATGTGCGCGCTGCCGACGCCGGCCTGCACCGCCTCCAGCGCCGCGCGCACCTTGGGCAGCATGCCGCCCGTGACGGTGCCGCTGTCGATGAGCGCCCTCACCTGGCGGGCGCCCAGGCCGGTCAGCAGTCTGCCGTTTTTATCCAACACGCCGGCCGTATTGGTCAGCAATATGAGTTTTTCCGCCTGCATCACCTGGGCGAGCTTGCACGCCACCAGATCGGCGTTGATGTTGTAGGACTGGCCGTTCTCGCCCACGCCAATGGGCGCGATGATGGGGATGAAATTGCCCTTGATCAAAAGATCGATGACGCCGGTGTCGATGCTGGCCACCTCGCCGACGTGACCGATGTCGATAATCTCCGGCGCCTTGAGCGCCGGGTTGTCGCGTGTGTACACCATCTTGCGGGCATGGATCAACGCGCCGTCCTTGCCGGTCAGCCCGACCGCCGCGCCACCGTGCCGGTTGATGAGGTTGACCAGCCACTTGTTGACCAGGCCGCCCAGCACCATCTCGACCACGTCCATGGTCTCGTCGTCGGTCACGCGCATACCGTCGACGAACTGCGATTCCTTGCCCATGCGTTTCAACAGATCGCTGATCTGCGGCCCCCCGCCGTGCACCACCACCGGGTTCATGCCGACCAGTTTCATCAAGACGACGTCGCGCGCGAAGCTTTTCTCCAGCACGTCATCGACCATGGCGTTGCCGCCGTATTTGATGACCAGCGTCTTGCCGTTGTAGCGTTTGATGTACGGCAGCGCCTCGGCCAGCACATGCGCCGTGGTCATGGCGTCGGAAGACGTGTTCATGCGTTGTTTCAAAACGGCAGCTTGAGGCCGGCGTCCAGCTTGAGCAGCAGGGCGCGAAACTGCGCCTGGATGGCGGCCAGCGCCTTGGAATCATCGCCCTCGAAACGAAGGATGAGGCAGGGCGTGGTATTGGAGGGACGGATGAGCCCCCACGCCTTGGGGTAATCCACGCGCAGGCCGTCGATGGTGCTCACCTCCGCGCCGTCAAACTTGGCCGCAGCGATCAATTTTTCCATGAAGGCGGCGTGTTTTTCCTCCGCCATATCCAGGCGCAGTTCGGGGGTGGCCACACCACCCGGCAGGGCCGCAAAGACCTCGCGCGGCGGGCGGCCCGCCTTGATCAGGATTTCCAGCAGGCGGGCGGCCGCATACAGGGCGTCGTCGAAGCCATACCAGCGCTCGCGGAAAAAGATGTGCCCGCTCATTTCGCCCGCCAGCGGCGCCCCGCTCTCCTTCAGTTTCGCCTTGATCAACGAGTGGCCGGTCTTCCACATCACCGGCTTGCCGCCGCTCTCCTCAATGACCTTTTTCAGCGCGCGGCTGCATTTCACGTCATAAATGATCTCGGCGCCGGGATTGCGTGACAAGACATCCCGCGCGTACAGCATCATCTGGCGATCCGGCCACAGGATGTTGCCGCCGCCATCGACGACGCCCAGTCGATCGCCGTCCCCGTCGAACGCCAGTCCTAGATCGGCCTGCTGCTCGCGCACGACTGCGATCAGGGTCTTCAGATTTTCGGGCTGGCTCGGATCGGGATGATGATTCGGGAAATTGCCGTCGACATCGCAGAACAACTCCAGCACGTCGTGTCCCAGTGCGCGCAGCAAGCGTGGCGCCACGGATCCGGCAACGCCGTTGCCGCAGTCGATGACAATGCGCAGGGAGGCGCCCAGGGCCACCGGGATGTCCTCGCTGACGCGCTGGATGTACTCGGCGATGATCTCGGTATTCTGCAGTCCGCCATGTCCCTCCGTCAGGTCGCCATTGACCAGCCGCCGGCGCAGCGACTGGATGGCGTCGCCGGCCAGTGTTTCGTCGTTCAGAATGATTTTAAAACCGTTGTACGATGCCGGATTGTGGCTGCCCGTGATCATGATGCCGTTGGAAGTCTCGAGGTAATGCGTGGCGTAGTACAGCACCGGCGTGGGCACCATGCCGATGTCAATCACGTCGCGACCGGAATCGCGCAAACCGCGGATCACCGCCTCGGCGAGCTCCGGGCTGGAGAGGCGGCCGTCGCGGCCGACGATGACCCCTTGCTGGCCGTGCTCGTCAGCGGCGCTGCCGACAGCCCTGGCGATTCGATATGCGTACTCCACGGTCAGGGTTTCCCCAACGACACCCCGGATGTCATAGGCACGGAAGATGGACGGCGGCGGGATGTCCGCGGCCTTCTCCGCGACGGCGGCGGATGAACCTTCGAACTGCGGAGATTCCTGTACTTCGACATCCGCCCGTGGTGGTGGTTTTTCCTGCGCCGATTTCAACTTTTGTTGCAGCGAGGCGGCAAGCTCCGCCGAGGGTGGCTTGACAACGACGGTGATGTCCTCCCCCTCCGCGCCCCCCGAGACGGGCGCGGGAGCAACGCGGGTTCCCGGCGTGACCCTGGGCAGATGGGGGATTAACCGCTCCAGCCCCGGATGTACTCCTTGCATGATCGCCACGATGGCGCCCTGCATCACCGCGGTTTCCCCGCTTTCGACCTGCGCCAAGGATCGTCGCCGCACGACGAACACCACCATCACGGCGGCGGCCAATATCGCCAATCCGCCGCCCGCCAGAAGAGGCCATGGGATGCCCGGGACGCCGGCGTGAGTTTGAGGCGGCGGGGCCGCCCGGGCCCCGTTGTGCCAATAGACGATTTCCCACTGGCTGTCCCTCACGGGCGCCGTCACGAATGCCACGCCGCCCGGCGGACCGGCGGGGTTACTTTGGGCGAGGGTCAGCGGTTTGGGCCTGGGTTGGCGCAACTCGAAATAGGCATTTTCAGATTTCAAGGCCGCCAGGGCTTCGGTCAGCACGTCGGTGCTGAACGCGACATGCACCACACCCAACATCCCGCCCTGAGAGCCGCGAACCCTTTCCATCATGACCAGGTGCTGTGCCGGCGTTCCAAACAACTGCACCTCTGCGGGAACGGCGCCGGAAGTAGTCTCCGCCGTTCGCAGCATGGCCAGAGAGGCATAGGTCAGCGGCGGCGTGCTGGTATTGTCGATATCCATCAGGCCCTTGGGCAATATGCGCACCTTGAGCGCGCCGGGGATTTGGGCGGCCAATTCGGCACTTTTTTCCTCCAACGCCGCGCGATCGTTTTGGGTCAAGGCGGCGACTACCGCCGGGTCGGCGGCCGCCTTTTTTATGGCTTGCGAATATTTTTGAAGCACCAGCGCCAGCTGATTCGCCAGATTGTCCGCCGCAAGCCTGTCGGCGGCCTGTTGCTCGGTTTGCTCCGAGGCATGGTAGCGTCCATAGGTGTACACGCCGCCGGCAAGCGCCAGCAGCAATATGATGACGGCCAGAACGGCGATGATGAGTGCGCGGGGCTCCCGGTCCACCAGTTGCTCTTTAAACTTGTCCAGCATGGAATATCCCCATGACCACGGGTCAGAGCCGGCCCGTGTGGCCGAAACCACCCTCGCCCCGCCCGCTGGCGGTGAATTCCTCAACGACGGTGAATTCCGCCCGCACGACGGGCACAAACACCAGTTGCGCAATGCGCTCCCCCGGCTGGATGTTAAAAGACTCGCGCCCCCGATTCCAGCAGGAAACAAAAATCTGTCCCTGATAATCCGAGTCGATCAGCCCCACCAGATTGCCGAGTACGATACCATGCTTGTGCCCCAGACCGGATCGCGGTAGAACGATCGCCGCCATTGCCTCATCGCCGATGTGAATCGCCATGCCGGTCGGGATCAGCTGCGCATCGCCCGGCATCAACGTGACCATCGTCTCCACACAGGCGCGCAGATCGATGCCCGCGGCACCGGCCGTGGCGTACGACGGCAGGGGGTAATCACGACCCAGGCGCGGGTCGAGCAGCTTAAGCTGGATGCCGCGCATGCGCATGATAGCGTTCCGCGATCAACGCCACCAACTGGCGCGCGAGTTTCTCCTTCGGGGCGCACGGCAATATCCGTTCGCCCTGAGGCCAGAAGACCGACAGGTTGTTGTCGTCGCTCTCGAATCCCTGGGCGGGCAGACTTACGTCGTTTGCTGCTATCATGTCCACCCCCTTTTTTTCCAGTTTGGCGCGGGCGTTGACGGCCAGTTGCTCCGTCTCGGCGGCAAATCCCACGGTGAATGGCCGCCGGGCTTGCGCCGCAACCGTTGCCAGAATATCCGGATTGGGCACCAGCGTCAGCGTCAGCGGTTCATCGCCACGCTTCAGTTTCTGCTCGCCCACGGTGGCGCTCCGGTAATCGGTGACGGCGGCGGCGGCAATGAAGATGTTCGTGCCGTCCAGCTCGCGCGAGACCGCCTCCGCCATCTCCCTGGCCGTGGTCACGGCAATGCATCTCACCGTCTCGGGAGCCGTCAGGTTTGAAGGGCCGCTGATCAAGGTGACCGCGGCGCCGGCCTCGGCGCTGGCCCGGGCGATGGCATAGCCCATTTTTCCCGAACTGCGGTTGCTCAAGTAGCGCACGGGATCGATGGCCTCGCGCGTCGGGCCGGCGGTCACCAGCACCTTCAGCCCCGCCAGCGCATCGTTCACGAATCTGGCGTTCAGGCCTTCGATCAGCCGGTCAACCTCCAGCATCCGCCCGGGCCCGACCTCCCCGCAGGCCTGCTCGCCGGAGGCGGGGCCGAGTATCTCCACGCCGCGTTGCCTCAGCAGGGCCACATTGGCCTGCGTGGCCGCCGCCAGCCACATCTGTTGATTCATCGCCGGGGCGATCAATAGCGGCGCGCTCGTGGCGAGACACACAGTGGTCAGCAAATCATCCGCCAGCCCATGCGCGAGTTTTCCCATCACGTCCGCGCTCGCGGGCGCGATGATGACGGCATCCGCCCAACGCGCCAGTTCGATATGTCCCATTCCCGCCTCGGCATTGACATCAAACAAGTCGGTGCGCACCGGCTGCCCCGACAGGGCTTGCAGGGTCAATGGGCCGATGAATTGATAGGCCGCTCGCGTCATGACCACGCGGACCCGGGCACCGCGTTCCCGGATGCGGCGCGTCAGTTCCGCGCCTTTGTAGGCGGCGACGCCGCCGCTGATGCCCAGAACGATGCGCTTTTGCCGCAAGGCGTTAATCATGGGTTCCCCGTCCTTGTCGTGTTGCCGGCGATTTTACCCAAAGCCGCTTCATTCTTATACTTTCCGGCACAGTAATCATTTACACTCTCACCCCTGATCCTCGAGACAATCCCATGGCCATCACTGATTGGCCGGAAGATGACCGGCCGCGCGAGAAGCTTTTGCGGCGTGGAAGGCGCGCCCTGTCGGACGTCGAATTACTGGCCATTTTTCTCCGCACTGGGGTGCGCGGCCGCACCGCCATCGATCTGGCACGCGAACTGTTGCGTGAGTTTGGAGGCTTGCGCGCGCTGCTGGAGGCCGACCCGGCGCGTCTGCACCGGCACAAAGGGATGGGGCCGGCCAAGTACGTGCAATTGTCGGCGGCGCTGGAACTGGGTTGCCGCTATCTCGAAACAGGCCTGCGGCGCGCCAACGCGTTGACGGATCCCCGCGACGCCCGCGATTATCTGCATGCGCGGCTGACCGGCCATGATCGCGAGGTGTTTGCCTGCCTGATGCTGGACAACAGGCATCGTGTCATTGCCTTCGAGGAACTCTTTTACGGCAGCATCGATGCCGCATCGATCCACGCCCGCGAAGTGGTCAAGACGGTCTTGCGCCACAACGCCGCGGCCGTCATCTTCGCCCACAACCACCCCTCGGGGGTCGCCGAGCCCAGTCAGTCCGACCTGCACATCACCCGCCGGTTGCAGTCCGCGCTGGCGTTGGTGGAGGTGCGGGTCTTGGACCACATCATCGTTGGAGATACGCTGACCGTTTCGCTGGCCGAGCGCGGGCAGATGTAGATCGGGGCAGCTCGTTTCAGGTATCGAGGTTGGTCACCGCCAATGCGTGTTTCTCGATGAATTCACGGCGGGGCTCCACTTGATCGCCCATCAACGTGGAGAAGATTTCGTCGGCGGCAACCGCATCCTCAATCTGTACATGCAGCAGATTGCGGGCGGCGGGATCCATCGTTGTTTCCCACAGTTGTTCGGGATTCATTTCTCCAAGGCCCTTGTAGCGCTGGATGTGCGTGTTTTTCTGAACCAGATTGAGCAATGTTTCCAGCGCCTGTCGCAGGGTGTGTATCGGCATGATGTGCTCCCCTGCCCGCAGACGCGCCGTGGCGGGCAGCGGCTTCTCCAGCTTGTTGCCGAGTTGGGTGAGCTTCCTGTATTCCCCCGAGGCGAAAAAGTCGGCGTCTAACTCACTGACAGTGTCAATGCCGTGCATGGTGGTGGTAACGTTAATTTGCCACCCCTGACGACTTCCCTGGACAACCTCCGTCTGTACGCCGACTTGACTGCTTACCTTCCGAAACAATTGTTCACGCAGGACCTTGGACCAAGCTTCCAGCTCTTCCCTCGTCGGCGCAGCGCCGCCTTCCGTCACCATGGGCACCGTCCGCATGGTTTCCAGCAGTAATGGATCATATCGTCGAGAGAGGCGGCGTAAAATGGTTTGCAGTAAAAGATGGTCATGACCGAGCTCGCGCAATGCCTCCATGGAAAGTGGCGGTGCGGTATCGGCAAGTCGCAATTCGGACCCGGCCAGCGCCATTTCCATGAAATAGGCGTCCAGTTCCTGATCATCCTTGATATACCTTTCCTGTTTGTTGTGCTTCACCTTGTACAACGGCGGCTGGGCAATGTATACGTGCCCGCGTTCTATCAGCTCCGGCATCTGCCGGTAGAAGAAGGTCAGCAGCAACGTCCGGATATGGGAGCCGTCCACATCCGCATCGGTCATGATGATGATTCGGTGGTAGCGCAACTTGGCGGGATCATATTCCTCGCGACCCACTCCGCAGCCGAGCGCGGTAATGAGAGTACCCACCTCGGCGGAAGACAACATCTTGTCGAAACGCGCTTTTTCCACATTCAAAATCTTGCCCTTGAGCGGCAGAATTGCCTGGAATCTTCGATCACGCGCCTGTTTTGCCGATCCGCCGGCGGAATCTCCCTCCACGAGATACAACTCGCATAATGCCGGGTTTTTTTCCTGGCAATCCGCCAGTTTTCCTGGCAAACCTGCCACATCCAATGCTGATTTTCGGCGTGTGAGTTCCCTCGCTTTGCGGGCGGCCTCCCTCGCGCATGCGGCTTCTATGATTTTTTCCGTGATTGCGCGGGCTTCTGCTGGCTTCTCCAGCAAAAATGCTTCCATCTTGTCGCTTACAATTGTCTCCACCACCCCTTTGACTTCACTGGATACGAGCTTGTCTTTTGTTTGCGATGAAAATTTTGGATCCGGCATTTTCACCGATAACACGGCGGTGAGACCCTCGCGTATATCTTCCCCTGTAACTTCGATTTTGGCGCGGCTTAGCATCCCCTGTTTTTCCATGTACTGATTAAATGTGCGCGTAAGCGCTCGACGCAGTCCTTCGAGATGGGTGCCCCCATCGCGTTGTGGGATGTTGTTGGTAAAGGAAAAAATGTTCTCTTGGTAGGCGTCATTCCATTGCATAGCCAGTTCGACGGTGATCCCCTCTTTCACGGAGGTGAGATAAATGACGCTTTCATGTATGGGTGTTTTCTTTTTATTAAGCAATTCCACAAAAGAAGCTATTCCACCAACATACTGAAATTTATCATCTTTTCCAGTTCTTTCGTCAATAAGCTTAATCAGTAAACCAGAATTTAAAAAAGACAATTCCCGCAATCGCTTGGCGAGAATGTCATAGTGAAATTCAGTGTTTTTGAAGATGGCCTTGCTTGGCAGAAACCGCACCTCTGTGCCACGCTTCTCTGTATCTCCTATCACTTTTAGTGGTTCCACAGGGATGCCGAGGCGGAATTCTTGATGATATTTTTTTCCATTCCTATAGATGGTCAGCCATAGGTTTTCAGAAAGCGCATTTACCACCGAAACCCCAACCCCATGTAATCCTCCTGATATTTTGTAAGAGTTATCATCAAACTTCCCGCCCGCATGGAGTTCTGTAAGAGCTATTTCGGCCGCAGAACGCTTGCGTTCGTCATCTTCCTTAACTTCTGTTGGAATACCACGACCATCATCGATAACGGAAATGGACTCATCACTATGAATTGTTACAATGATTTCCTTGCAGAATCCAGCCAATGCTTCGTCCACACTGTTATCCACAACTTCGAACACCATGTGATGCAATCCCGTGCCGTCATCTGTATCTCCTATATACATCCCTGGTCTTTTTCGCACCGCATCCAATCCCTTGAGTACCTTGATACTGGAGGAATCATAGGAGGTGCCATTTGTCTCCTTGGCTGAATTCTCATTCAAGCTCTTGGCTGTCATCACTGCCTCTTCAATTAAAATGTTCCACGTGAAACATCGAATACTTCACAAGCGCATTGGCATTATGACGTACTTACTCATATCCCCGCCTATTGCGTGAATCAGGCAACTTTTATCTGGCGATGAGAATTCTAGCTGCACTTTCTCGCTTCTAATGGCATCCAATGCATCCAGCAAGTAAACCACATTAAACCCTATTTCCATTTCTTGACCTTCATATTCAACCTCGATGTCTTCTTCCGCTTCTTCTTGATCTGGATTATGGGCCAAGGCTTGAATCATCCCCTTTTTAAGGGTCAATCGTACCCCCCTGAACTTTTCATTTGACAAGATAGATGTTCTTGCCAATCCTTGCCGCAAGGCGTCTCGTTCCGTTTTTACAACCTTATCCCCTTTCGCGGGTATAACCCTTGTGTAATCTGGAAACTTCCCATCGACCAATTTTGTTGTAATTTCCTGCTGTTGCATGGCCGCACGAAAATGATTCTGACTTATTTGTACTTCCACTTCTACATCATGCTCCGGCAACATATGCCACAGCTCCATAACCCCTTTTCTTGGGATGATTATCTGCGTGTTCTCTTTCACGCCAGTGGAAATTTCCGCATCACTCAATGCCAAACGATGACCATCTGTTGCCACCATGCGTATTCTCTGTTCCCCCAACTCTACCAACATGCCATTGAGGTAATAACGAACATCTTGGTGCGCCATTGCAAACTGGGTATCTCCTATCAGCCGCTTGAGGATGCTGGCCGGCAAACAGAACTTTAATTGTGGCTGTATCCCCCCCAGTGTTGGGTAATCGGATGCAGGAAGTGTTGAGAGCGTGAAGCGACTACGTCCACTTTTAAGCTGGGCACGGTTGTCTTTCACTTCCAAGTGAATTTCAGTGTCCGCAGGCAAAGCTTTACATATATCGATGAACTTTCGCGCCGGTATAGTAGTACTTCCTTGTATTTGCACATGATTTTTAATATGTGTCACCACCTCCACCTCCATGTCTGTTGCCATCAGCGTAATTTTGTCCTTCTCTGCCACTATCAGCATATTATTTAAAATAGGCAGTGCTTGACGACGCTCAATTACACTATTTACCACTTGTAGAGGCCCCAGTAGTACCTCTCGGTTAATTGTTACTTTCATAACCTATTCCTTAAATTAGTCTTAATTATTATGTGTATAAAATAACAATATTTATAATTAAATAGTAAAAACAATATGTTATGTTAACAACAAGTTGATGATATCTCTGTTTATAATCTGTTATTGAAATTACATAGTCATCATCTGAAGAAAAGATACACGGTATGTGCACATCAAGAAGATAATGTTCTCCCCAGGTTGGTGTGGTCTTCGCAAATGCGCGGTTCTGACTTGATCAAGTCATTTATCTTGCGGCAGGCGTGCAAGACAGTGGTGTGATCCCGTCCGCCGAAAGCGTCACCGATTTCCGGGAGGCTATGGTTGGTTAATTCCTTGCAGAGCGACATGGCCATTTGACGTGGTCTAGCGATCGACCGGCTGCGTCGCTTGGATAGGAGATCGGACACCCTGATTTTGTAGTACTCCGCCACCGTCTTCTGTATGTATTCAATCGTTACCATTTTTTCCTGGAGGGCCAGCAAATCCTTCAATGCCTCCTTGGCGAATTCAAGGCTGATGGGCTTCCCTTTGAATCTAGCGTTGGCGACGATTCGGTGCAGTGCGCCCTCGAGTTCGCGAATATTGGAGCGAAACCGCTTGGCGACGAAAAACGCCACCTCATCAGGAAGTTCAATCTGCGCGTGCGCCGCCTTGCTCATGAGGATGGCGACACGAGTTTCGAGTTCCGGGGGTTCTATGGCCACGGTCAGCCCCCAGCTGAATCGTGATTTGAGACGTTCCTCAACACCCGTAACTTCCTTGGGATAGCGATCACAAGTGAGGACGATTTGCTGTTGGCCTTCAAGCAACGTATTGAAAGTATGGAAAAATTCCTCCTGGGAGCGCTCCTTGCCCGCAAAGAACTGAATATCATCGATGAGGAGCGCATCCACGGACCTGTAATAGCGCTTGAAGTCATTGATGGCATTGTGCTGCAAGGCCTTGACCATGTCTGCGACAAACCGCTCGGATCGTAGGTAGACCACGCGAGCCTGCGGTCTGGCCTCGAGTATGGCATTGCCAATGGCGTGCATGAGGTGGGTTTTGCCCAGACCCACACCGCCGCAGATGAACAATGGATTGTAGGCAGTCCCGGGGTTCTGGGCGACTTGCATGGAGGCAGCCCGGGCCAGTTGATTGGATTTGCCTTCAACGAAAGTTTCGAAGGAATATTGTGTATTGATACTGGAGGAAAATCCGCTGTAATCCTTGCCGATTTTCGCTTCCCCCACCCTCTTGGCGCCATCTCCTGACAAGGTGGGGTCGTGATTGTCGGGGGGGCTGGCTGTGCTGCCAACGCATATTTCCACGGCACAAGGCTGATCGCCGTTCAGGCCGTTTACAATTTGCGAAATGGAATTGATGTACTTGTTTTTAATCCAGTCCACGACGAAGCGATTGGGGGCCAGCAATTTCAACACGTTTCCATCGTAGACCGCCTGCAAGGGCCTGATCCATGTATTGAATTGTTGCGCGGGAAGCTCGCCTTCCAGATGCTCTATGCATTGTTTCCAAACGTCGTTTTTCATTTTGAAATCCGGCTTGTTGGATGGCAGGCATGGAGTTGAAAATTTGACTTCAGCTTATACTCAATTAAGCGGGTTATCCACATTTCATTATCACCTGTTTTTGATCCGCCCCCGTCAGGATTGACAGTCCCTTCTTCAAACCTTAGGATGCGCCGCCCTGAAGAAGAAGTGGGTAAAGACCGGACGCCATGAAGCGCACCTACCAGCCCAGCAAGCTCAAGCGCAAGCGCCTGCATGGATTTCGTGCGCGGATGAAGACTCGCGGCGGCCGTGCCGTGCTCAAGTCCCGCCGCGCCAAGGGCCGCGTCAAGCTTAGCGCGTAAGTCCAAAGCGTGATCGCGCGGCGTCGGCAGCAACTCACGCGCAGGGACTTCGAGAGGATTTCCACACAAGCCGACTGGAGATGCAAGTCCGCGGGCTGCGCCGCCAGTGCCAGCCGCAACGGCTCCGGGAAGGCCAGGCTGGGCTTGATCGCCGGCAAGAAAGCGCTGCCGTTGGCGGTGTCCAGAAACCGGTTTAAACGCATCGCTCGGGAGGTTTTCCGGCAACATGAAGGACGGCTCCGCGGGCTGGACGTCATCATATCGGCGCGTGTTCATGCCTGCGGCATGCAAAGGCATGAACTCAGGACTTCGCTGCAACAACTGGTTGCGAGGCTAGCCGGGTGCGCCGCCTCCTCATCGCTTTAATCGTCCTCTGGCGCGGGCTTTTCAGCCCGCTCTATGGCCCCTGCTGCCGCTATCTGCCCACCTGTTCGGCCTATGCGCAGGAGGCGCTGGCCCGCCATGGCTTGTGGCGCGGCATTCGGCTGACGCTTCGCAGACTGGCCCGCTGCCACCCCTGGGGGGGCTGCGGGGTGGATGCGGTGCCAAGGTAACTGCATGGACCAGATACGTTTGTTCTTGATCATGGCATTGGGTGTGGTGCTGTTGTTGATCTGGCAGGCATGGCAGCGGGATTATGGTCCCCCCCGGGATCGACCGCCGGTTGAAACGGAAACGCTGCCGGCGGCGCCGCCGGCGACGGCCATGCCGGCAATCCGCGGGAGCGGTGAGGCGTCCGCCGCGTCGACGGCCGCGGGAGAGAAAATACGGGTGCTGACGGACACTTTCGATCTCACCATCGACACCGCCGGCGGGAATATCGTGCAGGCGAAACTGCGGGATTATCCGACCTCCCTCGATCAACCGCGGGATCCGTTTGTCCTGCTGGATGATACGGAACGGCTGTTCTACGTGGCCCAGAGTGGTTTGTTGGGGGGGGCGGAGGCCCCGGATCATCATTCGCCGTTCACGAGCGAACGCAGCAGTTATGAATTGCCGCCCGGTGCCGGAGCCCTGGACGTGCCGTTGATCTGGCGATCCAGCAGCGGCATCGAGGTCGTCAAGGTGTTTCATTTCACGCGCCGCAGTCATGTGGTCATGGTCGAGTTCAAGATCCGAAATCACTCCGGCCGGCCGTGGGCCGGAGAATTGTACGCGCAACTGCAACGGGCGGCCGGCAGGGAAACGGGGGGCAGGGTGCCCGGCGTGGTCACCTACACAGGCGCGGCGCTGTCGAGTCCCGAGAAGCGCTACGAAAAGATCCCGTTCAAGGAGTTCGCCGGCAATCCCCTGTCACGTGACATCAGAAACGGCTGGGCGGCGATGCTGCAACATTACTTCATCGCCGCGCTGATCCCCGATCCCGATGAAACCTATCACTACCACACCAAGGCGCTGGAAGATCAGCGTTACGTCATCGGCGCCGTGGGACCGGAGCATGTCGTGCCGGCGGGCGGGGAGGGGACGCTCGCCGTGCGCTTTTACCTCGGGCCGAAGACCCAGGACACCCTTGAACGGATCGCGCCCGGTCTCGATCTGACCGTGGATTACGGCGCGCTCTGGTTCATCGCCAAGCCGCTGTTCTGGCTGCTGAAGAGATTCCACGCCCTCACCGGCAACTGGGGCTGGGCCATCATCCTGCTGACGGTGCTGGTCAAGGGGCTGTTCTATCCCCTGTCCGCGACTAGCTATCGGTCCATGGCCAAGATGCGGGCGCTGCAGCCGCGGATCCTCGCCCTGCGCGAGCGATACGGTGACGACAAGGCACGCCTGAATCAGGCCATGATGGATTTGTACAAGGAGAAAAAAATCAATCCGCTGGGCGGCTGCCTGCCGGTGTTGATCCAAATCCCCGTGTTCCTGGCCCTCTACTGGGTGTTGCTGGAAAGCGTGGAATTGCGGCAGGCGCCCTTCGTGCTGTGGATTCGCGATATGTCCACGGCGGATCCTTACTTCGTGCTGCCGCTGTTCATGGGCGCCACGATGTTTTACCAGCAGCGCCTGAATCCGCCGGCGCTGGACCCGGCGCAACAGCGGGTGATGCAACTGATGCCGCTGGTGTTCACCGTCTTCTTCGCCTTTTTCCCCTCCGGCTTGGTGTTGTACTGGTGCGTCAACAACCTGCTCTCCATCCTTCAGCAGGCGGTGATTACGCGCAGCATGGAACGCGACAAGGCCGCGTTATGAACCGCGGATCCGGCGGGCGGGTGGAAACCATCGCCGCCGCCGCCACCGCGCCGGGACGGGGCGCCATCGGTATCGTCCGCCTGAGCGGCCCACAGGCCGCCGAGATCGGCCGCCGGATCACCGGCATCGATCCCACGCCCCGGCACGCCCATTACGCACACTTTCGTGACGCAGGGGGCGGTGAAATCGACGAGGGTCTGGTGCTTTTCTTTCCTGCGCCGCATTCCTACACCGGCGAGGATATGCTGGAGCTGCACACCCACGGCAACCCCGTTATTTTGGATCAGCTCGTAGCAGTGGCAGTAAGCCTGGGTGCGCGCCCGGCACGTGCCGGGGAGTTCACCGAACGCGCTTTCTTAAACGGCAGACTCGATCTGGCGCAGGCCGAGGCGGTCGCCGATTTGATCGGCAGCCAGTCGGCGGAGGGCGCCCGCTCGGCATTGGCCTCGCTGCGCGGTGAATTCTCCACGCAGTTGCGCGAAGTTTCGGATCGCCTGCGCCGGCTGCGCGTGGACATGGAGGCCCTGCTCGATTTTTCCGAGGATGACATTGCCCCGGGAACAAGGGAGCGGCAATGCGCCGATCTCGGCACGCTCGGGCACGGCCTGGAAGAAATTCTCGCCAACTGCCGGCGGGGCGTAGTGCTGACGGAGGGTTTGAAGGTCGTCATCCTGGGCCGTCCCAACGCCGGCAAGTCCAGCCTCTTCAACCGACTTTTGCGCGAAGCGCGCGCCATCGTCAATGAAACACCGGGCACCACGCGCGACGCCCTGCGCGCGGAGATGCAGATCCGCGGTGTGCCCGTCAGCCTCATCGACACCGCCGGCCTCCGCGGCCCGGCGCAGGCCGGCGACCCCATCGAGCGCGAGGGCATGCGGCGCGCGCGCGAAGCGCTGGCATGGGCCGACCACGTGCTGCTGGTGGTTCCGTGGGATGCCGCCCTCAACGAGGAGGATCGCGAAGTGATGGCCGGAAAGCCGGCGGGCGCGCAAATCACCCTCGTGCGCAGCAAAATTGACTGCGGAGAAATGGAGCCTTCGGAACGCGAGAGCAAAGAGGGCTGGGAAGTGTGGTTGAGCGCGCTGACCGGCGAAGGAATGGAATTGCTCGAGCGGCGCCTGCTCCCGGCGCAGGAGCAGGGGGGCGGCGCCTATACCGCCCGCCGGCGGCATGTGATCGGCCTTGAGACCGCCCGCGCGCATATCGTGGAAGCGGAGCGATTGCTGGCGCGAAACGCGCCGCTGGAGCTGACGGCGGAGCAATTGCGGCTTGCCAGCCGGCACTTGGATCAAATCACCGGCGAGTACACCACGGAGGATCTGCTTGGCGACATCTTCCGCCGCTTCTGCATCGGCAAGTAGCGGGCCCCGCGAAACCAGGACTCAAAAATGGTGGGCAAGCAGAATATCGCGGATGAGGGGGCCCAGAAACGTGGAGGGACGGCCGCGCCGCAGTCCGGCGGTGAGCTCAAGCTGGACGCCCGCGCCGCGCAAGCCGCGGTTGCACAGATTGTCGCCATCTATGGCGGGGAAGACATGACCGTTGAGGCGGGCATCGATTCCGGCCTCCAGCAATTTCTCCACCAGTGTCGCCTTGAGCGGCGCATGGAGGCCGCCCAGATAAACGGCCTGATGTAGGCCCGCGCAGCCGTGGATGGTGATCACGGTTTCGGATCGGCGGAGCAAATCCGCGCAGCGCGGCTCGTCGAAGCGACGGCTGGTGATGTGCAGCGATTTGAAATTTCCACGCGGCTTCAATCCCTCGAACAAATAGAGATGGAAATCCTCACCCGCGATGACGCGGGCGAGTTCCGATGTTCCCCGCTCGATGCCGCCGCCGTGCGGCGCCACGATGGCGACGCGCGCCCCCGGAACAGGCCGGGCAATGACCCTGTAGTCCAGGCCTTCGGTCTCGTATGCCGCCAATTCGGCAAAGCTTGCATATTTGTCCCGCGGCGCGGAAGGCAAATTCGCGCGCTCCGGCATGGCGGGTTCAAAACCCCGCGGGACCAGAATCTCGATCGCCCTTGCTGGCGCTGCGGTTCTCCGCGTCGCCGCGCGGCACGCGCTGCCAGGCCGGATTGCGTGTGCCGGCGAGATGCCCGGCGTGACGCGACAGGTGGAACTGCGCGTCGCTGCAGCCGAAGGGGCAGGTGTTGCCGGCGGTGTGCAGGCGATCGGTGATCCAGGTCGCGTCGTTGAACGGCAGCCACGAAGTCCCGCCCTGTGCCGGCGGTCCGGTTTCGCCGTCGTCCTGACGGGCGAGGGCTTCGTCGGCACGGGCGAAATCGATCACCATCGCGGCGGCGTCGACGATCAAATCCGGCTGCTCGACGTGAATTTCATGGCCGCTGCGTTCGGCGACGAGCTGGGCCGTGCGCGGCTGCAGATAGGCGAGCTCCGACTGCAGGCTCCGCCAGGTGTGCTCGGTGATGCTGTTCCAGTCTACGGATTTCGATTCCTGCTGTACGCCGCGGGTCAGCACCACCGTGGGGATCACCGGCGGCGGGGTGGCCATGGCCTGCAGCTGCATCGCGCTGCGCTTGAAATGGGAATATTCATTGGCCACGGTGATGCGGCTGACGAGGCGCGACATCAGCACCAGCGACTTGTAGGCGAGATCGTCCTCCGGCAGGTCGCGGGGGGCGGCCGGCCGCGCGATGAAATCATGCACGACGAAACCGTGATGGTAGCTTTGTTCCTCGTAAACGCCGTCCGCCGCATCGGTCAGCCTGCCAATCTGCTCGGCGCTGGAGGAATCGACCAGCACCATCCCGGCCACCAGATAGGGATACCGGCGCGCGAACAGCTGCACGTTGAGGCCGCCGAAGGAATGCCCGATCAGCACATAAGGCCCGGCAACGCCGGCGTTCATGAGCAGCAGGTACAACTCATTGGCGATGCGTGAACTGGTGCGCGGCAGCGGGCCGAAATCGCTCCAGCCATAACCCGCCCGATCGTAAATGCAGGTGCGCGAATAATGCCGCAGCTGTTCCATGACGGGCAGCCATTCGATCGCGGCGCTGCCGAGCCCCGTATCGATGATCACCGAAGGTTCGCCCTCGCCCTGGCAGTAGATGTGCAAGCTGTAGTCACCGATGCTGACCATGCGCCCGGGCGGCGCGACAAGGTCATCGTCCGCCGCGGGGCAGGCCGCGCCGCCGGCGGCCATCAATGCCGCGGCGATGATGCGGTGAAGCATGGAGACGGGGTGCGAGGGCATGGTTTTTGCTGTTTTGGGGCGGGGTCAGAGAGGTTAGAAAGTGGGAAGGCGCGAAAATTCCCCATTCATCGTTTTGATGCCGGGACGCCGGCGCGAGGACGGCGGTAATTTGTCGCCTCCCGGGGTAGTATGGAACGGTGATGCACCCCTCCGGCGATGATGCGAAAACTGGCGGCCGCATCGGCCTGCTGCGCAGCCTGGGCGCCATGTTTTACGACGCCTTGTTGTTGTTTTCAGTCTGGTACGTCGTGGCGGCGCTGGTGCTGTGGACCCGCGGCGGTGAACTCCCCGCAGCCGGCGATCCAGGACTGACCGCGTTGTTGATCGCATGCGCCTATCTTTATTTCGCCGCACAATGGGCCCGCGGCGGCCAGACGCTCGGCATGAAAACCTGGCGCATCAGGCTCACGGGGCGGGACGGGGCGACGCCCCCGGGCTGGCCGCGGGCGAGCCTGCGCTTTGTCGTGGCGGTGGGCGGCGCCATGGCTCTGGGCATCGGCTATCTCTGGGCGTTGTGGGACGCCGACGGACTGACGCTGCCGGATCGACTTTCCGGCACCCGCCGCCGGCTGGTGAACGGGCCGCCGTGATCCACTAGCTTACCCGGCGCAGCAGCAGCATCCCCGCGCCGAAAACCACCGCGGTCGGCGTCACCACGCACAACGCCGGGCTGAAGTTGTAGACCAGACCGATGTTGCCCGCGGCCTGGCTCGCGATGTGGAAGACGACGCCCACGAGCGACCCCGCCAGCACCCGCGCCCCGACGCTGGCCGCGCGCGCCGAGGCGAACACCATGGTGATGGCGAGAAACACCATTGCCGCCGTGGCCAGCGGATAGACCAGTTTGTTCCACAAGGCCAGTTCGTAGTGCAGCGTATTTTCGCCGTTTTCGCGCAGGTAAAGAATGGTGTTGGTCAGATCCCACAGCGACAGGCTGTTGGGATCGATGATCGCCATGCCGATGATTTCCGGCTTGAGCAGGGAATCCCAGGCGGCGTGCGCAATCCTGTGCACCTGCACCTGATCCTCGGTGAAAACGGTCTGACCGATGTCCGACAGCAGCCATTTCCCGCCGGTGTACTGCGCGGACTGCGCGTAGGTGCTGGTGCGCAGGTGGTTGTGGCTGTCGAATTCGTAGAGGTAGATGCCGGCGAAACGATCGCCCGGCAGCACCCGGCGGATGTTGATGAAGCTGTCGCCGTCGCGTGCCCAGAAACCATTGCGGGTTTTGAGCGAAATCTCATCGAACAGCGCCACCGATCGCAAATCACGCGCCTGCTGCTCGGCCGGCGGGGCGATGATCTCGCCCACCAGCAGGGTGGCGATCATGAGCACGAAGCCGGTTTTCATGATGGCCTGTATGGTGCGGCCCAGCGACAGGCCGGCGCCGCGGATCACGACCATTTCGCTGTGATTGACCAGCCAGCCCAGCCCCAGCAGCGTGCCGATGAGCGCGGCGATGGGGAACAGCTGGTAGGCCAGCACCGGCGTGCGCAGCAGCACGTATTCCATCGCCGAGAGGACGTCATAGCGGTTGCGGCCGATTTGCTCGACCTCGTCCAGGAAGGAGAAGAAGGAAAAGGCGGTGACCAGGAATGCCAGCACCACACCGGTGGCGCCGGCAATCGTGCGGCCTATGTAGCGATCGATGATGCTGACCATGCAATGCGTGCGGCCGATGCAGCCCCGGCTTGCGACTCTCCCCGGACAATGGTTGAATTCATCATAACACCGCCCGCCGGCGCCGCGGAGTTCGCGCCGCAACCGACGGGGCGAAGGGGAGGCGGCCCGCGGGCCGGCAGCCGGTGAATTTGGATATGATGGCGGTGACGGGCAGTGATGCCGCCGCGGGTCCGGAGCCTTGGAGTTCATTCAGGGAGTGGCGATGAAAAACCCGGTGGAATTTGCGGTGAGAAGCGGCGCTGCGGAAAGACAGCGCGGCGGTTGCGTCATCGCGGGCGTGTTTGAAGCCCGCAAACTTTCACCGTCGGCGGCGGCGCTGGACCACGCCTCCAGGGGCTTCCTCACCGCCGTGATGCGCCGCGGCGAATCGCCGGGCAAGGTGGGACAGACCCTGCTGCTGCATCACGTGCGGGGGGTGGCCGCCGAACGGGTGTTGCTGGTGGGCGGCGGGCGCGAGCGCGAACTGGATGAGTACAAGTTCCGCAAGATGAACGCCGCCGCCGTCGAGACCCTGCGCAGGGCGGGCGCCGCCGATGCCGTCAGTTGTCTGCCGGAACTCCAGGTGCATGACCGCGACGCCGGCTGGAAGGTGCGCCATAGCGTCGAATCGGTGCTGGAAAGCGTCTACGTCTTCGATCGCCTGAAATCGAGAAAGAAGGATCTGCCCGCGCAACCGCTGCGCCGGATGACGTTGATGGTGGACCGCGAAGATGCAGCGACGGCGGCGGAGGGAATGCGCATCGGCCTGGCCGTGGCCGGCGCCGTGCGTCTGGCCAGGGACCTGGGCAACCTGCCGCCGAACATCTGCACGCCGACCTATCTGGCGGATCAGGCGCGCGAACTTGCCGCGACCCATCGCGGTCTCAAGGTCTCCGTGCTCAAGCGCGCGGAGATCGAAAAGCTGGGCATGGGCGCCTTCCTGG
Source organism: Gammaproteobacteria bacterium (assembly GCA_021324815.1). Lineage (GTDB taxonomy): Bacteria > Pseudomonadota > Gammaproteobacteria > JAJPIJ01 > JAJPIJ01 > JAJPIJ01. The sequence goes on from JAJPIJ010000006.1 coordinate 128,731, forward strand.
CCGTGGCCCGCGGCAGCCACGAGCCGCCCCGCCTGATCATCATCGAGTACCGCGGCGGCGGCGCGGGGGCGGCGCCGGTGGCGCTGGTCGGCAAGGGC
>JAJPIJ010000029.1 GCA_021324815.1 Gammaproteobacteria bacterium
AATGCCTGTCCCTGCGCGCCATCGTCGGGAGAGACCTCATCGTCCGCCCCCTTTGTCAAAGGGGGGAATGCATGTCCCGCCTCCCTCTTCGCCGAAGGGGAAACGCCAGTCCCGGTCCGCCCCCTTTGTCAAAGGGGGCGCGAACGCCGCGCCCGGCGCGGCCGAGCGGGGGATTTCTGGCGCCGTCCGCTCTTTGAAACCCCTCGCGGTACCATTGAAGCGGCTTTCATTTGTCGATGCCGTCCATGCAGAGATATTTGATCTGCAAGTACTCCTCGATGCCGTATTTGGAGCCTTCGCGCCCGAAGCCGGAGAGTTTCATGCCGCCGAACGGCGCCACCTCGTTGGAGAATATCGCGGCGTTGATCCCCACCATGCCGTATTCCAGTCTGTCGGCCACGCGCCACACCCGCCCGATGTCGCGCGTGAACACGTATGACGCGAGGCCGTACTCCGTGTCGTTGGCCATCGCCACCGCCTCGTCCTCGGTGTTGAAACGAAACACCGGCGCCACCGGCCCGAAGGTCTCCTCGCGCGCGATGCGCATTTGCGGCGTGACGCCGGTGAGCACGGTCGGCTCGAAGAAGGTGCCGCCGAGCGCGTGCCGTTTGCCGCCGATCAGCACCTTCGCGCCCCGCTCCACCGCGTCGCGGACGTGATTCTCGACCTTGGCCAGCGCCTGTGCGTCGATGAGCGGCCCCTGGGTCACGCCCGCCTCCATGCCGTTGCCCACCTTCAATCTGCCGGCCGCCTCCGTCAGCCGGGCGACAAAGCGATCATGAATCCCCGCCTGCACCAGCAGCCGGTTCGCGCACACGCAGGTCTGGCCGGAGTTGCGGTACTTCGACGCCACCGCCCCCGCCACGGCGGCGTCGAGATCGGCGTCGTCGAAGACGATGAACGGCGCATTGCCGCCCAGCTCCAGCGACAGCTTTTTCACCGTCGGCGCGCATTGCCGCATCAGCAGCCGGCCCACCTCGGTCGAGCCGGTGAAGGAGAGCTTGCGCACAACGGGACTGGCCGTCAGCACGCCGCCGATCACCTCCGGTTTGCCGGTGACGACGTTGAACACGCCCGCCGGAATGCCCGCCTCCTGCGCCAGCGCCGCCAGCGCCAGCGCCGAGAGCGGCGTCTGCTCCGCGGGCTTCACCACCATCGTGCAACCCGCCGCCAGCGCCGCGCCGGCCTTGCGCGTGATCATCGCCGAGGGGAAGTTCCACGGCGTGATGGCGGCGCACACGCCGATCGGCTCCTTGGTCACGACGATGCGGCGCCCGGCGATGTTGGCCGGGATGACGTCGCCGTAGACGCGCTTGCCCTCCTCGGCGAACCATTCGAGGAACGAGGCGGCGTAGGCGATTTCGCCGCGAGCCTCCGCAAGCGGCTTGCCCTGCTCGGAGGTCATGATGACCGCCAGCTCCTCCTGGTTCGCCATCATCAGATCGAACCAGCGGCGCAGCAGCGCGGCGCGCTCCCGGGCCGTCTTCGCGCGCCAGGCGGGATAGGCGTCATTCGCGGCCTTGATCGCGCCTGCCACGTCCGCCGCGGTCATGGCCGGCACCCGCCCCAGCACCTCGCCCGTCGCCGGGTTTTGCACCGGAAACACGCAACCGTCGCTGGACGCCACCCAGACGCCGTTGACGTGGCAGTGTTCCCGCCAAAGTTGATTCTTACTCATAATAAACAACGGATCGATATAATTGAACGTGGAATTATATGGCAAATGCAAATGCGTGCCGACAGTTCCACGACGTCCATTCGAAGAAAGGCTCGACCCAGGCCATGGCAGCGCGACGACGCTGGCTCCACCGCGTCATGACAACCCTGCTCACCCTCGTACTGTGCTACGCGGCGCTGATCGGCGCGCTGTACGCGATGCAGGAGTCGCTGCTGTTTTATCCCGAGAAACTGCCGCGGGATTACCGGTTCAACATACCCGGCGCCGTCGAGGTCAAAATACCCGTGGACGGCGCCGAATTGTCCGCGCTGCACCTGCGGCTGCCGAACCCCAGGGGCCTCGTGTTCTTTCTGCACGGCAACGCCGGCAGCCTGCGCCTCTGGTTCTCGAATTCGGAATTCTACCGCCGCGCGAATTATGATTTGTTCATGATCGACTACCGCGGCTTCGGCAAGAGCACGGGATCGATCGAGAGCGAGGCGCAACTTGAGGCGGACGTGAGAAAGGCCTGGGATTTCGTCGCGCCAGGATACGCCGGCGGGAAAATCATCATCTACGGCCGTTCGGTCGGCACCGGGCTGGCCGTCCGTCTGGCCGGTGAAGTGGATGCGTCACTGCTGGTTCTCGTTTCGCCCTACACCAGCGTGCTTGACCTGACGCGCCGCTATTATCCTTTCGTGCCCGGACTGCTGCTGAAATATCCGCTGCGATCTGATCTATTGCTGCCGCGGATCAGAATGCCGGTGCTGCTCATCCACGGCACGCGTGACGAGGTGATCCCCTACTCGCACAGCGTGGCATTGAAGGCGCTGGCGCCGGGCGCGGAGCTGGTCCCCATCGAGGGCGCCCATCACAACGACATCCACGAGTTCCCGGCCTATCTCGATCTGCTTGCCGATCGCCTGCAACGATTGTAGCTTGTGACGGCCGTCGCGCCTCTCCGGAATGAATAATGGCCACCTACGACTACCCGCTGCTGATTAAACAGCTCTGGCACACGCCGCTCGCCTGCGCCCCGGATCAGGAGATCGTTTATCGCGGCAGCCTGCGTTACACCTACCGCGATCTGCGCCGGCGTGTCAGCCGTCTCGCCAGCAGCCTGCACCGAAGCGGCGTTCGCGCCGGCGACACGGTGGCGGTGATGGACTGGGACAGCCACCGGTATCTCGAATGCTATTTCGCCGTGCCCATGATGGGCGCCGTGTTGATGACGGTGAACACGCGCCTCACGCCGGCGCAGATCCTGTACACGCTGAACCACGCCCGCGCGGATATCCTGCTGGTGCACGCCGATTTCGCGCCACTGGTCGCGGAATTGCGCGCCCGGCTGAACACCGTCAAAAAATGCATTTTGATAGGCGACGGACTGCCGGCGCCAGCCGCCGGCATTTCATTCGCGGGCGAATACGAGGAGTGGCTCGCGCTAGGCGATGCGGATTACGATTTTCCGGATTTCGACGAGAACACCCGCGCCACTACGTTCTACACCACGGCCACGACCGGCGATCCCAAGGGCGTTTATTACAGTCACCGGCAATTGGTGCTGCACACGCTGGCCACGGCGGCGGGGCTGTCCTCGGCGCCGGCGGGGCAGCGCTTTCACCGCGGCGACGTCTACATGCCGCTGACGCCGATGTTCCATGTGCACGCCTGGGGCGTGCCCTATGTGGCGACGATGTTCGGCGTGAAACAGGTCTATCCCGGCCGCTATGCGCCGGACACATTGCTGCGCCTGATCCACGATGAGAAAGTCACGTTCTCGCACTGCGTGCCTTCGCTGTTGCGCATGGTCCTGAGCGCCGCGAAGGCGCAGGGGGCTTCGCTCAAGGGCTGGAAGGTGGTCATCGGCGGTTCCGCGCTGCCGCCGGCGCTGGCGCAGACGGCGCTTGATCTCGGCGTTGACATCTTCGCCGGCTATGGCCTGTCCGAAACCGCGCCGGTGCTGACGCTGGCGCAGTTGCGTCCCGAACATGCGGACGCGGATGCGCAAACGCGGCTCGCCACGCTGTGCTGCGCCGGCGCGCCCATCCCGCTGGTCGATTTGCAAATCGTTGATGAAAACATGAATACACTGCCGAACGATGGCCAAAGCGCCGGCGAGATCGCCGTGCGCGCGCCGTGGCTGACGCGGGGCTATCTGCATGATGAAGTTGCCTCCGAGCAACTGTGGCGCGGCGGTTGCCTGCACACGCAGGACATCGGCGCCATTGACGGGCAGGGCTACCTGCACATCCGCGACCGGCTCAAGGACGTCATCAAGGTGGCGGGCGAATGGGTGTCGTCACTGGAACTGGAGCACGCCATCGGGCAGCTGCCGGGTGTCACCGAGGTCGCGGTCATCGGCGTGCCGGACCCGCGCTGGGGCGAGCGGCCGCTGGCCCTGATCGTGCGCGCCGCGCCGCAGGCGACGGATGAAGCCGCCATCCTCGCCAAGCTGCGTGAGTCATGCGATCAAGGCGCGATCAGCAAGCACGCCGTGCTGACCAGGATTCAATTCGTCGACGCCATCGCCAGGACCGGCGTCGGCAAAATCGACAAGAAGGCCCTGCGCCGCCAATTTATCTGATACATCGCAGAACGCACTACCCACCGCCGCGGAGAAACATCCAGCAAGCGCGTGGGTCCACAATGGATATCGGCGATTCCGCAGCCACACTCAGGAGGTCCTGATCCCCCGTCACCAGCAGATCGGCTTCGCCTGCGATTGCCGATGCCAGAACCCAACGATCATCAGGGTCCCGTATCGGAACGGATGAGGGCGCCCCGGGCTTCGGGATTACGGTCTCAGCACGGAGTCCGGCTTCGACGGCAGCCACCAGTCCGGCAGGTGCCTTGAAGCGCTCACGAAGAATGCGGCGCAGCTCATGCAGATTCACCTCGCCGGTGAGCAGTTCGTGCTCCGCAAGAATGAACCGGACCAGATCGCTGCAGATGCCACGGGCCGTGTATGCGCTGACCAGGACATTCGTATCGAGGTATATCCTCACGACACAATGCGGAACACATCCTCGTCGGTCAGGATGCCCTGCGCCTCCGCCAGGGGCAGGAGCGCCCGGCGAGATTCCTCAAAGCGCATCAACGCAATCTGGCGGCGCACCGCGTCACGCACGATGTCACTGCGGCTCCGGCCCAGCCGTCGGCTCAGACGGGCCAGCTCGCGCTGAATCTTGCGATCAAGACGGACGGTGACGGTCGATGCTTTCATGTATGACAACGTAACACGGGCTCGGATAATGCGCAATCCAGGCTGGCGACTCGCCGGCGGCATCGCCAGGACCGGCGTCGGCAAAATCGACAAAAAGGCCCTGCGCCGCCAATATACCCAAAGTCCAGGCTAACCGATGCGCGGGGACTTCCCGCGCGTCCGTGTTGAGCGTATGGTTTGACCCTGTTGCTTAACGCCATTCGCCACGCGCGTGCGTCCTCTCATGCGACGCGCCGGCCATCAACGTTGGGTTGGCTGGCGATTCTATCGCCCGGCCTCGGCATCCATGCCGGCGCTTGCGCGCGCAGCCACAGCCCTGCCGAACACGATGAGCTCGTCGATCGGCAGCGGCCTGCCGCTGAGATAGCCCTGCATTTCGTCGCAGCCGGCATCGGCGAGAAAGCGCGCCTGCGCCTCGGTCTCGACGCCCTCCGCCACGCTGCGCATGCCGAGCGAGCGGGCGAGCGCGATGACGGCGCGGACGAGCTCCGCACTCTTTGCGTCCTCCAGCATGGCGGAGACGAACGAGCGGTCGATTTTCACCGACTGCGCGGGAAGCCGGGCGAGGTAGGCGAGCGAGGAATACCCCGTGCCGAAATCGTCGATGGCGAGCGAGAAGCCGAGCGCGCAAAGCGCCTCGAGCCTAGCAAGCGTCGCCTCCCCGTCCTGCATGGCGACCGACTCCGTGATCTCCAGCTCGATCGCGCGCGGACCGGGATCGTCTCCTGCGGCGCGCGCGGCGGATGTCGCGAAATCGGGCGCACGCAGCTGGATAGCGGAAACGTTGACCGCAAGGCGTATTCCGGCGATGCCGGCCTCGGCCAGGCGGCGCGCGTCGGCAGCGGCCTGGCCGAGCGCCCAGGCGCCCGCCTCGACGATGAGGCTGGTTTCTTCCATGAGCGGGATGAACTGGACCGGCGGGACGAGGCCGAGCGCGGGGCTTTGCCAACGCATCAGCGCCTCCGCGCCCGCGAGGGCGCGCGTGCGCACCTGCACCTTGGGCTGGTAATGCAGGCGCAGTTCCCGGTTCTCGACCGCGCGCCGCAGGCGCGCCTCGAGCGCGAAGCGCTCGCGCACGGCCCTGTCGCCCTCCGGGTCGTGCAGCCGGTAGGACTCGCCGCGCTTTTTCGCCTCGCCGAGCGCGATCTCCGCGCTCTGATAGAGCGCCTCCGCGTCGGCCCCGTTCTGCGGGTAGGTGGCGATGCCGGCGCGCACCGCAAGCTGCGCGGTCTCGGCGCCCAAGGCGAACGGTTCGCGGAAGCACTCCGTGGCGACCCGCTCGAAGGCGCGCACGGCGCCTGCCTCGCCCTCGATCCGGGGCACGATGAGCGCGAACCGGTCGGCATCGATTCTCGAGAGCAGCGAGGAGTCGTGCGCGCGCTCCAGGCGCGCGCCGATCTGTCTCAATACCTCATCTCCGGCGTGCCGGCCGAGCGCGGCATTGACGTTCCGGAACCCCATGACGTCGAGAACGAGCAGGCCGAGCTTGCCCTGCGCCCGCGCCGTCCCGGCGATATGCTGCGTGAGACGGTCCTGGAACAGCGTACGGTTGGCGAGCCGCGTCAGCGTGTTGTGGTAGACGAGGTAGTTGAGCCGCTCTTCCTTGTCGAGGTGATCGAGCGCGAAGGCGATGTCGCCTGCCACTTCCTCCAGAAGCGCGATCTCCTCGCGGTCAAAGACGCGGCGGTCGGACGCGTGCAGGGCAAGCACTCCGCGCGCTTCGCCGGCGACGACGAGTGGGAGCATCGTAAACGCACGCACGCCGGCCCGAAGCAACTCCGCGCGGAACGACAGGTCCGGCGTCGTGGCCACATCGGAAACGACGGCCGGGCGGCCGGTGAGCACCGCGCGCGCAACGGGGCCCATCAGTCCCAATTCTGGACGCAGCGATAGGCCGCCTGCGGCCTTCTCCAGAGTGCCGTACGCCGCGCCGGCCGAAGCGACCGGCTCGATCAGCGTCCGCTCACGGTCCACGAGGCCGATCCAGGCCAGGGGATAGCCGCCGGACGCCACCGCGATCCGGCAAGCCTCCTCGCACAGCGTCCTGCGGTCGCGGGTGCGAACGATGAGGGCATTGATGCCGCTCAGAACCGCCTGGACACGGGCGAGGCGCGCAACCCGCCCCTCGGCACGGTTGGCCGCGCGGGTGAGAAACCACAGGAGCACCACGATGACGATCAGGCCGGTGACGGTGTGGATGCCGATGCCGAACGCGGTTCCATACCAGCCCAGGCGCTCGCCCTCCAGGCGAAGCAGCGCCAGCGCCGGAAGTGTGGCGAAAGTGGAAAGAGCAAGGCGCCGGGCGAGGCGTGCGCTGTTCGTGTCGGCTGCGAATTCCCTCATCCAGCCGCGTCCTGGGCGCGCTGCGAGCAGTCCAAGCGCAAGAACAAGCAGGGCCAAACCCGTGTTGAGTGACATGGCCGAAAAGGCGCGCACGCGGTAAAGCGACTGCACGTCGAGCAGGTAGCCCATGAGCGCGACGAGCGCCGTCGCCCCGACGACCGCCGCGAAAGTCTGACCTGTGCGCACCGCGAGATCCGAGCCGATCCCGAGCAGGACCAGCGCGGCGCCGCCCAGCGCCAGAGCGGCTGCGTTCCCGGGCGACATGCGGCCGGGATCCGTCGTCTGGATCGCCCCCGCCGCCTCGCGAAACAGGAGCTGGTCAATGCCGGCGTTCCAACCAAAGAGATCTTGCGCGAGCGTGATCGCGCCGACGACGGCGATGCACCCGGCGAGTGCGAATGCGCCCGCGCGCATATAAGCGGACGGAGGCGCGTGGAGGAGCAGAAGGGCAGCGCCGGCAACGATGAGGCAGGCGGCGGCATTGGCCTTCATCGTCGCCAGACGGGGAAGGACACTCGCGAGCAGCGGCAGATCGAACGCCCAGCCCGCCAGCGCGAACAGGCCGATCGCAATGGTCGCGGCGCCCGCCAGGCGTGAACCTGCAACGAACTGGCGTTCAACCGGAGATATGGCGGCGGTCATAGGCTCGTTCTCTGGACGGCGCATGGCAGACAGCCTCGCTCGCGCGACCTGCCATCCACCGAAGAAGCAGCAGCGCGATGTATAGAACCCCTCCTTCAGCAGCGAACGTACAGCTATGCGGCGCGGTGTTTTGCGCCGCGTCCGCATGAGCGTTGTGCTATGCCCCGACCTGAACGTGGTGCTCCGTTGCGCGAGCCTGTCGGGTCAAAGTACACCCGATAAGCCGGGGCCACAATCGATCCACAATTCGAACCCCCCACCGGTTTGGTGTCGCCGGGATTCCCTGCTTCCATACACGCTATCCTGACAAATTAGAGGGTGGCGTCCCCTTTATTCCGATCATGCAATCGCCACTAACCTGGTTTTTCGTCAACCTTACATGTGGTGGATGATGGCGTCGCCGAAGCCGGAGCAGCTGACCAGTTTCGTGCCGGGCAGCAGGCGCTGGACGTCCTGCTCCACCTCGTGCGCCGATTTGTGCTCATGCCCGGCGGCCAGCGGCTTGATGGCGCTGGCGCGCACCTTGGCGAGATCGTAGGTCAGCGTCTTGGCGGCGATGGCGCCGGCCACGCCCTTCAAGATGAGATCGGCGGCCTCGCGCCAGCCCATGTGCCGCAGCATCATCTCCGCCGACAGGATGATGGAGCCGGGATTGACGCGGTTCTTGCCGGCGTACTTGGGCGCCGAGCCGTGCGTGGCCTCGAACACCGCGACACCATCGCCGATGTTGCCGCCGGGCGCGATGCCGAGCCCGCCGACCTGGGCCGCCAGCGCGTCGGAGATGTAGTCGCCGTTCAGGTTCAGCGTGGCGATGATGTGGAAGTCCTCCGGCTTCAGCAGAATCTGTTGCAGGAAGTTGTCGGCGATCACGTCCTTGATCAAAAGGTCATGGCCGTTGCGTGGATTTTTCACCGTGCACCACGGCCCGTCGCCGATCACGGCGGCGCCGAATTCCCGGCGCGCGACCTCGTAGCCCCAGTTGCGGAAGGCGCCCTCGGTGTACTTCATGATGTTGCCCTTGTGCACCAGCGTCACCGAGCGGCTGTTGTTTTCGAGCGCGTAGCGGATGGCCTTGCGCACCAGGCGTTCGGTGCCCTGCCGTGAGACGTGCTTGATGCCGATGCCGCAGTCCTCCGTGAACGGCATGCTTTTCACGCCCATCTCCCTCGTCAGGAATTCGATCATCTTTTTGGCGCCGTCGGAATTGGCCGGCCACTCGATGCCGGTGTAGACGTCCTCGGTGGCCTCGCGGAAGATGATCATGTCGGTGGCCCCGGAGTCCTTCATCGGCGTCTCGGTGCCGGGGAAGTAGCGGATGGGGCGCACGATGGCGTAGAGATCGAGCCGCTGGCGGATGGCGACGTTAAGCGATCGCATGCCCGCCGCGACCGGCGTGGTCAGCGGCCCCTTGATGCCGACGACGAAGTTGCGCAGGGCGTCCAGCGTCTCCTCCGGCAGGTTGTGCTCCTCGCCGTAGAGTTTTTGCGCCTTCTCGCCGGCGTAGACCTCCATCCAGGCGATCTGGCGCCTGCCGCCGTAGGCCTTGCGCACCGCCACGTCGACCACCCGCCGCATCACCGGGGTGACGTCGATGCCGATGCCGTCGCCCTCGATGAACGGCACGATGGGATTGTCCGGGACCGTCAGGCTGAAGTCGCCGTTGATCCGGATGGCTTTGCCCTCGGCGGGGATTTCGATCTTGTCGTAAGTGGATGGTGTCATGACCGGTTATTTTCAATTCGCAGTCTCATTGCATGAATCTTCGCTTGCAAGACCCGCCTGCCCGCGGAATCCCCCCTTTTCCGCGCCTTCACAAACCGCGGCGTTTCAGGTTTTCCCGGAAGTGAAATGGTTCCGGAGATGCAGCAGCAGTCCCGCCGTCGCCAGCAACACGCCGGTCTTCATGATCCGCTTCGAAATCCACGCCGGCAGAAGAATATCGGGCGTGTGATGGTTGCCCGTCATGTTGATGACCAGAAGATGCAACGGGCACCTGAATCCGGAAAGCGCGAGGGCCATTGCCTCCAGCACCACGACAAGGAGGCACAATTGCACGAGCCGCCCCCGCTTTCTCGAGAAACCGGCACAGATGAGGTAGCCGATACAGGCGAAGATGACGATCGTGATGACCGTATGAAGCAACTGCACGGCGAACAACGCGGTCATGGGCCGGGCTTGCGTAATGCAGAGATCCGCTTCAGGGGGCGGTTGTCTTCTTTTCCATCCGCCCGATGGCCAGATGGATTTCGTCGAGCTTCCGCTGCAGGGCGTCCGTGGCCGCGCCGTTTTTGTAGGTCATGAGGATGAGCTTCACCGACACCAGGAAGATGCCCGCCTCCAGCAGCAGATCATGGGTGAATCCCTTGATGAACAGCGCCACGATGAAAAGCGCCAGGGTGACGACGATCACCAGCCACGACCCGACGTCGAAGTGCTTTTGGATGACTTTCATATGCCGCCCCCTTCGTTCGCCGCCCGCCGCGGGCCGCCATCCATCATCGGCGAGGCGGCGCGGCATCGCAATTCACGGCAAACACGACAAACAAAAACCCGTCCGGCCGCGCGGCCGGACGGGTTCCCGGGGCGAACCGCCCCGGTCAATGGCCCGCGGCGCGCTTGTCGTGATGGAACTGCTCCTCCTCCGTGGAGCCGTTCAGCGCGGTGAGCGAGGAATGCTCGCCGGAGATGACCTGCGTCACCTCGTCGAAGTAGCTGGTGCCGACCTCGCGCTGGTGCTTGACCGCGGTGAAGCCCAGCTTCTGCGCCGCGAATTCGAGCTCCTGCAATTCCACGAACGCCGTCATGTGGTTGTGGGCGTAGCCGTGCGCCAGCATGAACATGCTGTAGTTCAGCGCATGGAAGCCGGCCAGCGTGATGAACTGGAACTTGTAGCCCATCGCGCCCAGCTCCTTCTGGAACTTGGCGATGGTGGCGTCGTCCAGGTTCTTCATCCAGTTGAAGGACGGCGAACAGTTGTAGGCGAACATCATGTCGGGACGCACCTTGCGCACGCCCTCCGCGAACTTCTTGGCGAACTCCAGGTTCGGCGTGCCGGTCTCGCACCAGATGAGGTCGGCGTACGGCGCATAGGCCTGGCCGCGGGCGATGGCCTGCTCCAGCCCCTTGCGGGTCTCGAAGAATCCCTCGTGGGTGCGCTTGCCGGTCATGAACTGCTTGTCGCGCTCGTCGTAGTCGGCGGTGAGCAGTCCGGCGGACTCGGCGTCGGTGCGGGCCACCATGATCGTCGGCACGCCCATGATGTCGGCGGCCAGCCGCGCGGCAATGAGCTTCTGGATCGCCTCCTCGGTCGGCACCAGCACCTTGCCGCCCATGTGGCCGCACTTCTTCGCGGCGGCCAGCTGATCCTCGAAGTGCACGCCGGCGGCGCCGGCCTCGATCATGTGCTTCATGAGTTCGAAGGCGTTCAGCACGCCGCCGAAGCCGGCCTCGGCGTCGGCGACGATGGGCGCCAGCCAGTCGATGCTGTCGTCGCCCTCGGAGTGATAGATCTGATCGGCGCGCAGCAGGGCGTTGTTGATCTTGCGCACGACGGTGGGCACGGAGTCCACCGGATACAGCGACTGGTCGGGATACATCTCGAAGGCGCTGTTGGCGTCGGCGGCGACCTGCCAGCCGGACAGATAAATGGCCTTGAGTCCGGCCTTGACCTGCTGCATGGCCTGGTTGCCGGTCATGGCGCCGAGCGCGTTGACGAACGGCTCGGTGTTCATCAGCCGCCACAATTTCTCCGCGCCGCGCTTGGCCAGGGTGTATTCAATCTCCACCGAGCCGCGCAGGCGCGCCACGTCGGCGGCGCTGTAGCCGCGCTTCACGCTCTTCCAGCGCGGGTTGTCTCGCCATTCCCGCTCCAACTGCCGGGCCTGTTCCTGCTGCCTGATGCTGATAGACATGACTTCTCTCCTCCTGGACTGAATTGTAATTTAAGCCAATAAGCCGTACGCCTCAAGCGTGAGGAAATTCGGCAGTTTTTTCCCGGACACCATCCTGTCCAGAAGCTCCGCTGCTTCTTTGTATTTCCGCACGTGGTACATGTCGCCCAGCTGACTGCGGATGCTCTGCAGCTCCTCCGCCATCAATTCCCTGAACATCTCGACCGTGATGCGCCGCCCGTCCTCCAGCACGCCGCGGGGATGGCGGATCCACTGCCAAATCTGGGCCCGCGAGATTTCGGCCGTGGCGGCGTCCTCCATCAGGTTGGCGATGGGCACCGCGCCGCGCCCGCTCAGCCACGATTCGGTGTAGTGCAGCGCCGAGCTGATGTTGTGCAGCAAGCCGCGGATGGTGATCACGCCCTCCGGAATCCTGAGCAGGTCCGCGGCCGTGACGTTCACGTCGGCGCGCAGATTATCAATCTGGTTGGCGCCGGGCATGTGCCTGTCGAACACTTCCCTGGCGATCGGCACCAGCAGCGGGTGCGCCACCCAGGTGCCGTCGTGGCCGTCGCGGACCTCGCGCTCCTTGTCCGCGCGCACCTTGTTCAACGCCGATTCGTTGGCGATGCGGTCGTCCTTGATGGGGATGTGCGCCGCCATGCCGCCCATGGCGTGGATGCCGCGCCGGTGGCAGGTCTGGATGAGCAGCAGCGAGTAGGAGCGCAGGAAGTGCTGCGTCATGGTGAGTTCGGATCGATCCGGCAGCACGTAATCGGGATGATTGCGCAGGCACTTGATGAAACTGAAGATGTAGTCCCAGCGGCCGCAGTTGAGCCCGGCGGTGTGATCGCGCAGCTCGTAGAGGAATTCGTGCATCTCGAAGGCGGCGGTAAGCGTCTCGATGAGCGCGGTGGCGCGGATCGTGCCGCGCAGGATGCCGAGATAATCCTGCGCGAAGTTGAAGACCTCGTTCCACAGCCGCGCCTCGCGGTGGCTCTCCATCTTCGGCAGGTAGAAATACGGGCCGCTGCCCTTGTTGATAAGTTTGCGCGCGTTGTGGAAAAAATACAGCCCGAAATCGAACAGGCCGCCGGGGATCGGCTCGCCGTCGAACAGCACGTGCTTCTCGTGCAGATGCCAGCCGCGCGGGCGCACCATCAGCGTCGCGGTTTTTTCGTTGAGCCGGTATTCCCTGCCGTCGGGCGAAATGTAACTGATGGTGCCGTCCACCGCGTCGCGCAGATTGACCTGGCCGTCCATCATCTGCTCCCACGTGGGGCTTGAGGAATCCTCGAAATCGGCCATGAAGGTGCTGGCGCCGGAATTGAGCGCGTTGATGATCATCTTGCGATCCACCGGCCCGGTGATCTCGACGCGGCGATCCAGGAGATCGGCCGGGATCGGGGCGACCTTCCAGTCGCCCTCGCGGACGTGCCTGGTCTGCGGCAGAAAATCAGGCAGGCCGCCGGCGTCGAAATATTCCTGGCGGCGCACGCGGATGGCCAGCAATTCGCGGGCGCGCGGCGCAAACTGGTGCACCAACTCCTCGATAAAGGCGAGCGCCTCGGGCGTCAAAATCTCGGCATAACGGCGGGTGATGGGGCCGGTCACCACCAGGCCCTTCGAGAAGGAAGGCTGTAACATGGCGCTCATGGTCAATTTGCCACAGTTAGCTTTAGATCAACGCCTTGCATGTGGGTTTAAGCAGACTGTTACACTACGTTGCATTGCATCATTTGACAATCTAATTTTTTCAATATTTAGTATTATCATTGTTAATACTTATGATACCCCTATTTCGTGGCCGCAAACAGCAAGCGCGTTTACTACAAGCAGGACCGGCTGAAACAGCTGCGCGCTTTTTGCCACAGCGCCGCCACCGGCCGCATCTCCAAGGCGGCCGAGCGCATGTTCTTAAGCCAGCCCTCGGTTTCGCTGCTGGTGCGCGCGCTGGAGAAGGAGCTCGGCACCCTGCTCTTCGATCGCCATGGGCCCCGCATCCACCTGACGCCCGCCGGCCGCCGGCTCTACGCGCTGGCGGCGCCGCTGATTGAGAACCTGGAGAACCTGCCGGCCCTTTTCATCGAGAGCTTCAAGCGGGTCGTCGGCGGCGACTTGCACATCGCCGCCGGCGAAACGGCGGCGCTGCATCTCCTGCCGGACGTGATCCGGGAATTCAGCCGGCGCCATCCCGGCGTGCGCTTCCATCTGCACGACGCCGGCGCGCAGGAGGGCCTGGCGCTGGTCCTCGCCAACGAGGCCGAATTGATGGTGGGTACGTTGCTGGATGTTCCCGAGAACGTCATCCACCGCCCGCTGACCGCCTGCGCACAGGTGCTCATCACGCCGCCCGGCCACCCGCTTGCCGGCGGCAAAGAACCGGCGCCGGCCGATATCGCCGCGTTCGGCCTGATTCTGCCGCCTCGCGATTCCTGCGGCGCAAGATTGGTGAATCGCGTCTTCGAGCAGCTTGAAATCCATTGTCCGATCACGCTCGAGGCGGACGGCTGGGAGGTCATCAAGCGGCTGGTCGCGCGTGGCGTGGGAATCTCCATCTGCCCCGCCATGTGCCTGAGCGGAGGCGAAAATCTGGCCGCCATCCCGCTCACGCGCCATTTTCCCAGGCGCAGCTACGGCATCGTCACCCGCAAGGCCGGCAATCCCAGTCCCGCCGCCGGACGCTTCATCGAACTGCTCGTGGAAATGTCGGGCGCGGGAAAACCGCCCGTCGGCGCCGCGGCGGCCGGCGATCCATGAAATCCTCCGGCCACGAGTTATAATCAGGGTAACCGGACATCGGATTCGACCCACCGACCCAGAAACATGAGTGACAAAACCCGCACTGAACGCGACGAGGGCCTGGCCCTGGCGGAGGCGCGGCCCAAACTCAAGCGCCCGCCGCTCTATCACGTCATCCTCATCAACGACGACTACACGCCGATGGAATTCGTGGTGCAGATCCTGGAGCTGTTCTTCAACAAGGACCGGCCGACCGCGACGCGCATCATGCTGGAGGTGCACACGCGCGGCCGCGGCATTTGCGGGGCCTACACCCATGAAATCGCCGAGACCAAGGTGGCGCAGGTCAACGCCTATTCCCGGCAGAACCAGCATCCCCTGTTGTGCACCCTCGAGCCTGCTTGAGCCGGGACGACGACCATGTTGAGCAAGGAACTTGAAACCACGCTGAACCTGGCGTTCAAGCACGCCCGCGAACAGCGGCACGAATTCATCACCGTCGAGCACCTGTTGCTGGCGCTGCTGGACAACGCCGCCGCCGCCCGCGTGCTCAAGGCCTGCGGCGCCAACCTGAACCAGCTGCGCAACGAGATCAGCGCCTTTCTGCGCGAGAATTCGCCGCTGCTGCCGGCGCGGGACGACCTGCGCGACACGCAGCCCACGCTCGGCTTCCAGCGCGTGCTCCAGCGCGCCGTGTTTCACGTGCAGTCCTCCGGCAAGAAGGAGGTCACCGGCGCCCACGTGCTGGTCGCCATCTTCAGCGAGCGCGAGTCGCAGGCCGTCTACCTGCTGGGCCGCCAGAATATCGCGCGGCTGGACGTGGTCAATTACATTTCCCACGGCATCTCCAAGGTCTCCGAGGATGGCAGCCAGGAGTCCGGCGCGGGCGACGAGGACGCCGACACCGCGGAGCCGGGCAAAAATGCGCTGGAGCAGTTCTCGCTCAACTTGAACGAGCAGGCGCGCAGGGGCAAGATCGATCCGCTGATCGGCCGCCAGCATGAGATCGAGCGCACCATCCAGGTGCTCTGCCGCCGCCGCAAGAACAACCCGCTGTTCGTCGGCGAGGCCGGCGTCGGCAAGACCGCCATCGCCGAGGGGCTGGCCAAGAAGATCGTGGACGGCGAGGTCCCGGAGGTGCTCAAGCACAGCACCATCTACGCGCTGGACATGGGCGCATTGCTGGCCGGAACCAAGTACCGCGGCGATTTCGAGAAGCGTTTCAAGAACGTGCTGAACCAGCTCGGCAAGGACCCCGGCGCCATCCTGTTCATCGACGAGATCCACACCATCATCGGCGCCGGCGCGGCCTCCGGCGGCGTCATGGACGCGTCCAATCTGATCAAGCCGGTGCTGATGTCCGGCGATCTCAAGTGCATCGGCTCCACGACCTACCAGGAGTACCGCGGCATCTTCGAGAAGGATCGCGCGCTGTCGCGCCGCTTCCAGAAGATCGACATCAGCGAGCCGTCGGTCGAGGACAGCGTGAAGATATTGCAGGGCCTGCGCACGCGCTTCGAGGAGCACCACCAGGTCAAGTACACCCAGCAGGCGCTGCGCGCCGCGGTGGAGCTGACGCAGCGCTACATCACCGACCGGCACCTGCCGGACAAGGCCATTGACGTCATCGACGAGGCCGGCGCGGCGCAGCACCTGCTGCCGCCCTCCCGGCGCAAGAAGACCATCACCGTGCACGAGGTCGAGCAGATTGTCGCCAAAATGGCGCGCGTGCCGCCGAAGACCGTGTCCACCAGCGACAAGGACGTGCTTAAGAACATCGAGCGCGATCTGAAGCTCGTGGTCTTCGGCCAGGACGAGGCCATCGAAAAACTCGCCGCCTCCATCAAGATGGCGCGCTCGGGCCTGGGCGATCAGCGCCGGCCGATCGGCCAGTACCTGTTCGCCGGCCCCACGGGCGTCGGCAAGACCGAGGTCAGCCGCCAGCTGGCGAAGGTCATGGGCATCGAGCTGGTGCGCTTCGACATGTCCGAGTACATGGAGCGGCACACGGTGTCGCGCCTCATCGGCGCGCCGCCGGGCTACATCGGCTTCGATCAGGGCGGGCTCCTCACCGAGGCCATCATCAAGCATCCGCACGCCGTGCTGCTGCTCGATGAAATCGAAAAGGCGCACCCGGATGTGTTCAACATCCTGCTGCAGGTGATGGATCACGGCACGCTCACCGACACCAACGGCCGGCAGACGGATTTCCGCAACGTCATCATCATCATGACCACGAACGCCGGCGCCGATCGCATCAGCCGCTCCTCGATCGGCTTCACGCAGCAGGATCACTCCTCCGACGCCGGCGAGATCATCAAGAAGACGTTCAGCCCGGAGTTCCGCAACCGGCTCGACGCCGTCATTCAGTTCAAGGCGCTGGATCCACAGACCATCGCCCACGTGGTGGACAAGTTCCTGGTCGAACTGGAGACCCAGCTCGATGAAAAGAACGTGTCGATCGAGGTCGATGACGCCGCCCGCGCCTGGCTGGCGGAGCACGGCCACGATCCCGTGATGGGCGCGCGCCCCATGGCGCGGCTGATTCAGGAGAAGATCAAGCGGCTGCTGGCCGAGGAACTGCTGTTCGGAAAACTCGAGCACGGCGGCGACGTCCTGGTCACCGTCAAGGACGGCGAGCTGGCCATCGACATCCGCTCCTCCAACAAGAATCCGGAGCGCGCGGTTTAGTCCGGCCCGTTACAGCCTTTTCGTAAAGACTTTCGAGTTGCGCTGGTAGTTGTAGAGCATCTTCCGCTCCACCGGCAGGCTCTCGATCGTGGCCTCGTTGAAGCCGCGCTCGACGAACCAGTGCGCGGCCTGCGTCGTCAGCACGAGCAGCTGCTTCAACTTCATCTGCCGGGCGCTGGTCTCCAGGTTGTTGAACAGCATGTCGCCGCGGCCCTGATCGCGGTAATCCGGATGCACGGCCAGGCAGGCCAGCTCCGCCAGCCCCTCCGCCGGATAGGGATAGAGCGCGGCGCAGCCGATGATGGCGCCGTCGCGCACCAGCACGTTGAAGTGATCGATCTCGGTCTCCAGCTTCTCGCGCGAGCGCCGCACCAGCGTGCCGTCCGCCTCCAGCGGCGCGATGAGCTCGATGATGCCGGCGACGTCGTCGATGGTGGCCTTGCGCAGCGTGTCGAACGGCGTGGCCGACACCATCGTGCCGATGCCGTCGCGCGAGAAGAGCTCCAGCAGCAGGCCGCCGTCCTCGCGCCGATCCACGAGATGCACGCGCCGCACGCCGCCGCGGCAGGCGGTGATGGCGTCATCGAGCTCCGGGATGCGCGTGGCGAGATCGGGATCCGCCTCCATGAGCTGGCCGGCCTCCGCATCGGTGAGTTGATGCACGAGCCTGCCGCGCTTGTCGAGGATGGCCTTGTTCTCCAGCAGGAAGATGAGCTTGTCGGCGCCGAGGCTCGCGGCGATGGAGGTCGCCACCTCGTGGGCATTGAGGTTGAAGCACTCGCCCGTCGGCGAATAGCCCAGCGGCGGCGCCACCAGGATGTCGCCGTTTTCCAGTCGCGTGCGGATGGTCTCCACCTCGACCTTGCGCACCACGCCCGAGTACAGGTAATCCACGCCGTTGCGCACGCCGATGGGCTTGGCGATGACGAAATTGCCGGACACCACCCGGATACGGGCGTTGGCGGCGGGGTGGTTCGCCAGCCCGCGCGACAGCTGGCCCATGATCTCGATGGTGATGCTGCCCACCGCGTCCTTGACGCAGGCCAGCGTGGCCTCGTCGGTGATGCGTATGCCGCCCTTCATGCGCATCTCCAGGTTGCGGGCCCGCAGCCGCTCCTCGACCTGCGGGCGCGCGCCGGGAACGATCACCAGCCGGATGCCCATGCTCGACAGCAGGGCGATGTCATGGATGAGGTTGCGGAAGGTGGTCTCGAGCACCGCCTCGCCGCCGAAGGACAGCACGAAGGTCTGCCCCCGGTGGGCGTGGATGTACGGCGACGCCTGCCGGAACCAGTCGACGAATTGTTTCTGCTTGTCAGCCATGATTCGAGTCCATTTCCGAAAAAGTCATGCCTCAAAATCCACGGGAACCCCCGCCGCGCGCACATTGTAATGGCTGCTCCACCCGCCTGCCATCGTTGCGGTGCTTGGTGTATGCTCCGCAGCTCAAAAAAATGGATGCAGTCCCATGAGCGAACGCCTCAACAAATACAGTTCACGCATCACCCAGCCCAAATCGCAGGGCGCCTCGCAGGCCATGCTTTACGGCACCGGGCTGACCGATCAGGACATGGACAGGCCGGAGGTCGGCATCGCCAGCGTCTGGTTCGAGGGCAACACCTGCAACATGCACCTGCTCGATCTCGCCGCCAAGGTGAAGGAGGGCGTGGCCGCCGCCGGGCTGGTCGGCATGCGCTTCAACACCATCGGCGTGTCCGACGGCATTTCCATGGGCACGGACGGCATGAGCTATTCACTGCAATCGCGCGACTTGATCGCCGACTCCATCGAGACGGTGATGGCCGCGCAGTGGTACGACGCCTGCATCGCCCTCCCCGGCTGCGACAAGAACATGCCGGGCTGCATCATGGCGCTCGGCCGGCTCAACCGCCCCGGCCTCATGATCTACGGCGGCACCATCAAGCCGGGCCACCGCCGCGACAACGGCGGGGAGCAGGTGCTGGACATCATCTCCGCCTTCCAGAGCTACGGCGAGTTCATCGCCGGCAGGATCGACGACAACGTCCGCCGCGACATCGTGCGCAAATCCTGCCCCGGCCCCGGCGCCTGCGGCGGCATGTACACCGCCAACACCATGGCCAGCGCCATCGAGGCGCTGGGCATGTCGCTGCCTTACTCCGCCTCCACGCCCGCCGTCGATCCGGCCAAGCGCGAGGAATGCCTGCGCGCCGGCGCCGCCGTCAAAACCCTGCTGGAGCGGGACATCAAGCCGCGCGACATCATGACGCGCGAGGCCTTCGAGAACGCCATGGTGCTGGTCACCGTGCTCGGCGGCTCCACCAACGCCGTGCTGCACCTGATCGCCATGGCGCGCGCCGTCGGCGTGCCGCTCACCCTCGATGACTTCCAGAAGGTCAGCGATCGCACGCCCTATCTCGCCAACCTGAAGCCCAGCGGCATCCATGTCATGGAGGACGTCCACAAAATCGGCGGCATCCCCGCGGTGATGAAGCTGCTGCTGGAAAACAAAATGCTGCACGGCGGCTGCCTGACCGTCACCGGCAGGACTGTCGCCGAGAACCTGAGGGACGTGCCCGGGCTCAAGGCCGGCCAGACCGTCATCCAGCCGCTTGAGAAGCCCATCAAGAAGACCGGCCACATCCAGATCCTCAAGGGCAACCTCGCCCCCGGCGGCGCGGTGGCCAAGATCACCGGCAAGGAGGGCCTGCGCTTCTCCGGGCCGGCGAACGTATTCGATTCCGAGGAGGACATGCTGGCCGCCCTGGAGCAGAACAAAATCCGCAGGGGCGACGTGGTGGTGATCCGCTACGAAGGCCCCAAGGGCGGCCCCGGCATGCCGGAAATGCTCACCCCCACCTCCGCCATCATGGGCGCGGGGCTCGGCGCCGACGTGGCGCTCATCACCGACGGCCGCTTCTCGGGCGGCTCGCACGGCTTCATCGTCGGCCATATCGTGCCCGAGGCGCAGGAGGGGGGCCCGATCGCGCTGGTGAAAAACGGCGATCGCATCACCCTCGACGCCGTGAAAAACCGGATTGACGTGGAAATTTCGGAGGAGGAGCTCGCGCGCCGGCGCGCGCAGTGGAAGATGCCGCCGTACAAGGCGACCCGCGGCACGCTGTATCGCTACATCAAAACCGTGAAGTCCGCCGCCGAGGGCTGCGTCACCGACGAATAATCACGCCCATGCGCCTACTCGGCGGCGGGTGAAATCCTGATCTGCGCCACGCTGCGCAGCGGCAGCGACGCGGAGGGTCTGGCGGCCGGTTTTTTGACCGGCGCCGTCAAGGCGCCGTCGATGCCTTTCGCCTTGTAATCCTCGTAGTACTGCATCACCCGCCGCACGTATTCGCGCGTCTCGGCGAAGGGCGGGATCTTGTAGCCGTAGTCGATGACCGCGTTTTCGCCGGCGTTATACGCCGCCACTGCGAGCCGGACGTCGTTCCTGAACATCTGCATGAGATCGCTCAGGTAGTGCGTGCCGCCGTGCACGTTGGCGATCGGGTCGTTGCGATTGAGCACGCCGTAACGGCGGCCGGTCTCCGGCATCAGTTGCATCAGCCCCACCGCGCCCTTGCGCGACACCGCATCCTTGTCGTAGGCGGACTCGGCGGTGACCACGGCGTGCACCAATTCCTTGGGCAGGTTGTTTTTGGCGGCGGCCTCGGCGATGACGGGCTCGTACCGGCGGCGATCGGCGGCGAAGCTGGGATTGTTGAAGGAGCGCGCGGCGGGCACCCAGCCCTTCCAGGTGCGAACCAGCTTCTGATAGCCGGAGCGGTCGGGCCGGTCGGTCAGCGTCACGCGGCCGTACTTGTCGACGTACTTGTAAATGTCCGCCAGGGCGGCCGGACTGCAGAACGAGAAGAAAACCACCGCCGCAAGCCATCCCAGCTTGAATGTCTGACGGATGTGGTTGGATTTGTTCTGCATTTTTAATATATGTTAAGTATATGTCGTAAGCCTATAATAAATAAGAAATTAGTTTAATACAAGCATACGCATACAGCGCCGCGATGACATCATCCAGCATGACACCCCAGCCCCCCTTCATCGCGCGGTCCATCCAGAATATGGGCCAGGGTTTCAGAATATCAAAGCAGCGGAACAGGACAAAGCCTGCGGCCACCCATCCCCAGCCGGAAGGCGCGCCAAGCATGGCGATCCCGAAGCCGGTGATCTCGTCCCACACGATTGCCGGGTGATCAGGAACACCCAGGCGCCGCCCGGCATGGCCGCACACAACCACGCCAAGGATGAACGCCGCCCCCAGCACGGCCGCATACACCGTCAGTGGCAAATCCGCGAGCAGCAAGTACAGCGGCACCGCCAGCAGCGTGCCCGCCGTCCCGGGCGCATAGGGGCTCAATCCGGCTCCAAAACCCAGGGCCAGCAGGCACAGCGGATCGCGCAGCAGCCGCGCGGGGACGGCGGGACGCCGCGCACCGGCCGTCGTGTCAGCCGCGGGCATCGGGCGCGTTTGCCTCCCGCGCCCGGCGGCGGCGCGCCTCCTTGGGATCCGCCGTCAGCGGCCGGTAGATTTCCACGCGATCGCCGTCCCTGATCGCATCATCGAGATTGCAAAGCCGGCCGTACACGCCGACCTTGTTCACCGCGAGATCGATTTCCGGAAAACGCTGGAGCAGGCCGGACTCGCGAATGGCGTCGCGCAATGACAAGCCGGCGGGCAGCTCCAGCATCACGCACGCCTGTTCCTCCGTCCGTGCATAGGCGACTTCGACCTTGATCCGCTCAGGGCCGGCCATGCAATTGCGCGGCGCGCCGGCTGAAGGCCTCCACCAGCGTGCTGTTGATCTTGCGAAAGGCCTTGCCCAGGGTCATGGCCAGCAGCTTGTTGGCCGGCTCGAAGCTCAAATCAAGCGTCACCAGCGTGCCCTGGTTGAAGGGTTCGAAACGCCAGCAGCCCGTGAGGCTCTTGAACGGTCCCTCGACCAGGTCCATGTCGATGCGGCTGTCCTCGTGCAGCGTGTTGCGGGTGGTGAAATGATGATGCATCCCCGCCTTGGTCAGCGTCAGCCGCGCCGTCACCTGGTTGCCGCGCCGCTCCAGCACCGTGGCGGCGGTGCACCACGGCAGGAACTGCGGATAGGACTCGACGTCGGCGACCAGGTTGTACATATCGCGCGGACTGTAGGGGACGGTAGTGCTTTTGTGAACCTGCTGCATCGTGCGATCGCGAAATGGATACCCGCGCATTTTCGGTGAAATCGGCGGCAAACGGAAGCCGGCCGGCGCGGATGAACGGGTATAATCCGCCGATGGCAAGGGAAAAAGAGGCCCAAGGCAGCACCATCGCGCTCAATAAAAAGGCGAAACACGATTACTTCATCGAGGAGCGTTTCGAGGCCGGGCTGGCGTTGCAGGGCTGGGAGGTCAAAAGCCTGCGCGAAGGCCGCGTGCAACTGCGCGACGCCTACGTGCTGCTCAAGAACGGCGAGGCCTTCCTGTTCGGCGCGCTCATCACGCCGCTGCCCAGCGCCTCCACGCACGTCACGCCGGATGCGCAGCGCACGCGCAAGCTGCTGCTCAACCGCCACGAGCTGGCGAAGCTCACCGGCGCCGTCGAACGCAAGGGCTACGCGCTCATCGCCACGGCCATGTACTGGAAGCACGGGCGGGCGAAGCTCGAAATCGCGCTGGCGCGCGGCAAGCAGGCGCATGACAAGCGCGCCGCCTTGAAGGAGCGCGACTGGGAGCGCGACCGCCGGCGCCTGCTCAAGCGCGGCTGAATCGGATTGGTCAGCGGAACTTTGCTGCGGTAAACTAATCTCATCGGGTTGCTCAAGGATGATGAATTGCGAAGTAGTTTTTCAGCAACCTGATTTGGGGGCGACATGGCTTCGACGTGGGTCGCGAAACCTGAAGGGGCATGCCGAGGGGCAGGACACCTCGTAAATCCAACTGCAAAAAAATAGTTGCCAACGACGACAACTACGCCTTAGCCGCTTAAGCCGGCTAACCTTCGACTCGGTCGTGCTTGTGCGCTGAACTCGAAGGTCATCCACACAAGATCGTGACGAGGCCCGCCTGGGGCCGACCTCACTAAAGCAGTACAGGCTCGCCGCGTTGCCGCCCTGCCGCTCGGAGGCGCGTGGTCAAATCAAAGAGACGGCTACGCATGTAGAACCTTGGGCGGAGGACTTGCGGACGCGGGTTCGATTCCCGCCGCCTCCACCATATCCAGCCGCCAGTAGTAATTCTGCTGGCGGCACAATTTCCAAGATGGCGCGCTATCGCTAGCCTTGCCCAGCACCAAACGTGGCTAGAGACAAAACATTCCATGATTATGTCCTTTATGACCTCATGGGAGGGATTCCCAGCATCACAAGCAGGGCGATGTTTGGCGGCTGGGGCCTATACAACGACGGGATCATCTTCGGCATCATCGCTGAAGGGGAGCTGTATTTTAAAGTCGGCGATAGCAACCGCACTCTGTTTGAGAAAATGAACAGTCATCCGTTTGTCTATTCAAAATCCGGCGGTAAATCAGTTACCATGTCATATTGGCTCGTTCCCGAAGAAGTTATGGAAGATCAGGAACGGCTTGTTGATCTGATGAAAAAATCAATTGGGGTCGCTGAGAAGTGAGCGGTATCGATACTGACCGTCTCCGGTCGTCACTCTGAATGCTGTCTACGATCACTGGAGCAAACCACATGAAATACAAGGGCAGTTGTCACTGCGGGAAGATTGCATTCGAGGCCGAGGGCGAAATCAAGGAGGTGATGGCGTGCAACTGCTCGATGTGCGGGCGCAAGGGCTCGCTCCTGTGGTTCGTGCCGCGCGAGAAGCTGCGCCTGCTCACGCCGGAGGCGGACATGGGGACTTACACGTTCAACAAGCACGTCATCAAGCACCGCTTCTGCAAGACCTGCGGCATCCACCCCTTCGGCGAGGGCGCCGATGCCAGGGGCAACAAAACCGCGGCGATCAACATCCGCTGCCTGGAGAACATTGATTTGTCGTCCGTGCCGGTCAGGCACTTCGACGGACGCTCCTTGTAACCTGCAAAATCCCCCTTCCTCCCCCTTTGATAAGGGGGAAAGTGGGATTCCATTCGGTAGTGTCCAATCCGCATTTCCCCCTTTGGAAAGGGGGCGGGGGGGATTTATCACCAGAATGGCGAGAACTCTCTGTACTGCGATTGAAGACCGACCGCATCCGCAACCTGCCCGCAGGTGATGAAGCCGTTGTGGGTGTTCACGCCCCTGCCGAAACCCGGATCGTCCTGCAGCGCCTTCAATCCCTGCCGGGCGAGCTTCACCACATATGGCAGCGTGGCATGCGTCAGCGCCTGCGTCGCCGTCCGTGGATAGGCGCCGGGCATGTTGCTCACGCAATAATGAGTGACGCCGTGCCTGACATACACCGGATCTGAATGGGTGGTGGGATGGGACGTTTCAATACAGCCGCCTTGATCGATGCTGACGTCCACCACGACCGAACCGGGCTGCATCGATTTCACCATTTCCTCCGTGACCAGGCGCGGCGCCCTGCTGCCGCCGATCAACACCGCGCCGATGACCAAATCGCTGTCGCGCAGATGCTGCCGGATGTTCTGCTCATTGGATTCCACAAACACGATCTCATGGGGCCGCACTTTGCTCAATGACTCAAATTTCTTTCTCGACCTTCCGAACAGGTAGACATGAGCGCCCAGACTGTCCGCCGTCATCGCGGCGTGTTGCCCCACCACCCCGTCGCCCAGCACCACGACCTTGCCGTGCTTTGTCCCCAAAATGCGGCCGAGCTGCACGCCCCTGCCGCCGTTGACGCGGGCGAGATAGTAACTGCCGACGATGGCCGCCATGTTGCCGGCGATGGCGCTCAGCGGCGCGAGCAGCGGATAGCGGCGCTCCTGATCTTCAACGGTTTCATAGGCAATGGCCGTGGTCCTGGCCTTGAGCAGCGCATGGGTCAGTTCGAAGGAAACGCCGGCGAGGTGCAGATAAGTGAACAGGATGTTCTGTTTCAGATATTGGAATTCGATCCCCTGCGGCTCCTTCACCTTGAGCACCAGATCGGCGTCCCAGGCGCCGGCCGTGCGCACAATCGTGGCGCCCGCCGCTTTGTAGTCGTCATCGGAGAACCCCGCCCCTGCTCCCGCGCCTGATTCGACGCGTACGGAATGACCGTCCTTCACCAGCGCCGCTGCGCCCGCCGGCGTCAGCGCAACGCGGTTCTCCTTGTCCTTGATCTCTTTAACAACCCCAATAATCATTGAGCACTCTCACGAACACGATGGCGGGCATCAATGATTTTTTCACATGGGACCGGTAGTGGACCATGCCTTTGCAGCATCCATGACAGCATCACGGTCAATGTGAAAATGAGTTTTGCCTCCAATGTGTTTAAATGGTTCGGCCAACTTTTCGATCTCTTGGCAATTTGATGACGCTTGCGATTCCGCCCGTTTATTACGTACGCATTGTTATTACGGTTATTGGGAATCTCGGACCGGTTTCTTGAGGACGCTCATGACGGTGGCGACGAAGCCGGCGATGTCGCCGGCGCTGGCCGGGATGATGAGCGTGTTGCTGGCCTTGGCGAGCTGCGCGAAGGCATCGACGTATTGCTGCGCCACCTTGAGATTGGCCGCCTCGAGGCCGCCCGGCGAGCCGATGGCCTGAGCCACCGCGCGGATGCCGCCGGCAGTCGCCTCGGCCAGCACGCGGATCGCCGTGGCGTCGCCTTCCGCCTTGTTGATCGCCGACTGTTTCGCGCCCTCCGAGGTCAGCACCGCGGCCTGCTTTTCGCCGTCGGCAAGGTTGATCTGCTGCTGGCGCTGGCCTTCGGATTTGGCGATGAGCGCGCGCTTTTCGCGCTCGGCGGTGATCTGCGCCTGCATCGCCTTCAGAATCGACTCCGGCGGCGTCAGGCTCTTGATCTCGTAGCGCAGCACCTTGATGCCCCAGTTGCGCCCCGCCTCGTCCAGCGCCTGCACGATCTGGCGGTTGATCTCCTCGCGCGATTCGAAGGTCTTGTCGAGCTCCATCTTGCCGATTTCGCTGCGCAGCGTGGTCTGGGCGAGCTGCGTGATCGCCACGACGTAATTCGACGAGCCGTAGGAGGCGAGCCTGGGGTCGGTCACCTGGTAGTAGAGGATGCCATCGACGCCGAGCTGGGTGTTGTCCTTGGTGATGCAGATCTGCTCGGGGACGTCCAGCGGCACTTCCTTCAGCGAGTGCCGGTAGGCGATGTTATCGACGAAGGGAATAATCAGGTTGAGACCCGGTTGCAGTATGGCGTAGAAGCGGCCCAGCCGCTCGACCACCCAGGCCTCCTGCTGCGGGACGATGCGCACGCCCTCGACGATGAAGACAATGACGACGCCGATGAAGAAAATCCACACCGCGTAGCTCTTGGTCGGCGGGAAGGCCGCGGCGGCGATGGACACGGCCAGAGCGATGATCAGTTTGATGAGCATGTGCTCCCCCTTTGTTTTCTCCGGACTTTAGGCGGGCCGGTTTTTTGTGACGGTGAGGATGTTCCTGTCGGTGGCGAGGATGTACAGTGAATTGCCGGGATCGATCTGCGCGTCGCCCTCGACCTTCGCCTCCCACGGCGCGCCGCGATACCGCACGCGGGCGACGCGGGCGCCCTGATCCACCCAGGCCTCGAACTTCACCGGCTGGGCGTAGTCGATGGACGGCATCTGCTGCCGCGCGTTGCTGGCGTGGTAGGCGTGCACGAGGTAGCAGCCGATGGCGGCGACCACGGCGGTGGTGATGATTTGAATTTCAAATCCGTAACCGATGGAGGCCGCTATTGCCCCCCCGAAGGCGGCGAACCCCAGCATGAGCAGGTAAAAGGTCCCGGTCAGCAATTCCATGATTATCAGGCCGAAACCGATGAGCAGCCAGATGAGGTAATTTTCCACGGGCGATTCCCTTCGTATTAAGTTGGGGAAATTCAGCCGGTTTTTTTGCAGATTATCCCACGCCGGGGGGCGTGTAAACAGCGCCGGGACGGATGCTGATCAAGGGCCGGCCCTGGCGGTCTCGCTGACCTGCAACTGCGAGGCGTCCCAGCCGCCGCCCAGCGCCTCGATGAGGGCGACACTGGCAAGAAAGCGGCTCTGGCGCACGGCCAGGGCGGTCTGCTCGTTGCTGAGCGTGGTGGTCTCGGCGGTCAGCACGCTGCTGTACGGCACGATGCCGCCCTTGTATTGATTAAGCACCAGTTGCTCGGCCTTGTGCGCCGAGGCGACCACCGCGTTTTCAAGTTCCGCCTGCCGAGCGAGGATGCGCAGCGCGGACAGTTGATCCTCGACCTGCTGGAACGCGGTTAGCACCGTCTGCCGGTAGGCGGCGACGGTTTCGTCGTAATTCGCCCGCGCCTGCTCGACCGCGGCGCTGCGGGCGCCGGCGTCGAAGACGGTCTCGGCGAGCAGCGGCCCGAATGACCAGATGTTGTTGGAGGCCTGGAGCAGCCTGCCGAGCACGGAGCTCGTGAATTCCGTGGAGGCGGACAGCGTGAGATTGGGGAACCACGCCGCCGTCGCGACGCCGATCTGGGCGTTGGCCGCCGCCATCTTGCGCTCGGCGGAGGCGATGTCCGGCCGCCGTTCGAGCAGCGCGGAAGGCAGGCCGGCGGGGATGTCGGGAATGTTTTGCGCGAGCGGCGCCGGCGTGATCGACACCTCGGCCGGCGGCCTGCCGATGAGCACCGCTATCGCGTGCTCGAGCTGGGCGCGCTGCACGCCGGCATTGACGGCCTGGGCCTGCACGCTGAGCAGTTGCGTCTCGGCCGAGATGACGTCGGCGCGCGCCGCGACGCCGGCCGCGTACTGGTTCCTGACGATCTGCAGCGCCTTGTCGTCGTTGACGGCGGTCGCCTCCAGCAGGTTTTTCAGCTCATCCTGCGCCCGCAGGGCGAAATAACTGCTGGCCAGCGCGGCCTGCGCCGCCAGTTGCACCGAGGCGAGGTCGGCGGCGGTCGCCTGCGCGGTGGCGGTGTTGGACTCGATGGCGCGGCGGATGCGGCCCCACAAGTCCACTATCCAGCTGAGGGAGGGGCCGAGGGTGTATTGCGTCGTGGTTTTTTTCAGCGGCTCGCCGCCGGAGGTCGTGCTGGAAGCGTTCAGGTCGATGACCGGGTACAGGTTCGCGCGCGTCTGCTCGATCACGGCCCGCGCCTGGCGGTAGGCCGCCTCGGCCGCCCTGACGTTCTGGTTCGAGACGACGACCTGGCGTTCGAGACCGTCGAGGATGGGATCGTTGTAGACCGACCACCAGTCGCCGCGGGCGATGTCATCCCTGGGCCGCGCCGGCTGCCAGCCGTCCGTGGCCTCCTTGAAGGCGGCGGGAGTCGCGACCTCCGGACGCTTGTAGTCCGGTCCCACCATGCAGCCGGCGAGCAGAGCCGCCCCGGCCAGGATGAGAGCGCGGCCGATCGCCTTCATGCCGTCTGCTCCCGCAGCCTGCGGTGATTGCCGCCCGCCCCCAGTTTGCGCCGCGCCCACAAGCGGAAGCGGTCGAGATAGAGATATAGCACCGGCGTGGTGAAGAGCGTCAGCATCTGGCTCACGATCAACCCGCCGACGATGGCGATGCCGAGCGGGCGGCGCAACTCGCCGCTGTCGCCGTGGCTCAGCGCCAGCGGCAGGGCGCCCAGCAGGGCCGCCATCGTGGTCATCATGATGGGCCGGAAGCGCATGAGGCAGGCCCGGTAAATCGCCTCGCGGGTGTCGAGTTTCCAGTCGCGCTCCAGCTCGAGCGCGAAATCGATCATCATGATGGCGTTCTTCTTCACGATGCCGATGAGCAGTATCACGCCGATGAGCGCGATGATGCTGAATTCGGTGTCGAACAGCATGAGCGCCAGCACCGCCCCGACGCCGGCCGAGGGCAGCGTGGACAGGATCGTAATCGGGTGGATGTAGCTTTCATAGAGGATGCCGAGCACGATGTAGACCGCGATCAGCGCCGTCAGGATCAGGATCGGCTCGGTGGCGAGCGAATCCGCGAAGGCCCGCGCCGTGCCCTGGAAACCGCCGTGGATGGTTTCCGGCATGTCGATCCGTGCCGTCACCCTCTTGATGACGGCGTCGGCGTCGCTCAGCGTCTTGCCGGCCGGGAGATTGAAGGAAATCGTATTCGCCGCGAAATGGCCCTGATGGTTGACGGCCAGCGCCGTGTGGCCGGGCGCGAACCGGCTGAAGGCCATCAGCGGCACCATGTTCTCGGCGGTGCTGCTGATGGCCGTGCCGGCGGACGCGCCGCTGTGGCCGATGGCCGCGATCTGGTTGATGCTCTGGTTGCGGGCGGCGTCGCTGGCGACGGACGCCGCGAGGCGGGCGGCATTCCCCCTGGGCGCGCCGGCGCCGTTGATCGAAACGGTCCCGGCGACGGGGCCGCTGGCCTGCGTGCCGCTGGCGGTGCCGCCCGAGGGGCTGACGTAGATCTCCCTCAGCGTCTCCGGGTTCTGCAGGTACTGCGGCGCCACCTCCATGATCACGTGATACTGGTTGAGGGGGTTGAAGATCACCGACACCTGGCGCTGGCCGAAGGCGTCGTAGAGCGTGTTGTCGACCTGCCGCAGATCGAGGCCGAGGCGAGCCACCGTCGCGCGATCGAACGTCAGGAAGGTCTCCAGTCCCTTCTCCTGCAGGTCGGAGTTGACGTCCGCCAGTCCCGGCTCGTGCTGGAGCGCGGTCGTCAGCCGCGTCGTCCAGTATCTCAGGTCGTCGAGATTGTCGGCCTGCAGGGTGTATTGGTACTGCGCGTTGCTCGCGCGCCCGCCCATGCGGATGTCCTGGATCGACTGCAGGAAGAGCGACGCCCCCGGCACGTGGGCCAGCTTGCCGCGCAGGCGCGCGATGATCTGATCGGCGGACTCGCGCCGCTCGGAGAGCGGCTTCAGCGCCACGAAGACGCGGCCTTCATTGGTCTGGCCGCCGCCGGTGAAGGCCACCACGTCCCCGACCGCCGGATCCTCCCTGATGATGGCGAGATACTGCGACAGCTTCCCGCGCATCGCCTGGAACGAAATGCTCTGATCCGCCTGGATCCCGCCGATCAGCCGCCCGGTGTCCTGCTGCGGGAAGAATCCCTTGGGCACGATGATGAACAGGTAGACGTTCAGCGCGATCGTGGCGAACAGAATCGCCATCATGAGCGGCGCGTGGCCCAGCGCGAGGCGCAGCAGGAAGTCATAGGCCCGCAGCATGCCCTCGAAGACGCGGGCGCTGGCCGCGTAAATCATCGACAGCGGCGTGCGCGCCGCGGTCTCCGGCCGCCGCTTCAACAGCCGGGCGCACATCATCGGCGTCGTGGTCAGGGAAACCGCCAGGGAAATGAGAATGGCGACCGACAGCGTGACGGCGAACTCGCGGAACAGGCGGCCGACGATCCCGCCCATGAGCAGGATGGGCAGGAACACCGCGATCAGCGACAGGCTCATCGAGATGACCGTGAAGCTGACCTCGCGCGCGCCCTGCAAGGCCGCCTGCATCCGCGGCATGCCCGCCTCGATGTGGCGCGAAGTGTTCTCCAGCACCACGATCGCGTCGTCCACGACGAAGCCGGTGGCGACGATCAGCGCCATCAGCGACAGATTGTCCAGGCTGTAGCCCAGCAGATACATGACGCCGAAGGTGCCGATCAGCGACACCGGCACGGCGACGCTGGGGATCAGGGTCGCGCGCGCGTTGCGCAGGAACACGAACACGACCCCGATGACGAGCGCGGTGGCGATCA
>JAJPIJ010000014.1 GCA_021324815.1 Gammaproteobacteria bacterium
ACCGCCCCTTTCAGGAACAGGCCGCATGCTCGATCCCAACCGTTTCCCGCTGCTCGCGCGCATCGACAGTCCCGCTGATCTGCGCCGGATGGCCGAATCCGACCTGCCGCCGGTGGCGCGCGCGACTAGCAGCGGCAAGCGGGGGAACGCAACCGCGCCCGTCGCTGCCCGGTGTTCAGTGATCGCCCATGTGGCAGAGGTCTCGCCACGGCAAAGTGTCTCTTGATTGTTCATCGGTCACCCCGCACAGCAGGAAAGCTGCTTCACGTCCTTGCTGAAGGTCTGGGCCGCAAGCTTCAGCCCCTCGACCATCGTCAGGTACGGGAACAGTTGCGCGCCAAGGTCGGCAACGGTCATGCGGTGGTGGATGGCGAGCGCCGCCGTCTGGATCAGTTCACCTGCCTCCGGCGCCACCGCCTGCACCCCGAGCAGACGGCCCGAGCCAGCTTCGGCAACCAGCTTGATGAAGCCCCGTGTGTCGAAGTTGGCGAGCGCGCGCGGCACGTTGTCCAGCGTCAGCGTGCGGCTGTCGGTCTCGATGCCTTTGAGATGCGCTTCGGCCTCGGAGAGGCCCACCGTGGCCACCTGCGGATCGGTGAACACCACCGCCGGCATGCTGCGCAAGTCCAGCGTCGCCTCAAGGCCGGTCATGTTTCCGGCGGCGCGCGAACCAGCGGCGGCAGCCACGTAGACGAACTGCGGCAGGTCGGTGCAATCGCCGGCGGCGTAGATGTGCGGCACGCTGGTCTGCAGCTGTTCGTTGACTGCGATTACGCCACCCCTGGCCGTCTTGACGCCGATGGCCTCCAGATTCAGCGCCTCGGTGTTTGGCGCGCGGCCGGTGGCGATGAGCAACGCATCGCCCCTGAGCGTGCCGGCCGAGGTCTCCAGTACAAATTCGCCGTTGACGTGGCTGACCTGGCGGGTCTGCGTCTGCCGTAGAATGGCAATGCCCTCGTCCGCAAACACCCGCCCCAGCGCCGCGCCAATGAGCGGGGCTTCGCGGAAGAACAGCGTGCTGCGCGCGACGATGGTCACTTGACTGCCCAGCCGTGAATACGCCTGCGCCAATTCCGCCGCGACGATCGAGGAGCCGATCACCAGCAGGCGCGGCGGGATCGTGTCGCTGGCCAGCGCCTCGGTGGAGGTCCAGTAGGGCGTGTCCTTGAGGCCCGGGATCGGTGGAATCGCCGGGCGCGCACCGGTGGCGATCAAGGCGCGATCAAAAGCCACGATCTGCTCGCCGCCGCCGCTGAGCTTGACGGTGAGGGTCTGGGCATCCCGGAAACCCGCCTCGCCGCGCAGCAGTGTAATGTTGGGATTGCCGGCGATGATCGCCTCGTATTTGGCCACGCGCAGTTCTTCGACGCGACCTTGCTGCTGGGCCAGCAGCAGCTTGCGGTTGATTTGCGGTGTTGTGGCGGTGATGCCGGCGTCGAACGGACTTACCTTGCGCGCATGGGCGAAGTGCGCCGCGCGGATCATGATCTTGGACGGCACGCAGCCGATGTTGACGCAAGTGCCGCCGATGATGCCACGCTCGATCACGGTGACTTTGGCGCCATGTTCTGCGGCGGTAATGGCCGCCGCCATCGCGGCTCCACCGCTGCCGATGACGGCGATGCGGAGCCCGCCTCCATCACCACCGTGTTTGTCACCGCCGCCCAGCCATCCCAGCGCCTTGTCGAGCAGACCATTGCGCCTTTCCCTTGGAGGGGCATCAGCGAGCATGGTCTTGTAGCCGAGTCTGGCCACGGCGGCGGTCAGCACATCCAACGACGTGCCGGGCTCGGTAACGAGTTGCGCCGTGCCCTTCGGGTATGACACGACAGCGGACTGTACTCCCGGCACTTTCTCCAGGGCTTCCTTGACGTGCACAGCGCACGAGTCGCAGGTCATTCCGGTAATCTTCAAGTGGGTCATGTAATTGCCCCTCTCTTTAATTTAGATTCAACAACGCCTCACGCCGTCTGTCTCGCTTTGGGGCGGTTCACAGGCGTCCGGTCCGCAGCGGCGGCTGGCCGGTGAAACGAGGTCCCAGAGGGAGACGGCCACCATCAGACCGAGCCCGGTGTAGGTCACATAACTGCCCCATCCATACTGAAATAAAGGGTACAGCGAGATCAGCACCATGACCGGCCCGATCATGCCGAGCGCACTGCGGTGCCATTGCCGGTGACTGATCCATCCCAGGGCATTGACGATCAGGGCAAGCCCCGCGAACATCGGCAGCAGCGTGTTGACGAACAACCCCTCCCATTGGCTCAAAAAGCC
Source organism: Gammaproteobacteria bacterium (assembly GCA_021324815.1). Classification (GTDB taxonomy): domain Bacteria; phylum Pseudomonadota; class Gammaproteobacteria; order JAJPIJ01; family JAJPIJ01; genus JAJPIJ01. The sequence continues at coordinate 2,275 of JAJPIJ010000014.1, forward strand.
CATGCCCAGCGCCGCGCCAATGCTGGCAATGGCGGGGAAGCACATGGCGCAACCCATGGCGGAAACCAGCGCGCCGAGAGCGCCGGCTTTGTCACCGACGCGGGTGAGCAGGTTGAGCGGATTTGCCACAAGGGCTCCCTCACTCCAGGTGTTTGACGCTGGACGGATAGCCCGCGTCCTCGGTCGCCTTGGTCAGTTTCTGGACGCTGGTTTTGGTATCGTCAAAGATCACGACCGCTTCCCGCTTCTCGAAGGTCACAGCCACCTGGCTGACGCCCTCGACCCTGGAGAGCGCTTTCTTGACCGTAATCGGGCAGGCGGCGCAGGTCATGCCGGGCACGGACAGCGTGACGGTTTGCGTGGCGGCCCAACCAGGGATGACGACGGCGGCAATGGCGATGGCGGCAATGGCGATGGCGGCAAATAGTTTTTTCATGGTGAACTCCAATCAGTAGAAGAAAGGCAACAGGTAGGGAAAACCGAGCGCGACCACGACCAGCGCGGCCACGATCCAGAACATCAGCTTGTAGGCGGTGCGCACCTGCGGCACGGCGCAGACTTCGCCCGGCTTGCAGGCTGCGGTCGGGCGGTAGATGCGACGCCAGGCGAAGAACATGGCGACCAGCGCCGCGCCGATGAATGTCGGCCGGTACGGCTCCAACGCGGTCAGGTTGCCGATCCAGGCCCCGCTGAACCCCAGCGTGACCAGCACCAGCGGCCCCAGACAGCAGGTCGATGCGAGTATGGCGGCCAGCCCGCCGGCGACGAGGGCGGCGCGCCCGTTTTGGGGTTCCGACATCAGGTTCTCCTTTCAGCTGCCCGCTTGTGATATAAAGCTATTTCCGTAGTTAAGTACGGAGTCAAGCGGTATGGAAAACAATTTGCCGAATCTGACCATTGGCACTCTCGCCAAGGTCGCCGGGGTTAATGTGGAGACCATCCGTTTCTATCAGCGCATAGGCTTGTTGCCCATGCCACCCAAGCCCTACGGCGGCATCCGTCGCTATAGCGGAGCGGACGTGGCGCGGGTGCGGTTTGTGAAATCGGCTCAGCGACTGGGGTTCAGTTTGGATGAAATCAACGATCTGTTGCAGTTGGAGGATGGCACGCATTGCGATGAGGCCGGGAGATTGGCCGAGCGCAAGCTCAGGGATGTGCGCGAAAAACTGGCGGACTTGGCGCGCATGGAAGCTACATTGTCTGATCTTGTGAGCGCCTGCCATGCGACGAAGGGAAACGTTTCCTGCCCCCTGATCGCTTCTCTGCAGGGGAAGAAAGCGCTGCGTGCCGGCGGGTCAGGGTAGCGGGGGATCGCTTCAACCTGCATGGCATGCGAATGTTTTCTGAATCCCGCACTCCATCACGCGATCGGTTGCATAGGTTCAATCCACTCTCCATAATGACCGCCCCTTTCAGGAACAGGCCGCATGCTCGATCCCAACCGTTTCCCGCTGCTCGCGCGCATCGACAGTCCCGCTGATCTGCGCCGGATGGCCGAATCCGACCTGC
>JAJPIJ010000011.1 GCA_021324815.1 Gammaproteobacteria bacterium
ATGTGGCCCGGCATGCGCCCGGCCACCGGGTGGATCGCGAAGCGGACGTTGACGCCCCGGTCGCGCAGCAGCTTCGTGATTTCGTAAACGGTGTGCTGGGCCTGCGCCACCGCCATGCCATAGCCGGGGACGATGATGACGTTCTTCGCCTCGCGCAGCAGCGCCGCGGTGTCCGCGGCGCTGATCGGAGACACCTCGCCGGCCGGCTTGGCGCCGGCGGCGGCGGGCGCGCCGCCCTCGGTGCCGAAGCCGCCGGCGATGACGCTCAGGAAGTGCCGGTTCATGGCGCGGCACATGATGTAGGACAGAATGGCGCCGCTGGAGCCGACCAGGGCGCCGACGACGATGAGCAGATCATTCGACAACATGAAGCCGGTGGCGGAGGCCGCCCAGCCGGAATAGCTGTTGAGCATGGACACCACGACCGGCATGTCGGCGCCGCCGATGGCCATGACCATGTGCACGCCGAAGGCGAGCGCGATGGCGGTCATGAGAATCAGCGGCGGCAGGCCGCCTTCCACGTTGAGAAAGACCCTGCCGAGCAGGATCACTGCGATGAGACCGGCGAGATTGAGCCAGTGCCGGCCGGGCAGCAGCACGGGCTTGCCGCTGATCTTGGCGGACAGCTTGCCGAAGGCGATCACCGATCCGGAGAAGGTCACCGCGCCGATCAAAACGCCGATGTAAATCTCCAGGATGTGGATGGTCTTCTCGGCGCCGGTGAAATGCGCCGTCGGGTCGATGTAGTTGGCGTAGCCGACGAACACCGCCGCGAGGCCCACCAGGCTGTGCATCAGCGCCACCAGCTCCGGCATTTGCGTCATCTTGACGACGCGCGCGGCGTAGACGCCGACGCTGCCGCCGGCCAGCATGGCGAGGATGATGCCGATGAGCGCCCCCGCGCCGCCCTGGGCGACCCGCTGGCTCGACAGGGTGGCGAGGATGGCGATGGCCATGCCGATGATGCCGTAGAAATTGCCGCGGCGCGCGGTCTCCGGATTGCTCAATCCGCCGAGGCTCAAAATGAACAATATGGTTGCGCCGATGTACGAGACAGTGACCAGTCCTTCCGACATTTTTTTCTTCTCCCTGTTATTTCCTGAACATCGCCAGCATGCGCTGGGTGACCCAGAAGCCGCCGAACATGTTGACCGCGGTCAGCATGATCGCGAGCCCCGCCAGCACGGTGATGAAGAACCCGGGCGAGGAGACCTGGATCAGGGCGCCGATGGCGATGATGCTGGAAATCGCGTTGGTCACGCTCATGAGCGGCGTGTGCAGCGCGGGCGTCACGTTCCAGATCACCATGTAGCCCACGAAGCACGCCAGCACGAACACGGTGAAGTGCTCCATGAACGCCTTGGGCGCGTGGGCCCCTATCCAGAAAAACGCCAGCGCGCCAAGCCCCAGCAGCAGTGCGGTCTTGAGCGCGGACGGCTTGGCCTCCTTGTCCGGCTGTTTGAGCAGCGGTCCGGCCGCGGCGGCCATGTGCGGGCCGGCGGCGGTCCCCAGGCCGGCCGCGGGAGCGGCGGTGATTTTCGGCGCCGGCGGCGGCCAGGTGATCTCGCCGTTCTTGATGGCCGTGGTGCCGCGGATCATCTCGTCATCCATGTTGATGACCAGCGTGCCGTCCTTGTTTGGACACAACTCCTCCATCAGCCGCAGCAGATTGGTGGCGTAGAGATTGCTCGACTGCTTGGCCAGACGGCTCGGCAGATCGGTGTAGCCGATGATCGTCACGCCGTGGCGCACGACCACCTTGCCCGGCTCGGTCAGCTCGCAATTGCCGCCCTGCTCCGCCGCCAGGTCGACGATGACGCTGCCGGGCTTCATGGACTCCACCATGCCGGCGGTGATCAGCTTGGGCGCAGGTTTGCCGGGGATCAGCGCCGTGGTGATGATGATGTCCACGTCGATGGCCTGGCGGGCGAAGACCTCGCGCTGGGCCTTCTGGTAGCCCTCGCTCATGACCTTGGCGTAGCCGCCACGCCGCTGCCCTCCTCCTGGTAATTGACTTCCACGAACTCGCCGCCCATCGACTTGACCTGGTCCCTCACCTCCGGGCGGGTGTCGCTGGCGCGCACGATGGCGCCGAGCCCGCAGGCCGTGCCGATGGCGGCCAGTCCCGCCACGCCGGCGCCGATGACAAACACCTTGGCCGGCGGCACCTTGCCCGCGGCGGTGATCTGGCCGGTGAAGAAACGTCCGAAATGGTGCGCCGCCTCGATGACCGCGCGGTAGCCGGCGATGTTGGCCATGGAACTCAGGGCATCCAGTTTCTGCGCCCGCGAGATGCGCGGCACGCAATCCATGGCCAGCACCGTGGCCTTTTTCGCCGCCAGCTGTTTCATCAATTCCGGATTCTGGGCAGGCCAGATGAAGCTCACCAGCGTGGCGCCCTCGCGCATCAGCTCGACCTCCCCGGCCGCCGGCGCGCGCACCTTGAAGACGATGTCGGCGGCGGCCCACAACGCGCCGGCGTCGGGCACCACCTCCACGCCCACCTGGCGATAAACCTCGTCGGAATAGTTGGCATGATGGCCGGCGCCGGATTCGATGGCGACGGCAAAGCCCAGCTTGATGAGTTTTTCCGCGACCTCCGGCGTCGTGGCGACGCGCCTTTCTCCGGGGTAAATCTCCTTGGGTATGCCTATTTTCATGTTTTGCCCCTGTCTCTCCGCTCAATCAACGAAACACCGCCCATATAAGACCGCAAAACCTCCGGCACGCGGATGCTGCCATCCGCGTTCTGATAATTTTCCATCACGGCAATCAGCGCCCGGCCCACGGCCACGCCGGAACCGTTCAAGGTGTGCAGCAGCTCCGGCCTGCCCGTTTCGGGGCTGCGAAAGCGCGCCATCATACGCCGGCTTTGGAAATTTTCGAAGTTGCTGCATGAGGAAATCTCGCGATAGGCGTTCTGGCCAGGCAGCCAGACCTCCAAATCGTAAGTCTTGGCGGCGGCGAATCCCATGTCGCCGGCGCACAAGGCCACCACCCGGTAGGGCAATCGCAGCCGTTTCAACACCTCCTCGGCATGACCGGTCAGCGTCTCCAAGGCTTCATAAGACTTCGAGGGTGCAACAAGTTGCACCAGCTCCACCTTTTCGAACTGGTGCTGGCGGATCATGCCGCGGGTGTCCTTGCCGTAGGATCCGGCCTCGCTGCGGAAACAAGGACTGTGACAGACGTATTTGCGCGGCAGTTCCCCGGCGTCGAGGATGGCATCGCGGGCGATGTTGGTGACCGGCACCTCGGCCGTCGGGATCAAGTAAAAATCCCGCTCCGGCACATGGAACAAATCGGCCTTGAACTTGGGCAACTGGCCGGTGCCGCGCATGGAATCCGCGTTGACCAGGAACGGCACGTAGACCTCGGTGTAGCCGTGCTCGCGGGTGTGCAGGTCCAGCATGAACTGGATGAGCGCCCGCTGCATGCGCGCCAGCGTACCGGACAGCATGACGAAGCGGCTGCTGGCGATCTTGGCGGCGACGTCGAAATCCATCTCCGCGAGCGCCGCGCCCAGATCGACATGATCCCGGGGTTTAAAATCAAACTCCGGCGGCTCGCCCCAGCGTCGCACCTCCACGTTGTCCTCCGGGCTCTTGCCGTCGGGCACGCTGGCGTGCGGGATGTTGGGCAGTTGCAAGGCGAATTCCTGGATGCGCGTTTGCAATTCCGCGAGACGGGTTTCGCATGATTTGAGCTCATCCCCCAGTCTGGCGACTTCCGCCATCAAGGCGCTGACATCCCCGCCCTTCGCCTTGGCGGCGCCGATGGCCTTGGATTTGCTGTTGCGCGCCGCCTGCAATTCCTGCGTGCGCGTTTGCAGTTCCTTGCGCCCGCTTTCCAGCGCCTGGTACATCGCCACGTCCAGCGGGACGCCGCGACGCGCCAGTCCCGCGCGCACCTCCTCAAGGCGGTTTCTCAACAACTGCGGATCGAGCATGTTCTTCGACGTCGTCCACCAGACGGGAGCAGTCCGGCTTGGCGGGAAATCATCAATGAATTTTCGCTAGTGTAGCGCGGCTTCCCGTCAAACGCGATTGCAACGGTGCGACTCTCCATCGGACGGTCGGTCGATTCATGATTGCCTGCGAGTCTTGCGCCGGCAGGCCGATTCCATTATTCTCAAGTTTACGGGAGATGGCATTCCTCCTGGTAATAACCGCCGCAAGGCTGATGATGCCTGCTTGAATATCCACCGGGGTGCAAGGCAGGCGGCATCCATGCCTCCCTTGTGTCCCTTGACCGGGAATAACAGTGTGGCAGGCGCAAAGGTTGCGGCAAACATCACATCTCCGTCCGCGGCAATATTCGCGATGCGATCCATTAACAATCGCGGATTCGCCGTCGCAACACCTCTCGCTGGTCTGCATGAATCCTCCAACGGCTTCAGAAGCCGCCGGAACCACAACGTATGAGTTTGGTTGACATCCTGGCCGTTGGCGTGGGAGCCATGCTGGGCGCATGGTTGCGCTGGTGGCTGGGAATGCTGCTGAACCCCGTCTTTCCCACGCTGCCGCCGGGGACCCTCGCCGCCAATCTCATCGGCGGATACGTCATCGGCCTCGCCGTGGGCGCCGTGGACATGGAACTGGGATTGCCGTCGCAGGCGAGGCTTTTTCTGATGACGGGCTTCTGCGGCGGATTGACGACGTTCTCCACATTTTCCGCCGAAACCTTCACCCTGATTTCGGAAGGTCAGCTCGCCTGGGCGCTCGGTGAAATTCTCCTGCATGTCTGCGGATCACTGCTGTCCACCGCGCTGGGATTTTTCAGCGTGAAACTCCTGCACCATCTGATGGGAAACCCGCCATGAATCAACCCCGACGCGATTGGAAAACACACGGCATGGAAGGCGTGTTTCTGCGCTTCATTCTCCATGAAAATCGCAAACACAAGGGCCGGCTGGTCTACGACTGGCTCCTGCTGAAGGCCAGGACGCTCGGCATTCACGGCGGATCGGCGTTCCACGGCATCGCCGGCTTCGGCCGCCACGGCGTGCTGCACGAACAGCATTTCTGGGAGCTGGCCGGTGATCTGCCGGTCGAGGTGCGATTCATATGCAGCGAAAACGAGGCCAATAAACTGCTTGATGCGGTCGAGGACGCCGGCCTCTCCCTGTTTTACGTGATTTCACCGGCACGGTACGGCGTGACCGGCGTGCAACAGACCGAACAGGCCGGGGCGATGCCGCCGGTCAAGGGGGAACCGCAATGACCGAAATCTGGGCGCAGTCGGCATTGTGGGTGGGCCTGGCGCTCCTCGCAACGTTGCTGTCGATCTGGTTCCGGGTCGCCACCGCGCTGTCGGAAATTGTCGTGGGCACCGTGGCGCAACTGCTCATCGGCGCGCTCATCGGAACCACGCTGCGCGCCACCGATTCCCTGTGGGTCAAATATCTCTCGGGGACGGGCGCGATCGTGCTGACGTTTCTAGCCGGGGCCGAGCTTGACCCCGAGGTGTTCCGGCGCCAATGGAAGGAGGCCACCGTCACGGGTTTGATCGGTTTTTTTGCGCCGTTCATCGGTTGCGCCGCCGGCGCCTACTGGCTGCTGGGATGGGAACGCGAGCCGAGCCTGCTTGCCGGGATCGCGATGTCCACGACCTCGGTCGCGGTGGTGTACGCCGTGATGCTCGAATTCGGTCTGAACAAGACGGATTACGGCAAAACCGTGCTCGCCGCCTGTTTCATCAACGATCTGGGGACCGTCATCGGTCTCGGTCTGATCTTTGCCCCTTTTACGTTCAAGACGCTGGTGTTCGTCGCCGGGATGGCCGCGGCGGCGCTGATACTCCCGTGGCTGACACCGCGCTTTTTCAAGCGCTATGGCGGCAGGCCGTCGGAGACGGAAGCCAAGTACCTGCTGCTCTGCCTGTTTGGTCTCGGCGCCCTGGCGGGCTGGGCCGACAGCGAAGCCGTGCTGCCCGCCTATCTCATCGGCATGGTGCTGGCGGGCACCGTGGGCAAGGATCACGCCCTGGTGCGCCGACTGCGCACGCTCACCTTCGGCCTGTTGACGCCGTTCTATTTCATCCGCGCCGGCTCGCTCGTTTCCATACCGGCGCTGATTGCCGCCCCCCTCGCCTTTGTGGCCATGCTGCTGGTAAAGATGGCGACAAAGTTCGCCGGCATCTACCCGGTCACCAAGACCTTCCGAGCCCCGCGGAAGGAGGGCTTCTATACGACGTTTCTGATGTCCACCGGACTCACCTTCGGCACGATCTCCTCCCTTTTCGGACTGTCGCATGGAATAATCGATCAGGCGCAATATTCGGCCCTGGTCGCGGCGGTGGTGGGCAGCGCGGTCATCCCGACCCTGATTGCCAACACCTGGTTCCTCCCGCACCACCTGTTGCCCAGGGCGGGGGAGGACGAATGGGTGGAACCTGGCGTATCATCACCGCCGGCGGGAAAAGCGGCGCGGACAGGCACGGGGTGAAACCATGTACAAAAAAATCCTGGTCGCCTACGACGGTTCCCAGTCGGGCAGGAAGGCGTTTGATACGGCGCTTGATCTCGCCGCCGCGCACGGCGCCGAGATTTATGTGGTGTCGGTGGTGAGAACGCTGGAAATCGCGGATGATGTCGAAACCGAGGCCGTCATCGAAAACTCGCGCTCATACCACACCGAGCAACTCGCGCCGCTCAGAGAGCTTATTTCGCAAAAGGGCCTCCAGGGACATTTCGAGGTTACCGTGGGCCACCCGGCCGAACAGATTATCTACAGCGCAGACCGGCATAATGTGGATCTGATCGTCGTCGGACACACCGGCAGATCCAGATTCGCCCGCCTCCTGCTGGGCTCGGTGTCCGAGAACGTGGTGCGATATGCCAGCCGCCCGGTGATGGTGGTCCGATGACACGCCGGCCTTGAGGACATTTCGTGAAGGACGTGATCTGGATCGCCGTGGGGGCGATCTTCGGCGCGAACCTGCGCTACGCCGTCAACCGCCTGGCGCTGAAACATCTTTCCGCGTCGATCCCCTACGGAACCTTGATCGTCAACGTCACCGGTAGCTTCATTCTCGGCTTTTTTCTTGCCTGGACCTCCGAGCGCGTGATGGCGGACCCGCGCTGGCGCGCCCTGGTGGCAATCGGTTTTTGCGGCGCCTATACGACTTATTCCAGTTACAGCTACGAGACGGTGGTGCTGCTGGAACAAGGCCATTATGGTCTCGCAACGATGAATTTTCTCGCCAACAATGTCCTGGCGCTCGCCGGCGTGGTTGCAGGCATGATTCTGGCACGAGCCCTCTGACATGAGCGGCGAATTCATCCGCGTTTCCGTGTATATCAATGAGGCCGATGAATGGCGCCATCGACCGCTTCATCTTGAAGTTCTGCGGATGTTGCACGATCGCGGCGTCGCGGGCGGCACGGTCCTGCGCGCCGTCGCCGGATTCACCGCCAGGGGTGCGGTGGAAACCACGTCGCTGGTGGATGCCGGCGGCAAACTGCCCCTGGTCATCGAGTTCATCGACACCATGGAGAAAATCGATCTCGTCATGCCCGAACTGAGAAAAATGGTCGGACGCCGGCTGATTGTGCACGAGCGGGTGCAGGTCGATGGTCCGGACGACTGAGGCGCCCGCTCCCGCTTCATGATCTCAGGCCGGCCGTCAGCCGCCCGGGATTCAGCAGCAAATCGAGCGCGGCATGGATTGATGGAGCGACAAGGCTGGCGGTGGTCACGGCCTGGCTGAAGGCGCCCTCGGCGCCGAGCACGCATATGGAAAGCGCCGCCGCGCGGAACATTTCCAGATCGTTGCGCCCGTTGCCGATGGCGACAACGCTGGAAGCGCCGAGCGTCCTGACCCGACGCGCCTTGTCGCGGCCATTGGCAATCACCGTGCAGGGAATCCCCGTTCGCCTGAGCGCCCGGCTTGCGGTTCCGAAGGTGTCCGCCGTCAACACCTCGATTGCCAGGATCTTCCGCAGCTTTTTCAATCTGCCCGCCACGCCACGAATCAGGCGGCCATCGCAGGCCAGCGTGCCGTTGAAATCCAGAACCAGATGACGCAAAAGCAACTCGCCCCGCCCTGGTATTTCAATATTCAGGCCGGTGCGATCAGTCATGACCGCCGTCTTGCCCGCGGGTCGGACTCACCGAAATCGCCTTCGCGCCGCTTTTTCCACGCGCCGCCTCATCCAGGGCCCGCAACTGACGCAGCTTTTCGGCGATTCTGGCCTCCAGGCCGCGGTCGGTGGGCTCGTAATAGCGCCGGCCGCGCAACTTCTCCGGCAGGTAATTCTCGCCGGCGGCATAGGCGTCCTGTTCGTCATGGGCGTAGCGGTAATCCCTGCCGTAGCCGAGATTCTTCATGAGACGGGTCGGGGCGTTGCGCAGCTGCAGCGGCACCTCCAGCGAGCCCTGCTCCCGCGCATCGTGCATGGCGCCGTTGAAGGCGGCGTAGACGGCGTTGCTCTTGGCGCAGCAGGCGAGATACACCACCGCCTGCGCGATTGCGAGCTCCCCCTCCGGGCTGCCGAGGCGCTCATACGCGTCCCAGGCGTCCAGCGCGACGGCCAGGGCGCGCGGATCGGCGTTGCCGATGTCCTCCGCGGCGATGCGCACCGCGCGGCGGGCGACGTACAGCGGATCGCAGCCGCCGTCGAGCATGCGCGCCAGCCAGTACAGGGCCGCGTCGGGGTTCGATCCCCGCACCGATTTGTGCAAAGCCGAGATCTGGTCGTAAAACGCCTCGCCGCCCTTGTCGAAGCGTCGCAGGCTGCCGCCGGTGATGACCTCGTCCAGCAGCGCTTCGTTGATTTCCCCGCCTTCCGAGAGCGACATGGCGATTTCAAGATAAATCAGCGCGCGTCGCGCGTCGCCATCGGCGGCCTGCGCCAGCCTGTCACGGACACCCGGGGCCATGACCGCGCCCGTGGCCGCAAGCGCGGAATCGATGAGCATGCGCAGATGCGGCAACTCCAGGCTCTTCAGGACATAGACGCGCACCCGCGACAGCAGCGCGCTGTTCAGCTCAAAGGAGGGATTTTCCGTGGTGGCGCCGATGAAAATGATCGTGCCGTCCTCGATGTGCGGCAGGAAGGAATCCTGCTGGGACTTGTTGAAGCGGTGCGCCTCGTCGATGAACAGAATCGTCCGCCTGCCCTGCTCCTCCTTGATCTTCCTAGCCTGATCGATGGCGGCGCGGATCTCCTTCACGCCGGAGAGAACCGCCGAGAGTTGCAGGAATTCGGCGTTGCTTTGGGCGGCGATCAAACGCGCCAGCGTGGTCTTGCCGGAGCCGGGCGGCCCCCAGAAGATCATGGAATGCACCTGGCCCGTTTCGATGGCCCGGCGCAGCGGCTTTCCCGGCGCCAGCAGGTGCTCCTGGCCGACGACCTCGTCGATGCGCCGCGGACGCAGTCGATCCGCCAGCGGGCGGAAATCAGGAGCCTTGATGCCGTCGGGTTTGTTCAAGGCCCGGGGGCGTCGCGGGGGCGACTCAAGTCGTTGACATCGACGCCCGCGGGCGGCGTGAACGTGAACTCCGTCGCATCGATGGCGGCGTTGCGCTGTTCGTCCTTGAATTTGAGACGCGTCACCTGGCCGAAATTGTCCGCCAGCTCCATCTCGCGCAGACTGGACTTCTCAAAGCCGAGCTTGATGCCGGCGTAGTCATGGCTGGCGTCCTTGGGGATGAGTGAGATCCATTGCACGCCGTTTTTCTCGCCCAGCTCGGTGATGGTGTACTTGTCGTCCACGTGCGCCTGGTTGCCTAGGATCAGCGCCGGCGCGCTGTTCAGCACCTTGTCGATGGGCCGGATGGTCACCTGCTCCAGGTCCTTGTCGTAAATCCAGACCTTCTGACCGTCGCCGATGATGGACTGTTCATAGGGTTTGGTGTACTCCCAGTGGAATTTGCCGGGACGCTCCAGATACACCGTCCCCTGCGAGGTCTCGCGGAGCTTGCCCTGCTCGTCGGTGACGGTCTGCTCGAATCGCGCCTTGAGCGTCTTGAAATCGGCGAGATAGTCATCCAGCGCCTTCCTCGCCTCGCCTGCCGCAACCGGCCGGGCCGCGAGCGCCAACACGGATAACACCATCACTTTCAATATCTTCATTGCGTTGGATCGCAAACGCTTGTTTTCAATTGACCCATGGATATGGCCGTGGTTCTGAATCATCGCATGTTCGCAAGAACGCAACAAACACATGAGAACCGGGGGATTTGCAGGACCTGGCCAATCAGTCAATACTGATATGAGTCGTTTGACAAGCAAAAGAAGCCGCCCTTGAGTCAGGAATATGCGCCAATCGACCCGGCGATCGGCAAATCAAAACTCCCTGCTGCGCGATGCCGGGCGCCATGAGCCGTTGATTTTATTGCTCGCCGGCGCGGTGCTGCTGATCGTCTCCGGCATCGCGCCGCACGATCGGCTGACGTGGTGGCTGGAGACCCTGCCCATTTTCATCATCGTGCCGATCCTGATCGCCACCGGCCGCGAGTTTCCCTTCACGCCCCTGGCCTACCGGCTGATGTTTTTGCACGCCATCGTGCTCATGACCGGGGGGCACTACACCTATGCGCAGGTGCCGCTGGGCTTCTGGATGGAACAGTGGTTCGACTTCAGCCGCAATAATTTCGACCGCATCGGCCACTTCATGCAGGGCTTCGTGCCGGCCATCGCGGTGCGCGAAATCCTGCTGCGCCGCTCGCCGCTGTTTCCGGGACGCTGGCTGTTCACGCTGGTGACGGCGACCTGTCTTGCCGTCAGCGCCGCTTATGAATTGCTCGAATGGGCGGCGGCAGTGACTCTGGGTCAGGCCGCAAGCGCCTTCCTCGGCACGCAGGGCGATCCGTGGGACACGCAGTGGGACATGCTCTTTGCCCTGATCGGCGCGCTGATCTCGCAGCTCCTGCTCTCGCGAATCCACAACCGGCAGATTTACAACCTCGCCCTGACCCCCCGATTGCTCACCTCGAAATATTCCCACACCGCCCTGCGGCGCCTGCGCCGCCTGCTCATCCGCGCCGGCATCAACGTTTACCGCCTGCACCTGGGATAGAACTCGTTGCCAGAATATCGTCCGCTCCAAGGCATCGAAGATGCGGAGCGAAAGCCGCTCATGGTTCGATGCCCCGCCCGAGCGGGCCGGCCTCACGAAACCTTCGGCGGCGGAGGGGCCAGAACTTCGCGGCTGCCATTGGACTGCAACGCGCCGACGATGCCGGCGCGCTCCATGTCCTCCACCAGCCGCGCGGCGCGGTTGTATCCGATCTTGAGCCGCCGCTGCACGCCGGAGACCGAGGCGCGCCGTGTTTCCGTCACGATGCGCACGGCTTGATCGTACAGATCGTCCTTTTCACCGCCGCCGCCATTGGTGTACCCCTGCGCCTCGGCGCCCGCCGCCTCCTCTTCTTCGAGATCGCCCAGCACGATGGCCTCGATGTATTCCGGCTTGCCGGAGCGCTTGAGCCGATCCACCACCTTGTGCACCTCCTGGTCGGAGACGAAGGCGCCGTGCACGCGCGTGGGCAGGCCGACGCCGGGCGGCAGATAGAGCATGTCGCCGTGGCCGAGCAGGTTCTCGGCGCCCATTTGATCGAGGATGGTGCGCGAATCCACCCGCGAGGACACCTGGAACGCAATGCGGCTGGGGATGTTGGCCTTGATCAAGCCGGTGATCACGTCGACGGAGGGGCGCTGCGTCGCCAGGATCAGATGAATGCCGGAGGCGCGCGCCTTCTGCGCCAGCCGCGCAATCAACTCCTCCACCTTCTTGCCGACGGTCATCATCATGTCGGCCAGTTCGTCGACGATGACGACGATGTAGGGCAGCGGTTTCAACACCGGCGCGGCCTCGCCGCCGCCCGCCGGGTCGGGCTGGTACAGCGGGTCATGCAGCGGCTGGCCGCTCCTGGCGGCGTCCTCCACCTTGCGGTTGTAGCCGCTGACGTTGCGCACGCCCAGCGCCGCCATCAGCCGGTAGCGGCGTTCCATCTCGTTGACGCACCAGCGCAGCGCGTTGGCGGCCTCCTTCATGTCCGTCACCACCGGCGCCAGCAGCGGCGGGATGCCTTCATAGACGGACAGCTCCAGCATCTTGGGGTCAATCATGATGAGTCGCGTCTGCACCGCCGTGGTTTTGTAGAGCAGGCTCAAGACCATGGCGTTCAAGGCGACGGATTTGCCCGACCCCGTCGTGCCCGCCACCAGCAGGTGGGGCATGCGCGCTAGATCGACCACCACCGGCTTGCCGCCGATGTCCTTGCCCAGCGCCAGCGTCAGGGGCGACGCGCTTTCCTCGTATTCTCGCGAGCTCAGGATTTCGGAGAGCGTGACCAGTTCGCGCTGGGCGTTGGGGATCTCCAGGCCGATGACGGACTTGCCGGGAATCACCTCCACCACGCGCACGCTGACGGTGGACAGCGAACGGGCCAGGTCCTTGGACAGGTTGCTGATGCGGCTGGCCTTGACGCCGGGCGCGGGCTGCAGCTCGAAGCGCGTGATCACCGGGCCGGGATGGACGGCGACCACCTGCGCCTCGACGCCGAAATCCTTGAGCTTCAATTCCACCTGCCGCGACATCGCCTCCAGCGCCTCGGTGGAATAGCCACCCTTGGGAGGCGGCGGCCGATCCAGAAGATCAAGCGACGGCAGTTCGGAGGGCGCCAGCGGCGTGTCGAACAACTTCTCCTGCCTGGACCTGACCGCTCGCTTGCTGACCTCGGGGGTCAGCACCGGCACCTCGATCTTGGGTTTGGGACGGCTGACGACCCGTTCGATCTCCTCCTTGACGTGACTCTCACGTTCGCGTTTGGCCCGCTGTCCGGCGACATAATCCACCAGGATTTCAAACAGCCGCTGCAACATGTCCGCCAGACCCAGGGTGTGGCGTCCGACGGTCTCCATCAGCCACAGCCAGGACAGGCCGGTCAGCAGGGTGACGCCGGTGAGAAACAGGGCCAGCATCAGCAGAATGCCGCCGCGGGCGCCAAAAATGGCGAGGCAGGCCTTGCCCACCACGTCACCCAGGATGCCGCCTCCCGTCTGCTGGGGAGGGACGCCGCGCAGATTCGCCCATAACAGGCCGCAACCCATGACGACGGTGAGCAGAAAACCCACGATGCGGGCGGTGATGTGGAAGTAATCGAACTCGCGCGGCTTGAATTCCAGCCGGTACACGCGCCACGCCGCGCCGGCGATGATGAGCGGAAAGAGATAGGCCGTGTAACCAAACAGGTAAAGCACCCAGTCCGCCACATAGGCGCCGACGATGCCGCCTTGGTTGTGGATGCGGCCCGCGCCACCGGCGTGCGACCAGCCCGGATCGTCCGGGCTGTGCGTCAACAATGCCAGCAACAGGAACAGGGCCACCGCGGCCAGCACGATGAGCCCGCCCTCGCGCAAGCGTCTGGCCAGATGCAACGTGACCGGCTGGGAGGACTGAGTCTTGCGTACGGCTTGCGCCAAGTAAGCTAATCCTGTTTAATTAAAATATAATATAACACTATGAATTCAGTTAACTATAAACCGTAACATAAAGTACTTTATATTTCGACGGCGGCCGCCGCCTCATTGCTACTCATTCACGCCTCTCCCCGCATGCGCATTCAATTCTTCTCCGACATCCACCTGGAATTCGGACCGCTGGTGTTCCGGGAGGCGGACGCGGAGGTGATCGTCGCGGCGGGTGACATCGGTCTGGGCATGGATGGCTTGCGCTGGCTGCAGGCCGCCACTGTGCCAGTGATCTACGTGGCCGGCAATCACGAATATTACAGCGCCGACATGCCCGGCCTGCTGGATCAACTGCGCGCGGAAGGTCGTGGCAATCCCGTGCATTTTCTGGAAAATGATGAGGTCATCATCGACGGCGTGCGTTTTCTGGGCACGACGCTGTGGACGGATTTCAATGGCGGCGATCAGGTGCTCCTCAGCAAATCTCGGTTGCAGATGAACGACTACTGGCAGATCGGCAATGGCCGCGAACGCCTGCTGCCGGAGGACACCTGGCGTGTCCATCACGAGGCGCGGCGCTGGCTCATGGCGCGGCTGGCGGAGCCATTCCAGGGCAAAACCGTCGTGGTGACGCATCACGCCCCCAGCCTGCGCAGCTGGCACGGCGAACGGGACTCGCCCTTTCTGCACATCTACTGCAGTGACATGGACGGTGAATTGCGTGACAGTGGCGCGGCGCTCTGGATTCACGGCCACATTCACCACCACAACGACTACGCCATCGGGCGGACGCGGGTGGTCAGCAACACCCGGGGTTATGCCGGGGTGCAGGACATCGACGGCTTTGATCTCTGCAAGGTGGTTGAAATCTAGGTTTTCCTGCCATCGCCCTGCGTATACACCGGGAAGGGGGTGATGTTGGACGCGGCGCCCGCCATGGCTGTGATCTTGCCGTGGCCCTGCTTTTCAACCTCGTCGATGCGGATGATGGAATGGATCGGTAGAAAGGTCCGCATCACGCCCTTGAACTCCGTTTTCAGGTGCTCCTCGGAGGGATCCAGCACCACGGTGGATTTCTCGCCGAACAGGAGCTTCTCAATCTCGACAAAACCCATCATGCCGCTTTGGTGCACGCTGCGGGCGAAAACCTCGTAGACCTTGCCCTGGTTGTGAAAGATGACCTTGTAGATGGGTTTGGCCACGTGTATCGCCTGAAATCCTGAAATCCGTCGAAGCTGTTATCGTAGCATGGGAGCCGGCGCTCATTAAGAGCATATTCAGCCCCGGCGATATAGAATAAAACGGCTTTTAAAAGCCGTTTCAGGAGCCGGTCAAATCGGCCCTGGGTCGCCGAATGCCGGCGGCTGGTCTATGCTTGAGGATATAAATGACGAGGTGCCGTTCATGTTGAGGATACTTTCGCTGGTGACGATGTGCGGTTTTCTGCTGGTTTCATCCCCCGTCCGCGCCGAGTGCAATTCGCAGCAAACCGGCGGCGGCGAGGTGGTCGGCACTCTGCTGGGCGCGGCGGTGGGCGGCCTGATCGGATCGCAGATCGGCAAGGGCACGGGCAACAAGGTCGCCATCGGCGCCGGCGTGCTGGCCGGCGGCCTGCTGGGCAACAAGCTTGGCGCGCAACTGGACTGCAGGGACCAGGAATATCACGCCAGCACCGCCCAGAATTCCTTCGAGACACAGAAGACGGGCACCACCAGCACCTGGGTGAATCCCGACACCGGCCACAGCGGATCAGTGACGCCGACGCGCACCTACCAATCCGATGACGGCACCCCCTGCCGTGAATTCACGCAGACCATCGAAGTCAACGGCCAGAAACAGACCGGCTACGGCACCGCCTGCCGCCAGTCCGACGGCAGTTGGAAGATCGTCAGCAGCAATTGAGTCAAGCCCTGAACAGGAAGTCCATCCCGGACTTCGCCGGGCCCGGCCGGCATAAAAGCGGTTTTGCCAGCCCCCGATTTTCAATGACTGCCCGCCATGGAAAATAATGGCGCATCCCCGCGCCACTGCAAACTCCGCTTTTTCCGGATTCCTTATTCCCGGGGTTCCCCTGGCCGCAAGTACGGTTCGAATTGCGGCGTCGCAAGCACTTCGAAACCATTCCGAGCGGATTCGGCGCGGACGACAAACAACACCGGCATCTTCAACCTCAAAGCCAGGGCCCGGCCACGCGCCGGCCCCATGGCCATGAGCGCGGTGTCCCAGGCGTCCGCCGTGACCGCGTTCGGCGCAATCACCGACACCGAGGTCAACGCATGCGTGATCGGCCGTCCCGTCGCCGGATCGAGGATGTGAGAATAGCGCCGGCCTTCCTGGTCAAAATATTCGCGATAGTCGCCGGCAGTGGACAAACCGCCCGTCGTCAGCTCGACCACCCGCAAGGCCTCGCGATTCGTCTTCAGCGGCTTTTCTATCGCCACGCGCCAGGCGCCGCCCCCCGGCCGCTGCCCCCGCGCCCGCACCGCCCCGCCCAGCTCGACGAGGTAATCCCGGATGCCGGCGCGATCGAGCGCCGCGGCGATGCGATCCACGGTGTATCCCGGCCCCAGGGAATTCACGTCGATTCGCAACCCGGGGATGTCCTTGCGCAGCGCCGGCGGATCGCGCCGGCTGTGGAGATGGCCGTAACCCACCCGCTCGCGTGCGCGTTCAATCTCCGCCTCCGTCGGCACGCGGAACGCATGCGCCTGCGGCCCGAAATCCCATAACTCGGTCAGCGGCGCCACCGTGATGTCGTAGGCGCCGGCGGTCTCAAGGCTGACCTGCAGCGCGACGTCCACCACCTCCCGCAGCTCGGCGGACACGGGAAACCAGTCCGTCGTCCGGCTGGCGTTGAAGCGCGACAGATCGGAGTCAGGTCGCCAGGCGGATAATTCCCGATCGATTCGCGCAAGCACGGCCCCGATCTCGCGCTGCAGGGCCTCCCGCGGCAGGGGCTCGCGCGGCTGCACCAGCTTGACGTGGTAGGTCGTGCCCTCGGCCGTGCCACTGAAGGTTTCAACCGCCGGCGGGGATCGATCGCAGGACTGGATGGCAAGGCTTGACGCCAGAATCGCCGCCGCATGCCTGAACCGGCGGCGCCAATTGCGGTCAGAGACGGTACAATCTTCAGCGTGTGCCATTACCTTCAGTCATCCCGGCAAGAAAGGCCTCCCCATCATGAATGACACCGCCACAGGCACCGCCGACGCCATCGGCCGGCTGCGCGGCTACATCCAGAGCCGCATCATCGGCCAGGACAAACTCGTCGACAGCCTGCTCATCGCCCTGCTCGCCGACGGTCATTTGCTCGTCGAGGGCGCGCCGGGACTGGCCAAGACACGGCTCGTCAAGGTGCTGGCGCAGGGCATTGAGGCCAGTTTTCACCGCATCCAGTTTACACCCGATCTGCTGCCGGCCGACCTGACCGGCACCGAGGTCTTTCAGCCGCACGACGGCCAGTTCCGTTTCCAGCAGGGACCGCTGTTCCAGAATCTCGTGCTCGCCGATGAAATCAACCGCGCGCCGGCCAAGGTGCAATCGGCGTTGCTGGAGGCGATGGCGGAACGGCAGATCACGGTGGGCCGCACCACCCATGCTTTGCCGGAATTATTCATGGTCATGGCCACGCAAAACCCCCTCGAACAGGAGGGCACCTACCCGCTGCCGGAGGCCCAGCTCGATCGTTTCCTGCTCTACGTGCGCATAGAACATCCGCATGTCGAGGAGGAGGCGCGCATCCTCGCGCTGGCGCGCAGCGAGGCGATGATGGACGCAAACACGCCGCCTCCGCCGCCCGTCATCCCCCAGCGGGACATCCTGGCCGCCCGCCGCGCCGTCCTGAACGTCCATCTGGCGCCGGCGCTGGAGACCTACCTGCTGCAGCTGGTGCAGGCCACCCGTCATCCGGGCGCCTATCACGCCGCCTTGCAGCGCTGGTTGCGCCATGGCGCGAGCCCCCGCGCCAGCATCGCGCTGGATCGCTGCTCCCGCGTGCTGGCCTGGCTGCGGGGGCGGGACTACGTGACACCCGAGGACATCCAGGCGGTGGCGCCGGACATCCTGCGTCACCGCATTCTGCTGAGTTATGAGGCGGAGGCGGAGCAGGTGAGCCGCGATCACATCGTCAATGAAATCCTGGCGCGCGTGGGTGTGCCATGACGATGCCGCCGGCCGCGGTCCGGTTCGAGGAATTGCTGGCGCTCCGCCACGCGGCCCGCCTGCTGCCGGCGTGGCGGCGGCATCCTCGATCCCTGTCGAGCGGCCAGCGGCTGTCGCCGTTCAAGGGCCGCGGCATGGAATACGATGAGTCGCGGCCGTATCAAGCCGGCGATGACGCCCGTCGCATGGACTGGCGGGTGACCGCCCGCACCGGCCGCCCCCACGTCAAGGTGTTCCGCGAGGAGCGCGAACAGCCGGTCTGGCTGTGGGTGGATTACCGCCCCGCCATGTTTTTCGCCACCCGCGGCACGTTCAAAAACGTGCTGGCGGCGCGGATCGCCGCGCTGCACGCCTGGCAGGCGCTGGAGCACGGCGACCGCGTCGGTGGCTGGATCGCCGGCGCCCGCGGCGTGCGGGAGCAAATCCCGCAACGCGGCCGGTCATCGGCATTGATACTGTTTCGTCATCTGGTGCAGGACTCCATCACCGCGGGTGATTCGGCCCGCAAGGTCACGCCGGATCTGCGCGCGCAATTCCGGCAGGTGCGTCCCGGCGGCCGGCTGGTGATGGTGAGCGATTTCCGTGATCTTCCCGATCTGGAGGCCGTCGTCGAGACGGTGTCGCGGCACAGCCAGGTGGTGTTGTGCTTCGTCTACGATCCGCTGGAACAGCGCCTGCCGCCGCCGGGTCGCTATTCCATGACCGACGGCGCGCGCAGGATGACGTTGTCGATCCATGACGACGCCTTGACGCGGGCGCATGCCAGGTGGTTTTCCTTGCGCCAGCAACAACTCCTGCAACTCGCCCGGCGCTGCCAGGCGAGGCTGTATTCCTGCGCCACCACCGACAACCCGCTGCTGGTCCTGCAGGGATTCGAACTGCAGGCGGCCTAGCCTCCCTGTCGATGGACCCGGAACAACTGCCGCTGCGCGACATCCACCTGCCCCCGCCGGTATCGTGGTGGCCGCCGGCGCCGGGTTGGTGGGCCGTGTTGCTGATCCTTCTCGCCACCGGCCTGCTGGCGCGGCATTTTTACAGGCGGCGCGGCATGGTGCATTGGGATCGCATTGCGGGACGGGAATTGTCGCTGATACGGCGTCGGTACGAAGCCACGCGCGATGCGCATATGCTGGTTTGCGCGCTGTCGACGTTATTGCGCCGGGTGTGTATGAGCCTTTATCCCCGCCGGCTGGTGGCTGGACTGACGGGCGAGCGCTGGCTGGCGTTCCTCGATCAGCAGGCGGGCATGGATGGATTCCAGCATGGGACCGGCCGCCTGCTCGCCAGCGCGCCCTACCAGCCCGTGGCGCCGGCGGATACTGAAGCCCTGCTCGACCTGTGCGCGAGCTGGTTGCGCGCAGTCACTGCAAAACCGTCATCTCCACCCCGGCGTCCACATGTTTGAATTCGGCTGGCCCTGGCTGTTGCTCATCCTGCCGCTGCCCATCGTGCTGCGGCTGTGGCTGCCGCCGGTCCGCGCCGCCCCCGGCGCGGCGTTGCGGGTCCCTTTTCTCGACGATTTTCTGCGCCTGGAAAAAATGGCATCGCAACGCCGCCTCCCGCGCGGCCTGCTGCTGATGGCGATGCTGGCCTGGTCGCTGCTGGTCGCGGCGGCGGCGCGTCCGCAGTGGGTGGCCGGGGCGGCGGACGTCCCCCTCTCCGGGCGGGACCTGCTGCTGGCGGTCGACCTCTCCCGCAGCATGGAACAAAACGACATGTCATGGGGCGGCGAGACCGTCGATCGGCTCACCGCCGTGAAAAGGGTGGCCGGCGAGTTCATCGATCGGCGCGCGGGCGATCGCGTGGGCCTCATACTCTTCGGCGAACGGCCCTATCTCCAGGCGCCGCTGACCTTCGATCGCCAGACCGTCAAGACGCTGCTGGACGAGGCGCAAATCGGGATTGCCGGCGACGCCACCGCCATCGGTGATGCGATCGGCCTCGCCTTGAAGCGCCTGCGCAAAACCGAACATGCCAATGCCGTGCTGGTGCTGCTCACCGATGGCGCCAACACCGCGGGCGAGCTGGAACCGTTGCAGGCCGCGGAAATAGCGGCGCGGCAGGGCGTGCGCATCTACACCATCGGCATCGGCGCCGAACCCGGCAGCGGCGGGTTGTTCGGATTTTTGCAGCGCAATCCGGGACAGGATCTCGATGAGAAAAGCCTGACCACGATAGCCCGGATCACGGGCGGAAGATATTTCCGCGCCCGCGATCTGGATGAACTCGACAAGATTTATCGCGTCCTCGATCAAATCGAGCCCGCGGTGCAGGACCCCAGGCGCTTCCGGCCGGTGACACCGTTGTTTCAATTTCCGCTGAGCCTGGCATTGCTGCTGAGCCTGCTCATCTTTTTGCGGCAAGCTGGTGTATTACGCCATGTCCGTGGCTGATCTGCATTTCCTGCGTCCCTGGTGGCTGCTGGCCCTGCTGCTGCTGCCGGTGCTGTGGCGCGCTTGGGTCGGATCGGGCCTGCGGAACAATCCATGGCGGCGGTTCTGCGACGCCGCGTTGCTGCCACATATCCTGGAAGGACCCGAAACCACGGGCGGCCCGCGATGGAAGCGAATCGAATTGTGGGCGGCGCTGGCGCTGCTGCTGGCCCTCATGGCGCTGGCCGGGCCGGCCTGGAAGAAACAGCCGGTCCCCGTGGCGCGTTCCACCGCCGCACTGGTGATCGCGCTGGATTTGTCGCGATCCATGGATGCCGCCGATCTCGCTCCCAGCCGGCTCACC
Source organism: Gammaproteobacteria bacterium (assembly GCA_021324815.1). GTDB lineage: Bacteria > Pseudomonadota > Gammaproteobacteria > JAJPIJ01 > JAJPIJ01 > JAJPIJ01. The sequence goes on from JAJPIJ010000011.1 coordinate 20,318, forward strand.
CGGGCGCGATTCAAGATCGCCGACCTGTTGACGGCGCGCCGCGAGGGCCAAACCGCCCTGCTGGTTTATGCCGCGCAGCCGTACGTCGTGGCGCCGTTGACGGACGACAGCGAAACCCTGCTGGCTCAGCTGCCGTCCTTGTCCACGGACATCATGCCGGCGCAGGGCAACCGCCCCGATCTCGCGCTGCGCAAGGCCGCCGAGCTTCTGAGCCAGGGGGGAATCGCGCACGGGGACATTTTGCTGGTGACGGATGAAATCCACCCCGATCACGTCGACGCCGCCCGCAAGATCATTTCCACCCTGCCGCATCGCGTATCCGTCCTGGCGGTGGGCACCCCGGACGGCGCCCCCATTCCCCTCCCCGGCGGCGGCTTTGTGAAGGATGACGCCGGCAAAATCGTCATCGCCGCCGTCAACCAGGCCGATTTGCGCGCGCTGGCCGCCGCGGGACACGGCCGCTACCTCGAGGCCACCGCCGATGATGGTGACACGCGCGCCTATGCGGATTTTTTGCGATCCGCATCGCCGATCGGATCAGCAATCCCGGCCGGGCTCAAGACGCCGCGCTGGCAGGACGCGGGCCCCTGGCTGCTGCTGCCGCTGCTGCCGCTCGCCGCGCTTGCGTTCCGGCGCGGCCTGCTGCTTGCGGCGTTCCTCATCATCTTCCTGCCCATGCCCCGCCCCGCGCTGGCGCTGGAATGGCAGGATTTATGGTGGCGTCACGATCAACAGGCCGCGCGCGCGTTCGCGCGCGGCGAACACGAACGCGCGGCGGCGGAATTCGACGACCCCCGCTGGCGGGCCGCCGCCCAGTACCGCGCCCGCCGTTACCACGATGTTTTGCGTGCGCTGGCGCGGCCGGAGGGCGGCGACGATCATTACAATCGCGGCAACGCCCTGGCGCGGCTGGGACGGTTCGAAAACGCCATCGCCGAATATGAAGAGGCGTTGCGGTTGAATCCGAATAACGACGACGCCAGATACAACCGCGATCTGTTGAAAAAGAGGCTGGAGGATCAACCGCGGCAGTCAGGTGCCGGCGGCCGGAATTCGCAGGCTGCAAAGCCCGAACGCGGAGGCGACGACGGTGCCGGACGCGGCGCGCCCGCCGACACCTTGCCGGAAAAACAGAATTCCTCCACCGCCCGGGCTGAAGGTGACGGGGAACGCCGGCGGCCTCAACCACACGATCAATCCGCACCGCGGAAGGCGGAAGCAGACAAATCCCCCGCGCAAAAAAGCCAAGGACAGACGGAAGGCCGGACGGCGGAACGGGCCGGCGAGGAGCCCTGGCCGAGGCCCGAAAGCGGCCATCAGAAAAGCGAAACATCCCTGGCTGATGAACAATGGCTGCGGCGCGTCCCTGATGATCCGGGCGGCCTTTTACGTCGCAAGTTTTTGCTGCAATACCGGGCGCAAGCCGAGCCCAATGTCGAGGCGCAGCCATGGTAGCGGCTCCCCGGCGGCTGGCGGCGACGCTGTTTTTGTGCTGCGCCCTCGTCGCACGTCCCTCGTCTGCAGCGGAAGCCTCATTGGATCGGGACACCGTTGGTTTCGGCGAGTCCTTCGTCCTCACCATTGAAGCCAAAACCAGCGACGACCCGGATTTGGGCCCCCTGGCCGCGGACTTTGACGTCCTCGGCACCAGCAAGCGCAGCCAGATCAGCGTCGTCAACGGTCATTTCAACAAATCCAGCAGCTGGCAGATCAATCTCATGGCCAGACGCGAGGGAGACCTCGTGATCCCGCCTCTCAAGGTGGGTGACGAGCGGACCGCCGCGCTGGCCATACACGTCATCCCGTCCGCCGCCGGCGGCACGGCGGCGAAGGAATTGTTCATGGAGGTGGAGGTCACGCCGCGCGATCCCTACGTGCAGGCGCAATGTCTGTACACCTTGCGCGTGCTGGCGGACTCACGCTGGGACGTCGACAACCCCAATCTGGACGACCCCAAAACCGATGCCGGCGCGGCCATCATCAAAAAACTGGGCAAGGACAGGATCACCCAGACCACGCGCGGGGGCAAACGCTATGACGTGCTGGAGCGCATCTATGCCATCTACCCGCAGCGAGCCGGCGACCTCGTCATTCCGCCCGTGGCATTTCAGGGCCAGATCAGCCGCGGCGGCGGTTTGCTGCTCGACCCCTTCTCCGGCGCCATGAGCACGCGGCGCCTGCTATCCAGCCCGGTCACTCTGCATGTCAAACCGATCCCGGCGGCCTTTGCCGGCAGGGCCTGGCTGCCGGCCCGGTCGCTGCAACTTCACGAGACCTGGTCGGACGACCCGGAAAATCTCAGGGCGGGAGAGCCGGTCACGCGCACCATCTCGCTGCTGGCCAACGGGTTGACCGCGGCTCAACTGCCGGAGTTCGACGCCATCCGCGTCGCCGGATTGAAAACCTACGCCGATCAACCGCTGCTCGACGATCAAATCCATCCCAGTGGCATCACCGGCCTGCGGCAGCAAAAGATTGCCGTCATCGCCGGCGCCGGCGACGTCGCACTGCCGGAGATCCGCATTCCGTGGTGGAACACGGGAACGGATCGCATGGAGGAGGCGGTGCTGCCGGCGCGTGTTCTGCACGTGATCGCGGCCGTGACCGCGCCAAATCCGCGGATCCAGACAACTCCGCCGGTCGTGACGCGGCCGCAACCGCGAAACAATGGCCCCCCCGCTCCCACGCCGCGGCCGGCGCCCCCCTGGCTGGCCCTGGGGTTGGGTTTGGGATGGTTGCTGACCCTGCTGTCCTGGTGGTGGTCCGGCGCGCGAACACGCCGCAGACGCGCGGAGGCACTTCAACATCGCAGGCAAAAGGAACGCGCTCTGTTGCAGGCGGCGGTGGCCGCCTGCAACACCGGAGATCCACGGCGTTGTCGCGGCGCCCTGCTGGACTGGGCGGGGGCGCGCTGGCCGGATCATCCGCCGCAAGGGCTCGCCGCCATTGAGAAGCGCGAACCCTCGCTATCCGGTCCGATCGATGAGTTAAACCGCGCGCTCTATTCCAAGGACGGACAGCAGTGGCATGGCGGCGCGCTCGCCGCCGCGCTTGAAAACCTGGGCCACGCAAAACCTCCGCCGCTCCCCGCCGCGCCGCCGCCCGCTCTCGAGCCGCTATTCCGCGCCTAGCGCAGCGGTCGTTCTCCGGCGGAGCGGCCCGTCAGCCAAAGGAGTCGGCGACGATGCTTTGATACCACGACCGGTCATAGGCCGCCTCGCGGGCGCGAAATTCCGCGGCGGCGCTGAGCGGGCTGATCCCGCCCGAGCCTTCCACGACGGTGATTTTCCCGTCAATCACCTGGAAAATCTCGTTGACGGAGATGCCGTAATGCGGCGCGACCAGGCTGTAGCAGGTATTGTGCAGCGACGGCGATCCCGGCGCGGCGCCGTTGACCAGCGCGGCGATGGCAAGGGCGCAGTTTTTCGCCTGGCTGTTGGCCGCCGAGGCCGATTTCGGCATCGGGTTGGCGATGCAGGCGTCGCCGATGACGTGCACGCCCGGCATGCGTCTGGACTCGAAAGTGTCGCTGTCCACGGCGCACCAGCCGGAATCCTCCGCCAGGCCGGAGGTCAGCGCCAGCCGGCCGGCCGTCTGCGCCGGAATGACGTTGGCGACATCCACCTTGTGATCCTCAAGCTCGGTGTGCAGCGTCATGGTCTTCACGTCCACGCGCCGCACCGCGCCGCCCTCGGTCACCGAAATGCGTTCAATGAGACCGGGATACAGGGCTTCCCACGCCTCCAGGAAAAGGGGTTGTTTGGAAAACTTGTCATTGGCATCGAGGATCAGCACCTTCGAGCGCGGCTTGTGCTGCTTCAGGTAATGAGCGATGAGGCTGGCGCGCTCGTAGGGGCCGGGCGGGCAGCGAAACGGCGCCGCCGGCACGCTGATCGCCACGACGCCGCCATTCTTCATCGCCCGCAACTGGTCGCGCAGAAGCTCCGTCTGCGGCCCCGCCCGCCAGGCATGTGGCATGCGCTTCGCCGCCTCGGCATCGTAGCCTTCCGGGCTGCCCCATTTGAAATCCACGCCCGGCGCCACCACCAGCCGGTCGTAACCCAGCCTTCTGCCGCCGGCCAGCGTGACCTGCCTCCCCACTCCATCCACCGCCTCCACCCGGCCGCGTATCTGCTCAACGCCGGCCCGCGTCAGACCGGCGCGATTCACGCGCAGTCTCGTCATGCTCCCCACCCCGCCGATGACCCAGTTGCTCAGCGGGCAGGCCAGATACTCGCGTTGATCGTCGACCACCGTGACATGGATGTCGGGATCCAGCCTGCGCAAATAGCGGGCGCAGGTCGCACCCGCAAAGCCTCCGCCGACGATGACCACGCGCGCCCTGGCGCGCATCTCCTCCCTGGCGCGCAAGGACAACGGCAGCATCCCCGCCAGGGTCGCCGTCATTTGAAGAAAGGCGCGCCGCTTCACGTTACCTGCCCTTCCGGTCCTGGGCTCGCAGATCGTCTGCAAGAAATTCCGCGATGCGCGCCAGTTCCTCGTCGCTGTAACCCCGGGCGATGCGGCTCATGAGGGTGGCGTCGCCGGCGCCGTTCTTGAAGTCCCGCAATTTCTGCAGCAGCGTCGCGGCGGATTTGCCCTTCAGCGATGAGATGTCCCCCTTCCCGCGCCGCACCTGCGGTGCATGGCAGGTGTAGCAATTGAAGGCCAGCGCCTCGGTGCTGCGCGGCGGGGATTCGGCGGCGCCGGTGATGGGAAGGAGCATCGCCAGGGCGCAAAGCCAGCCTGACCGGTATAAGATGGGCATGGTGTCCGATGCGCGTGGTGTATTCGTTTATCGCAGGATTATACAGGGTCCACTATTCATGAAGACTGGTGAGTCGGACAGGAGTTCGCATCGGGGGGTGCACCGATGACGGCGTATCTCAGCCACGCGGATTGCCTGCTGCACGAGATGGGCCCGGACCACCCCGAATGCCCGGCACGGCTCTCCGCCATTGAAGACGCCCTCCACAAGGCAGGACTCTATGACTTGCTGCATCACCACGAAGCGCCGCTGGCCACCGAAGAGCAATTGAAGCGAGCCCATGATGCGGATTACGTCGAGGCGTTGATCGCCGCCGCGCCGCGGAGCGGGCACGTTTATCTTGACGGCGACACCAGCATGAACCCGCACAGCCTGCAGGCGGCGCTGCGGGCCGCCGGCGCGCTGGTGCGGGCGGTGGACCTGGTCATGAGCGGGCGGGAATCCACGGCGTTTTGCAATGTCCGGCCGCCGGGCCATCATGCCGAACGCCGGCAGGCCATGGGTTTCTGTCTGTTCAACAACGTCGCCGTGGGCGCGACGCATGCCTTGCATCATCACCGCCTTGACCGCGTCGCCATCGTGGATTTCGACGTGCATCACGGCAACGGCACCGAGGATATCTTCGACATGGAACCGCGCGTGATGTTGTGCTCGTCGTTTCAATATCCGTTTTATCCCGGCAAGGCCGGCCCCTCCGTGGATGGTCACCGGATCAATGTCCCCTTGCCCGCGGGCACCTCCGGGCGGGAATACAGGCACGCCGTGTCCGCGGCGTGGTTTCCACAGCTGGAGCGCTTTCAGCCGGAGCTGATTCTGATCTCCGCCGGCTTCGACGCCCATCACGACGATCCGCTCGCCAGCTTGAACCTGCTGGAGCAGGATTACGACTGGATCACGCGCGAGATCATGACGATTGCCGGCCGCCACGCGCAGGGACGCGTCGTGTCCACCCTGGAGGGTGGCTACGCCCTGCGGGCCCTGGGACGCAGCGCCGCGGCGCATGTGCGCGCCCTGATGAAACTGTAGAAAAAAACGGCGCCCGCAGGCGCCGTTTTTGTTTCAAAGCACGCTCCCGGCTCAGGGGAAGGTGAAGTTGCGGGAAATCGTCGCCACGACATGAGGCTCAATCAAGCTGCGAGGATTGACTTCCGCGCCGGGATTGTCGAAATAAAAGTTCTTGAGGCTGGTCGTCTCACTAGTGCCGTAATAGCTGATGTCAACGAGGAAACCATCGATGGTCTTGTTCACTCCCACACGCCACCACGTGTAGTCATAACCGTCTTGATATTTCGTTCCCGCAGGATTACCTAGCACCGCATCGCATGCCGCACTCGTGCTGCCGTCACCGGTGCCCGCAGTGATGGGCGCGCAAAGACGCTTGCCGGAGGATTCATCGCCGTCAACGTTCTGGTATCCCACCGTGGCGATGAAACCCAAGTCTCCCAATCCCAGGGGGCCGGTCGGTATGGTCAGCGCCAGGTCGCCTTCCACATGCTCAGCATCGCTGTCTGAACCATAGAAATCGGGCGAGTACTGAAACTTCAACGTCACACTGGGCGAAAGGAAGGTGTCGCTGAAGGCGTAATTGACAATGCCCTGGAATTCGCCGTAATCGGCATCCGGGCAGATGGACTTCCCGAAGGCATCCACACCCGCCGGGTTACCCGCGTCGGCGCCGGTGCCACCGGTCAGTTTTGTTTTACGGCAGCTGTCGCCCGGGTAGGTGTAATACAGGCCGCCGACATCGAAGTTGAATCCACTCCAGGACCAGCGATAACCGCCGTAAAAATCGAGCTCGACATCACTGTCGCTGAAGTTGGTGTTCGAACTCCATGCCGTCAGATACCAGCCGTTGTAGACCCAGTTGATGTCGCCTTGAATGGCGGGATCATTGGTGTTGGCTATGCCGCGAAATATGTAATGGTTGGTGAAGTACAAATCCGCATTGAAGTTGGAAATTGCCAGTGGGCCGGCATCTTTGGCGTCATCTGCGATTGCCATTGAAGGAGCGGTGACCGCCGTCAAAGCCAATATTGCCGCCATTCCGATTTTACGCATCATGTTTAATCCCCTAATATGTGCCCCAAAATTGAACGGTTTTGCACTGAAAAAGTGCGGTTATTAAAATAAAAACATGGAGTTAACTGTCATTTTTAGCAGAATCTCACATTGTGCAATTAAGAGTCAAGTTCCGTGCCAACAAGCCGTAATCTGTGACATAAAAAGCTCTTGTCACTTGCAATATCCCTGGCGGCTGTAGCGGTAAATATCCACCCCAAAAATCCGCCTTTACGTATCATATGCCGCCCCGAAACTTGTTTCTTAACCCGTAGAGAGAAAAATATACATGGCGCAATACGTCTACACCATGAACCGCGTCAGCAAGGTGGCGCCACCCAAGCGCTACATCTTGCGTGATATTTCGTTGTGTTTTTTTCCTGGCGCCAAGATTGGCGTGCTGGGCTTGAACGGCTCCGGCAAATCATCGCTGCTGCGCATCATGGCCGGCCTCGACCGCGAGCATGATGGCGAAGCAATTCCGCAATCCCATCTGAAAATCGGCTACCTCGCGCAGGAACCACAACTCGACCCCGCCAAAAACGTGCGCGGCAACGTCGAGGAAGGCGTTGCCGCCACCCGGCGGTTGCTTGATCGGTTTAATGCCATCACGGAAATGTTCTCCAAACCTCTCACTGACGAGGAAATGAACAAACTGCTGGAGGAGCAGGGCCGGCTGCAGGAAGCCATTGATCATGCCGGCGCCTGGGAGCTCGATCGCAGGCTGGAGATCGCCGCCGACGCCCTGCGCCTGCCGTCGTGGGAGGCGGACGTCACCAAAATTTCCGGTGGCGAGCGGCGCCGCGTCGCCTTGTGCCGGTTGCTGCTGTCCGAGCCGGACATGCTGCTGCTGGATGAGCCGACCAACCACCTGGACGCCATTTCAGTCGCCTGGCTGGAGCAATATCTGGAAAAATATCCCGGCACGGTGATCGCCGTCACCCATGACCGTTATTTTCTGGACAATGTGGCCGGCTGGATTCTCGAACTGGATCGCGGCCACGGCATTCCCTGGCAGGGAAACTATTCCTCATGGCTGGAACAAAAGGAGGCGCGCCTGGAACAGGAGGAACGCCAGGAGCAATCGCGCATCAAGGCCATGAAGGCGGAACTGGAGTGGGTGCGCGCCAATCCCAGGGGCCGCCATGCCAAGAGCAAGGCGCGGCTGGCGCGCTTCGAGGAACTGGCCTCCAGCGATTACCAGAAGCGCAATGAAACCAACGAAATCTACATCCCACCCGGCCCACGTTTGGGCAACTTGGTCATCGAGGCGGACGGGCTGCGCAAGGGCTATGGCGACCGGTTGTTGTTTGACAACCTCAGCTTCAAATTGCCGCCCGGGGGCATCGTCGGCATCATCGGCCCCAACGGCGCCGGCAAAACCACCCTCTTCCGCCTGATTATCGGCCAGGAAAAACCCGACGGTGGTGAATTGCGCATCGGCGAGTCGGTGAAATTGTCCTACGTCGATCAGTCGCGCGACGCCCTCGACGCCCGGAAAACCGTCTGGCAGGAAATCTCCAACGGCCAGGACATTCTTCAGGTGGGCAGTTACCAGACGTCGTCGCGGAGCTACGTGGCGCGTTTCAACTTCAAGGGCGCGGATCAACAGAAATCAATCGGCGAACTCTCCGGCGGCGAACGCAACCGCGTGCACCTGGCAAAAATGCTGGCTACCGGCGGCAACGTCCTGCTGCTGGACGAGCCGACCAACGACCTCGACGTCGAAACGCTGCGCGCGCTGGAGCAGGCGCTGCTCGATTTCCCCGGCTGCGCCGTGGTGATTTCACACGATCGCTGGTTTCTGGATCGCGTCGCCACGCACATCCTGGCCTTCGAAGGCGACAGCCGCGTGGTCTGGTTTGAGGGCAATTACGCGGATTACATTCAGGACCTGCGGCGGCGGCAGGGCGAGGATGCCGACAATCCGCACCGCATCCGCTACCGTCCGCTGAAAGCGTAGGATCGCCCATGCCGCAACCCCTCCCCCAGTATGTCCAGGATCGCATTTTCGATCTCGCCACCGCCATGAAAGACGCTTCCGAACAAGGCGATGCAGCGGCGACAGCGGAATGTTACGAGGAAATGCGGGATTACTGTCTGACGCTCATCCATGAGGGATACGAGTGCGCCGCACTTTGGGAGACGCTGGGCGATTTCACCCGTGATGATGAACAGGCGCTGAAATTCTACGATCGCGCCCTGGCATGCGCCGGGCGCGACAAAGAGGACATCCACGGCATCCTGATCGCCATGGGCGAGCGGCATGCCGACAACCGGCGCCATGAACTGGCGCGCGAACTGCTCTCGCGCGGCCTGCATCTCGCCGTCGCCGCCGGTGACGCGGACATGGTCGCGCGCGCCGACGTGTTGTTGAGCGAGCTGCCGTCCTGAATCCCCGCGCTCAATGTTGAGCTACCGCCACGCCTATCACGCCGGCAATTTCGCCGACGTGTTCAAGCACATCGTGCTCGTGCTGCTTCTTGAGGCGCTGCGTCGCAAGGACAAGCCCTTCCTGTATCTGGACACGCACGCCGGCGCCGGACGCTACGACCTGAAGAGCGAAATGGCGTCAAGGAACCGTGAATATCTCGACGGGATCGGGCGCTTGTGGAAGGCCCCGACACCCCCCGCCGCCGTGACGGCGTATCTCGATGCCATCCATGCGCTCAATGCCAATGCCCCGGCGCTGCCGCGATGGTATCCGGGCTCATCCCGGATTGCGCGTCATTTTTTGCGACGGGGGGACCGCATGTTGCTGGCGGAAAAACACCCGGCGGACGGCGCCTTGTTGCGCCGGGAATTCTCCGGCGATCGACAGGTCCGCGTATCAAGGGAGGACGGCTACCAGCTGCTCAAGTCGCAGCTCCCGCCGCGCGAGCACCGCGCCCTGGTGCTGATCGATCCTGCTTATGAGTTGTGCGATGAGTTGGAAAGGGTGTACGCAGGGCTGAAGGCGGGACATCAGCGCATGGCGACGGGGATATTCGCCGCATGGTATCCGGTCATGCCCAAGCTCAATGCCGACGGACTTCGAGCGAAATTACTGGAATCGGGAATCCGCCGGGTGCTGAACACGGAACTCTGCATCCATCCCCGCGACAATCCGCTGGGCCTGAACGGCTCCGGGCTCATCATCGTCAATCCGCCGTGGCAACTGGATGAGGCCATTCAAGGCCTGCTGCCATGGTTGTGGCGGACTTTATCGCCCGCCGGGCGGGGCGATCACTTCGTGCGATGGCTGGCGGGGGAATAGTGCCGCGTGAAACGCGGTCACCAGCGCGCGAGGAGCTTGCCATCCTCTATTTTGCACTCGTAACTGCGCAGGGGCCTGTTTCCGACTTTGACGCAGGTTCCGTCTTTGACGTCGAATGTCCAGCCGTGTTTCGGGCAGGTCAGTTGACGGCCGCTCAATGCCGTTTCCGGAATCAAGGTGCCTTGATGCGGGCAGCGGCGATCATAGACGCGGGGTTCCGTGTTCGGATATTGAAAAATCAGCAACGGGCGGCCATCGCGTTCCACCGCCAGCGCCCGGCCCGGTGTCAACGAAGCCAATGGAATGAGTTCGTGCCACTGGGCCTGTGATTGCAAGGCCTCCTCGCGGAATTCCGGCAGGTCCATGCCATTGATGATCCCGACGGCCCAGACGATTTTGTTCAAGCCCAGGATGGGCAGGGACAGCAGCATGGCGTCCAGCAATTCACCGCCGCTCCAGCCCGCCTGCAACGCCCGCCGCAGATACTGCCTCAATCCCGGATCGGACTGCGCGTCGACCTTGCTCAGGAAGGACAGCAGGGAGCGCGTCCTTGGATCGAGACGGCCGCCGGCGTCCTTGAAAAAGTCGAAATGAGCCCGCATGGCTTCTGGCCGCACCCGCAGCAAAAAATCCAGTGCTTCGCTCATCGCCTTTCTCCTATGAGCCCGCCGGTGTCAGCTCAATCACGGTCTCCCGGAATGCCAGTTTGGGGATGTCGGCAAAATCCACGGGCAGGAAATAATGCACATAATTGGGATGCAAAAAGGCCAGTGTCACGGTGCCAGTATCGCGCATCACGTATCGCTCGCTCTTCTTGAACAGCCAGGTGCGGGTGTCCAGGCGGGCGACGACGAAATTCAGTTCGATGCGACCCGCGTCATCCTCGGGTTTGGAGGAACAGGCGCCCTCCTTGCGCCCGATGAAACACTCGATGTGCACGCCTTCGATTGCCCTGCCGGTGCCCTTCTCCACCAGTTTGAAACGCGGATGCAGCACGTCGCTCGACATCTGTTCGCGGGTGCCGAACAATCCGTAATAATCCGCCGCCACCGCCGCGCCGGCCAGCAGCACCGCCCCCACCGCAAGTTTGTTGATCATGCCGCGCATGCCCCCGCTGGTTTTGTGTGCACTGCGTATCATACAAAACCCCCTGCGGCAGTGCGGCCAGACCGCCTCGCAGTCCAATGCCGGCCACCGCAATCCACGGCAACCTGAACCATGCCGCCATGTTCATTTCGTGACGCGTTCCGGCATTCCGGCGCCCGCGCCTTTGTCAATTCGGCAAGGCGCTGATACCATTGCATTATTGCGAACCGACCCTTATCGCCCAATATTAAACAACTGAAATCAAGCGATTATAACCATGGTGTTCTCCTTTGACATGTCGGGTTCGCAAATCAACGGCGCCCGGGATTACCAGGAAGACGCTTTTCTCATCACCCATCTGGGTGACAGCGACAATCCCGACGAAAAGGCGTCGCTGGTCATCGTTGCCGACGGCATGGGCGGTCATGCCGCCGGCAACGTCGCCAGCAACATGGCGGTGCAGACCTTCAACAAGTATCTCACCGGCAACTACCCCAGCGATCAGATGCAGACGGTGCTGCGCGAGGCGGTGCTCGCCGCCAACGGCTCGATAGAACACACCGTCAAGGAAACCGAGGCGCTGAAGGGCATGGGCTGCACCTTCGTCGGCGTCATCCTGCACAAATCCAAGATGCGCTGGGTCAGCGTCGGCGACAGCAATTTGTACCTGCTGCGCGACAAGAAACTCATCAAGAAAAACGCCGATCACAGCTACGGCGGTTTCCTCGATCGCATGAAGGCCGCCGGCACGCCGGTGAAGCCCGAGCCGGGTTTCTCGCGCAACATGCTGATGAGCGCGCTGACGGGCGAGGACATCGCCGAAATTGACTGTCCCGCCGAACCCTTCGAACTCAGGGGCGGCGATCGCATCATTGTTTCCACCGACGGCCTTGACACCCTTTCCGAAGCCAAGATCCTGCATTACTGCGACGGCGCCAAAACCGCCAAGGAATGCGTCAAGGCGCTGCTCGACGGCGTCGAGGAGGCGAAGATCCCCCGCCAGGACAACACCACCGTCGTGGTCATCGACGTCATTGCAAAGGAGGAGAAGGTGGCGGTCGCCCCCCCACCCCCGCCACCTCCCCCACCCCCGCCCCCCCCGCCGGCGCGTGCGTTGACGGAGGAGGAAGAACAGGACCTCGCCATCACCAAATACGCCCCGCCCGGCGCCGCGCCGCCGATCGTGCCAAAACGCAAGGCCACGCCACCGCCACCACCCGTCGAAGAAGAACCGAAACGCAACTGGCCGGCCATCGCCGCCGCCGTTGCGGGGGTGCTCATCGTGGCCGGCGGCGCCGCCTATTACTTCTCCGCGGGCGGCGGCAAACCCGCGCCGCATGTCGCCGCCAGAAAGCATCACGAAGGGGCGGAAACCGCCCCCGCGGCGCCCACCGCGCCCGCGATGGAGGAAAAGCCCGCGGCCCCCGCGCCCACGACGGCCGCGGCGCCGCCGGCGCCTGCGCCCGTCACTCCCGCGCCGGCGCCGGCCGCGAAGGCCGAGGAATTCCAGGATGCGCTCAAGTCCGGCGGCAGCGGACCGGTGATGGTGTGGATCCCGCCCGGCAAATTCGAGATGGGCGCGCCCGCCAGCGCCCCGGAGGCGGATCAACGCCCGCGGCATGCCGTGCAGATCGGCAAAAAATTCGCCATGAGCAAGTATGAGATCACCGTGGCCGAATACGAAAAGTTCACCAAGGCGGCCGGGCGGCCCGCGCCCAAGCTGGGCCCCGATTTCAAACCCGAGCATCCGGTGGTCATGGTGTCATGGGAGGACGCGCTCGCCTACAGCCACTGGCTCACCGAGCAGACCGGCTTCAAATACCGGCTGCCGAGCGAGGCGGAATGGGAATACGCCGCGGCGGCAGGCACCGACAGCTACGAATGGTGGTGGGGGCGCGATCCGGGCCAGGGCAATGCCCATTGCTTCGGCTGCGGCTCCGATTTCGACAGCCGCCGCCCCGCCAAGGTGGGGAGTTTCAAGCCCAACCCCTTCGGCCTCTACGACACGGCGGGCAACGCCGCCGAGTGGGTGCAGGATTGCTATCACAGCAACTACGAGGGCGCGCCCACCGACGGCAGCGTCTGGGAGGGCGGCAACTGCAACGAACGCGTGGTGCGGGGCGGCTCCTATGACCAGCCCCCCAAGTCCATCCGCGCCTGCTACCGCGACAAGTTTGATTCCTCGAAGGCCAACGAAGACATCGGCATCCGCGTTCTGCGCGAGCCCTGAGTCCGCGGCGGGTCAGCCCAAATCAAAAAAGACCCCGCCAAAGCGGGGTCTTTGATGCCTCTATCGCCGCCGCCGCGGGCGACGCGGCACTTATTTTTTCTTCTTGTGGCCGCCGCCGCCTTTGACGTATTTGATGGAACACTTGGCCTCCTTGAAGGTGCCGCATACGGCGGGGTCCTTCGCGCCCGTCCCAATCTTGCCGCCGGCGTAGGCGCCAGTGGGATCGCCGCCATAGGTAAAGCCGGCGGGCATCTCCACCTCCTTGCCGGTCATGTCGTGACCGGTCGCCGCCACCATGAAGCCGCCGGAAAATTCCCGTGCAGCGAATGGGTTCTCCGCGGCATTGGCGATGGGTGTTGCACTCAAAGTAATGGCTATCGCAGTGGTTAACGTGGTTTTTTTCATGACGTTTCTCCTCAAACTTGATTCCCGTGGAAACTCGCGACCCCTCCACAGCACTCCCGGAACCGCACCAACTCCGAAACTACAATAACCCAAGATGGGTCGGGATGGAAACCGTGACCGTTATTAGAGACGGCAGTCGCCCCTGCACGTCCAGGCGTTCACTCCCGTTTGTCGCTGTGGCCGAGTGGCTTGTCGGGCGCGATGCGGTCGCGGATTAATTGCTTTAGTTCCCTGGCTTCGGGGAAAACACCCGTTTGCGCCTTCGAATAAACGAGCTCGCCGTCCAGTCGAATTTCAAAAACGCCCCCCGCCGCCGGAACCAGGGTGACCCCGCCCAATTCCTCCGCGAAGGTGAACAGCAGCTCCTGCGCCAGCCAGGTCGCGCGCAAAACGAAGCGACACTGGCTGCAATAGATGATTTCGACGTGCGGCTTGTTCACGCGGGTTGCGCCTCCGCGTCCACGGCGAGGATTTGAGCCTGCAGCAGCCTCAACACCCCCAACGCCGGCCAGGCCAGCACAAAGCTCAGCAGAAAATAGTTGCCCCAGCCCATGCCTTCCACAAGATAGCCCGCGCCGCCGCCCACGACGATGCGACCGATGGAGGCCAGCGCCGTCAGCAGGGCGAATTGGGTCGCCGAATAGCGATGATCACACAAGGCCATCAACAGCGCGGTGAAGGCGCAGGTGCCCATGCCGCTGGTCAGGTTCTCCAGCGTCACCACCAACACCAATCCCCAATGACTCTTGCCCATGACGAGCAGGCCGTAAAACCCCAGAATGGTCACCGCCTGCAGGACGCCGAACGCCATCAGCGCCGGATACAGGCGCCAGCGCGCCAGCAGGGCGCCGGCGAACAGCGCGCCGAACAGGGTCGCCGCCAGCCCCACGCCCTTGTTGATGAGACCGACATCCGCGGCAGTGTACTGCATCTCGCGCAGCAGGAAGGTGGTGCTGAGCGCCCCCGCCAGCGCGTCGCCCAGCTTGTACAGCACGACGAACAGCAGCAACCATTCGATCCGCGGGCGCGACAACAGCGACTCAAACGGCTCACGCAGCGCCTGCGCCAGCGCGCGGCGGGGCAGTTCAAGCGCGGGCACCGGCGGCGCATGCCATGTCGAGATGACGCCGATTCCCATCAGCGCCGCCATCAACAGATAAACCTTGCGCCAGCCGATGTCCTCGCTCAGGATCAGCGCCAGGGCGCCGGAGGTCAGCATGGCGACGCGGTAGCCCACGGTGGTCAGGGCCGTGCCCATGCCGCGCTCATGCACGCCCAGCATGTCCGTGCGGTAGGCGTCGTAGGCCACGTCCTGCGACGCCGAGGCGAAGGCGGCGAACAGCGCCAGCGCGGCGATCCAGTGCATCCCCTGCGCCGGCGACCATCCCGCCATCATGACCAGGCCCGCGATCAAGGCCAGCTGGCAGATCAGCATCCAGCCGCGGCGGCGATCGAGCCATCCCGGCGCATACGCGTCCATCCACGGCGCCCACAGAAACTTGAGCGTGTACGGCAGTCCGGCCAGCGCGAACAGGCCGATTTGCCTGACGGGCACGTCCACCATCGTGAGCCAGGCCTGCAGGGTGCCGGAGGTGAGCGCCAGCGGCAGGCCGGAGGCAAACCCAAGCGGCAGCAGCACCGCCATGCGACGTGAACTCAGCATGTCCGCGTTTCCTTTCCCCTGTGCGCGGCGATGGACAGCCGCCGGAATACTGAAGCATGATCCCGCCGTGGAGAATACACACGATGGCGCGTGAAATCGAACGCAAATTTCTCCTGAAAAACGATGGCTGGCGCGCGGCGATCACAAGAACCTCGCGCTACCGGCAGGGCTACCTGCGCACCGGCGCGGACAGCGGCTGTTCCGTGCGCGTGCGCATCGAGGGCGATGAGGCGAAGCTCAACATCAAGAGCATGACGCTGGGCGCCTCCCGCGCGGAATTCGAATTTTCCATCCCGATGGCGGAGGCGCGAAGCCTGCTGGAAACGCTGTGCGTGCCGCCGTTCATCGATAAGGTGCGGCATTTCGTTCAACACGCGGGCCATACCTGGGAGGTGGACGTCTTCGAGGGCGACAACGCCGGTCTCGTGATCGCCGAGATCGAATTGAAGGATATCAACGAGCCATTCGCCCGTCCCGGCTGGCTGGGCAAGGAAGTGACCGACGATCCGCGCTACTACAACGTCAGCCTCGCCGGCAATCCCTACAAAAACTGGCGCGATCAGTGAAACAGTCTGGCGGCGGTCAGCAAGGTTTCATAGATGCCCCATCCCAGCGGGATGCCCACCAGCGTCCAGCTGATCACAACGAGGACCCAGCTCCCGGCGCTGGGATGTTCCGAATTCGAGGATGAATTCTGCCTCCACGTCACGCCATCGTGGGCGAGCTTGTGCTCGGCCTCCAGCTCGGCGTCGCTCATGTGGAAGCGCGCAGCCACCGGCCGCACCGTCAGGTTGCACAGAAAGCCGAGAAACAGCAGTCCCGTCATCACGTACATGGTGATGTTATAGGCCTGGGCATTGGGCACGCCGTGTGCGATCTGGAATTCACGGATGTAATTGACCAGCACCGGCCCCA
>JAJPIJ010000022.1 GCA_021324815.1 Gammaproteobacteria bacterium
CACCGAGAAGATGCTGCAGCACTTCATCCACAAGGTGCACGGCAACCGCATCTTCCGCCCCAGCCCGCGCGTGCTGGTGTGCGTGCCCTGCGGCTCCACCCAGGTCGAGCGCCGCGCCATCCACGATTCCGCCAAGGGCGCCGGCGCGCGCGAGGTGTTCCTGCTGCAGGAGCCGATGGCGGCGGCCATCGGCGCCGGCATGCCGGTGTCCGATCCGCGCGGCTCGATGGTGCTCGACATCGGCGGCGGCACATCGGAAGTCGCGGTGATTTCGCTCAACGGCATCGTCTACTCGGACTCGGTGCGCACCGGCGGCGACAAGTTCGACGAGGCCATCGTCAATTACATCCGCCGCAACTACGGCAGTCTCATCGGCGAGTCCACCGCCGAGCGCATCAAGCAGGAGATCGGCTGCGCCTATCCCGGCAACGAGGTGCGCGAGATCGAGATCAAGGGCCGCAACCTGGCCGAGGGCCTGCCGCGCAGCTTCACGCTGAACAGCAACGAGATTCTGGAGGCGCTGCAGGACCCGCTGGCCGCGGTGGTGCGCGCGGTCAAGATGGCGCTGGAGAAGACGCCGCCCGAGCTGGGCGCCGACGTGGCGGAGCGCGGGCTGGTGCTGACCGGCGGCGGCGCGCTGTTGCGCGACATCGACCGGCTGCTGATGGAGGAGACCGGCCTGCCGGTGATCATCGCCGACGACCCGCTGACCTGCGTCGCACGCGGCGGCGGCCGGGTGCTGGAGATGATCGATGAACATGGGCCGGACGTATTGATGCTTGAATAAAAGGCTGTAATGGGGAGATGAAGATGCGCGTGAGGCTGGAGGGCAACGCATGAAGTCTTTGTTCATCCATCCATCGCCGTCGCTGGCGAGGCTGCTGTCGCTGATCGTCGGCGCGCTCCTCATCATGGTGATGGATCACCAGTACCGGCAGCTGGAGACCCTGCGCGCCGTGCTTTCGGTCGCGGTCTATCCCCTGCAGGTGATCGTCAATGCGCCGGTGCAGGCGGTGCACAGTTTGATGTCCTCCGTCGCCACGCGACAGGCGCTCGAGGATGAGAATGAAAAGCTGCGCGTGCAGAACCTGTTGCTGAAATCGCGCCTGCAGAAATTCTCGGCGCTGGAATCGGAGAACAAGCACCTGCGCGAGTTGCTGGATTCCTCGGTGCATCTGGGCGAGAAGGTCCTGGTGGCCGACGTGCTGGGTGCGCAGGGCGACGTCGAGGCCGCGCAGATGACGCTCAACAAGGGCAGCCAGCACGGCGTGTATCTCGGCCAGCCGCTGGTCGACGCCGAGGGGGTGATGGGGCAGGTCATCCACGTGGCGCCCTTCACCAGCGTGGCCATGCTGATCACCCATCCCAATCACGCCCTGCCGGTGCAGTTCAACCGCACCGGCGTGCGCGCCATCGCGGTGGGCACCGGCAACGACGCGGTGCTGGAACTGAACTACGTGCCGGTGACCGCCGATGTGCGGGTGGGCGATCTCATCACCACCTCCGGCCTGGGCGGGCGCTTCCCCGCCGGCTATCCGGTCGGCGAGGTGACCAAGGTCAGCCGCGAATCAGGCAGCCCGTTCGCGAAGATCAGCGCCGCGCCCAGCGCCCGGCTCGGCCGCTCCCAGCAGGTGCTGCTGGTGTGGCCGGCGAGCGGGCCGGCGGCGGTCGCAGGCCTGTCCGAATCCCTGTTCTACGCGCCGTAGCTTCATGGCCATACCCGCCTGGCGCGGAGGGGTCATCGCCGCGAGTTTTGTCGTGGCCCTGATGTTGACGGCGATGCCGCTGCCCACCTGGGGCGTGGCGTGGCGGCCGGCGTGGGTGGCGATGGTGCTGATCTACTGGGCCATGGCCCTGCCCGACCGCGTGGGCATGTTCACCGGCTTTGTGCTGGGGCTCCTCGTGGACGTGATCGAGGTCAACCAAAGCGCGGTGCTGGGCCAGCACGCCCTCGGGCTCGGCATCATCACCTACCTCGTGGTGAGCCATCACCGCCGGCTCCGGGTTTTCCCGCTGGGGCAGCAGGCCGTGGTGATTGGCGGCCTGCTCCTGGGCTACATGGCGTTGAACGGCGCCATCCTGATGGCGGTCGGCCAGCCGCCGAATCCATGGCGCCTGATCCTGCCGGCGCTAACCAGCGCGCTCCTGTGGCCGTGGCTGTTCATCATCCTGCGTGACCTGCGCCGCCGCGCGCGGCTGAGCTGACGTGGAATTTTCGCTCCAGCTCAAGGATCGCGTCCGCGAGCTCAAGCTGGTGCAGCGCCGGCTGACCGCCGCCATGTTCATCGTCGTGGCGCTGCTGGGCCTGCTGTTGATGCGGCTGGCCTATCTGCAGATCGTCGAGCACGATCACTACACCACGCTGTCGCAGGACAACCGGGTCAAGGTGCTGCCGCTGCCGCCGACGCGCGGATTGATCTACACGCAGGATGGCGCGCTGGTGGCGGAAAACCGCCCCGCCTTCAGCCTCGACGTCGTGCCGGAGCGCGTCCCCGACATGGAGGACAGCCTCAAGCGCCTGCGGCGCATCATCGATCTCACCGACGCGGACATCGCCCGCTTCCGGCAGGCGCTCAAGCAAAAGCGGCGCTTCGAGAACGTCAGCCTGCGCTTCAACCTGACCGAGGAGGAGGTGGCGCGCTTCTCGATTGACCGCCATCGCTTCCCCGGTTTCGACATCACCGCCTCGCTCAGCCGCTACTATCCGCAGGGCGCCCTGCTGGCGCACGTGCTGGGCTACGTCGGCCGCATCGACGAGAACGATCTCAGGTCGGTGGATCAGGCCAATTACAGCGCCACCACCCACATCGGCAAGGGCGGCGCCGAGCAGACCTACGAGGAGGAGCTGCACGGCAGGGTCGGCTATCAGCAGGTCGAGGTCAATTCGCAGGGGCGGGTGCTGCGCGTGCTGGAGAGCACGCCGGCGGTGTCGGGCGCGGACCTGCACCTGACGCTGAACCTGTCGCTGCAGCGGGCCGCGACGGAGGCGCTCGCCGGCCGGCGCGGCGCGGTGGTGGCGCTCGATCCGGACACCGGCGGGGTGCTGGCCCTGGTGAGCGCGCCGGCCTACGACCCCAATCCGTTCGTGCGCGGCATCGGCGTCGCCCAGTACGCCGCGCTGCTCAACTCGCCGGACCGGCCGCTCTACAACCGGGCGTTGCAGGCGGTCTATCCACCCGGCTCCACCATCAAGCCGTTCATGGCGCTGGCGGCGCTGTATTACGGCGCCCGCACGCCCGCCGCCACCACCTGGTGCCCGGGCTGGTTCATGCTGCCCAACGACGATCGCAAGTATCATTGCTGGAAGAAACCCGGCCACGGCCGCATGGACATGAAGGAGGCAATCATCGAGTCCTGCGACGTGTATTTCTACGAGCTGGCGCAGGACCTCAAGATCGACCGCATGCACGATTTTCTCGATCATTTCGGATTCGGCCGCCGGACCGGCATCGATCTGCCCGGCGAGGCGGCCGGCGTCAATCCATCGCGCGCCTGGAAGCAGGCCAGCCGCCGGCAACCCTGGTATCCAGGCGAGACGCTGATCGCCGGCATCGGCCAGGGCTTCCACCTGGTGACGCCATTGCAGCTGGCGCACGCCGTGTCGGTGCTCGCCACGCGGGGATTGAGCGCAACGCCGCATCTCGCCGGCAGCCTGCATCCCTCCCCGCCGGCGGAGGAGGAGACGATCTCCCCGCCGGTGGAAACCGCGGTCACCCTGCGCCATGCGCAGGACTGGAACGTCGTGACCGCCGCCATGCACGAGGTGGTGCAGGGCGAACGCGGCACCGCGCGCCATTCCGGCGAGGGCGCACTGTACGCCTACGCCGGCAAGACCGGCACGTCGCAACTGTTCGGCATCAAGCAGGACGAGGAGGGGGAGAACGTGCAGGACACGGACATTCCGGAGCGGCTGCGCGATCACGGACTGTTCATCGCCTTCGCGCCGCTCTCCGCGCCGCGGATCGCACTGGCGGTGGTGGTGGAAAACGGCTCCAGCGGCAGCAGTTCCGCGGCGCCGGTCGCCCGGCAGGTGATCGATCATTATCTGCTGAAGATCCTGGGCCTCGGTGAGGCGGTGCCGCATGGACAAACCTGAGTCGCTCCGGCTGCGGCTGCATGTCGATCCGCTGCTGCTCGCCGGCATACTGATGCTGGGCGCGGCGGGACTGGTGGTCCTCTACAGCGCCACGGGCGCGGATCAGCACATGGTCGTGCGCCAGGGCGGGCGCATGTTGCTGGGTCTCGCCGTCATGGCGGGCGTCGCGCAATTCAAGCCAGAGACCCTGATCCGGCTGGCGCCATGGCTGTATTCGGCGGGATTGATTCTGCTGGTGGTGCTGAATTTCATCGGCACCGGCCGCGGCGCGCATCGCTGGCTGGATTTGGGCGTGGGGCGTTTCCAGCCCGCGGAGATCATGAAACTGGCGGTGCCCATGACCTGCGCGCGCTTTCTCACCGCCGGCGATCTGCCGCCGTCGTGGACGCGGCTGGCGCTGTCGGGCGTCTTCATCCTGCTGCCCGTGGTGCTCATCGCCATGCAGCCGGACCTGGGCACGGCGGTGCTGGTCATGGCGGCGGGCGGCTTCGTGATCTTTCTGGCGGGGCTGTCGTGGCGCGCCATGCTGGCATTGGTGCTGGTGGTGGCCGCCTCCATGGTGCCGCTGTGGTCGCTGCTGCACGATTACCAGCGGCAGCGCATACTCACGCTGCTGGACCCGCAGCAGGATCCGCTGGGCGCGGGCTATCACATCATCCAGTCGGTGATCGCGGTCGGTTCCGGCGGCCTGTTCGGCAAGGGCTGGCTGCAGGGCACGCAATCACGGCTGGAATTCCTGCCGGAGCGCCACACGGATTTCATCTTCGCCGTGGTGTGCGAGGAGTTCGGCTTTGCCGGCGCCGCCCTGCTCATCGCCCTCTATCTGCTGATCATCGCCCGCGGGCTCTCGATCGCCGCCGGGGCGCAGGACCACGCCAGCCGGCTGCTGGCCGGCAGTCTCTCGCTGACGCTGTTCATCTACGTGTTCGTGAACATGGGCATGGTGGTGGGGCAGCTGCCGGTGGTGGGCGTGCCGCTGCCGATGATCAGCTACGGCGGCAGCTCTCTGGTGACTCTCATGGCGGCTTTCGGTATGCTCATGTCCGTGCATACGCACCGGAAAAAAATGCTGTTCTGATGCGCAGGCGCAACTTCCTGTTTCGTTCC
This sequence comes from Gammaproteobacteria bacterium, assembly GCA_021324815.1. Taxonomy (GTDB): domain Bacteria; phylum Pseudomonadota; class Gammaproteobacteria; order JAJPIJ01; family JAJPIJ01; genus JAJPIJ01. Next base: position 5,204 of record JAJPIJ010000022.1, read on the forward strand.
CTGGCCCTGCCTCTTCTCCCCTCCCTGACCGTCCTCGCGGGCGGGTGGCCGGGCGCGACGATGCCGGCCGGCGCGGAGGAGCCCCTGCCCGTGGGTATCGAGCCATTCATTCATGAACTGGTGCAGGAACACGGTTTTGACCCCGCCGCGCTGCGCGCCTTCTTCCACGACACGAGGCGCCTGCCCGACGTGTTGGAGGCCATCGCCAGGCCGGCCGAGAGCAAGCCGTGGTTCGAGTACCGCGCCCTCTTTCTCACCCCCGAGCGCATACAGGAAGGCGCGGCCTTCTGGCGGGAGCATGCCGGCGTGCTGGCCCGCGCGCAGGCGAGCTTCGGCGTGGATCCCGGGATCATCGTCGCCATACTGGGCGTCGAGACATTCTACGGCCGGCGGGCGGGCAGGCACCGTGTCGCCGATACGCTCTACACGCTGGCGTTTTACTACCCGCCGCGCGCCGATTTTTTCCGTGGCGAACTGAAGAACTACCTGCTGCTCACGCGCGAGCAGCACCTGGACCCCCTGTCGCTGTACGGTTCCTACGCCGGCGCGATGGGCATGCCGCAGTTCATGCCCAGCAGCACGCGCGCCTTCGCAATCGATTTCGACGGCGACGGCCAGACCGACATCTGGAACAGCGCGGCGGACGCCGTCGGCAGCGTGGCCAATTATCTCCACCTGCATGGCTGGCGAGCGGGCCAGCTGATTGCAATTCCGGCGCAGGTCTCGGGTCAAACGGGAAATGAAAATTACCAGAAGCTGCTGGCCGCCGGCCTCAAGCCCAGCCTGGACGTCCGGACCCTGGAGCAGCAGGGGATTCATCCCGCCGGCGCGCTGCCGGCGGCGGCCAGGGTGGCGCTGGTGCAGGTCGCGACGCAGACCGGGCCCGAATACTGGCTGGGCCTCGACAACTTTTACGTCATCACCCGCTACAACCAGAGTCCGCTCTACGCCCTGGCGGTGGTGCAACTGGCGGCGGCGGTCCGTGACGTTTATCAGCCTCCGGCGGCCGCCGGCGCGGCGGGGGGCGGGCTGTAATGGCGCCGCGATCATGCCGGTGGCTGCTGGGGTGGCTCGCGCCGCTGCTGCTGGCCGGATGCGGTTTCAGTTTCAAGCCCTCGCCACCGCCGGTGCCGGTGGAGCAGATCCCCGACGCCGTGCCGAAGGCCGAGCCGCTGTCGAAGTACGGCAATCCCGACTCCTACGTCGTCGACGGCCGGCGCTATTACGTGCTCAAGAACGCAGACGGCTTCGTCGAACGCGGCATCGCCTCCTGGTACGGGCCGGACTTCCACGGCAAGCGCACCTCCAGCGGCGAGATCTATGACATGTATCAAATGACCGCCGCCCACAAAACGCTGCCGATTCCGACCTATGTTCAGGTCACCAACCTGCAGACGGGACGCAGTACGGTGGTCAAGGTCAACGATCGCGGGCCGTTCAAGGATAATCGCATCATCGATCTGTCCTACGTCGCCGCGCGCAAGCTCGGCATCTGGGAGCAGGGCACGGGCCTGGTCGAGATCCGCGCGCTGACCCCCGGCGGAAAACCCGTCGCCGCCCCCGCCGTCGCGCCGCCGACGTCCACCGTCATCGCGCAGGCGAGGGCCACCGGCGCGCCGGTGCCGTTCTACATCCAGATCGGCGCCTTCATCGATCGCGGCAACGCCGAACGCCTGCGCGCGCGCGTGCTGGCGGTGGCGTCCAACGTGCAGATCGCGCCCGGCGAAAGCAACGGGCAGGCGGTCTATCGCGTGCAGATCGGGCCGTTCACCGACGTGGACGCCTCGGATCGCATCGTGCACGCCCTGCTGCAGGCGGGCGTCGCGGAATACCGCATCGTGCTGGAGTGAGTGCGGGCCGGCCCGCGGAATTCGCTACAATACAAATTTTGGATCGTTCATGATGAAAAAATCATTCATCTTCATGATGCTGGTCGTGTTCATGGGGCTGTGGACGGCGCCGGCCTTGGCGGAGAAGGCGGTGCGCCGCGCCGAAAAACCCGCGCCGGCGGCGGGGGGCCAGGTGGAGAAGGGCGGCACCGGGAGAAAAACCGCGGATAAAAACGAATCCGCGGAAACGGCGCCACCGGCGCCCGCCGCCAGGCCGGTGACGCTCGGCTTCGTGCCGGCGCCACCTGCCGTCAACGCGCGATCGTGGATCCTCCTTGATTACACCACGGGGCAGGCGCTGGCCGAGGACAACGCCGATGAGCGCAGGGAGCCCGCGAGCCTCACCAAGATGATGACCATCTACACCGTGTCGCAGGCCCTGAAGGAGGGCCGGATCAAGCTCACCGATCAGGTGCCCATCAGCGAAAAGGCCTGGCGCACCGGCGGCGGCGGCGTCGAGAGCTCCAGCATGTTTCTCAAGGTCGGCTCGCGCGTGCTGCTGGAGGACCTGATGAAGGGCGACATCGTGCAGTCGGGCAACGACGCCAGCGTGGCGCTGGCGGAATACGTCGCCGGGTCGGAGGACGCGTTCGCCGATCTGATGAATCAGAACGCCGCGCGGCTGGGCATGACCGGCACGCATTTCGTCAACAGCCACGGCCTGCCGGCGCCGGATCACTACACCACCGCGCGCGATCTGGGGAAGCTCGCCGCGGCGCTGATCCGCGACTTCCCGGACGTCTACAAGTGGTTTTCAATCCGCGAATTCACCTGGAACAACATCAGGCAGCAGAACCGCAACAAGCTGCTGTGGCGCGACGGCACCGTGGACGGCATCAAGACCGGCTTTCACAGCGCCGCCGGCTATTGCCTGGCGGCCTCGGCCGTGCGCGGCGACATGCGGCTCATCGCGATCATCCTGGGCTCCGCGGGCGAGAACGCCCGCGCCGACGCGGCGGAGACGCTGTTCGGCTACGGCTTCCGTTTCTTCGAGACGCGCAAGATCTACGCCGCCCGCCAGCCGGTGCAGCAGGAGCGCGTGTGGAAGGGCGCGGTGGAGGGCGTGGGCCTGGGGCTGGCGCAGGACCTCTACGTCAGCATGCCGCGCGGGCAGGAGAACAAGCTCAAGCGCAACGTCGAGGTGCAGAGGCCGCTGCTCGCGCCGCTCCTGGGCGGCGAGACCCGCGGCACGCTCACGGTGCAGATCGGCGACAAGACGCTGGCGCAGCGGCCCCTGATCGTTTTGCAGCCGGTGGCGCCGGCGGGCTGGACGGGACGGCTCGTGGATACGGTGAAATTATGGCTGCAATAGCCCAGCCCGGCGCCATCGTTTACTTGAACGGCGAGTGGCTGCCGCTCTCCGAGGCGCGCGTCTCCGTGCTCGATCGCGGCTTCATCTTCGGCGACGGCGTCTACGAGGTCATTCCCTCCTTCGGCGGCCGTCTGTTCCGGCCGGATCAGCACCTGGACCGCCTGGATCGGAGCCTGGCGGCGGTGAAGATGAATAATCCGCTGGCGCGCGAGCGCTGGCGGGCGGTGTTGAACACGCTGCTCGAGCGCAACGGCGGCGGCGATCAGTCCGTGTACCTGCAAATCACCCGCGGCGTCGCCCGCCGCGATCACGTCCCAATCGAACCGCTGACGCCGACGGTGTTCGCGATGAGCTCGCCCGTCGTGCGCCAGAACCGCCAGCCGGTGACGGCGATCGTGTGCGAGGACATCCGCTGGAAGTGGTGCCAGATCAAATCCATCGCGCTGCTGGCCAACGTGCTGATGCGGCTGGAGGCGCAGGAGCGCGGCGCCTACGAGGCGCTGCTCATCCGCGACGGCTTCCTGACCGAGGGCGCCGCCAGCAACGTGTTCATCGTCAAGGACGGCGTGGTCAGGACGCCGCCGCACAGCAAAAACCTGCTGCCCGGCATCACGCGCGATTTAATTGTCGAACTGCTGGCACGGAATCATATTCCACATGCCGAGACCAGCGTCAGTGAGGCGGAGTTGCGCGCCGCCGATGAAATTTTTCTGACCAGCTCCGTGCGCGAGGTCGCGCCGGTGGTGAAGCTCGATGATCGTCCGGTCGGCAAGGGCGTTCCGGGGCCGGTGTGGGAGAGCGTGGTGTCGATCTACGAGCAGTTCCGCAACGCGGAAGTGGCGCGCGCGCAAGCCGGCGCAGCGGCCTAGAGGAGCTTTGTAGAATGCGTCTGGCCAGAACCTGTCTCAAAATGCCGTTCGCCCTGAGGTATCGAAGGGCAAACGACAGCATAGCGTACCTTTTATCGGTCTGGATGCCAGCTTTCGCTGGCATGACGATACAAAACCCGTGAGTGACGGCATGGAAATCTTCAAGGAATTCACCATCGAGGCGGCGCACCGGCTGCCGAGCCTGCCGGCGACGCACAAGTGCCACCGGTTGCACGGTCATTCCTTCCGCATCGGCGTTTATGTCAGCGGCGAGGTGAACGCCACCACGGGCTGGGTGATGGACTTTGCCGACGTGAGCGCCACCTTCCGGCCGCTGTTCGAGCAGCTCGATCACCGTTACCTGAACGAGATCGAAGGCCTGGAAAATCCCACCAGCGAAAACCTTGCGCGCTGGGTCTGGCAGCGGCTGCATCCCGTGCTGCCGGGCCTCTGCCGCGTCGTGATCCACGAGACCTGCACCGCCGGCTGCGTCTACACCGGCGAATAACGCGTTGAAAATCTGCGATGACAAACTTCCCCCGAATTAGTTGACACCCTGGGCTAACGAGCTCGGAGGTGTGAGATGGCAAGAGCAGGACCTCGCAAGGTGGCGAGATACGGCGATCAGTTCAAGGC
>JAJPIJ010000043.1 GCA_021324815.1 Gammaproteobacteria bacterium
CTCCGGGGATAACAGGCTGATACCGCCCAAGAGTTCATATCGACGGCGGTGTTTGGCACCTCGATGTCGGCTCATCACATCCTGGGGCTGAAGCCGGTCCCAAGGGTTTGGCTGTTCGCCAATTAAAGTGGTACGCGAGCTGGGTTCAGAACGTCGTGAGACAGTTCGGTCCCTATCTACCGTGGGCGCTGGAGACTTGAGAGGAGCTGCTTCTAGTACGAGAGGACCGAAGTGGACGTACCTCTGGTGTTCCGGTTGTCACGCCAGTGGCACAGCCGGGTAGCTATGTACGGACGGGATAAACGCTGAAAGCATCTAAGCGTGAACCCCCCCTCGAGATGAGGTCTCCCCGGGGATTTAATCCCCCTGAAGGTCCGCCGAAGACGACGGCGTTGATAGGCTGGGTGTGGAAGTCCGGCAACGGACGGAGCTAACCAGTACTAATTGACCGTGAGACTTGACCATATAACCCCAAGCAGTCTGGGGCGATGATGGCAGCGCGAAACAATATACCCCTTTACGCAACTTCCCGATTTTTACGGAGGCGCGGCGGATTATCGCCCGCACCCAAACGGTTTGCCTGGTGGAGATAGCGAGCGGGAACCACCCGATCCCATCCCGAACTCGGAAGTGAAGACGCTCAGCGCCGATGATAGTGTGGTTAAACCCATGCGAAAGTAGGACACCGCCAGGCGCTTAATTTAAAAACCCCATCCGTCCACGACGGATGGGGTTTTTCCTTGCTCATGCCCCCCCGCCGAAGAGGATTTGTTTCCGTCGTGAAAACAGAAACATCTTTCCTGGCAAGGCGTTAACGTATGGATCAAAAATGCCATATGGTTTTTCCCATTATGCCAATGTATTTTCAGGTCAATTTTCCGATCGGACCGTTTGGGGCTTGAGTAAATGCAGATCGTGGTCTACGGTTAAAAAAGGGGGAATTTCCCGGCGCCCGAAAGCGCCGTATTCCTTCCTCCTTTCGCCGCAGCCCAGCGCGGCAGACTGATCAACCTGACTTAACGGAAAGGAGGCAGTCGATGTTCGAATTCGATCAGGAAATAGTGGAAGCTTTATTGGTCGAAGATCTCAATTTCAGAAGGCTCTACAACAAACACGCGGAACTCAAACGCCAGGTCCATGAGGTGACCTCTGGTAACGGCAGCATGGACGACCTGCATCTGGAAACCCTGAAGAAGCAAAAATTGTATCTGAAAGATCAAATGGCGGGCATGATAGAAAGCTATCGCCGCCTCCATCATTAGAAAGTAAAAACTGAGATTTGACCCCGGCCGGGAACGCATTTCCTGGCCGGTTTTTGTTGTGATCAAAAGATCGGCGCGGCGAATTTCACGCCAATGAGTAGCAGCATCGTTGCCAGCGCCGGCCGCGTGACGTAATCAGGAAGTTTGACGCCGAGATTGCTGCCCAGGTAAATGCCGGGCAGGGACCCGATCAGCAGGTTCACCAGCAGCGTGTAATCCACGGTGCCCAGATGCGCGTGCCCCAGTCCGGCCACCGCCGTGAGCGGCACCGCGTGCGCCAGATCGGTGCCGACGATCTGTTTCGCCGGCAGCCGCGGGTAGAGGAAAAACAGCAGGACCACGCCAAGCGCGCCCGCGCCCACCGACGATAACGTCACCAAGATGCCGAGGATAATGCCGCAACTCACCGTCATGGCGGTTTGATGGCGTTCGTGCAGCGCCCGCATCGGTTCAAACCACGGACCCGAGGCGAGGCGGACGATGGTGGAGCGGCCCAGAATGGCGAAGGAGGTGAGGATCAAGGCCACCCCGAGCGCGCCGGTGATGAGACCTCCGGGATCCACGCCCTGCTCGGTCAATCGCTTCAAAATGAACACGGTGGCGAGCGATGCCGGCGCGCTGCCCAGCGCCAGCAAGCCGACGATGGGCCACAATACCGTGCCGTTCTTGTGGTGCACGACGATGCCGCCGGCCTTGGTGACGGATGCATAAAGCAAGTCAGTGCCGACGGCCAGCGCCGGCTTGATGCCGAACAGCAGCACTAGGATGGGCGTCATCAATGACCCGCCACCGACGCCTGTCATGCCGACGATGAAGCCGACCACAAAGCCGGCGAAACTGTATCCAAAATCCATGAAGGGTGTTTCCTGTCCCGGGACTGCGCACTATAACGGCGCTGATGTATAATTTAAAAGAATAAAAAATTATATGGTTATTACTACAGCCATTCCATGAAACTGCAGCAGCTCCGCTATCTTTGCGAAGTCGCCCGTCGCGATCTCAACGTTTCGGCGGCGGCGGAGAGCCTTTACACCTCGCAGCCGGGCGTCAGCAAGCAGATCCGCCAGTTGGAAAGCGAACTTGGTCTTCACATCTTCACGCGCAGCGGCAAGCACCTGACCGAAATCACGCCCGCCGGCCGCGACATCATCAAGGCCGCCGAGCGCATCTTAAGCGAGGTGGAGAACATCAGGCGGCTGGCCGAGGAGCATACCGGCCATGATCGCGGCAGCCTGTCCATCGCCACCACGCACACGCAGGCGCGTTACGCGCTGCCGCCCGTCATCCAGGCGTTTCGCAAAAAGTATCCCAGCGTCAGCCTGCATATGCACCAGGGCACGCCCATGCAAATCTCGGAACTGGCCTCCAACCGCACCGTCGACTTCGCCATCGCCACCGAGGCCCTTGAGCTGTTCGAGGATCTGGTGATGCTGCCTTGCTACCGTTGGAACCGCTGCATCGTGGTGCCCACCGGGCACGTGCTGGAGAAGGCCAGGCCCCTGACGCTCAAGGCCATTGCGGCGCATCCCATCGTGACCTACGTGTTCGGTTTCACCGGCCGCTCGCAGCTTGATCAGGCCTTTGCCGCGAAGGGGCTGACTCCACAGGTGGTGTTCACCGCCACCGACGCGGACGTGATCAAGACATATGTCCGTCTGGGCCTGGGCGTGGGCATCATTGCCAACATGGCCTACAACAAGAAAATCGATCAGGATCTGACGGCGCTGGACGCCGGACATCTGTTCGAGCCGAGCGTGACCCGGATCGGTTTCAAGCGCGGCAGCGTCCTGCGCGATTACATGTACGATTTCATCGAACTGTTCGCGCCGCATCTGACCCGCGCGCGCGTGGACGAGGCGGCGCGCCTGAAGACACGCACCGAACGGGATCGCCTGTTCGACAAGGTGAGACTGCCCTGTTACTGAAAGGAATGGTCCCTGCGCCGCCGCGCGCCGGCACAGGCTAGACGTAGGAGGTCAGATCGGGTTCCTGATCGAGCAATTCCCGGTTCTCCTCGTGTTCGGAGACGGCCTGTTTCAGCACCTCCTTCGCGAATTTGAAGTAAACCGTATACACGCGTTCGGCGCCATCATCTGATCGAACGATGAAAAACGGCGCCCGGGAAACATTGAACTTCGCCGCCAGCAGCATGCCGGGGCTTTGCGCGTCGCGCTCGTCGGCGATGACGGTTTCGTTGATGCGCGCCATCTGGCCGGCTTGGATCATCCGCTGTTCAACCTCCGCGCATTTACGGCAGGGTGAACCGTCGGCCATGATTTTTTTGACGAAAGTGATGTGCATTGAAGCCGCCTCAAAACCGCCGCCCGTTCGTGATCCGGTTGCGGGCGGCGCCAGGAATCCCCGCATTCCGCAGTGTTTGCCCCCTCTTCTCCGTCCCCGCCGTGACCGGCTGATGCCCCCGCGCTGGGTGGTGGGCCGGCCTTCTCACTTGCCGGCCCCAAACCATGGGGATTCCTGTCTTCAATTCTTCGCCGCGAGGTTGCCGGCGTGCAGGCCGCACTCCTTCAGGGTCTCCTCCTCCCACCACCAGCGGCCCTCGCGCTCGTGCTGGTTGGGCAGCACCGGCCGCGTGCACGGTTCGCAACCGATGCTGATGAAACCCCGCTCGTGCAGCGCGTTGTAAGGCACGCCGTTGTCGCGGATATAGCGCCACACCTGCGCCGAGGTCCAGTTGGCCAGCGGGTTGAATTTGATCAGCGGCCGATCGGCGGCGCCGAAGGCGCGATCGTCCTCGATGACCTCGACCGCGAGCCGCGTGCCGGGGCTTTGATCGCGGCGCTGGCCGGTGATCCAGGCGTCGAGTGTGGCGAGCTTGCGCCTGAGCGGCATCACCTTGCGGATGCCGCAGCATTCCTTGTGACCATCCTTGTAAAAGCTGAACAGCCCCTTTTCGCGCACGAGTCTTTCCACCGCCGCCGGGTCTGGAAACATGACTTCAATCGCGACGCCGTATTTTTCGCGCACCTGTTCCAGCAGTTTGTAGGTCTCCGCGTGCAGGCGGCCGGTATCCAGCGAAAACACCCGGAAATCCCCTTTGATTTTGGCGGCCATGTCCACCAGCACGACGTCCTCGGCGCCGCTGAAGGAAATGGCGATGTTGTCAAAATTGGAAAGCGCCAGCTTGAGAATTTCCTGCGGCGACTTGCCGCGATATTCTGCCGCCAGCCTGGCGATGTCGTTGCGCGCGATGCCCATTCAAGCCTCTGAATAAATATGGATTATTAGCTACCAGCCGCGGAGCGACAAGAATCAACGCCGCAAGTGGAGCGCGCATTGTAAGCGAGTCATGCCACGACGCAAAAGATCGACTGGATGTATGGATAGAACTGATTGTTGCCCCCTCACCCCAACCCTCTCCCGCAAAGGGGAGAGGGGGAAATATTTCCCTCCCCCTTGATGGGGGAGGGATAGGGAGAGGGTGGCAGATGGGGTGCGCTAGTCGGTGGCGATGTCCAGAAAGCGGGGCGGCAGGAAGGTGCCGTGCGCCGACAAATCCGTCAGCCGCAGGCTGTCGTCGCTCAACTGTTCGATGATGAGATGCAGGCGCGAAATATCGCGCAACGCCGGTGGCGTCACGACATTGCACACATTGTCGCGGCCGATGATGTTTTTGCCGTTTTGCAGCTGGTGTTCGTTGCCCACCGCGTCGATCAGCACCAGGTTCTGATTGGCGCGCAATTTGAAGGGGTGCTTGGATAGCAGCAGGTCGATGACCTCGCCATGCCTGATCGGTACGAGCACGGGCTCGCCCTTCGGCATGCGCACGAACGACTGCTCCTGTTTCGGCGGTTGTTCCAGCACCACCGAGTCGAGGATGACGGTTTCGCGCATCGCCGGCGGCTTGAGATTCTCGGCCTTGTCCTCGTCGTCCAGCGACGCCGGCTTGCCGGCGACCTGCCGCTTCATGGAGTAGGTGTGCTTGATGAGCTCCTGGCGGGCGTTCAAATATTGCATGTATTTCACCAGGGCGATGCGGCGCATTTCATTGTAATCGCCGTCCTTGCTGCGCAGCGAGGTCATGATGTCGCGCCAGTTGTGATCCTGCGAAAACACCTTGACATCGATGGCGCCCAACAATTGCATGATGCTGCCCGGCGATTCCATCGCCTTGGACAGGATGTCGACGAACTGTTTCTCGATGTTTTTTATGTTGCGGGCCTCTTTCTTGAGTTCCTCTGGCGACATCTGCATCAGATCGGCAATGCGGCGCGACGGCACCTCCGTGCGCCCGGTGAGGCTGAATTCGAACTCGGCCACGTTGGAGAAATTAACGCTCTGCCCGCCGATGGTCAAAGTGATCGGTTTGGAAAATAGTTTGTTAAACATGAAGTAAGTACTGGGTTTTAAAATTTATTATAAACGAGCCTTCCGGGATTTGTATTGAAGTCTGCGCAAAATGTGAATTCCGTTCCGATCTCCTGCATAAAGGGTGCGCCTGATCACAGTAATAATGCATCGGGTGTTTGAATTAATTAATGTTTTTACAATGGCTTAGACCATCTGCGCTACTGCGGCGCAACTGCTCCATGCAGGCGGCGCGTTCCTCCGGGGGCAGATGGCCCACCTTGGCGGCCAGGGCATAGAAGCGGGGCAGATCATCCCCGGCGGCCGACAGCAGCGCCGTGAACGCCGGGATGAGCCCGTGGTAGGTCGCAACCGCCATGATCTTGGCGTTGTTCAATTCCCCGCGCATCCAGCGATCATAGGCGTCATAGCGACCTCCCCAATGTTCGCGCAGATTATCGTAATCGGCGCGCAGGTCCTCGAAGATCTGTTTCTTGCGGCGGCGTTTCTCCCCGGCCGAGGACGGCGAGGAATACAGCGCTTCCAGTCTGCCCTTAGTCGCCAGCACCAGCCGGATCACCTCGGCCTCGTATTGCAACTCCGAATCGTCGCCGGCCGGCAGGCGTCGGGCCTCGCGCCAGCGCCGCCAGCCTTCCTCCGCCACGGCGGTGGCGAAAGCCTCGTTGTAATCACTGTCATCCTTGATGTAGAGCTTCTGGTGGGCGAGCTCGTGAAACAGGAACTTCGCCAGATGGGCGTCGTCCCACCTGAGCATGGTGTCGAGCACGGGATCATCAAACCAGCCCAGCGTCGAGTAGGCCACCACGCCGCCGACGTGGACGTCGTCGCCGGCGCGGCGCAGGTCATCGGCATAGGCGCGCGCATCCGCCTCCCGGAAATAGCCACGGTAGTTCAGGCAGCCGACGATGAGGAAGCAGGAATGCACCGGTCGCAGCGAGAGTTCCGGCGTGGCGAAGACGTTCCAGACCGCGAAGGCACGCCCCAGATCGGCATAGGCGCGATAGCTGCCGTTGTCCGGCAGGGCCAGGGCGGTGACGGCGAACTCCCGCAGCGCCAACACCAGCCGGAGCCTTTCCTTGATGGCGGCGTCCGCGCCGGCGTCGTTCAATACCTGGGCGATGGGGCGGCTGTGAGCGGATATTTCCAATTGCCCGCGCACCGACTGGGCGTAATAGCCGAGATTGGCGCAGCCGCCCAGGCTCAATGTCAGCCACGGCACAAGTATCAAACATGCGCGGCTGAAGCTGCCGGCGGGTTGCGTTACCATGAATGAACGGCAAGAGACATGAGTGCTTTTCACACTTTAATTCAAGCGCGGGAGTTGCAGCCACTGTTGATGGACGGCGGCGTCATCGTCGTTGACTGCCGCTTTGATCTCGCCGATCCGGACGCCGGCCGCCGCGCCTATCTGCAGGCGCACATCAGGGGCGCGGTGTATGCGCATCTCGATTCCGATCTGAGCGGTACCCGGCGTCCCGGCAGCGGACGGCATCCCCTGCCGTCACCCGGTCAGCTGGAAAGGGTCTTCGGCCGGCTGGGCATCGCGGCGGGCCGTCAGGTGGCGGCCTATGACGCCGGCGGCGGACTTTTCGCGGCGCGCTTGTGGTGGCTGCTGCGCTACATGGGTCATGACGCCGTGGCGGTGCTGGACGGCGGCTGGCCGGCATGGATGGCGTGCGGCGGGGCCACGGCGGGCGGCGAGGAACACAATCCGCCGGCGCGATTCAAGGGCCGGCCGCGTCCCGATCGCGTCGTGCATGCGGGGGAGGTCCTGATGCAGCGGCGGCTGGTGGACTCGCGTGATCCCGCGCGCTACCGCGGCGAGGTGGAACCCATCGATCCGGTGGCCGGGCACATCCCCGGCGCGGTCAACTATTTTTGCAAGCGCAATCTGGGCGAGGACGGCCGGTTTCTCGCGCCCGCCAGCCTGCGATCGGCGCTGAGTGTCGTATTCGGCGCCGTGCCCGCCAGCGAGGTGACGTTCTACTGCGGCTCGGGAGTGACCGCCTGCCACAATATCCTGGCGGCCGTGCATGCCGGATTTCCGGAACCACGCCTGTATGCCGGCTCGTGGAGTGAGTGGTGCGCGGATCCGGCGCGGCCGGTCGCCAGAGGCGATGCGCCGTGATGGTTCCGGCATTGGCGGGGGTGGCGGCAATCGACGATAATACGAGTCCAGAATGAACCGGGATGAGCCTATATGCGGCGCTATCTGAACGTGGCCATTTGTTTGGTGGGCCTGATTGCGGCATTCCCGGCTGCCGCCGGGGGCGGGGGCCCGGCAGCGGCGCAAGGTGACAGGACGCCGGCGGATGCACCGGCGCAGCCGGCGGCCGATGCCACGGCGCCCGCCGAGGCGGCTGGTCAGACGCAGGGCGCAACGACGACCCAGACTGAAGCGCCCGTGGCGGCGGCGCCGGCTGATCAAACACCGGCTGCTGCCGCTCCGGCCCCGGAGGAAAAAACCGCGGCTGCCCAGGAGGCGCCGAAGGGCGTGGCCAAGGACGTCACCATCGTGTTCGACAATTCCGGCAGCATGCGCAAGAACGACCCCACGCATCTGGCCACCCAGGCAGTCGCCGATCTGGTCAACGGCCTGCAGGGCGACACGCGCGTGGCGCTGATAATTTTCGACACCAAGGTCAACAAGGCCCTGCCGCTCACGCCGCTGGAGTTGGACGCCAAGGCCAAGTTGCAGGAGGCGCTCAAGGCCGTCAACTACCGCGGCCAATGGACCAACAGTCCGGATGCCATGGAGCAGGCCATCTATGATCTCAAGGTCAACGGCCGCGAGGGCGCGCAAAAAATCATCATCTTCTTCACCGACGGCATCGTGGAAACCGGCCACCCGGCGCAGGACGCCGAGAAGTCGCGCTGGCTGCGCGAGGAACTGGCGCAGGAGGCTAGGCGTCTCGACATCAAGATCTATGCCGTGGCTTTCACCGAGCAGGCCGATTACCAGCTGATACAATCGCTCGCCACCAAGACCCGCGGCGAGTATTACCGCTCGCTCAAGGCCGATGATTTGAAGGATGCCTTCGGGCGCATCGCGGGAGAGATCGCCAAACTCGACCAACCCAAGCCGGTGGAAGCCGCCCCACCCCCGCCGCCGCCCCCCGCGCCCGCCGCCGCGCCACCCGCCGAGGCCCCGGCGCCCGCGCCGCCACCCCCGGCGCCTGCCGCCGAACAGAATGCGCTCAAGGAAATGGAAAAAGCCACCGGCATCCCGAAGGAGCAACTGGAAAAAATGCCGGAGGGCCAGGCGATCATCGTCAAGCCGGCGGAGGAGGTGGGAATCAGCGAGGGCGCCCGCACGCTGTTGCTGGTAATCGCCGCCGCGGTCGGCGTGCTCACGCTGGTGGTGATTTTCCTCGTCGTCAGGATGCGCCGGCGCGGCGGCCGGGCGGCGGCGCCGGTGGAATATGCGCCGGAGGCCTTCCTGCGTGACCTGGAGGGCAACACCAACGCCGAGCAGCACGCCCTGGGTTTGAAGCCGGTGATGCTGGGACGCGTGGCCGGATCGGACACCGATCACCTCAATTACATCGTCGTCAATCAAACCACCATCGGCCGGCGCCACGCCCTCATCGAATACAAGGATTTTTCCTACTGGGTCGTGGATCAGGGCAGCATGAACGGCACCTTCGTCAACGGCCAGCGCGTGACCGGCGAACAGCGGCTCAAGCACGGCGATCGCATCCGCCTGCACAAGTACGAGTTCGAATTCGTGATGCCGGAGGTGGCCGACGCCGGCAAGACGGTGTTCTCGGCGGCGCCGCCGGATCGGGCCGCCGCGGCAACCGGGGCCACCACGGCCTTCACCGCGCCGCCGCCGATCGTCCCTCCCGCGCCGGCGGCGGCGCCCGCAGGCGAGGATGAAACCTTCGACGTCACCGGTGGCGCGTTCGAGACTCCCGTCGCGGCAGCCGCGGTGGATGTCCACGACGCCGACACCGTGCTGCGGGCGCACAAGGGCACGGAAGGCACCGGCGCGCCGGCACCGGACATCCACGATGCCGACACGGTGATGCGCGCCGCGCCGGCACCGGACATCCACGAAGCCGACACGGTGGTACGCGCCACGCCGCCGGCGGCGGCGCCGGAAGAGGAGTCCCTGGCCGGCTTCATCAAAACCGAGATCATCGAATCCGCGCCCGCAGCGGCAGCCCCCGCGTCCATGTCCGGCGAGGAGGAACTGTCACTGGACGACTTCATGGATGACGCAGTGCTGCCGCAGGAGGGAGGCACCGCACCCGCGGCGGCGGAGGAAGACGCGGACCGCACGTTGATGCCTTCTCAGGTTCCCGGCACGGCGGCCGGGCCGGGCGGCACGCCGGCGGAGGAGGACATGGATCGCACCCTGATGCCCTCGCAGGTGCCCCCCGTCAAGCCCAAGCCCGGCAAGAAGGAGGAGCGCGAATCCGATTCGACCACCATGTTCACCGCCGACGACGCCACCCTGCCGCCGCGCCGACCCCGATGAAGTGACCCTCCGTTCTTCAGTGCTTCCGGGCCGATGGTGTCGCGCCTAGATCGCCGCCCGCTGCTGGTGCGGCTGCTCGCCGACGGCGAGTGGCATTCCGGCGAGCGGCTGGCGGAGCGGCTGCACATCACGCGCACCGCCGTATGGCAGCAGGTGCGGGCGCTCTCGGCGCTGACCGGCGCCATTGAGGCGGCACCCGGCCGCGGCTACCGCCTGCACTCCGCGGTGGAGTTGCTTGACGCCCGTCGCATCCGCGGGGCGATCGATCCCGCAGCGCGCCCGCTGCTGCGCCGGCTGGACGTGCGTTTCATCACCGACTCCACCAATCAGCGCCTGCTTGAAGAGGCCGCGCCCGACGGCGTCCACGGCCATGCGGTGCTGGCGGAATATCAGACCGCCGGGCGGGGGCGGCAGGGGCGCGACTGGTTCGCGCCGCTCGGCGCGGGGTTGTGCCTGTCGCTGGGCTGGCGTTTCGAGCGTCCCGCGCATGCCCTCTCCGGCCTGAGCCTCGCCGCCGGCGTGGTGTTGCGGCAGGCGCTGGCACAGGCCGGCGTCACGGGCCTGCAACTCAAGTGGCCCAACGATCTCATGCACGAACATCGCAAGCTGGCGGGCATCCTCATCGAGATGCGCGGCGAGCTGGCCGGCGCCTGCACGGTGGTGCTGGGGGCGGGCGTGAACATCGCGCTGCCGCGGGGCGCGGCGGCGCGCGTCAGCCAGCCCTGCACCGATCTGCGTGCGGCGCTCGGCGGCAAATCGCCGTCGCGCAACGCGCTGGCCGCCCGCATCCTGTCGCTGTGGCTGGCGATGCTGGAGCAATATTCCAGCGCCGGTTTCGCGCCGTATCATGCGGCGTGGCGGCAGGCGGACATGTTGCGGGGAAGGAACGTCGCGGTGCGGGGGGGGGGGGGGACAATCCACGGCCGGGCGCTGGAGGTGGCCGAGGATGGCGCGCTGGTGGTCAGCGTACTCGGGCGGCCGCGACGCTTTTACTCCGGTGAAGTCAGCATCCGCTCCCAACCATGATCCTCGCGCTGGATGTCGGCAACAGCCGCGTGAAGTGGGCGTGGGGTGGCACTGAACCCTCGCCGGACAACGCCAGCCCGTGGACGTTCGCCACGCTGGCCGCCATCCTGGAGCGGGTGAGCGCGTCGGCACCTGCCCCGGAAAAAATATTTGCCGTCAATGTCGCCGGCCCTCAGGTTGAGCAAAGGGTGCGCGAGTGGGCATCGCAACGTCACGCCACCGCCGCATTGCATTTTGTGCGCACCCAGGCCAGCGGTTACGGTCTCAGGAATATTTATCCGGAACTGGGCGCCGATCGCTTTGTCGCGCTGGCGGCGGCGCGCCATCAAACCCGCGATCCGCTGTGCGTGATCGATTGCGGCACGGCGCTGACCATGAGCGTGTTGAACGCCGCCGGCGAGTGGACGGCCGGCGCGATCCTGCCGGGCCTGGGGTTGATGCGTCGCGCACTGGCGCAAAGCACGCACGCGTTGGCGGTGACCGTGGTGGACGACGGGGAAATCTGGGCGCCCCGGACCGAGGAGGCCATCGCGGCGGGCACGCGCCATGCCGTGCTCGGTGGCATCGAGGCCGTGTGGCGTCGCTGCCAGGATCGGCTCGGCGGCGCACTGCGGTGCTGGTTGACCGGCGGCGAGGCGCGGCTGCTGCTGCCGCATCTGACCACGCCGGTGATGCACGATCCATATTTGATTTTGAAGGGCCTGCTGTGGATCGCCGACAGTCAGATGTGAGATGAACTCAAGAACGTTTTCTCTTTTGCTGTTGCTGGCCAATGTCGCCCTGTTCGGCTGGCTGTTCAACCAGCAGTTGTACCCCTCGTCAGACAATTTAGCGACATCATCGACACCGCTTCCAGCCGATGTGCCCACGCTGCGGTTGTTGTCGGAATTACCCTCGCCGCCGCCCAGGCGCGATCTGGCCGGCGAGACGCCGGGCCCGGAGGAAGGTCAGACGCCGGAACCCTCCGCGCCGCCGGTGGAACCGCCGCCTGTTCCGACGATCGGCGGCGCGGAAGCCGGCGAGACCGCGCCGACGGCCCCGGCGCCGGAGACCGCCGCGCCCGTTGCCGCATCGCCGGAAACGGCGATCCCACCGACTGCGCCCGCGTGCTACACCCTCGGACCGTTTGCCGACGAGACCCAGCGGGCGCAGGTCAGGCAGTCATTGGCCGCGCGTTTGCAGAGTGTCCGCGAACGCGGTGAATCATCCGGACCCGGCCGCCAATGGGTTTATTTGGGGCCCTATCCGTCGACGGCGGCGGCCGAAAAGGAAATGACGGCGCTCAAGGCGAGGGGCGTTGAGGATTTGTTCGTGGTCAGGCAGGGTGCGAACAAAAACACCATTTCGCTCGGGCTGTTCAAGGAAAAAACGTCGGTGACCGAGCGCATCAGGGAAATGAAGGCGCTGGGATACGAGGCGCACGTCGAGGCACGCCATGAGACACCACCCAGCTACTGGCTGGATGTCGCAGTGGATGCGGCGCAGGTTTCCCCCGCCGCTTTGCAGGAGGCGCTGCCGGGATCGGCGCAGACCAAGGTCGTGGACTGCGCCAAAATTGCCGGGGCCGGCGCGGCACAATAAAATGCCCGCGGGCATGTTCATTTCCGCCCCGATAGTTAAATGGCATAACTGCTGATTTGTAATCAGCGATTGCTGGTTCGATTCCGGCTCGGGGCACCAAATCTTCTTCACGCCAATCCGGCAGCGGCATCGCCCCGGTTTTTTTATTCTCAACCGCTTGTTGCAGGAATCAGCGGCTGGCAGCCCGCGCGATTAGGGTATAACTTATCGACCTCGGCGGATGGCGCCACTGAATGAACGGAGGGGCTCGTGCGCGTGATTGGATGGCAAGGCACTGGAATTTTCATCGTCGGGCTTGCCATGACTGGTTGCGCGGCCATCAAGACCGGCGGACCGCAACCCGGCAAGGCAGCGGCCACGCTCGTGACGACCAATGACCATTGGGCCTTTCCGTATCTTTTTGCGGACGTCAACAGCTGGAATTTGCGCATCGAGCAGATTGACGGCCGGACTGGAATCACCGTCAATCCGCAGGAGTTATCACCCGGCGTCCATCGTGTCGTCGCCTATGTCGAAGAGGGACCGAAGGGACCGGTCGGCAACGTGATCCTGGAGGCTTGCCGGGGGGAGGTGGGGTTTGAGGCCGAGGGCGGGCACGAATACCAGATGAATTTTTACAAGGTTCAAGAGGTCCCGAAATTGCAAGTACAGGATGCCGTTTCAGGCCGGACGGTGGGCAGCGCACCCTGCGACCCCCTGAACGTCTGGACCCGCAGAGAATCCAAGGCGAAATTTTAGGCCGCGATTCCAGGTCCGCAGACGACATGAACTGGATTGAATATCTGCCGCAGTTGCGTGGCCTGCACGTGCTGGGCGTGGTGTGGTGGATTGGCGGCGTCGCCGTGGTGACGACCGCCATCCTGCCGCGCGGCGATTCCGCTCTCAATCCGCAGGAGCGGCTGGCGCTCTTCAATGAAGTCGAGTCGCGTTTCTCGCGGCAGGCGCGCTGGGCCGTGCTGCTGGTCGGCGCGACCGGTGTCCTGATGCTGCATGCCTCGCACGGCTGGGCGCGGTACCAGTCCCTGCAGTTCTGGTGGCTGCACGCCATGACGCTGGTGTGGCTCGTCTTCGCCCTCATGCTGTTCCTCCTTGAACCGTTTGTCCTGAAGCATCACTTCCGCGATCTCCAGAAACGCGATCCACAGGTGACGTTGCGGCGCCTGCAGCGGGTGCACGTGATATTGCTCATCGCCAGCCTGCTGACAATATTCGGCGCCGTGGCCGGCAGTCATGGCCTGGCGTTCTTCCGATGAACCATAAATTATTCCGCTTCGCGTTTTGGGGCGTACTGCTCGGCGGGATTTTATGCTGCCTGCCGCCCGCTGCGCGGGCCGGCGGCTCCAACTATGGAATCACGCCCGGCGCGCGCGCCATCGAGGGCAGGGTGTCCGAATGGCCGGTGCCCGCGCCGCAGTTCGCGCGCGATCCGACGCCGGCACCGGATGGTGGCATTTACTTTGTCGTCATGGGCGGTGACAAGCTCGGGCGTTTCGATCCGAAGACGCAGTCGTTCAGGGAATGGGACCTGCCCGAGGGCACCCACCCGCACAGCGTCCTCGTCGACGCCGGCGGCGTGGCATGGCTCACGGGCAAGGGCAACGGCACCATCGTCGAATTCCACGCCGGCAGCGGTAAAGAGGTGATCCATCGCGTGCCGTCGAGCGGCGACCCGCACACCGCCGCGCTCGATGACGAAGGCGTGCTGTGGTTCACCGAGCAGGGTGCCAACCGCATCGGCCGGCTCGACCGCAAGACCGGCGCCATTCGCGAATATGAAACCTCCGGCAACCCGTACGGTATTTCAATCGATCACGGCGGCAACGTCTGGTTCTGCCGCATCAGCGGCGACATGCTCGGAAAACTTGATCCAAAAACCGGCGTCATCAGCGACCTGGCCACGGGCAAGGGGACCCATCCGCGGCGCATGGCAACCGCGCCCGACGGCACATTATGGGTGACATTGTGGGGCAACGGCCGGCTCATTCACGTCGATCCCGGGACAATGAAGGTCATCAAGGAGTATCCATTGCCGGGCGGACCGGACGGCGGGCCTTATGCCGTCACCGTCGACGCCGACGGCAGGGTGTTCGCCAGTGAGTTCAACGCCGATACCGTCGATATTCTCGATCCGACAACAGAGGCGATACGCGTCATCCATGTGCCCAGGAACACCGGCATCCGCAAGATGGTGATCGACCGGCAGGGCAGCCTGTGGTATGTAGGCAGCACCAGCGGCCGGCTGGGCAGGGTCGAATGATCGGAGACGATGATGAAACGACATGCAGGGTGGATGTGTTTTTGTGCGATGCTGGCGCTGCTGCTTGCGGGAGGCGTGTGCGCCGGCGCGGAAACCAACACCCATCCTCCGCAGATGCTCGCCGTGCGGTTTCTCGGCGTGGACAAGGATTGGCGCAACGCCAGCTTCGACGAGGCGGATACCCGGCGCCAAATCGAGGAGCGCCTGCGGCGGGCCGGCTACCGGCTCGTCAGCCCCGAGAAGGCCGTCCGCTTTCCCGGGGCGCAGTTCGCGGATTACGAGCTGCATGTGGACAACATGCTTTTTTATTACTCGTTCCTGGTGTTCCTCAAGCTGCGCGCCAAGCAACCGCTGCCGCAGAACCCGGAGGCCTTCGTGACGCGGGTCCTGTGGTCGGACTGGGAAATCGGCGGCATCGAGCTGCATCATCTCGATCGACTGCAGATGCCCATGCTGAAACTCACCGACGAACTGGTTCAAAACAAGTCCACCATCACCCCCTGACATCAGGCCATCACCTTTTATGCCCGGCTGCCGGTCTGGAATTTTGTCCGGACACGCTTAATGGTGGTAATCCAGCAGCAGGCCCAGAAATACGCACAGGCCCAGCCAGTTGTTGTGGCGGAAGGCGTGCAAACATTCGTCCGGGTCGCGGTTGCGGATCAGGTATTGATGATAAATGCCCAGAATCGTCGCGGCGCCCAGTCCCAGATAGTAATATCTCCCCAAATCGGCGCGCTGGCCGATGAAGTAAAGGGTCAACAGCAGCATGAGTTGAATGATGCCGATGATCAGCCGGTCGTTTTCGGCGAACAGGATGGCGGTGGAGCGCACGCCGATCTTCAGATCATCCTCGCGATCGGCCATGGCGTACATCGTGTCGTAGACCACCGACCAGAGGATGCCGGCGGTGAGCAGCAGCCACGCCAGCGGCGGCAGCGAGTTGGTCTGTGCCGCGAACGCCATCGGGATGGACCAGCCGAAGGCCAGGCCGAGATGGAACTGCGCGAGGTAGGTGTGGCGCTTGGCGAGCGGGTAGGTGATCGCGAGCGCCAGCGCCGCAATCGCCAGCCATTGGGTGAGGCGATTCAGCGTCAGCACCAGCAGCGCCGCGACGATCACCAGTCCGTAGAACAGCGTCATGGCCTCGCGCGGCGTCACCGCGCCCGTCACCAGCGGCCGTTCCCGCGTGCGGCGCACATGGCCGTCGAAGTTGCGGTCGGCATAGTCATTGATGACGCAGCCGGCCGATCGCATCACGACGACGCCCAGCGTGAAGGCGATCCACAGCCAGGAATCGGGATGGCCCTGGCCCGCGATCAGGAGCGCCCACCATGTCGGCCACAGCAGCAGAAAAATGCCGATGGGCCGGTTGAGCCGCGTCAACGAGACGTAATGCGGCCATTGCCGCGGCAGCCGCCCCTGCGCCCATGCCTGCAATCGTGGCAATCGTGGTTTCATCCGGCATGCACGCGATCAAGGAATATTTCGGTGACCAGCAGCGGTTTGTCGTCGAGCACAAACAGGGACTGCCGCCCATGATAATGCCCGGCCTCAATCATCGCATGCCGGCGGGCGGCGGCATACAGGGGATCCGGCGGCTGGACGCGCAGCAGTCGCATCCACAGCCGCCGCGCGGCCGGCGTCGTGAATAACAGGTGTCCCAGTGGCCGCGTCCCCAGCCGGCGCAGATGACGGAAGCGTCCATCCAGCGTCGCCATCGGCAGCAGGGAGCGGGCGTACACCAGCGGCCGGCCCCCGCCCCACAGCAAGACCTCCCGAATCAATACCCGCCGCCGGTGCGGCAGTTTCAGCAACCGGGCCTCGCCCAGTTGCAACGTCGACCATCGCATCTCCTGCACCTGCACCGTGAATTCGCCCCCGACCTCGCGTCTCAGCCGCCGCGTCAGCGATCCCGGCTCGTGCAGCGGCCCGCGCCAGGACCAGGTGAGGCCCACGAAGGGTTCGCGCCGACGAAAATCCGACATGCGTCCTCCTTCAAGAGCAGTCCAGGATGAACTTGTTCAGAGTAGCGACTATACCGAACCGTAGTGTAATGCATCCGGCAGCCAGCGCTGGATCAAAAGCGGGACGCGATCAGGGTGCGCCTCCAGCATGCGCGCGGCGATGCGCTGCGCCCTGGGCACCAGCGCGTGGTCGCGGAACAGGTCGGCGATGTGCATCTGGCAGAGGCCGGTCTGCCGCGTGCCGAGGAGCTCACCGGGGCCGCGCAGCTCCAGATCGCGCTGCGCCACGACGAATCCGTCATGCGTCTCGCGCATGCACCGCAGCCGCGCCCGCGCCGCGGCCGACAGCGGCGGATGATAAAGCAGCACGCAATCGCTCCGGGCGGCGCTGCGGCCCACGCGCCCGCGTAACTGGTGCAGCTGGGAGAGGCCCAGCCGCTCGGCGTTTTCGATGACCATGAGGCTGGCGTTGGGCACGTCCACGCCGACCTCGATGACCGTGGTGGCGACCAGCAGATCGATGTTCCCCTCCGCGAAGGCGCGCATGACGGCGTCGCGATCGTTTTCCTTCAGCCGGCCGTGGATCAGACCCACGCGCGCCTCCGGCAGCGCCTGCGCGAGCACACCGGCGGTCTCGGTCGCGGCCTCGGACTCGATGATCTCGGATTCCTCGATCAACGGGCACACCCAGTAGATCTGCCGGCCCTCGCGGATGGCCGCGTGCACGCGGGCGACGACCTCGGCGCGGCGGTGATCGGGGATGACCACGGTCTGCATGGGCAGGCGTTGCGGCGGCAGCTCGTCCAGCACCGAGACGTCCAAATCGGCGTAGGCGGTCATCGCCAGCGTGCGCGGGATCGGCGTCGCCGTCATGATGAGCTGATGGGCGGTCTCTTCCGCCGCGGAGTCGCCGGCCTTGCGCGCCAGCGCCAGCCGCTGCTCGACGCCGAAGCGATGCTGCTCGTCGACAATGATGAAACCGAGCCGCCCATAGGCCACGTCGTCCTGAAACAGGGCGTGGGTGCCGACGATGAACGCGGGGGATCTTTCACGGATGTGTTCCAGCAGCCGCTGCCGCCCGGCGCCCTTCAGGCGGCTGGTGAGCAGCAGCACCGGCACTCCCAGCGGCGCGAACCAGCGCTCAAAGTTGCGCTGATGCTGCTCCGCCAGCAGTTCCGTGGGCGCCATGATCGCGGCCTGGAATCCGCACTCGATGGCGGCAAGCGCGGCGAGCGCCGCCACCACGGTCTTGCCGGCGCCGACGTCGCCCTGCAGCAGCCGCAGCATCGGCTGTGCATGTTCCAGATCATGCTGAATCTCCTCCAGCACCCGCTTTTGTGCGCCGGTCAGCGCGTAGGGCAGGTTCGCCAGCAGACGCCGGCGCAGCGCCTGATCGCCGCGCAGGGCGGGCGCGCGGCGCCGGCGCAGGGTGTGCCGCAGCGCGCGCAGGCTCAACTGGTGCGCGGTGAGCTCCTCCACCGCCAGCCGCTGCTGGGCCGAATGTTCGCCGCGCCGGAGGCGGGCGAGATCGGCGTCGGGCGGCGGCTGATGGAGATAACGGATCGCCTCCATCAGCGTGGGCCAGCGCTCATTGTCCAGCGCCTCCTCCGGCAGCAACTCGGCGAAGTCCCGCGGGGAAGCCGCGTCGCGAAGCGACTGCAACACCTGCGAAATGAGCTTGCGCAGGCTGTGCTGGCTCAGGCCCGTTGTCGCCGGATAGACCGGCGTCAATGTCTCCTCCACGGGCGCGGGCTGCGCGGGATCGAGCAACCGGTATTCGGGGTGGATCATCTCCAGGCTTTGCGGGCCGGCCCTGATTTCGCCGAAGCACCGGACCGTGGCGCCGCGCTGAAAGCGGGCCTGCTGCGCGGCGTTGAAATAAAAAAACCGCAGCAGCAGCGCGCCGGTGCCGTCGCTCACCCGCACCAGCAGCATGCGGCGGCGGGCGTAGCGCACCTGCGCCAGATCGACCGTGCCCTGGATCACGGCGTCATCGCCCTCCCGCAACGTGCCGATGGGGGCGATGCGGGTGCGATCCTGGTAGCGCCGCGGCAGGTGCAGCAGCAGGTCGCGGACCCGGGCGATGCCCAGCGCGCGCAGTTTCCCCGCCAGCTTGGGTCCGACACCCGGCAGGCTCGTGACCGGCGCGCCCGGATCCACCGCTCCCCCGGTTCGCTGGGCAAGACTGTGCGGGGGTTGTATCGACCTTGGCGTACCCATCGGGGATGGTGGAAACCGATCGCCTTCAGGCGAAGCAAGTTGGACGAAATGTGTGCGCAGCGAGCATAAGTCGGGTTTCGCGTCCGGCGAAGGCGAAATCCCCCGACGGTCGCCGCGCGTCCGTCCGCCCCCTTTGCAAAGGGGGCGGCGACCCCAAGCATCTCGAGGGGGAGGGGGGATTTTCAGTCGGTTGCAGACGACCCATGCGAAACCCCTCGCCTTGCGGGCAGGGGCCGTTTAGTCGATGACCATGACGGCATCCATCTCCACCGCCGCGCCGCGTGGGAGCTGCGCGACGCCGAC
>JAJPIJ010000027.1 GCA_021324815.1 Gammaproteobacteria bacterium
ACCGCCCCTTTCAGGAACAGGCCGCATGCTCGATCCCAACCGTTTCCCGCTGCTCGCGCGCATCGACAGTCCCGCTGATCTGCGCCGGATGGCCGAATCCGACCTGCTGCCGGTGGCCGCGGAATTGCGTCAGTATCTGCTGGAGTCGGTGAGCAAGAGCACGGGCCATTTCGCCGCGGGCCTGGGCACCATCGAGCTGACCGTGGCCCTGCATTACGTCTACAACACGCCGGAGGACCGGCTGGTGTGGGACGTGGGCCATCAGGCCTATCCGCACAAGATTCTCACCGGCCGCCGCGATCAGATCCTCACCATCCGCAAATGGGGGGGGCTGGCGCCGTTCCCGCGGCGCGACGAGAGCGAATACGACACCTTCGGCGTCGGTCATTCCAGCACCTCCATTGGCGCGGCGCTCGGCATGGCCATTGCCGCGAAGAACACCGGCAGCCTCCGCAAGTCGGTGGCCATTATTGGTGATGGGGGGTTGACCGCCGGGATGGCCTTCGAGGCGCTCAACCACGCTGGCGATCTCGAGGCCGACCTGCTGGTGATCCTGAACGACAACAACATGTCCATCTCGCCCAACGTCGGCGCGCTGTCCAACCGCTTCGCCGAGCTGCTGTCCGGCAAGATTTACACGACGCTGCGCGAGGGCGGCAAAAAGGTGCTGGCCGGCCTGCCCTCGGTGCGCGAGCTCGCGGGCCGCGTCGAGGAGCACGTCAAGGGCTTGATCGTGCCCGGCACGCTGTTCGAGGAATTCGGCTTCAACTACTTCGGCCCCATCGACGGCCACGATTTGCCGACCTTGATCCACATGTTGCGCAACCTGCGCGACATGAAGGGCCCGCGGCTGCTGCACATCATCACCAAGAAGGGCAAGGGCTACGCGCCCGCCGAGAACGATCCGGTGAAGTACCACGGCATCTCCTCGCCCTTCGATCCGGAAATGGGCATCCAGGCCTCGAGCAAATCGGCCAGGCCGACCTTCAGCGACGTCTTCGGCGACTGGTGCTGCGACATGGCGGCCAGGGACGGGCGCTTTGTCGCCATCACGCCGGCGATGCGCGAAGGCTCCGGCCTGGTCAAGTTCCACAAGCAGCACCCCGACCGCTACTTCGATGTCGCCATCGCCGAGCAGCACGCGGTGACGCTGGCCGCGGGCATGGCCTGCGATGGCTTGAAGCCGGTGGTGGCGATCTACTCCACCTTCCTGCAGCGCGCCTACGATCAGCTGATCCACGACGTCTGCCTGCAAAAACTGCCGGTGCTGTTCGCCATCGACCGTGCCGGTTGCGTCGGCAACGACGGCCCGACGCACAACGGCGCCTATGACTTGAGCTACATGCGCTGCCTGCCGAACATCGTGATCATGGCGCCGGCGGACGAGAACGAATGCCGGCAGATGCTCTACACCGGCTACCAGCTCGACCAGCCGGCCGCCGTGCGCTATCCGCGCGGCAGCGGCACCGGCGTCGAGCCGCAGAAGGAAATGACCGCGCTGCCGGTCGGGAAGGCCGAGGTGCGCCGCAGGGGCCGGGGGATCGCGATTCTGTCCTTCGGCACGACGCTGGCGATGGCGCTGGCGGCGGGCGAGGAGTTGAACGCCACCGTCGTCAACATGCGCTTCGTCAAGCCGCTCGACGCCGATTTGCTGCGCCAGTTGGGCGCCACGCACGCCCTCCTCGTGACGGTGGAGGAGAACGTGGTGCAGGGCGGCGCCGGCAGCGCCGTCAACGAACTTTTGGCCGCCGAAGGCATCGTCATTCGCATCATGAATTACGGCCTGCCCGACCGCCTCATCCATCACGGCTCGCAGGACGACATGCGCAGGGACGCGAGGCTCACCAGGGAAGATCTGCTCGAATTCATCCGCTCCCACCAGCAAAACGCCGCCCCGCAACTCACTCTCCACCGCGCCTGAGCGGGAAGCGCCGAATCGTCAAGAGCGGCAGTTGAGCGGCAGGTAGATCGCGCGGATGTTGGTTTTGTTCTCGCCCTTGACTGTCATCTTCTCGGGCACCGGGGCGTAGCCACAGACCCAGGTCACCGGCACGATCGGCGCGTCCTCCACCACCGCCGGACGCAGGGTGAGAATTTTGCCCTTGATGAGTCCGTTGGCGCGGTTGCCGAAGGTGATGTGAATGGCGCCGTCTTCGATCGCCACCGCGCTGATGTAGTTGTTGACGATCTTGTCGGCGACAGGTAGTCCGACGCTGGCGTTGTCGTGCGGAAAGGACTGCGCGGCGGCCCAGGTCGCCGCCACCGGTGCCTTCGCGATGTCCGCCAGCGGCAGCGCCTCGATGATTTGATCGCGGATGAGTTTTTCCTGATAACTTGGAACCGCCATCAGCGCCAGGATGGCGACCACCGCCATCACCACCATCAGTTCTATCGCGGTGAAACCGAAGCGACGCATGGTGATGTTGTTCCCGCGAGTGAAGATCAGGCGCCGAGGGCCTTGAAGGCGGCGAGCAGCCGGTCGACGTCGGCGGCGGTGATTTCCCCCATGGTGGAGATGCGGAAGATCGACTGCGCGAGCCGGCCCTGCCCGGAGTAAATGACGAAACCGTGGCTCTTCAAATGATCGTGCAGCTTCTGATAAGTCACGCCCTTCGGCAGAAGGTAGGCATTCAGCACCACGGATGACGCGCCCTCCGGCAGCAATGAATTGATGCCCAGTTTGATGAGTCCGTCACGTGTTTGTTTCGCCAATGCCGCGTATTTATCATGGCGCGCGCGCCAGCCGCCCTGTTCCTCGAATTCAGACAGCGCCTCGGCCAGCGCGTAGAAGCACTGCACCGACTGCGTGAACGGCGTGCCGCCGCGATCCTGCTCGCGGCAATACGTGCTCAAATCCAGATACAAGGTTCGCTTGCGCTCCTTGTCATCAGGCAGCGCGTCACGGCGGACGATGACGAAGGCCGCGCCCGGCACGCCGTGCAGGCACTTGTTGGCGGCGGCGGCGACGGCGGCGAGGTTCCATTCGTCGAAGCGCAGATCCTCGGCGCCGAAGCTGCTGACGCCGTCCACCAGCAGGCGGATGCCGCGCTCCGCGCACAATCGAGCAACCGGCGCCAGATCATTGAGCCGGCCGGTCGAGGTCTCATGGTGGACCACGGCGAGGCAGGAGACGGCCTCGTGTTCGTCGAGCGCGAGCTTGAGACGCTGCGTGTCGATCCGGCCGCCCCACTCGAACTTGATCGGGATTGTCGGAATGCCGTGGATTTCCGCAATCTTCGACAGCCGCTCGCCGTAGGCGCCGTTCTCGATGACCAGGAGGCTCCCGTCTTCCGGCACCAGGCTTGCCACCATCGCCTCCATGGCCGCCGTGCCGGAGCCGGTCAGCAGCGCCACGGCATAACGCTTCGGATCGAGGCCGTAGACTTTCAGCAGCCGCTCGCGGATGTGGTTTTGCAGCCCGGCGAATTCCGGTTCGCGGTGGCAGAGATCGGGGCCGGTCAGCGCCTTGCGCACGCGCTCGCTCAATGTCACCGGCCCGGGATTGAGAAGGAGGGCGCGCATGGTGATGGCTTAGAGTGTCGCAAAACAGCGAATGCCCAAATCCCCCCCCCACCCCCCCTTTGACAAAGGGGGGACGAGCGGGGATTGCCACTGGCGGCGGCAAATGAGGCGTTCAACCATTTTTTGAAATCCTCGGCAAGTCATGCATCAAAATTTCGCGCCGATGTGGGCCATCAACCGGCGCAATACTTCCGGCGGCGCCAATTTGGGGCGCGGCAGATCGGCGATGGTGCCGGTCCTGATCTTCAAATGCGCAAACTTCGGCCCGTCGGCGGTCCCGTTCAACAGCGCGTCGACGACGGCGGGTCTGTCGCCGGCGAGGCACAGCGCGTAACCGCACGCCTGCGCGATGCGGGCGAAGGAAACGCCCGCCGTCACCGTGGCCTGCGCGCCGGTGGAATCGTGGGCCTCGTTGTCGAGCACGAGATGATAAAGGTTCGACGGCCCGTAGGCGCCCAGCGTGGCGAAGTTGCCCATGCGCATGAGCGCCGCGCCGTCGCCGTCCACCACCACCACCTTCAAGTCCGGCCGCGCCAGCGCGAGCCCCAGCCCGAAGGCGGAGGCGCAGCCCATCGATCCCACCATGTAAAAATGATTTTTGCGATCGGCCAGCGCATAGAGTTCGCGCCCCGTGTAGCCGGTGGTGGCGATGACCACGGTGCCGGCCTCCGGTGTCAGTTCGATCAGCCGTCGCAACACTTCATTGCGACTGGGACGCCGATCCACATTGCTGCTGTAGACCTCCTGCACACGCGCCTCGCGCCGCGGCAATCCAAGCGATTTTTTCCTGAGTTCGTGCCCGGCGACCGTGTTTTTTTCCATGATGAACGCGTAAGGGCGCTGCTCGCCGTCGAGATATTCCCGTGCCCGCGCCAGCGCGGGCCGGATGTCCCCTGCCTCCGCGGGAAACGGCTCCCACGGCACGCGCAGGGTGGCGAGGAGCTCGCCGGTGATCCGGCCCATCAACTCGTGCTGCGGCTCGTCCGCAACGCCCGGCGCGCCGCGGTGCGTGCAAATCAAGAGCAGCGGTATGCGGAAGACGTGGGTCAGCGAGGTCAGCGGGCTCACGGCGTTGCCGAGGCCCGAGTTCTGCATCATCACCACGGCGCGTTCGCCGCCGATGGCGCCGCCCGCGGCCGTGGCCAGGGCGTCGCCCTCGTTGGCGGAGGAGATGTAGCGCAGGCGATCGTCGTTGATGACGTAATTGATGAAGGGCGTCAGGAATGAGCAGGGCACGCCGGCCCAGGTCCGGCACCCCAGCGCGCGCGCCGCCTCGACGAATTCCCCGGCCTTTATCATGGCGGTCGCGCGCCGGGCTTCAGGTGAAGGCGCTGGCGCGGTCCAGATCATCGAGCGAGTTCACGTCCAGCCAGTGACCGTTGATGTACAGCACGCGCACGGGACGGCCCTGCGCGATGATGTGATTCAACACGTCCGGCAGGCCGGGCCGGCGCTCTTGTTTCCTCATCGTCAGCTCCGTCAACGAGTCATTCAACCAGCGCAGTCCCTCGCCGCGCACGCGCACCATGCCTATCCAGCGGCCCGAACTGCCCTTTTTCTCCTTGCTCAATTGCAGCAGCCGCACCTCCCGGTCCATCACCGTCCGGTCATCGGGCAGCGAGCACTTCGCATAGTCCGGCGAGCCGGTGGCCGGTGTCTTGGCCGCGGAATCGACCACGGCGACGATATCGCCGCTGGAATCGAGCAGATCGCGCAGGATGTAGCTGCGGAACAAAAGGTCGCCGTACAGGATCACCATGTTGTCGGTGAATCCGGCCTGCGCGCAGGCCAGTGAGGCGAGTTCGCCGGTGTGCTCGTAGTCCCTGTTGACGATGACCTTGATGCCGGGCACATCGATGGTCTCGGCGCGGTAGCCTCCCACCACCGTGATCTCGTTGACGCCCTGTTTCTTGAACTCATCCACCAGCCGCCGCAGCAACGGCCTGCCGCCGATGGGCAGCATGACCTTGGGGCGGGCCTCCGTCAGCCCGTCCAGCTCCCGGCCGCGGCTGGCGGCCAGCACGATGGCCTGCACGCGGCGCCGGACGGCGCCGGCGTAGCGTCGTTCGGCCTTTTTCAACTCATCCGCCCCCTGCAGCCGGAAAATCTCGCCCACCGCGGCGATGCGATCCTCGACGTCTATCGGGCTTTGCGTCGCCTGGATCTGGCGGGCCGCCGCCTGCATGGCGGCCACCGCGGCCCGGATCAGATGATTGGCCCAGATGACCACGCTGATTTGGGCGCGGCGGTAGACCTCGACGGGCGTGCTGTAATAGGTGGTGGGGACGATCACCAGCGGGGCGCGATTGGCCCACTCCTTCGCGAAAGTGAGAATCTCGTCGGGGCGGCCGAGCTTGCTGTGGATCAGAACGGCGTCGGCGCCGGCCTGGCGGTAGGCCTCGGCCCGGCGCAGGGCCTCCTTCATGTCCCAGCCGGCGATCAGCGCCTCGACGCGGGCCACGATGCAGAAATCATCGCTGCCCTGACTGTCCTTGGCGGCCTTGATCTTGCCGCAAAACTCGTCGATGTCGGCGAGCGGCTGCCGCTCGCCGTCGAGGAAGCTGTTGCTCTTGGGAAACAGCTTGTCCTCGATGCACACGCCGGCGATGTTGCGCTGCTCCAGCTTGCGCACCAGCCGGCGCGTGTTGTTGAAATTGCCGTAGCCGGTGTCGCCGTCGAGCAGGATGGGGACCGTGGTGACGTCGCTCATGAACTCAAGCATGTCCACCACCTGCGTCCAGCTGGCCTCGTTGTTGTCGCGCACGCCGAACTGCGCCGACAGCGCGAGCCCGCTGGCCCAGATGCCGGCGAAGCCGGCCTCCTCGGCGATGCGCGCGCTGATGCCGTTGTGCGCCTCCATGAGGAACTCCAGCTGCGGCGATTGCAGCAGTCGCCGCAGCCGCGCGGCGCGCGTGCCGGCGTTGATGGCGGGAATGTCAGCGGCGCCGGGCTTGTTCATGAGGGTTCAGGCGGGGAGCCGCGGCAGGATCTCGCGCCGGGCGCGTTCCACGTCCCGCGGAAAATCGATCTCCACCCACGGCAGGCCGCTGATGTCCTCGAAACCGAAGTCCGCGGGAGTTTCCATGATCAGATCGCGTATCGCCTCCTCATAAGGTTCAGCGCGGCGCCCGGCGTCCAGGTAGGCCTGGCAGCGCCGCGCCAGCCGGGCGGCCGTTGTTTCCGAGAAGCGGAAGAAGCCGACGGATTCCCCGGCGAAATCATAGCGCAGATCGGCGGGCAGTTGTTTGCGGAATTCGACGATGCGGCCGCCGCGGATGCACAGCTTGACCGGCTCCTCGCCGGCCTCGAGATCGCGGTCGAGCAGGAAACAATTGGCATGCGGGCTTTGCATCAGCCGGGCGAGCAGGGCGGGGTCGTAGAGCACATCGGCGTCCATGAGCAGCACGTCGCCGCCGGCGTCCAGGTAATGGCGCATGGTCCACAGGCTGACGACGCTGCCCTCGCGGTAGTCGGGGTTGAACAGCGTCGTGGTGACGGCCTGCGCGCCGGTGGCCTCCACCTCGGCGCGCAACCGGCCGGCCTCGTGGCCGACGCAGAGGGCGATGTGACGGACATCCAGGCCGCGCAGCGCGTCGATGTGGCGGGCCAGCAGCGAGCGGGCGCCGAAGCGCAGCAGGCCCTTGGGGCCGGAATGTTCGCCGACCAGCCGTTTGCCGATCCCAGCGGCGAGTATGATGGCGCGCATGGGGTCTATTATAATCACGATGTCCCCCCAGCCCCCGAGATGACTTATGCGCCCAAGCGGTCGCGCCGCGGATGAATTGCGGCCCATCAGGTTCACCCGTCATTACACCCGCCACGCCGAGGGCGCGGTGCTGGTCGAATACGGCGACACCCGCGTGATCTGCACCGCCAGCGCCGAGGCCAGGGTGCCGGCGTGGCTGCGCGGCAAAAACAGCGGCTGGCTCACGGCCGAATACGGCATGCTGCCGCGTGCCACCAGCGAGCGCACCAGGCGCGAGGCGGCGCAGGGCAGGCAGGGCGGCCGGACGCTCGAGATCCAGCGTCTCATCGGCCGTTCGCTGCGCTCGGTGGTCAACCTGGAGCAACTGGGCGAACACACGCTCATCATCGACTGCGACGTCATCCAGGCCGACGGCGGCACGCGCACCGCCTCGATCACGGGCGGCTACATCGCCCTCGTGGACGCCGTGCGCAAGCTGCGCAAGTCGGGCGAACTCGCCGCCGATCCGGTGCACGGCATGGTGGCCTCGGTCTCGGTCGGCATCTACCGCGGCGCGCCCATCCTCGATCTGGACTACGCCGAGGATTCGGAGGCGGAGACCGACATGAACGTGGTGATGAACGACGCCGGCCATTTCATCGAGCTTCAGGGCACGGCGGAGGGCCACGCCTTCCGCATGGAGGAGCTCACCGCGATGCTGGGCCTGGCGCGCAAGGGCATCGAGCGGCTCATCGAGGCGCAGCAGGGCGCGTTGCTCGATTAGCGCGGCGCGGAATCGAGATGTCGAAAATCCCGGCGCGCGTCGTGCTGGCCTCCGGCAACCGCGGCAAGGTGCGGGAGCTGACGGAAATGCTGTCGGGCCTTCACGTGCAGGTGGTGCCGCAATCGGAATTCGGCGTCGCCGGCGCCGAGGAGACCGCCGTGACCTTTGTCGAGAACGCCTTGATCAAGGCGCGTCACGCCGCCGCCCGCACCGGCCTGCCGGCCGTCGCCGATGATTCCGGCATCGCCGTCGAGGGCCTGAACGGCGCGCCCGGCGTGCACTCGGCGCAATACGCCGGACCGGACGCGACCGACGGCAGCAATCTGCAGAAACTGCTGGATGACACCCGCCATCTGCCCGCGGGTCAACGTGCGGCGAGTTTCATTTGCGTGCTGGTGTATCTCGCGCACGAGCGGGATCCCATGCCGATCATCGCGCAGGGCGTGTGGAAGGGGGAGCTGCTGCGCGCGCCCGTGGGCGGGAATGGCTTTGGCTACGATCCCATCTTCTACGTGCCCACGCATCGCTGCTCCTCCGCGCAGCTGCCGCCGGAGGTGAAAAACCGCTTGAGCCACCGCGGCCAGGCGCTGCGCTCCCTCCTTGCCCAATTCACCGAACGTCATGGCCCGGGGGTGTAAGCGGAAATGGAAAAGTCATCAAGGGATGCAGCGCAAGGCAAAAGCCGGCGGCGAGGCGGAGTGGACACGACAGTCCATGAGCATGCCGGGCCGGGTTTCAACGCCGCGATGCGCCCTTCAGGACTTTTTCGCCTGCCACCGCTGGCGTTGTATGTTCACCTGCCTTGGTGCGTGCGCAAGTGCCCCTACTGCGATTTCAATTCATACGAAAACACGGGCAGGCTGCCGGAGCGGGAATACACCGACGCCCTGTTGCGCGATCTGGACAGTGAGATTGCGGCCGTTCGCGGCAGGCCACTCATCAGTATTTTTTTCGGCGGCGGCACCCCGAGTCTCTTCTCCGGCGGGGCGATTGCGCGGTTGCTGGCCGGCATACGCGAGCGCCTGCCGCTCGCCGCTGATGCCGAGATCACGCTGGAGGCCAACCCCGGGACCGCGGAGGCGGAACATTTTGCCGCCTATCGCGCGGCCGGCGTGAACCGCTTGTCCCTTGGCGTGCAGAGTTTCCGCGACGAGCAACTGCGCGCGCTCGGCCGCGTGCACAACGCCGCCGGGGCCGAACGCGCCTTCGAGCTGGCGCGGGCGGCGGGCTTCGACAACATCAATCTCGACCTCATGTACGCGCTGCCCGGTGAACGGGACGCCGCCGGGGCGCTGAACGATCTGCGCCGGGCAATCGATTTCGCGCCGGAGCATCTGTCGTGGTACCAATTGACGCTGGAGCCGGGCACGGCGTTTCATCGCCGGCCGCCCGCGCTGCCCGACGAGGACCTGGTGGACGTCGTCGAGGCGCAGGGCCGGGCGCTGCTCGCCAGCGCGGGCTACGCGCGCTACGAGGTGTCGGCCCACGCGCGCGCGGGACGCGCCTCGCGGCACAATCTCAATTACTGGCGATTCGGCGATTATCTCGGCATCGGCGCCGGCGCACACGGCAAGCTCACCATTGCCGGCAACGGCGTCATCCGCCGGGTGAAGCAGCGCAACCCGCCCGCCTACATGCGCGGCGCGGGGACTCCCGCGGTGGTCACGGAGGAAATCATCGGCGATCGCGATCAGATCATCGCCGAGTTCATGCTGTGCGCCCTGCGGCTTTGCGACGGCGTGCCGCGATCCTTGTTTGAGGAGCGCACCGGCCTGCCGCTGTCCGCCGTCGCGCGGGGGATCGAGCACGCCCGGCGGCTGGATCTGCTGGAACGCGACGACGCGCGGCTGCGGCCCACGACGCGGGGTCAACGCTATCTCAATGATCTCATCGCCATGTTCGCCGGTGGCGCCGGGGGGCTTTTACATGCGGGCCATGCTGCTTGAGCGGGCCGGCGCGCCGCTCACGCCCGCCGACCGCCCCGTGCCCATCCCGGGGCCGGGCCAGCTGCTGCTGCGCGTGCGCGCCTGCGGTGTGTGCCGCACCGATCTGCACATCCGCGACGGCGAGCTCCCGCGACCGAAGCTGCCGCTGATCCTCGGCCATGAAATCGTCGGCGAAGTGGTCTCCACCGGCGCCGGCGTGACGGACGTGGCGACCGGAACGCGCATGGGGGTGCCCTGGCTCGCCCACAGCTGCGGCCGCTGCGACTACTGCAAGCGCGGTCTGGAGAATCTCTGCGAGCATGCCCTGTTCACCGGCTACCACGTCGATGGTGGCTACGCCGAGTACACGCTGGCCGATCACCGCTACTGCCTGCCGCTGCCGGCGGGCCGCGATGACGCCGGACTGGCGCCGCTTTTGTGCGCCGGGTTGATCGGCTACCGCGCCCTGCGCATGGCGGGGGAGGCGCGGCGCCTCGGCCTCTACGGCTTCGGCGCGGCGGCGCACATCATTGCGCAAATCGCCAGACACCAGGGCCGCGAGGTGTACGCCTTCACCCGCCCCGGCGACGCGGAGGGCCGGCGGTTCGCTCTGGAGCTGGGCGCAGCATGGGCCGGCGGCTCGGATCAAACGCCGCCGCGACCGCTCGACGCGGCGCTGCTGTTTGCGCCCGTGGGGGCGCTGGTGCCGGCGGCGCTTAAGGCCGTGGCGCGGGGCGGTACGGTGGTGTGCGCCGGCATCCACATGAGCGAAATACCGGCGTTCCCCTACGACATCCTCTGGGGCGAGCGCTGCGTGCGCTCGGTGGCCAATCTCACCCGCCGCGACGGGGCGGAGTTCATGGCGTTGTCGAAGGAGGTGCCGATACGGACCCATGTGCAACGCTTCCCGCTCGCCGATGCCAATGCCGCGCTCGATCAGTTGCGCGCCGGCCGGCTGCGGGGCGCCGCCGTGCTCGAAATGCCGGCATGATTCATCATCCCTCGCGCCTGGTTGTAGAATGGATTCACCATGACCGAATCCTCGCATCGTGACGCCCTGACCGGCGGCCATCGCCTGCACTGGTACGTGATCGACAAGGTGCTGGGGCAGGGCGGCTTCGGCATCACCTATCTGGCCCGCGACGAGAACCTGCACCAGCCGGTCGCCATCAAGGAATACCTGCCGCGTGACCTGGCGGGGCGGCAGCATGATGATTCCGTGCAGCCGCTGTCCGGCGAACAGGGCGCACAGTTTTTGTGGGGTCTGGAGCGCTTCATCAGCGAGGCGCGCACGCTGGCGCGGTTCCGCCATCCCAACATCGTGCGGGTGCTCACGGTGTTCGAGGAAAACAACACCGCCTACATGGTGATGGAGTACGAACAGGGACAGGGCCTGCATGAAATATTGAGGGAGCGCAAAACGCTGCAGCAGAAGGAACTCGAGGGCATCTTGATGCCGCTGCTCGACGGGCTCGAAAAGGTGCACGTCGCGGGCTTCATCCACCGCGACATCAAGCCGGCGAACATCTTCATCCGCGGAAACGGCAGTCCCGTCCTGCTCGACTTCGGCTCCGCGCGGCAGGCGCTGGGCGAACAGACGCGCACCCTGACCAGCCTCGTTTCGCCGGGCTACGCGCCCTTCGAGCAATACACGACCAAGGGCGAGGAGAAACAGGGGCCGTGGACGGACATCTACGGACTCGGCGCCACGCTCTACCGGGCGGTGACCGGGCGCTCTCCCTGCGACGCGGTGGATCGCAGCGAGGCGTTGCTGCACACCGAGCATGACGATTATGTGCCCTGCCTGGAAATCGGCAAAGGCAAATACAGCGATGCCTGGCTGCGCACCATCGATCACGCACTGGCCTTCCGGCCGCAGGACCGGCCGCAGAGCATCGCCGAGTGGCGGCGGGAGTTCACCGCGGCGGAAGCCCCGGCGCCCACCGTGAAGGCCACCACGGTGTTGCAATCCCGGCCCGCCAGGGTGGTCGCGCCGGCGCCCGCCGCCACGCCCACACCGCGACGATCACGACGCTGGCTGCCGGCGCTGATCGCGCTGGCCGCCGTCCTGGCGTTGCTCAAGCTTGCGCATGTGCAGAAGTTGCATCCGACCGCCGGCTCCCCGGCCGCATCCGCTGCCGCGCCCGCCTCACCGGCGCCCCCCGCCGGCGCGGAGGCGCCGACAGCCTCCACCGCGCCGTCATCCGCCGGTGGCGCCCCGGCAGTTGCGGCACCGGCCACCGCCGAAACGGCGCCGACGCAGGCAAGCCAGCCACAAAATCCACCGGAATCGTCCACGCCCTCCCCGACGGCGGAACAATCGACGCCGCCGGACGAAACCTCCAGCGCCGCCGGCACGGCGGCGTCTGAACCGCAAACCACCGACACAACCGCGGCGGAGGGCACCCAGGGCGAACAGCCGAACAGACGCGAACTGTCGCCGGCGCAGATCGAGAAACGCCGGCAGGTGCGCCAGTTGATAATGGGTGCCAAACAGGCCGAGCAGCGCGGTGAATATCGGCGCGCGTTGCAGGATGTACAGGAGGCATTGAAGATCGCGCCCAACAATCCGCGCCTGCTGGAGGCGCGGCGCGAACTGATACAACAATACCGGATGAAGGAGGAGCGTTGAACCCGGCCGCGGGCAACCGCGTGTGTCCACCTTCCCGTTTTTCCGCCGGGTGGGTTTCGGTCACGCTGGGGGGTATCGTGGCGCTCCTGGCCGCGGGCGCGCTCGGCGCCATCGCCCTGCATCGCGGCGAATCCGTGAGCAGCCTGTGGTTCATCATCGCCGCGGTGTGCCTGTACGCGCTGGGCTACCGGTTCTATGGCGCCTTCGTGGCGGCCAAGGTGCTCTCGCTCGATCCCACCCGCGCCACCCCCGCCGAGCGCTTCGATGACGGGCGTGATTTCGTGCCGACCAACAAGTGGGTGCTCTTCGGGCACCATTTCGCCGCCATCGCCGGTCCGGGGCCGCTCATCGGCCCGACGCTCGCCGCGCAGTTCGGCTATCTGCCGGGCACGCTGTGGATCCTGATCGGCGCGGTGCTGGGCGGCTGCGTGCAGGACTTCGTGATCCTGTTCTGCTCCATCCGCCGCAACGGCCGCTCGCTCGGCCAGATGGCGCGCGACGAGCTCGGTCCGCTCGGCGGCGCGGCGGCGCTGATCGGCGTCATGATGATCATGATCATCCTCATCGCCGTGCTGGGGCTGGTCGTGGTCAACGCCATGAAGCACAGCCCGTGGGGCACGTCCACCGTCGCCGCCACCATCCCCATCGCCATGTTGATCGGCCTGTACATGCGCTACCTCCGCCCCGGCCGCGTGCTGGAGGCGACGGCGATCGGCGTGGCGCTGCTGCTGCTGTCGGTGTGGGGCGGCGGCGTGGTCGATCAGCATCCGACGCTGCGCGCCTGGTTTGACTACGACGGGCCGGCGCTTGCACTCATGATCATCGTCTACGGCTTCGCGGCGGCGGTGCTGCCGGTGTGGCTCCTGATTGCGCCGCGCGATTATCTCTCCACTTTCATGAAGATTGGCACCATCCTGGCGCTGGCCTGCGCCATCATCGTTCTGCAACCGGCGGTGAAGATGCCGGCCGTGTCGCAGTTCATCGACGGCACCGGCCCCATCTTCGGCGGAAAACTGTTCCCGTTCGTGTTCATCACCATCGCCTGCGGCGCGATTTCCGGCTTTCACGCGCTGATCTCCTCCGGCACCACGCCCAAGATGATCGTCAACGAGCGGGATGCGCGTTTCATCGGCTACGGCGCGATGGCGATGGAGTCGTTCGTGGCGATCATGGCGATGATCGCGGCCACCGTGCTGGAGCCGGGCGTGTACTTCGCCATCAACAGCCCGCCGGGCGTGGTCGGCGGCGACGCGGCGCAGGCGGTCGCCGTCATCAGCGGCTGGGGTTTCCCGGTCACCGTGGACCAGATGCAGGCGCTGGCCCGGGAGATGGGCGAGCGCACCCTGTTCGCGCGCACCGGCGGCGCGCCGTCGCTGGCGGTGGGCATGGCGAGCATTTTCGGCAACACCTTCGGCGGCGCGGCGCTCGCCGTCTGGTATCACTTCGCCATCATGTTCGAGGCCCTGTTCATCCTGACCACGCTCTCCGCCGGCACCCGCGTGGCGCGCTTCATGCTGCAGGACATGCTCGGCAACGTCGTTCCCGCGCTGGGCCGCACCAGCTGGTATCCCGGCGTGTTTCTCTGCAGCGGCGCGGTCGTGGCCGCGTGGGGATATTTTCTCTATGCCGGCACCCGGGACCCGCTCGGCGGCATCAACAGCCTGTGGCCGCTGTTCGGCATCGCCAACCAGATGCTGGCCGCCATCGCCTTGTGCGTGGCCACCACCATTCTGATCAAGTCCGGGGTGCGGACGGGGCGGGCGCATTACGCCGCGATCACCGGCCTGCCGCTCGCCTGGCTGGTGGTCGTCACCACCGCGGCGGCGTGGGACAAGCTGTTCAGCCCGGAGTTGCGCGTCGGCTTCCTCGCCCATGCGCGCGATCTCGGCGGGAAGCTGGCCGCGGGCATGCTGCCGCCGGACGGGGCGGCCGAGGCGTCGCGGCTCATCTTCAACGATTACCTCGACGCCGCCCTGGCGGTGTTTTTCCTGGCGGTGACCTGGGTGCTGGTGATCGAGACCGCGCGCACCTGCCAGGCGGTGCTGAGCGGCCGCGTGCACGCGCCGATCAACGAGGCGCCCTACATCCCCACGCGGCTGGCGGAGGTCTGAACATGGCGCGACTGTGGAAATTCGCCGGGCGATTCTGGCGCTGGCTGCGCGCGATCAGCGGTGATGACGCCTACGAGCGTTACCTCGCTCACCATCACCATCATCATCCGGACGTCCCGCCGCTCGATCGCGGGGGATTTTTCCGCCGTGAGCAGGAACGCCGGTGGGGAAAGATAAATCGCTGCTGCTGACGGGCCGTCAGCGCCAGTAATACAGAACGACGGCGCCAAAGACGATCCGGTACCAGGCAAAGAAGGTGAAATCGTGGCGGCTGACGTAGCGCAGCAGGCCGCGGATGGCCGCCAGCGCGCAGACGAAGGCGGCGGACGTGCCGACGATCAATCGATCCATCTCCGCGGCGGTGAACAACGAAAGCCGGTCGTACAGCTGATAGCCGGTCGCGGCCAGCAGCGTCGGGATGCCGAGCAGGAAGGAAAATTCGGTCGCCGCCTGTCGTGACAGGCCGAAGTACAGTCCGCCGATGATGGTGGCGGCGGCGCGCGAAGTGCCGGGGATGAGCGACAGCATCTGCGCGCATCCGATCTTGACCGCCTCCGGCCAGCGCAATTGCTCGACGCTTTGCGCGCGCACGGGCCGCGGCAGGCGCTCCAGCACCAGCATCGCCACGCCGCCGACGATCAGCGCCCAGCCCACCGTATGGCCGTTGAAAAGGCGCGCCATGATCTCGTGATGGAAGGCCACGCCGAGGCCGGCCGCCGGCAGGAACGCCAGCAACAGGTGGAACAGCAGGTTTTGCGACACGGGCTGTGCGGGGAGACGGGCGCAGGCGCCGGCGAATCTGCCGCGGTACAGCCAGCACGCCGCCAGCATGGCGCCGGACTGGACGGCGATCTCGAACGTGTCCGCCGACGGGCCGGTGAAATCCAGCAGGTCGCCTGCTATTATCAAATGACCGGTGCTGGAGACGGGCAGAAATTCGGTGATGCCCTCGACCATGCCCATGATCAGCGCGTTCAGGAAGTCATGCCAGGTCATTGACCGATGCGGCGCGTGCCGCGCAGCCTCCGGGAGCAGGGGAGAATTCTCACGATGTGGATGGGTGCCGGCGAATTGCTGTTGATGTTGGCGGTCATTCTAATCGCTGCCGAGGTGTTCACCAATGCCCTGGAGCATCTGGGCGAGCGGATGGGCATCTCCGAGGGCGTGACGGGATCGGTGTTCGCGGCGATCGCGACCGCCATGCCGGAGAGCATGGTGCCGCTGCTGGCGTTCACGGTGGACAATGGCGACGGACCCCGGGACGTGCACACCGACGTGGGCGTGGGCGCCATTCTCGGCGCGCCGCTCATGCTGTCCACGCTGTCCCTGTGCCTGATGGGGCTCTCCGTGATCCGCCGCCGCCGGTGGGACGGCCCCTTGCATCCGGAGAGGACCGGGCTCACGCGCGATTTGAATTTTTTTCTCGCCAGCTTCGCGATGGCGACGGTGGCGCTGTACGCGCGCGGCTGGCACGCCGTCATCGCGGTGCTGCTGCTGCTGCTGTACTTCATTTACGTGCTGCTGACGCTGCGGGTGTCGGCGCGGCTGGTCGAGGCGGGGCACGGCACCGAGGCCGATCGGGGCATGTTCCTGTGCCATCTCGGCCTTCCGGATCACATGCTGACCGTCGTTGCTCAGCTGGGGCTGGGGCTGGGGCTGCTGATCATCGGCGCCAATGGCTTCATCCACGGCGTCGAGCAGATCGCGGCTGAATTGAACGTCTCGGTGCTGCTGCTGTCGCTGCTCATCGTGCCGGTGGCGACCGAGCTGCCGGAGAAGGTCAACAGCATCCTGTGGATCCGCCGCCGCAAGGACACGCTGGCCTTCGGCAACATCACCGGCGCGATGGTGTTTCAGGGCAGCATTCTACCGGCAATCGGCCTGCTGATGACGCCGTGGCATCCCCGGCATGAAATGCTGATGGGGCTGTTGATCACGCTGGCCGCCGCGCTCTGGCTGCGCCTGCTGGTTGCGCTCGCGCCGTTGCGCGTCTGGCATCTGCTTGTCAATGGCGCTCTCTACGTCGTCTATCTGGTGATCATGCTTTATTGAGGGGGAGTCAGGCGATCCAGCGGGCGATGACAAATGCAGCCACCGCCGCCAGCCCGCCGACCATCATCGTCTGCACGCCGCTGCGCAACGCGGGCGCGCCCGTCAGCCGCCCCTTGACGGCGCCGAACGCCATGAGCGCGGCCAGCGTGCCGGCGACCGAGAGCCACAGCGCACGATGCGCGTCCGTGATCAGCAGATAGGCGCTGAGCGGGATGAGGCCGCCGAGGATGTAGGCGGCGGCGATGGTGAGCGCGCTCTTCCAGGCGCGGCCGGGTTGCGGCGCCTCAAGACCGAGTTCGAAGCGCATCATGAACTTCACCCAGTCCCTGGGACGCCGGCGCAGCGATTCCACCACGGTGGCGCTCTCCAGCGGCCCGAGCCCGTAGGTTTCGAAGATTTCGCGCACCTCATCGGCTTCCGTGTCGGGCAGGGTGACGATTTCCCGCTCCTCCCGCCTGAGCTCGCTCGCGTAGTGCTCGGCGTCGCTGCGCGCTGCGAGGTAGCCGCCCAGGCCCATGGCGATGGCGCCCGCCGCGATCTCGGCCAGCCCCGCGGTCAGGATGACGCGCGTCTGCGAAATGGCGCCGGTCAGGCCCGCCGCCAGCGCGAAGGGCACGGTCAGCCCGTCGGACATGCCGATGACGACATCCCGCACCGCGTCGCCGGCGGTGAAGTGTTTTTCAATGTGCGGCGTCAGCGGCATGGTCCGGATTCCTTGGCGGGCCTTTGCAATTGAATTCCCGGCATGGGCCGCCCGCCGCCGGCATGATACTGCGAAAGCGGGCGCGGCGCGCGGTCGCCGGGGAACGGAGGCGGGATTGATGCCGGGGACGACGGGTCGTTTTGGAAAAAACTCAGAATTCGCCGTGGATGCGCAACCCGAGGATGGAGACGGGGCCGCGATCACGGTTGTAGGCGGGATTGGCGATATATTGGTAATCCACGGCAAGGGTCACATGATCGATCAGCCGGGCTGAATAGTAGGCCTCGAGAATCTTCTCCGCGCCGTAGTGGGGCAGCCGGCCGTCGCCGATCAAAATGCCGAGTCCGCCCGCGGCAAAATACACCCGCGCGGGCCGGGACAGGCCGTTGACGACGCCGGCCAGACCGCAGGTGTCGTCGGGACGGCGCCATAGCGCGCCGCTGACCGACAGGCCCGCCGATGCCGATTTGTTGATCTCCGTGAACTCGTAGGCTTCCTTGTCGCCGTCATTCAGGCTGGCGCGCGCAAACACGCCGATTTGCGGGGTGATTTCCTGCTCGAGATTGAGAACGACGCCGGGACGGGAGTCATAGCGCCGCACAGCCGCAACGTCCGGCGCGGCGCCGGTTTGCCGCCCGAAACGCACGGCGTTCCCGTAATCAGCCATGCGGCCGCGGTTTGCGAACCCGAGCAGCTTCAATTTGCCCGGACGGCCCAGAATCTCGTGCCGCTCCTCCAGTTCGCCGATGACCGCATACTGCGAGAAGTCCGTTTCCAGCCTTGTGCTGTTCGGGACCACGGACAGATCGAAGATTCCCGCCCGCACCGTCCACCACGATTGGGTCCATTCCGCCGCGGCGCCGTAGGAATACCCCCACGCATCGGCGGCGTAGTCGAAGGCGCCGGCGTCGATGATGGACCAGTTCAGAAAATCGGCGCGCGGATCGTGCGCGTAGGGGTTGGTGTCGAAGACGTCGACGACGGAAAATTTGCCGAGGGTGATTACGACGTTGTCGGCCGGCCGCGCTTCCGGGAGCCGGTTGGCCGCGGATTCCAGCGGCCGTTGCGCGCCGCCGAGTCCGATCACCTGGCGGAAAAATGCGCGCTGCAGGCGGAAATAGGGCGCGGCGGCGCCGACCTTGTACGCCTCGCCGCTGGAGAAGCCGGCCAGTCCCAGCGTGTCGCTGAGGCCGAATCCCTGATCGATTTCCGGATTGACATAAAATGCGCCGCCGCGCCACAGGCGCACGCCGCCGAAGAGCGTCAGGTCAACCGTTTCATCGGCACGGTCGCCGGATTTCAAACTGTTGCGGCCGTGGTAGGGGGCGGTGAATCCGGGATGGTATTGCGTGACGCTGGTCATTTGCGCGTGTATTCCCCAGTCTTCCCGGTCCGGGAGGACGGCCGGTGGCTCGGCTCCGCCTTCGGCGGCGGAGCGGGGGGGGAGCACGCCGCAGGCCAGCCCGATGAACACCAGCGCGAGGCGGCGGAACATGATTACGCCAAGGCGGCTGTGGGCGGGAGACGGCCGGCTGCCGCGCACGGGCTGTCCGGGGTCGAGTCGCCGATCTCATCGTGATGGGAACAATTACAGCCCTGGGGGCTCATACTGCAGAATTCCCGGGAGAGGCGGCGATGCATTCCGCCATGACTCCTTTACACTGGTGCCGCCCGATATCCGCCATGCAGTGACCCTCCTCCGTCCGCCGCGGATGCACGCTGGATTTGACGGCCATATGATGACGGGCACGGCAAAACTTCAGGCCCGTATGATTGCATGCTGAAACTCGTCCGTAAACTCGAGCATTGCCCGCGCCCGCTGCTGCTGCTGGCCGGCCTTGTTTTCCTGGCCGCGGTCGGCATCGTGGATTACCTGACCGGCTTTGAGATTTTCTTTTCGGTTTTCTACCTGCTCGCGGTCGGACTCGCAACCTGGTTTCTGGGCGGTGGATATGGTTTTTTCACGTCGGTTCTGAGCGTCGGCATCTGGATCATCGGCGATCTCGCCGCCGGCGCTCATTATTCAAACCCGTTCGTTCCGGCGTGGAACGCCCTCATCCTGCTGGTGGTCTATTCCATCGTCACCTGGCTGCTGTCCAGGTTGCGTGCGTTGAACAGGGAACTGGAGGATCGCGTGCGTCAGCGGACCGAGGCATTGACCCAGGAGATGGCGGAGCGCGAGCGGCTGGAAAGGGAGATCCTGGAAATCAGCGAGCGGGAACAGCGCCGCATCGGCCATGACTTGCACGACGGTCTGTGCCAGCACCTGACCGGCACGGCGCTGGCCGGCCAGGTGCTGAGGGAGAAGCTGGCCGCGAAGTCGCTGCCGGAGTCCGCCGACGCAAGCCGGGTCGTCGGCCTGGTGGAGGACGGCATCACCATGGCGCGCGATCTCGCGCACGGACTTTGCCCGGTGGAGATCGAAGCCGGGGGTCTGATGGCCGCGTTGCGGGAGTTCGCCGGCGGCATCAGCAAATGGTCCAGGGTCGCCTGCACGTTCGATTGCGCCGCACCGGTGCTGGTGGAGGACGCCACCGCCGCGATGCATCTCTACCGCATCGCGCAGGAGGCGGTCGGCAACGCCATCCGCCACGGAAAACCCGGGCATATTTTGATCAATCTCGCCGCGCGCGGCGATGTCGTCGTGCTCAGCGTGGAGGACGACGGCGTCGGGCTGCCCGACGACTGGAGCAGGGGGCCGGGTCTCGGAACGCGCATCATGGCGCATCGCGCGATGATGATTGGCGCCGATCTCGCCATCGAACCCAATCCCACGGGCGGGACGCTGGTAAAATGTTCAC
The DNA here is from genome assembly GCA_021324815.1 of Gammaproteobacteria bacterium. Taxonomy (GTDB): domain Bacteria; phylum Pseudomonadota; class Gammaproteobacteria; order JAJPIJ01; family JAJPIJ01; genus JAJPIJ01. The sequence goes on from JAJPIJ010000027.1 coordinate 20,216, forward strand.
TGCGGACCGCGCACCGTCACAGGGAGCAGCGCCCATCGCCACCCCCGCCGACAGGCTGAAACGCAGGGTTTTCCTGGTCGATGACCATCCCCTCGTGCGCGAGGGGCTGACCAACCTCGTCAATCAACAGCCGGATCTCACGGTTTGCGGCGAGGCGGAGGGCGGGGAGGAGGCGCTTCAGGCGATCGGCAGGGTGAAACCGGATCTTGCGGTCGTGGACATCTCCCTCAAGGGTTCCTCCGGCATGGAATTGATCAAGGGCCTGAAGCAGCTTCATCCGGAGGTCGCCGTCCTGGTCCTCTCCATGCATGACGAATCCATTTACGCCGAACGGGTCCTGCGCGCCGGCGCTCGCGGCTACATCATGAAACGTGAGACGACGCAGAAGGTCATCGATGCCATCCGCCGCATACTCGAGGGCAGGCTTTACGTCAGCGACGCGGTGGCCCAGGCGATGACGGCGCGGCTGGTGGAGGGCGGGGCGCGCGGCGCCCGTTCGCCCATCGAACAACTCAGCAACCGCGAACTGGAAATTTTCGAACTGCTCGGCCAGGGACTCGGCACGCGCCAGATTGCCGCGATGCTTCACGTCAGCATGAAGACCGTGCAGGCGTATTGCGCGCGCATGAAGGAGAAGCTGGACCTCGCGAGCGGAACGGAGCTTCTGCGCGAAGCCATACGCTGGAACGAAACCAAGCATTGAAAAAAGCGCGCGACCACGTCGCGTTCCCCCGACTCTTCCCACCGCCTCCGTAGGATGGTGTCCTACAGGAGAAATAGATTGCGCCGTACAGAAAATAATCCGCCGTTCAGTACTCTAAATCATCCGAAACAGACTTATGAACCGCCCACCTACGTTTGATGCGGGCCGGTGGAGGGGGTGTTGTCGGCCGTGACCGCAGCCCCGATGACACGCCAGGCCGGCAGGCAATGCCTTTCCATTTCGATCAGGGAAGGAGGCTTGTCTGTCGCTTGCGGATGCCGGGCGCATTGCCTTCGTGCACAAGGGGGATCTGCCGGCCGGCGGCAGCGGCGGAGGCGGCAGGAAGTATACCGCCGGGTTCTGCCCCCATATCCGGGCCGGCTGACGGCTTGAAGATGCCCGGCGGAAACAATGGTTGTGCAAGAAATTCAGGTTCGAGATGTCAGCCGCGCATAAACGGGCGCGGCGGGTGTTGATGGTCAGAGGTCCGAAGAGGTTGCATGTCAGACGAACCGCCGGTGCATGAAATGGAGCACAGGCCCCCGGTCTTGCGCACCCGCACGCAATTGTTGATCGTGCTGGCGCTGGGGTTGTTCGCCGGCGTCGCGCTCGGACTCAAGGACGTGCATTTCATGCGCCCGCCCTCCCGGACGGGCGTGGAGCCGCAGCCACTCGCGGATTCCACGGGCGCTTTCCGGCCGACGCCGGCGCAACTGGCGGCTCTCAAGGTGGCCGCCGTCACGACCATGCGCTTCCGCACAGAGCTGGTCACGGAGGGCAGAATCGCCATCAACAGCGACAGGTCGACGCCGGTCTTCTCGCCTTACACGGGCCGCGTCGTCAGGATCTTCGCCAACGTGGGCGACAAGGTGAGACAGGGCGAGCCATTGCTCGCCGTGGAGGCCGCAGAATTCGTGCAGGCGCAAAACGATCTGATCAGCGCCGTGGCCGCCCTGGATACCGCGCGCTCCCAGCTTCACCAGGCGGAAATCAACGAAAATCGCAAGCATGCGCTCTATGAGGCCAGGGGAGGTTCGCTGCAGGACTGGCAGCAGAGCCTGGCCGAGCTCACCGCCGCCCGGAACAGTGTGCGCGCCACCGGAATCGCCGTGGCCCAGGTGCGCAACCGCCTGCACATCATGGGAAAGACCGCGAGGGAAATCAGCGCCATCGAAAACGCGCGTCAAATCGACCCGACGGTCCGGCTGGTGGCGCCGATAGGCGGCACGGTGACCGACCGCCAGGTGGGCTTGGGCCAGTACATACAGGCCAACGCCGCCAATCCGGTCTACTCGATAGGCGATCTTTCGACGGTCTGGCTGGTCGCCGACGTGCGCGAGGCGGATGCACCGTTGATGCGCCCGGGCGAGCCGGTGGAGGTGCACGTGCTGGCGCTGCCTGATCGCGTGTTCAAGGCGAAGCTCGCCTATGTCGCCCCGTCGGTGGACCCCGCCACCCGCCGGCTCGCGGTGCGCGCGGAAGTGGAGAATCCCGGCGGCGAATTGAAGCCGGAGATGTTCGCGACCTTCAGCATCCTCACCGGGGATGAGTCGGAGAGACCCGCCGTGCCGATGGAGGCCGTGGTCTACGAGGGCGACACCGCGCGCGTGTGGGTCGCGCAGGCGGACGGCTCGATCACCAGCCGCGGGATACGCACGGGCAGGACGAACGGCGGCATGGTCGAGGTGGTCCACGGCCTGTCGGCGGGCGAGAGAATCGTCACCAGCGGAACGTTATTCATCGATCGGGCGGCCGGGAAGGAGTGAGCGCCGCCGGCCTCGATTCCCGCTCACGGCCGTCAGGCGGTGACTCCAGAGCACCATGAATCATATCGTCGCATTCGCCCTGAGGCAGCGGATCCTGGTCGTGCTGCTGCTGTTTTTCGTCTTCGCCGCCGGCATCATCAGCTTTCTCAAGCTCAACATAGAGGCTTACCCGGATCCGGTCCCGCCGCTGGTGGACATCATCACGCAGAGCCCCGGCCAGTCAGCCGAGGAGATTGAGCGCTACATCACCATCCCCATCGAAATTCAGATGGCCGGCATACCCCATGTCGCCAGCATACGCACCATCTCGCTGTTCGGGCTGTCCGACGTCAAGCTGCAGTTCAGCTACGACCTCACCTACCCGCAGGCCGAGCAGTGGGTGATCAACCGCCTCGCCGGCCTGGCCGCGCTGCCCAACGGGGCGCAGCCGCAGATCTCGCCATGGAGCCCCATCGGCGAGATCTACCGCTACCGCCTCATCGGACCGCGCGGTTATTCGGTGGCCGATCTCAAGACCATCCAGGATTGGATGCTCGAGCGCCGCTTCAAGGCCGTGCCCGGCGTCATCGACGTCAACGGCTGGGGCGGCAAGTCGAAGACCTACGACATCGTCATCGATCAAAACCGCCTCATCAGCCACGACCTCACGCTGGCGCAGGTGCTCCAGGTCCTGAACAACAGCAGCATCAACGTCGGCGGCCAGACCGTGAACATCGGCGCCCAGTCGGCCGTGGTGCGCGGGATCGGACTGGTGCACTCCATGGATGACCTCCGCCACACCATGCTCGCGTCGCGCAACGGCACGCCCGTGTTGTTGAGCGACGTCGCGGAGGTGAAGGTGGGCAGCAAGCCGCGGCTGGGCATCGCCGGACAGGATGACGACGACGACATCGTGCAGGGCATCGTGCTCATGCGCCGCGGCCAGCAGAGCCTCCCCACCATAGATCTCGTCAAGGCGGAGGTGGACAGGCTCAACCACTCCGATGTTCTGCCGCCGGGCGTGCGGATTGAGCGCATCTACGATCGCTCCGATTTGATCAACGTCACCACGCGCACCGTGCTGCACAACATGCTTTTTGGGATCGTTCTCATCTTCCTCATCCAGTGGCTGTTCCTTGGCAGCCTGCGCACGGCCATCATCGTCGGCGCGACCATTCCTTTCGCGCTCGCCTTCGCCATCGGGCTCATGGTGCTGCGGAACGAATCGGCCAACCTGCTGTCCGTGGGGGCCATCGATTTCGGCCTTGTTGTCGACGCCACGGTGATCATGGTCGAGAACATCTACCGGCACCTCGCGCAGAGCTCGAAGGCCCGCTTTGCCGACTCGCCCGTCCTGCATCGCCTGCGGTCGCACTACGAGCTGCACGGCAAGTTCGGCGTGATTGCCAATTCCGCGAACGAGGTGAACCAGGCCATCATTTTTTCCGCGGCGGTCATCATCGCCGGCTTCATGCCGCTCTTCACCTTGAGCGGAATCGAGGGCCACATCTTCGGCCCCATGGCCAAGACCTACGCCTACGCGATCACGGGCGGGCTCATCGCCACCTTCACCGTTTCGCCGGCCTTGAGCTCGATGCTGCTGCCGGCCCAGATCAGGGAGACCGAGACGATCGTCATCCGTCTCATGCACAGGATTTACCGCCCCCTGGTTGAATTCACGCTGGTTAACAAGGTGCTGGTGCTGGGCGTGGCCGCCTTGATCGTCATTCTTGCCGGACTGCTGGCGCCCAGGCTGGGGCTGGAATTCCTGCCGAAGCTGGAGGAGGGGAATCTGTGGATCCGGGCGACCATGCCGTTGTCCATTTCGCTCGAGGAGGGCAACCGCTACGTCAACGAGATGCGCAGACTCATCCGCGGGTTCCCGGAGGTGGAGACGGTGGTCTCGCAGCACGGCAGGCCGGATGACGGGACGGACGCAACGGGCTTTTTCAACGCCGAGTTTTTTGTGCCGCTCAAACCCGCCGCTGCCTGGCCTGACGGCATCGACAAGGAAAAGCTGACCACGCAGCTGACCGGGGCGCTGGAAAAACAGTTTCCGGGCGTGGAATTCAACTTCTCGCAGTACATCGAGGACAACGTGGAGGAGGCGGCCTCGGGGGTGAAGGGTGAAAACTCGGTCAAATTGTTCGGCGGCGATCTCGACACGCTGGAAAAGACGGCCTCCAGGATCAAGGCCGTCATGCAAATGGTGCCCGGCATCACCGACCTGGCGGTATTCAATCTGCTGGGCCAGCCGACCGTGAGGATAGACATCGATCGTGTCCGCGCCGCGCGCTACGGCCTTTCGCCCGGCGACATCAATTCGACCGTGCAGGCCGCCATCGGCGGGCAGGCCATCGGCAACCTGTACGAGGAGGGCAGCGACCGCAATTTCCCGATGATAGTCCGTCTCGCCCCCGAATACCGTCAGAGCCTCGATGCCATCCGGCGGATCGTCATCGGCGCGCCGAATCCCTCCGGAACCGGCGTGATCCAGGTTCCCCTGACCGACGTGGCCGGGGTGAAGCTGGTATCCGGCGCTTCCTTCATCTATCGCGAAAACCAGGAGCGTTACATTCCGATCAAGTTCAGCGTGCGGGGGCGTGATCCCGGCACCACCGTGATCGAGGCGCAGCGCAAGGTCGCGGAGCAGGTGCAATTGCCCGGCGGCTACCACATGGAATGGGTCGGCGAATTCGGGAATCTCCAGCAGGCCCTGCAAAGGCTGGCTGTCGTCGTGCCGCTGAGCGTGCTGCTCATCTGCGTGCTGATCTACATCAACTTCGGATCGCTGGTTGACACCCTGCTGGCCGCCAGCGTCATCCCGATGGCGCTGATTGGCGGCATTTTCACCCTCTATCTCACGCATACGCCGTTCAGCGTCTCCGCGGCCATCGGCTTCGTTGCGCTATTTGGCATCGCGGCGATGGATGGCATCATCGTGCTCACCTATTTCAACCAGCTGGTGGACGGCGGACACGATTGCGCGCGCGCCCTGCGGCTCGCCTGCCGGACGCAGATGCGGCCGGTGATGATGACCTGCATCGTGGCGTGTGTGGGCCTGCTGCCGGCGGCGGTGTCCACCGGCATCGGCTCGCAGGTGCAGAAACCCCTCGCCCTCGTGGTGGTGGGCGGGATTCTTCTGGCCCCCGTTTTGATATTAATCATTCTGCCGGTGATGATAGAGCTGTTCTCGCGCCGCTTCCGGCCCGTGAAGGCGGGGGGCCGGAGCGAACCGGGGACCGGGCCGCGGAGGCGCGCGCCGTGATGCGGGTGATGCCGTCGGCGGACGACGCGCCGCGGTGGGGGGCGCATGCCCGCGGACGGGCGCGGGGGCCCCGCGAACATCTGGTCATCGCGGTGGCGGCGCTTGTCGCCGGGTGCGCGGTGGGCCCCGATTTTTTCCGCCCGTCTTCCCCCGCCGTCAAGGGATATACCGCGGAGCCGTTGCCGGCGCAGACCGCATCGACTCACGGCCCCGGGGGCGAGGCGCAACGATTCGCCGCGGACATGGACATTCCGGGGCGCTGGTGGGAATTGTTCCGCTCGCCGGCGCTCAACTCCCTCATCGCACAGGCGCTGGCCCATAATCCCACCCTGGAGGCGGCGCAGGCGGCGCTGCGACAGGCGCGGGAGAATGTTTACGCCCAGCAGGGCGCCTTCTATCCCGGCGTTCAGGCCGGTTTCTCCTTCAGCCGCCAGCAGAACGCCATCGGCACGCTCGCTCCCACCCTGATTTCCGGCTCCCCGCTCTTCAGCCTGTACACCCCGCAGGTCAGCGTGTCCTACGTGCCCGACGTATTCGGAGCCAACCGCCGGCAGGTCGAGTCCTTGCAGGCATTGTCCGAGTCCCAACGCTACCTGCTTGAGGCCACCTATCTGACCCTCACTTCCAACGTCGTGGTGGCGGCGATACAGGAGGCCTCGCTGCGCGCGCAGATTGCCGCCACGGAACAAGTGGTCCAGATCGAGAGTGAGCAGCTTGACATACTCCGGCGCCAGAACGCCCTGGGCGCGATCGCGCAGGCCGATGTCGTCGCCCAGGAAACGGCGTTGGCGCAAACGCAGGCTTCGATCATGCCGCTGCGAAGGCAGCTGGCGTTGCAGCGCGACCTCCTGGCCGCCCTTGCCGGCAGGTTTCCCGACGATGAACCCGTGGAAAGGTTCGAGCTTTCGGATCTGGAATTGCCGCGGACGCTGCCGCTCAGGCTGCCTTCCATGCTGGTGGAGCAGCGTCCGGACATCCGCGTCGCCGAGGCGCAGTTGCACGCCGCCTCGGCGCAGGTGGGGGTCGCCACCGCCAACCTGCTGCCGCAAATCACCCTGACCGCGGACGCCGGCAGCACCGCGACGATGTTGAGCGGGCTGTTCACCCACGGCACGGGTTTTTGGAGCTTGGCCGCCGGTCTCACCCAGCCCATTTTCGAAGGTGGCACGTTGCTGCACAGAAAGCGCGCGGCCGAGGCTGCGCTGGATCAGGCGGCCGCGCAGTACAGGAGCACCGTCATCGCGGCCTTCCAGAACGTGGCGGATACCCTGCGCGCGCTGCAATATGATGCGGAGGCCGTAAAGGCACAGGCGGCCGCTGAAAGCGCCGCCGCCGACAGTCTCGATATCAGCCGACGGCAGTTGCAGCTTGGCGCCATCAGCTATCTGGCCTTGTTGAACGCGGAGCAGGCCTATCAGCAGTCGGTCATCAATCTGGTGCAGGCCCGCGCCAGCCGCCTGGCCGACACGGCGGCGTTGTTTCAGGCACTGGGCGGCGGCTGGTGGAACCGCGGCGATGCCGATGCGGCGGGAACCCGGACGACCGGCTACGATCATCATTGACTTGACGAAAACGCTCCTCCACGGTGAGCGGAAAGTGGACGAAAATGGTGAATCGCAGGCGGGTGTGTAATACTTTGTCCTGCAGACAGAAAATCCGCCGTTGGGTAGGGTGGCCTCATCCCACGCGCGGAATCGCCGCAAAGCGGTCTTTCGATAGCATGACACGCCGGCGCGGACGGAACCGACAAAAGCGTCATGGCGGACTACAATGACGATGATCCTGGATTTGGAAGCACTTCAGCGGGCGCCGGTGACCACCTCTCCCTTCGTGTTCACGGTCGCCTCCGGCTGTCTGCGGCCGGAAAGCCAGCCACTGCTGCAACGGGATTTTCCCAGGATCGATCAGCCCGGGAGCTTCCCGGTGTCGGAGTTGAGTTACGGGCCGTCGTTTGCCGCCCTTCTGGATGAATTGCGAGGCAGGGAATTCGGACAGGCGATCTCCGGGAAGCTCGGCGTGGACCTTGCAGGGTTCCCCCTTTTGATCACGGTCCGCGGCCAGTCGCGACGGCGCGACGGCGGGATACACACCGACGCCGTCTGGAAACTTGCCACCGTGCTCATCTACATGAATGCGCCGTGGCAGTCTCAGGGCGGGCGCCTGCGCCTGCTGCGCAGTGAAAATCTCGACGATGCCGCGGCCGAGGTGTCGCCGGAATTCGGAAGCCTGCTGGCGTTCAAGCGATCGGATCGTTCCTTGCACGGGCACAAGCCGTTCGAGGGCGAGCGCCGCCTCGTGCAGATAAACTGGGTGACGAGCCAGGACAAAATCGCCAGCGAGCTCGCGCGCCATCGCCGGACCGCCCGGTTGAAACGGTTTTTCCCGTTTCTCGCCAACGTGGGTTACTAGACCTTCCGGCGACCCGGCCGCCCAAGCCCCGCTGTCAACGCCTTGCTTCCGGAGGCGTTCGCCGTTCACAATAGCCGGCGGCAAACGATCGGGAGGGTGCGCCGTGACTCCCATCATCGAACTGGCGGTTGCGGCCTGGAATCAGTCCTGCCCGGCCGCGATGCAGCAGCGCGCCATCGACGCGCTGGAGGCGGGTGGCGTGTTGTTTTTCCCCGGCCTCGGCTTTCCGTTGGAAGCGGCCGAGGCCCGGTTTTTCACCCCCGCCATCGCGGCGAAGAGCAAAAACATCAGCCTGGACGCCGCCGGCGGGCGGATTCACGGCAGCAGTCTCGATGGCGCGGCGGCCGCGGGACTGGCGGCGATGATGCAGCGCTACGCCGAATACAGCCGCGGGCTGCTGCTGAAGCTGCTGCCGCGCTACGAGACGGGCCTCATTCCCGGCCGCACCAGCTTCCGGCCGGTGGAGATCAAGGGACGGCCGACTTCCTGGCGCAAGGACGACACGCGGCTGCACGTGGACAGTTTTCCCTCCTCGCCCGTGCAGGGCAAGAGAATTCTCCGCGTCTTCAGCAACGTGAATCCCCGCGGACAGAGCCGGCGATGGCGGCTCGGCGGATCGTTTGAAAGCGTCGCCGGCCGCTATGCCGCCTCCCTGCCCAAACCGTTGTGGGGGAGCAGCTGGCTGCTGCGCATGAGCGGGGTGACGAAGAGCCGGCGCAGCGCCTACGATCATTACATGCTGCAACTGCACGACCGCATGAAGGCGGACGCGACATACCAGTCGAACGGCGAACAGATGACGTATGATTTCCCGGCGGGCAGCTCGTGGATCGTGTTCACCGATCGCGTGCCGCACGCGGCCACCGTGGGGCAGTATGCGCTGGAGCAGACCTTCTACCTGCCCGTCAACAGCATGCAGGACGAGTCGAAATCACCGTTGCGGATTCTTGAGCGCCTGATGGCGCGCAACCTCGTGTAACCTCGACTTGCCCGCGAATCAGGCCCAGACCAGCACTTCCTGAGGTTCGGTCTTGATCTTTTTGGTGGGATAGATGTTGCCGATAATCTCGTCCGGTTGGAACCACAGTTTGATCTCGCGCTCCGCCTCCACGGGATCGGAGGAGGCGTGGATGACGTTCTCATAGATCCCCTTGGTCGTGATGCGCCCGTAGGAGCCGCGGATGGAAACCGGGTCCGCCTCCTCCGGATTGGTGGCGCCGGCGATGCGGCGCACGCGGGAAATGGCCTCCGGCCCCTGGTACACGAGGGCGATGACGCGCTCGTAATTCCTGCCGTAGGTCTTGCCCTGGATGTACTCGATGACATCGTTGAAGAAGGGCTTGTCCTTCAGGTGGCGGTAATGATTCTCCGCCAGCTCGCGCGACACCTGCACCACCTTCGCGCCGATGATCATGAGCCGCGCCTCGGCGAGCTTGGTGAGGATGTTGCCGGTGAGGGATTTCTTGATGCCGTCCGGCTTGATGATGACGAGGGTGTATTCGTCCTTGGCTGAGTTGGGCATGTGAGTGCTTTGTTTGTTCGAATGATTTGTTGGCCGAATAATCCAAATTGGCTGGGGGACTAGGATTCGACCGTTTTGCCGGGAGCAAAACGGCGCGAGCGTAGCGAGGCCAGCGGCCGCGGCTCGGGGAGGAGTCGCGCAACCTGGACAACGGAGTTTCAAGTTGAATTTTAATGACACTGCATTTTATTTTCAATGAGTTACGCGCGCCGGCCCCGTGCAATCGTGACTGAATACACAGAAAATTGAGTATCTTCGAACACAAGTCGTCACGATTTGGTCCCACTGGATTTGAAGGGTGGAACGGCTAAAGATTGACGTTTTGCGCATGACGAAACTGACACGCCTTGTAATTCATTCCGCCGTGCGAGAGCGGCGCGAGGAGTATTTTGACAGGCGTAACCTATTAGGTTACACTTGGATCCGGCATGATCCAGGGATTCAGACACAAAGGCTTGGAGCTTTTCTTCCACGAAGGGAGCACGAGAAAAATCCAAGCCAAACATGCTAAACGACTGCGCCTGATCCTGACCATGCTGAACATTGCCACTAATGCGCGGCAGATGGATGCGCCGGGCTTGCATTTGCACCAACTCAAGGGAAGGGATGCAGGATCCTGGGCGGTCAAGGTTGATGAGAATTATCGTGTAACCTTCCGCTTCGAGGAAGGCCACGCCAGCGAGGTGGATTATGTCGACTACCATTGAAAAGACCACGAAGATGCACAACCCGGCGCACCCTGGCGAGGTCCTCCGTGAACTCTATCTCATGCCCTTGGAGGTGACCATCACGCAGGCGGCAGAGGCGCTCAAAATCACCCGCAAGCACCTGTCCGCCATCGTCAATGGACGGGCGCCGGTAACGCCGGAAATGGCAGTACGGCTTGCAGTAGTTTTCGCGACCGAGCCAGAGTTCTGGGTGCACCTTCAATCGCAATACGACCTGTGGCGCGTACGGAAGGCCAGCCTCCCGAAGGTGCGCGCACTGGCGACGCGAAAGGCGGCGTGACGTTACAGGCGGGTGCGGATAGGAGGTGGGGTGTGCCAAATACATCTACTGAATGGCTGGGGGACTAGGATTCGAACCTAGATAAACGGAGTCAGAGTCCGTTGTCCTACCGTTAGACGATCCCCCAGTAGGTTGGGGCTATGCGGCTGGCAGTGCGGTCGCGCGCAAGTCGTGATGTTTTTCCGTCATGCTGGCCCTTCGACAAGCCCAGGATTAACTCCAGCCGGCATCCAGTATAAAGGAAGTGAACGCTGGCTCGGTAGCAGGGATCGTATAAATCGCGTCCACTGGATTCCGGCATGCGCCGGAATGACGAATGCGCGTCAGCGCTTGGAGTACTGCGTCCGCTTGCGGGCCTTGTGCAGCCCGACCTTCTTGCGCTCCACCTCGCGCGAATCGCGGGTGACGAGGCCGGCCTTGCGCAGCGGGCCGCGCAGCGTCTCGTCGTAGGCGATGAGCGCGCGGGCGATGCCGAGGCGCGCGGCGCCGGCCTGGCCCGACACGCCGCCGCCGCTGACCATCACGCGGATATCGAAATCGCCGCCCATCTTGATGGCCTCCAGCGGCTGGCGCACGATCATGCGCGCGGTCTCGCGGCCGAAGTAGGCGTTCAATTCGCGATCGTTGATCTCGATCCTGCCCTTGCCGCGCTGCAGGTAAACCCGGGCGGAGGAATTCTTGCGCCGGCCGGTTGCGTAGTAGGTTTCTGCCATGAGTTAGATTTCCAGGGTCTGCGGTTGCTGGGCGCCGTGCCTGTGCGCGGCGCCCTTGTAAACCTTCAATTTGCGGAACATGCGCCGGCCCAGCGGCCCGCGCGGCAGCATGCCCTTGACGGCGATCTCGATCACCCTCGCGGGGGCGCGCTTGATGAGCTTCTGGAACGAGGTCTCGCTCAAGCCGCCGGGGTAGCCGGAGTGGCGGTAGTAAATCTTGTCGGTGGCCTTGCGGCCGGTCACGCGCACCTTTTCGGCGTTGACCACGATGATGTAATCGCCGGCGTCGGCGTGCGGCGTGAATTCGGGTTTGTGCTTGCCGCGCAGGCGGCGGGCGACTTCCGAGGCGAGCCGGCCCAGCACCTTGTCGCTGGCGTCGAGCACGTACCAGTCGCGCCGGGTCTCGGCGGGCTTGGCGACGAACGTTTTCATGGACCTGACCTTGAAAAAGAGGGCGCATGTTAGGGGGTGGCTCCAGCCCTGTCAACCCGCGGACCGCGCCCCCCTTGAGCCCGCCCCGGCTTAGAAAAGCAGGCGAAATTCCCACTCCCAGGCCCGATCAAGCGCCGTCGCGGCGGCCATTTTCAGGGCGGGCCGGACTTGACCCAGATCTCCATGATCGGCGCGGCGGCGCGCGAATTTCCAAGGTGGTCGAGGCCGTACATGTCGAGCAGGGTCCGCAGGACGCCGTAGTGGTCGACGCGGGAGTCATATTTTCCGGGCCGGACCATGGGGCCGACGAACAGGGTGGCGATGTGATTGCCGCTCGATCCGTCGTCCTCGTCCCAGGTGACAATGAGCAGGCTGTTGTGTGATGACGCCCATTGCACGTAGGCGTCGAGATGTTCCCTGAGCCAGCGGTCGCCCTGAATGATCGTCGCCGGCGGATCGCCGTCGTGCATGTCGTTGAGCTGGTTCGGCACCACCAGCGAAATCGTGGGGAGCCTGGAATAGTCGGCGGGGAAGGCGTCGAGAGGCAGGTTCATGTCCGCCGTCACGCTGTTACCCTGCCAGTTCACCGCCGGATTGTGCTTGCGCCTGTAATGATTGTGCCCGCAGCCGGTGTAGCCGGCCGCGGGCATGGATTCGGAATACGTCGCGAAGGTCAGTCCCTTGCGCCGCAATTCGCCGGCGAGATTGCCGCCCTGAAACGCATAGGGGCAGTGATCGTCGGTCACGCCCTGCGTGTCGCCGGAGAACAGCGCCAGGTAATTGGGCTGGCTCGGGTGCCGGATCGCATACGAGCGGGTGAGCAGCGCGCCGTTTTGAGCGAGTTGATGGATGTACGGCGTGACGGCGGGATCGCTCATGATCTGGTGATAGGACTTGTTTTCCTCGATCACAATCACCACGTGGTCGGGCCGCGGAATTCTTTCCATCGCGGCGCCGGCGGCGAGGGTTGCGCCGCCCGCCCCCGCCCATGTCAGCATGGAAAGTGCGAGCCAGCCGGCGATTGCGCCTCCAGTCGCGCGAGTGGCGGGGAAAGTCATCACCGCCGCCGTCCGGGTTGGTTGTCAGCTTTCACGCAAATCTTCTTCACAAGTTCCCAGTCCTTCTTATCCATGATCGGTTCGATGGGATGATCCCGGTAGCGCTGCGCCAGCTGCGCGCGGTCATCATTGTCGGGATGATCCGAGAGAATCGCGGGGACGGAAGACATGTTTTTCGCCCGCTCGAAAAAGTGCTGGAAGCCGGCCACGTCGACGCGGGCGTCCTGCAGTCGCCTCAGACCGCCCTCGTCAGCCTCGCGTTCCTGTTCGCGGCTGAATTGCAGATTCAGCAGCGCGCTTGCGGTTTCGGGATTTATCGCTCCTCCGCCCGAAAGCGCCAGCTTCAGGCCCTCCACGGTCACCAGGCGCACGATCACGCCCTGAATGATGTGGCGCTGGCGCACGTGCTCTATTTCATGCGCCAGCACGCCGGCGAGTTCCTCGGCCGTTTCCGCCTGCTTGATCAACCCGTCGAACACGTAGATGTGGCCGCCCAGGGAGGCAAAGGCGTTGACCGTGGATCCCTCCACGGGTTCCACGGTGACGGGGAAGGTGTGATCGTCGGGATAGATGGGATATATCCTTGCCACGATTTTTTTGAACAACGCCGCGGCCTCGGGCCGCGTGGCGCAAACGCGCTCCCCGGCGCCCGCCCCGCCCAAGAGACGGGCTGCGCGCTGTTCAATGGACCACGGCACGTGCCTGGCGAAATAGGGGAGGCCGTATGCCGCCACCACTCCCACCAGAATGGCGGTCACCAGCCATGCCAGACCCTTGAGTTTTGCCAAAGGAGGGGCGATCAGTGATGTGACAGGATGCGCAGCAGGTAGAAGATGAAGATAATCACGGCGATGACAATGGCCACGGGCCCCTGCTGCAGGCGCCGCGCGGAGGCCGCGCCGCCGCGGCGCAGATCGAGGGTGTCGGCGACGTTGGTGGTGTCCACGAAGGTTTCGCGATCCTGGATGATGGCCTGCGGCGGAAGAAGGCCCGTCTTCGTCGTGACGCCCGGAAATTTTTTCACCGCCGTCCCGATGGCCATGAACTCGACCAGCCCGCCGCCCAGATCATATACCCGGGTCTTGACCCCGACGACTTCGTCGGCGCCGCATGCCTCGGCCTCACGCTCGATGCGGGCGAGGGCTTTTTCACGGGCCTCGTAAAGCAGTTCCGTGAGGCCGCTGACCTCGCCGCCCATCAGGCTTTTCAAGGCCGCCAGCAGTCCTCCCGCCAGTCCCAGCGAATACACGGACACCCCCATCAGCAGTTTTATCGGAAGGTAGCCCAGGTTGACCATGTTCCACATCTCCTCGTTGGTCATGTCGCTGGTGACGGGATTGTTTTTGTAGGCCTCGAGCGCCGGATGGCGGGAGGCGGTTCCCACCATGATCATTTCCTGGCTGCCCAGCAGCGGCGAGATGGTGGTCTGGATGCCGATGATGGCGTTGGCGCCGTGCTTCTTCGCCTCGTCGGTGATGCGGGTCAGCGCCAGGTGCCGCGTCTGATCGAAGATCTCAGTGTATTGCGGGATTTCGCCGCGGCGCAATCCCCGCAGCGCCCCGCTGATGTTGCCGCCCAGGCCGATGGAGTAGGCGACGTTTCCAAAGACGAAATGGAGGGGCTCGAAGCCGGCGTCCATCTGGCAATACAACTGCTGGACATCCGCGGAGGTCGAGAACTTGAATGCATCCACGCCGTCCGCCTTGTGAACGGTGGAGCCGATGGTGAGGAACTCGAGGTTGCCGCCGTGATTGATGAGATCGAAGGAAACGCCGGTGACGCCGACGCCCTTGTGCTGTCGCACTTCGCTGATTAAACGGTCGAAGGAGTTCATGCGGGAGTCGTGGACCAGCTTGGTGACCTCGGTCACCTCGCCGCCGCCCAGCGTCGACAATCCCGCGCCGATCCCCCTAGCGACGCCCAGCGCAACGACGCTGTTCCCGACACAAAGCTGCCCCGCGCGCAGTCCCAGCTTGCTCAGGCAGTAGATTTCGTTCCCCGAAAGCCCCGTGACCCGTTTGTGACCAAAAGTATTCATTGTTTTTTTTCCTCCCCCGCAACCCGGATTTTCCGATTCTACGCCATTGGCTCAGGCGGCGTCGGAACGCCCCCCGCTTATTTGGACACGAGCTTCCACTTCTTGAGCATGGCGTCCAGTCGGCCGGATTTCTTGAGATCGGCGATCACCTCGTTGACGATTTTCAACAGATCGGCGTTGCCCTTGCGGACCGCTACCGCGAAGCGTTTGTGCGAAAGCAGCGGCGAGCGCTTGAGATCGGCGTGCCCGTCGGCGATGTAGGCATCGAGATTGGCGCTCTCGGAGACCAACGCGTCGGCGCTGCCGGATTCGACGGCGTCGATCCCTTCCTGAAAGGCGGGCACGCGCTCGATTTCGATTCTGGCGTCGTGTACCGCGGCCAGCCGTTGCAGCTCGCCGGCCGGATCATTCATCTTCTCGTCCAGGGCCACGACCTTCATGCCGTTCAGATCGGCGAGTTTCTGGACGGTGGATTTCCCCTTCTGCACCACCGCCAGCCCGCCTTCGAAGTAGGGCTCGGAAAAATCCACGAGGGCCTGATCCTCCTCGTTTATCGAGAACATCGAGATGCCGAGATCGACCGTGCCATCCGCCACGGCCGGCAGGCGCTGACGGCGCTTGAACGTCTCAAATTTCGCCTTGGTTTCATCGCCTAGGATGCGTTGGGTGATCGCGCGGGCCAGATCCAGTTCGAAACCGCGTTTCTGGAAGTGCGCCGGATCATTGTGCTCCGCGCGGTTGAGCGAGCCCTCGTTCTTGACCGCGACCCGCAGCACGCCGCGGGCGAGAATATCGTCAAGCGCGCCGCCGTGGGCGACGACCGGCAGCAAACACATCACCGGCAGCAGGAGAGCGGTGATTTTCATGTGTCAATCCCATGGTTTTGAAACGAAGCAATCGGTCACCACGCCAGCATAACTTTACGTCGTTACAGTTCGCATTTCAAAACAGAAGGAATCACGCCTGCTTGTAATTTTATTCATCATGCGAGTATTTTATCCGGCAAACCCATGTCATCTAAATTCATACATTAGGCACCATGCAAGCCAGGGTCATCCCATGCCGTGATGAAGCCGAATGCCAGGAGCTCGGCGAATTTCTGGCTGATCGCATCTACGAGTTCAATGCGAAGGTCACCGGATATCTCGACGGAATGCTGTTGGCCGGTTGCGTCCGGAGTGATACAGGCGAAATCATCGCAGGGTTCAACGGGCATACCTGGGGAGGATGTTGCAAGCTCTCTTATGTCTGGGTGCACGAACGGTACCGAGGACAAGGTCTCGGAACACTGCTCCTGCGTACTGTTGAAGACGAAGCCGTCGCTCGTGGCTGCGATCAGGTCGTAGTGGCGACACACAGCTTCCAAGCCCCCGGGTTCTATGAGCGCATGGGGTACGAAAGAAAGTACGTCATTGAAGGGCGCCCGAAAGGCCATGCCGACATCATCTACGTCAAGGTCCTTCAAGGCGAGAATGGTGTCCAACCCTTCGCTGCACCTGGCGCGAACTGAGGCCGTGCATGCTTAAGACGTACAAAGGAAGCTGCCACTGTGGAGCGGTGCGATTTGAGGCTGACCTTGACCTTGCTCAACCGTCCTACCGCTGCAATTGTTCCATTTGCCGGCGAAATCGGTTCTGGCCGGCTGCCGCAAAACCGGACGGCTTCCGGCTCATATCAGGCCGGGAGATGCTCACTGAGTACCTGTTCAATGCCAAGAAGAATCAGCACTTCTTCTGCAAGAGATGCGGTGTGCGTCCATTTGGAATCGGCAATGACACGCCGATCGGAAAGATGTACGGCGTCAACATCGGCTGTCTGGAAGGAGTTACGGAAGAGGATCTCTCGAAGATTCCAATCACGTACATCGACGGTATGCACGATAGGTGGCAGGACGCTCCCGAGTACTTTTCTCATTTATAGGACTCAACAACATTGGAGCAAGTCATGAAAACATTCCTTGCTGTATACACCGGCACGCTTGACTCAATGGCGAAATGGAAGAGCCTTCCAGAGAAGGAGCGCAAAGAGCGTGAAGCGGCGGGCATGGCGGCGTGGCATGCCTGGGTGGAGAAGAACCAGAAGTCCATTGTCGGAGTTGGTTCTCCTCTGGGTAAAACCAAGCGGGTGTCCGCATCCGGCGTCGCGGATATCCGCAACAATCTGACCGCGTATACGGTGATTCAGGCGGAATCGCACGAGGCCGCGGCAAAACTCTTTGAAAACCACCCGCACTTCACCATTTTTCCTGGAGATGGCATTGAGGTGATGGAGTGTCTTCCAATTCCAAAAGGCTGAGACAGGGCAGGAGGCCTGACACTCGCTGAAGGCCGGCGCGCCTGACAAGCCGCGGCCTTGGCTCGGACGCAGGAATCACAATGAAACCGGTGGTGCAGTTGGAGCGGACGGGATGCGGGATTGCGAGCGTCGCCGCAATCGCCGGGCTGTCCTACCCGAAGGCAAAGTCGATTGCCAATTCGCTGGGCATTTATACCAGTGACAGCGCGCTGTGGTCGGACACCGCGCATGTGCGGAGATTGTTGCGGCACCTCGGATTTTCCGTAAGCCCGCGTGAACTTCCCTTCCGGTCATGGAACGCGCTGCCGGACCTGGCGCTTTTGTCCATCAAATGGCATCTGGAGCGGGGCCGCCCCTATTGGCATTGGGTGGTGTTCGTGCGCGAAGATGGCCGCGCTTGTGTGCTCGACTCAAAGAAGGGTTTGCGCAGGAACCGCCGAACCGATTTCGGGCGCATGAAGCCGAAATGGTTTATTCCCGTAACCGCCGCCCGACAAGGCCTATAGCGAAAGAGCCAATAAACTGCCGCCGTGGAGTTAACTTTATGCCAGTAGGCTTGCTATATCCTGATTCGCATGATTCTCTCTCATGAGGCGTGTCTCTGATAACATAGATTGCTTAAGACCAGGGTGCATCAGTCAAGGAAATCGTTACATATGCCATTCGTAATCACGTCCCCACTCGGGGACAAAGTGCCTGAAACACTTCGTACCACTAATAAGCTTGTTCCGCAGCTATTGCAGGAATTAGTGATGACGCGTTACTTAACTGAGCATCCACGATTAGTGGCTCTTAAGGACATAGCAACATGGATTGATCAAGGAAAAGCATACTTTCAAGCTGCTACTGATGTTGACTGGAGATCGGCTGGCCTACTTTATTACTACAGCTTTCTGAATTTTGCCAAGGCATATTTGGCGGCTTCAGGAAGATTTACAATTCAAGCGCTGGAAACTACATCTTTATATCATGGCCTGAAAGCGGAGGCACAGGCTGTCCCGACATTTTTGGATTATCAAATTCAGATATTCCCTCCAAAACAGAACAACCGCGATAATGTATTCGCACATTTTTACGAGTTAGTTACAGGGTCAAGGTGGCCGTACACGGATACTATAATTATCACTCTCCGAGATATTGCCGGATATTGTCTGGAAATAACTGCGGAATGTTTGAAACTTTTTCAGATTCCACGAAAAATCTTTCCATGCCAATCGCTGTTACGAATCTCTCAGAACGAAGTTTGGTTTGAACTAATGGCGTTAAAGGGCGCTGAAAATATTATTGTGAGGTATACCCGATTTCACGGACACCCAGATAGGCACATAATGCCGGAGGGGGTGTGCGATGAAAAAGCGTCAATCGTTCACGCGTGAGTTCAAGCTCGAAGCGG
>JAJPIJ010000020.1 GCA_021324815.1 Gammaproteobacteria bacterium
ACCGCTTCGAGCTTGAACTCACGCGTGAACGATTGACGCTTTTTCATCGCACACCCCCTCCGGCATTATGTGCCTATCTGGGTGTCCGTGAAATCGGGTATACCTCATAGCGTCCCCTTTATTTTCTTTTATCAATCCATTCTGTTCTTGGTAATGAGTTCCGTGTTTCGCACAATTATGGGTCTTATTCTGCCAGTGAATGCCCACCTAAGTGAGTAGAACAAAATAATAGCTAAAGCGGGTAGTCCGTAAGCTAAAAGTGCAAATAGTTTTGCTAAGTTTTTCGATTGATTGCGCCGCACTACTGCGTCATTAAAAGATTTTTCCCATATTGTATATAATTCGCAAGACTCCGCTCTGCGACCATCTTCTACACATTTAGTAGTAGATTGATTCATTTGCTCAGAACTAAATGAGACTAATGACTGCCAATCATTGGCTTTTTTTGTTTTATATGCCCAGGCTGAGCCAAAACCTATGGAAGAGCCAAATACAATGAGGATTAATAATCTGAAAAATATTAGTTCATTTTTCATGAGATTATTTCCTTAAGTAAGGATTATCTAAACAAACCTAACGTTCGCAGCCACCGGCACGCGCAACCGGTGACGATCCATTTAGCACGGTGCTTGCGCGCGCGTCCGAGTGAGCTGCGTAGTTATAGTGCATTACACAATCTTTCCGCTTTCGGCGATTGAGTCCGCGCGAATCGCGATAAGACGCTCGATAGGTGGCATATCCCTATTGTTCTTGTAGTCTGGGTGTTCGATGACGACTCCGGATAAGCAATGGTGGCTCACAAAATGCGGGCTTTCAAACCAACTGATGAGCGGCCCGCCACTAACGCCTCCGAGTTCGTACTCAGAGGGGGGTAGCGGAATCCGGGCATTTGCCAACTGGAATTCTCGCTCCAACAGCCACGTGATCTGTTTCTCAGTAACGGTTCTTGCCACGCCGAGCACTGTGAACAAGCCGAAATTGACCTTGAAGTCCTCTGATTCGGTTCTCTCGACCGCGGGAAACCCAGAGACCATGATTCCCCTTCCCTCTTGGGGAGGTCGCGGCGGCCAAACGCCGAGAGGCGTTCGCTGCAATCGCTTTACGAGAGCCTCGTCTAGTGCAAACGTTGCCAAGTCCAATTCGTCTGAAACGTCGATCAGGCACTCGTCCAAGTCATCAACGACCTCATTCATCAATTGGAGCCGGACTGATCCATTCTTTCGGTCAGACTCATATTTCTTGAAGACATGTGCTGCGGTGACGCCGAGAATGATCTTTGGCGTCTGGACAATGGTGAGCGTCCCGTTGTGTAAGATCGAAAGATCTCTTGTGCCAAGATTGAACCAATAGATCGGGACACAGCAGTCGGCGAGGATTTGGCGGTACACATTGCCCAAATCGCCGGCGAGTAGTTCCTTCGCCCTGTCCAGAGAAATCGCGTGCTCATCCACAGGTCAATTTGTGCACTGTCGCAGCGACTGTAACAGCGAGATTTTCAGTTCCGTGCAAGTTCTCATGCGCTATAACGTAATTTAGATGACATCGGTTTGCCAGATAAAAAATGTGGCATGACGGATAAAATAGCCGCAGGCAGACTATTTCCTGCGCTTGGCGGCGATGCGCATCCGCAGGGCGTTCAGCTTGATGAAGCCCTCGGCGTCCTTCTGGTTGTAGGCGCCGGCATCATCCTCGAAGGTGGCGATGGTGGCATCGAACAGGCTGTCCGGCGATTTGCGCCCGGCGACCGTGACCGCGCCCTTGTACAGTTTGAGGCGCACCACGCCGTTCACGTGGCGCTGTGAGTGGTCGATCATTTGTTGCAGCATGCGCCGCTCCGGGCTGAACCAGTAGCCGTTGTAGATGAGCGCGGCGTAGCGCGGCATGATTTCATCCTTCAAATGCGCAACTTCGCGATCCAGCGTCAACGATTCAACAGCGCGATGGGCCTTGAGCAGGATCGTGCCGCCCGGCGTCTCGTAGCAGCCGCGCGACTTCATGCCCACGTAACGGTTCTCAACCAAGTCCAGCCGGCCGATGCCGTTGGCGCCGCCCAGCTTGTTGAGCTGCGCCAGCAGGTTGGCGGGCGAGAGCTTGCGGCCGTTCAAGGTCGTGGCGTCACCCTGCTCAAACCCAAGTTCAATGTACGTCGGCTTGTCGGGCGCCTGTTCCGGCGCGACGGTCCAGCGCCACATGGATTCCTCCGCCTCCTGCCAGGGGTCCTCGAGCGGTCCGCCTTCGTAGGAGATGTGCAGCAGGTTGGCGTCCATGGAGTAGGGCGATTTTTTGCCGCGCTTCATCTCCACCGGAATGCCGTGCTTCTCGGCGTAGGCCAGCAGTTTCTCGCGCGAGGTGAGATCCCATTCGCGCCACGGCGCGATGACCTTGATGCCGGGCTTGAGCGCGTAGGCGCCGAGCTCGAAGCGCACTTGATCGTTACCCTTGCCGGTGGCGCCATGAGCGATGGCGTCCGCGCCGGTCTCGCTGGCGATCTCGATCAGCCGCTTGGCGATGAGCGGCCGGGCGATGGAGGTGCCGAGCAGGTACTCGCCTTCGTAGATGGCGTTGGCGCGAAACATCGGGAACACGAAGTCGCGGACGAACTCCTCCTTGAGGTCGTCAATGTAGATTTTCTTGACGCCGAATTTGCGCGCCTTGGCCCGCGCCGGCTCCAGCTCCTCGCCCTGGCCGATATCGGCGGTGAAGGTGATGACTTCGCAGCCGTAATTCTCCTGCAGCCATTTCAGGATGACCGACGTATCAAGGCCGCCCGAGTAGGCGAGGACGACCTTCTTGATCTTCCGTGTTGCCATGAGAGCTCCGCGAAAAAGGGATTCCGAATGGGGGCGCATTGTGCCCGGGCGGCGCGATGGCGTCCAGCCTACGGCAGGGATCGTAAAAAATCGGTCACAATGGCGAGGAAGCGCTCCGGTTGCTCCACGTGCAGCCAATGGCTGCTTTGCGGCAGCGTGACAATCCCGGCATTGGGAAACAGCCGCCGGATGTCAGCGTGGTAGGCGGGGGTGACGAACTCGGAATGCTCGCCGCAGATGAACAGGGCTGGCGGATGTCCCATTCGCGTCCGGGCCGGGACGGGGAAGGCCATGATGTGTTGCATGTCGCGTTCGATGGCGTCGAGATTGAATCGCCATTGATAACGGCCGTCCCGGAGGATGAAGTTCTGCAACAGGAAGGCGCGCAGCGGCGATTCGACGCCGTGCGCTGTCAACCGGGCGTCGGCCTCGGCGCGGCTGGCGGGATTGAGCGCGATTACTTCACGCAGGGCCGCAACGAGGCGGTTGTAGCGGAACGGATAGGTCACCGGCGCAATGTCGACGATGATGAGCGCGCGCAGGCGCTGCGGAAATTGCAAGCCGAAATACATCGCCGCTTTGCCGCCCATGCTGTGGCCGAGCAACACCGCCGCTGGCAGGTTGAGATTGTCCAGCAAATGTTCGATATCCGCCGCCATTGCCGGATAATTGATGGCCGCCGTGTGCGGCGACTCGCCATGATTGCGCAAGTCCACGCTGATGACGCGATGCGATTCCGAGAGCTTGCGGGCGATCGTCTGCCAGTTGCGCCGCGCGCCGAACAGCCCGTGCAGGATCACCAGCGGTTCGCCCCGCCCCAATTCTGTGTAACTCAGCGCAACGGCCCCGCTCACAGTGTGTAATAAATCAAATTACCAGGTTGATGTAAAACGTTACGAGAGGGGCCAGATGCTAGGCGCCGCGAGCGAAAAAGTGAGACAGTACAAAGGCAGTACGGCGAACTTTTGAGCGAGCAGCAACAACGCAGATGGCCCTCGCAGTAGTTTTGCATCAACCTGTTACAGCAGGATTTGACGGATGTCGGAGAGCACGGTGCTCAAATACTGGGTAAACTGCGCGCCGGCCACGCCGTCGATGACGCGGTGGTCGTAGGACAGCGCGAACGGCAGCACCAGCCGCGGCACGAAGGCGTCGTCGCGGAACACCGGGCGTTTGACGGCGCGCGACACGCCGAGGATGGCCACTTCCGGCTGGTTGATGATCGGCGTGAAATAGCCGCCGCCCACGCCGCCCAGGCTGGAGACGGTGAAGCAGCCGCCCTGGATGTCGGCGGGCGCGAATTTTCCGGAACGGACCTTGTCGCTCGCCGCCTGGATCTCGCGCGCGATCTCGAACAGCCCCTTTTGATCCACGTCGCGGATCACCGGCACCACCAGTCCCTGATCGGTGTTCACCGCCACGCCGATGTGAAAATATTTTTTATGGATCAGCGCTTCGCCATCGGGCGACAGCGAGGCGCAGAAGACGGGATATTTCTCCAGCGCCGCGACCACCGCCTTCAGCAGAAAGCTCACCAGCGTCAGCTTGACGCCCTTGCACTCCGCCTCCTTCAGTTTCGAATGGCGGAATTCCTCAAGGTCCGTGATGTCGGCCTCGTCGAATTGCGTCACGTGCGGCACGGTGATCCAGCTGCGGTGCAGGGCCTGGCCCGAGAGCCGCTTGAGCCGCGGCAGCGGTTTGCTCTCCACGGGGCCGAATTTGGAGAAATCGATCGGCGGCTGGGCGGGCAGATCGAAACCGCCGCCGCGCAATTTTCCACCGCTCAGCATGGCCTTGGTGAAGGCCTTGACGTCGTCCTTCAGGATGCGGCCCTTGGGACCGCGCCCGTACACCAGCCCGAGATCCACGCCCAGTTCGCGCGCGAAGCGCCGCACCGAGGGGCTGGCGTGGGCGCGCGCGGAGTTAGTATCCACCGTCTGCGCGCCGCGCGGCAGCGTGGCCGGCGGCGGCGCAGGCGCAGCGGGCGCCGGCGGAGGTACGGCCGCGGGCTTTGTTGCCGGAGGCGGAGTGGCCGCGGCGGCAACGGGCCTGGAGGATGCGGCGCCGAGGCGTTCGAGCACCGCCAGCGGCGCCCCCTGCGAGACTTTGTCGCCGACGGCGATCTTCAACTCCTTCACGCGGCAGTCATAAGGCGCGGGAATGTCCATGGTGGCCTTGTCGCTCTCCAGCGTCAGCAGCGGCGCCTCGGTCTTGAGCGTGTCGCCGGGCTTCACATGCACCTCGATGATGCTGACGTTCTCGAAGTTGCCGATGTCGGGCAGCAGGAAAAGTTCGTCGGCCATGGGGAGAATCAAACGGTGGCGGGGTTGGGCTTGTCGGGGTCGATGCCGTAACGCCGGATGGCCTCGCCCACCTTCGCGCGCGGCACCGTGCCTTCCTCGGCCAGGGCGGAGAGGGCGGCCACGGCGACGTAATGACGGTTGACCTCGAAGAATTTGCGCAGCTGCTCGCGCGTGTCGCTGCGGCCGAAGCCGTCGGTGCCGAGCACGCGGTAGCGCGCGGGGACGAATTCGCGGATTTGATCCGCATAGGCCTTCATGTAATCGGTGGCGGCGACCACCGGCCCCGGCCGTCCCTGCAATTGCGACTCCACGTAACTCACGCGCGGTTTGGCTTCCGGATGCAGCATGTTGGCGCGCCGGCAGTCCAGACCTTCGCGGCGCAGCTCGTTGAAGCTGGTGACGCTCCACACATCCGCCCCAATGCCGTAATCCTGCGCCAGCAACTGCGCCGCCGCGACCACCTCGTTCAAAATCGCGCCGCTGCCGAGCAACTGCACCTGCGCCTTTCCCGACGGTGTCGGTTGCAGCAGGTACATGCCGCGGCGTATGCCGTCCTCCCACGCCGGCCTCATGGCGCCGTGGGCGTAGTTTTCGTTCATCACGGTGATGTAATAGAAGATGTTTTCATGCCGGACGTACATGCGGTGGAGTCCCTCGTGCAGGATCACCGCCAGTTCGTAGGCATAGGCCGGATCGTAGGCCACGCAGTCGGGGATGGTGGAGGCCAGCAGGTGGCTGTGGCCGTCCTGGTGTTGCAGTCCCTCGCCGGCCAGCGTCGTGCGGCCCGCCGTGCCGCCGAGCAGGAACCCGCGCGCGCGCATGTCGCCGGCCGCCCACGCCAGGTCGCCGACGCGCTGGAAGCCGAACATGGAGTAGAAAATGTAAAACGGAATGGTCTGCACGCCGTGATGGCGGTAGGCCGTG
This sequence comes from Gammaproteobacteria bacterium, assembly GCA_021324815.1. Taxonomy (GTDB): domain Bacteria; phylum Pseudomonadota; class Gammaproteobacteria; order JAJPIJ01; family JAJPIJ01; genus JAJPIJ01. The sequence goes on from JAJPIJ010000020.1 coordinate 6,038, forward strand.
GCGGCGGCGATCCAGGAGGCGAACGCGCCGGCCTCGCAGATGCCTTCCTCCAGCATCTGGCCCCTGATGTCCTCGCGGTAATACATCACCTGATCGCGATCGACCGGCTCGTAGAGCTGGCCGACCGAGGAATAGATGCCGAGCTGCCGGAACAGCCCGTCCATGCCGAAGGTGCGCGCCTCGTCCGGGACGATGGGCACGATCAATCGGCCGATGTTCGGGTCCTTGAGCAGCAGTGAGAGACAGCGGACGAAGGCCATGGTGGTGGAAATGGCGCGCCCCTCGGTGCCCTTGAGCATGGGCTCGAACACGGACAGCGGCGGCACGGCGAGCGCCGCTGGCGGCGGGCGGCGGCTCATCAGGAAACCGCCCAGCGCTTCGCGATGCTCCCTGAGGTAGCGCGTTTCCGGGCTGTCCTCCGGCGGCCGGTAGAACGGCGTCTCGGCGAGCTGTTCGTCCGAGATGGGGATGGAGAAGCGATCACGGAACTGCTTCAGCGCCTCCTCGCCCATCTTTTTCTGCTGGTGGGTGAAATTCTGCCCCTCGCCGGCCTCGCCCATGCCATAGCCCTTGATTGTCTTGGCCAGGATCACCGTCGGCTGGCCGGTGTGCCTCACCGCCTGCGCATAGGCGGCGTAGACCTTGTGCGGGTCGTGCCCGCCGCGGTTCAGCCGCCAGATGTCGGCGTCGGACATGTTGGCGACCAGGGCCTTGAGCTCCGGGTACTTGCCGAAAAAATGCTCGCGCACGTAGGCGCCGTCGTTGGCGGCGTAGGCCTGGTACTCGCCGTCCACGCATTCCTCCATGCGCTTCAGCAGCAGGCCCTTGTGATCACGCGCCAGCAGCGGATCCCAGTACGCGCCCCAGATGACCTTGATGACGTTCCAGCCGGCGCCGCGGAAGGCGGCCTCGAATTCCTGGATGATCTTGCTGTTGCCGCGCACCGGACCGTCGAGCCGCTGCAGATTGCAGTTGATGACGAAGATGAGATTGTCGAGCTTTTCGCGCGCGGCAAGCCCGATTGCGCCCATCGACTCCGGCTCGTCCATCTCGCCGTCGCCGCAGAAGCACCAGACCTTGCGGCCGGCGGTGTCGGCCAGCCCGCGATGTTCCAGGTAGCGCATGAAGCGGGCCTGGTAGATGGCCATGAGCGGCCCCAGCCCCATCGACACGGTCGGGAACTGCCAGAAGTCCGGCATCAGCCACGGATGCGGGTAGGACGACAGCCCCCTGCCGTTGACCTCCTGGCGGAAATTGTTCAGGTGCTCCTCATCGAGCAGGCCGTACAAATAGGCGCGGGCGTAAATGCCGGGCGCGCTGTGGCCCTGCACGAAGATCAAATCGCCGCCATGGCCGCCGCCCGGCGCGTGGAAGAAATGATTGAAGCCGACGTCGTAGAGCGTGGCGGCGGAGGCGAAGCTGGCGATGTGGCCACCCAGCTCGCTTGACTTGCGGTTGGCCTTGACCACCATCGCCAGCGCATTCCAGCGCACCAGCGAGCGTATGCGCCACTCGATGGCGGGGTCGCCGGGGGTGTATTCCTCCTTCTGCGGCGGGATGGTGTTGATGTAGGCGGTGTTGGCGGAGTAGGGCAGGTAGGCGCCGGAGCGGCGCGCCTTGTCGATGAGCTTCTCCAGCAGGAAATGCGCGCGCTCGACGCCCTCGCGCTCGATCACCGCCTCAAGCGCCTCCAGCCACTCCTGTGTTTCCTGTGGATCGTCGTCGGCGGCCGACTGGCTCATGGTTCAATCCGTTTTGGCTTGTTATCATCCCGTCCGGCTGGGTCAAGTATAGAACTCCTCACCACCGTCCGCACGCGGGCGCTGGTGCCATCAGAAAGGGACGAGAATGGACATCCGATTGCAGCAAAAAACCGCCCTTCCCACGGCCGCCGAGGTGGATGTCCGTGCAAACTGGGCGGTCGTGGCGCCCATGGGCGCGGGCGCAGGCACGTGGGCGAAGTTTCCGGGAGGCCCGGTGCTGTATGAGCGCGGCAGTCGCCGGCCCGGGGGAATCGGGAAAAACGCCGTCTGGGCCACCACTCTGCCCAACGCCATCGGCAGCCATGTGACCTGCGCCGCGCTGGACGAAAAGGCCACGGCGTTTGAGCGCCTGACGCTGGCCCGGCAACTGGTGGCGGGGCACAAGGAATTCCAGCCCGAGGAGATCGGCCTCGCCGTCGTCGGCTTCAAGGCGAAACAGGCGGAGCAAATGGCGGAGGCTTTGATCGCGGCGGCGCTGGCGGCGGCGGCGCCCATGCCGGATCTGCGCAGCAAGCCGGACAAGAAGCGCAGGCTCGCCGCCATGCAGCTGTATGGCTGCGCGCCCGCGCATCGCTTCCGGCGCACGTACGCTGAACTTGAAGGCAGTTCACTGGCGCGCTATCTCGCCACGCTCCCGCCCACGGAATTGACGCCGGCGACCTACCGCCGGCGCGTCGCGGCCCTGGCCAGGGAACATCATCTCGACATGGAATTTTACGGTATTGAGGCATTGCGCAAAAAGAAAGCCGGCGCGTTCCTGGCGGTGGCGCAGGGCAGCCCGGCGCCGGACGCCGGCATCCTCCGGCTGCGCTACCGGCCGCCGCGCAAAACCAAAACGGCGCCGGTTGCCCTGGTCGGCAAGGGCATCTGCTTCGACACCGGCGGCATCAACGTGAAGCCCGCCAAGTTCATGCTCGGCATGCAGGGCGACATGCAGGGCAGCGCCGTGGCGCTGGGCACGTTGCTGGCGCTGGCGCAGTTGAAGGCGCCGTATCCGGTGGAGGCATGGCTGGCGCTGGCCATGAATCACGTCGGCCCCAGGGCCTACAAGCCCACCGACGTCGTCACCGCGGCCAACGGCACCACCATCGAGGTGATCCACACCGACGCCGAGGGGCGCATGGTGCTCTCCGACACGCTGGCGCTGTGTTCGCAGACCAAGCCGCGGCTCATCATCGACTACGCCACGCTGACCGGCTCCTGCGTGCAGGCCATCGGCAAGGGCTACAGCGGCGCCTTCACCAACCGCCCGGAGTGGTGGGGCACGTTGATCAAGGCGGGAAATGAGAGCGGCGAGCGCATCTGGCCGTTCCCGCTGCCGCCGGACTACGACAAGATGCTGGAGAGCCAGATCGCCGACACCAAGCAATGCGCCGAGGAAGGGCCGGTGGATCACATCCTCGCCGCGCGCTTCCTGTCGCGCTTCGTCGGCGAGGGCATCCCGTGGCTGCACCTGGATCTGTCGTGCGCCAGCAACCGCGAAGGACTGGCGCACGTCCCGACCCATTTCAACGGCTTCGGCGTGCGCCTGACTTTGAATCTATTGCTGGATCAGAAGCTCGCTGGCGCTTAAACAATGCTGGAAGCTTCTTACAAGTAGCGGCGGACGGCGCGCTTGTACTGGAGATAGTTCTCGCCGAACTTCTGCTCAAGATAACGCTCCTCGCGCCGCACCACGCCGAAATGCATGATCAACAGTACCGGGACGATGACGATGATCCCCCACCACGTGTCGATGACAAAGGAGATGCCGAGAAGGATCATCGTGATGGCGAGATAGAGCGGATTTCTCGTGTAGCGAAACGGGCCTCCCGTCACGATGGCCGTGGTGGGCCGCCTGGGATTCACGTTCGTGCCCGCGCGATCCATGGTCTTCTTTCCCCACACGGCAACGCCGATTCCGGCGGCCAGAAGCGCGGTGCCCAGCCAGAATACGGCGTCATGCGCGGGGATCCGCAGCGGCCAGAACCATCGCAGCGCAATCACCACAAGCAGCGCCGCTCCGTAGAGCAGCGGAGGAAACACCAGAACGCCGGGGTTGTCTGCCTCGGTTTGCACGTGCTCTTGTCAAAAGAGGGTGACGGATTGGGTCTTGGGCTGTTCTGAAAGCTTTCCCTCCGCCATCAGTTCCTCGTAGTTGAAAACGCAATTTCTGCCGTGATCCTTCGCGTAATAAAGCGCCTTGTCCGCACGGTCCAGGATGATATGTGAAGATTCGGTTTCCAAGGCACCGGAGTAACCAATGCTGACGGTGATCCCGCCAATCTGGGGGAAATTATGGCCGGCAATGGCTTGTGAAAAGCGTTCCAGCGTCCGCCTGGCCATTTCCGCCGGTATCGGCTCCAGAATGATCAGAAATTCCTCTCCGCCGAACCGGAACAACAGATCCGATTTGCGGAAGAAGCGCCGCATTTTCTGCGACGTCATCAACAGAACTTCGTCGCCGAACAGGTGGCCGTAGGTGTCATTGATGCGCTTGAAATGATCGATGTCGATCAGGGCCAGCCAGGCGTGACAGTTCGGATCGACAAGCCGGTGATCGGACCCGGCGGCGTGGTATTTGTTGGTCTGTTGCCTGTCGCGCTGGGCCCTCAGCAATTTGTCCAGCTTGGAATCATAGGTGCGGCGGTTGAGCAGGCCGGTCAGCTTGTCGCGCTCGCTTTCATGCAGGATGGCGAGATAGTTGCTGTAGATGGTGAGGAGCGCCTCGATGATGGGCCGCCACGTGTATTCGTCCTCGTGGCCCTCCAGCAGGATCGCGCCCGCCACTTTTTGTTCAAGAACGACGGGATAAAGCACATGCTCCGATCCGCCGTTGGCCTCGGCGACGACAATCGAGGCCGATTGCAGGCACTGCTGGAGATGCCTGTCCGCGGCGACCGTTCTTTTCTCCCCGCTCCAGTGGTATTTTTTTCCGGTCAGGCCGTCCGCGGTGATGGAGAGGCGCACGACCTCTTCGACGGCATCCGCCCGGTCTTCACCCGAGTACCTGTACAATGCGATCGCGCGCGCGGGAATGAACTGCGCCAGCGTGGTCACCAGGCTCAATTCGAGCGAATCCGTGTCCCGCTGGCGGGTGATCTCGATGACCGATTTCAGGATCAAGTCGTGCACCGTTGCCGTCCTTTCGCAAATCCGGGATGACTTGCTCGATTTATTCTGGGCGGGTCTGGCAGAATACGCAATATGCGCGCGAAGACGCAGTATCAGTGCCAGGAATGCGGGGCCATCTCGCCCAAATGGGCGGGGCAGTGCGCTGATTGCGGGGCCTGGAACACCTTCGTCGAGACGGTGGTGGAGGCCAAGCCCGCGAAGTTAAACCCGCGCTTTGCCGGAATCGGCGGCGAGGCGCCCGGCATCCACGTCTTGAGCGAGGTGGCGGCCGGGGACGAGCCGCGGCTGCCGACCAACATCGCCGAACTCGACCGCGTCCTGGGCGGCGGGGTGGTGGCCGGCTCGGTGGTGCTGATCGGCGGCGATCCCGGCATCGGCAAGTCCACGCTTCTGTTGCAGATGCTCTCCGCGGTGGGGGCGGACCTGCCCACGCTTTACGTCAGCGGCGAGGAATCCCCGCGCCAGATCGCCATGCGCGCGCGGCGGCTCGGCCTTGACGCCCAATCCATCCGCCTGCTCACGGAAACCAACATTGAGCGCGTGCTGGAGATGGCAAAGCGCGAATCGCCGCGCTTGATGGTGGTCGATTCCATCCAGACCATGTACACGGACCTGCTCACCTCGGCGCCGGGCAGCGTCGGCCAGGTGCGCGAGACCGCCGCGCAACTGGTGCGCTTCGCCAAGAGCGGCGGCGCCTCGGTGTACCTCGTCGGCCACGTCACCAAGGAGGGCGCGCTGGCCGGCCCGCGTGTGCTGGAGCACATGGTCGACACCGTGCTCTATTTCGAAGGCGACGGCGGCAGCCGTTACCGCGTCGTGCGCGCGGTCAAGAACCGCTACGGCGCGGTGAACGAGCTCGGCGTGTTCGCGATGACCGACAAGGGGCTGCGCGAGGTGACCAACCCATCGGCGATTTTTCTGTCGCGGCACGAGAAGGACGTGCCGGGCAGCGTGGTGATGGTGACGCGCGAGGGCACGCGGCCGCTCCTGGTCGAGGTGCAGGCGCTGGTCGATGAGTCGAAGCTCGCCAACCCGCGCCGCGTGACCGTGGGGCTGGACGGCAACCGGCTGGCGATGCTGCTCGCCATCGCCCACCGCCACGCCGGCATCGTCACCTATGATCAGGATGTGTTCGTGAACGTGGTCGGCGGCGTGCGCGTGTCGGAGACCGGCGCCGATCTCGCCGTGCTGCTGGCGGTGCTCTCCAGCCTGCGCGGCAGGCCGCTGCCGCAGGAACTGGTGGTGTTCGGCGAGGTGGGACTGGCGGGCGAGATCCGCCCCGTGCCCGGCGGCCCGGAGCGCCTGCGCGAGGCGGCCAAGCACGGCTACACGCAGGCCATCGTGCCCAGGGCCAATGCGCCGAAGGAGAAGATCGACGGCATGAAGATACATGCCGTGACCACGCTTACGCAGGCGCTCGCCCAAACGTGAACATTAACAAACGGTAATCTGACGTTAAAATCCGGGTAAGGCCGCCGCTGTTATCTTGCCTTCCCAAGGGCTGGTTGCGAACCGGGCCTGAAACCACGCACCAAACACACTTTCAAAGGAGCATGAAAATGAATATTCGCATTCCCACCGCGTACCGCATCACCGTACTGGGTGTCGCAGCCATGATTTCCGTGGCCGCCATGGGCGATGCCTCTGCCGCGACCAGGAAACCGAAGGAAGTTCCAACCGCGGAAACCTGCCAGTCCCTGCAGCAGCAGGTCGATGCGGCCATCGCCTCGCATCCCAAGGCGCCCAAGCTCGCCACCGCGAACAAGCGCAAGGATGAGGGCGCCAAGCTGTGCGGCGACGGCAAGTACGCCGAGGGTGGCAAGAAACTGCGCGCCGCGCTCAAGGCGTTGGGCGTCAAGGTGGTCACCACGAGCAAGTAGTCGTTTTCTTCGCGGAAAAAAACGGGGCGGGCGCAATCCCGCCCCGTTTTTTTATCGCGGCTGGAAAGTCAGGCTCACGCGCAATCCCGGCGCGTTGTCGCCCAGCTCCAGCCGGGCGTGATGCAGTTTCGCCACCGCCGCCACCAGGCTCAGTCCCAGGCCGCTGCCGGGCACCGATTCGCTGCCCGGCAGGCGTGTAAAGCGCTGCAACGCCCGTTCGCGTTCGGCGGCCGGGATGCCGGGGCCGCTGTCGCTGATCAGGACGCCGGGCCGGCCGTCCGCGCCGAGACGCACGTCGATCGTTGCGGCCGGCGGACTGTACTTGATGGCGTTGTCGATGAGATTGGCGAAACAGTGCGCGAGCAGCTGGCGGTTGCCGCGGATGTTCACGGCCGCGTCGCCGTGAAAGACGATGCGCTGCCCGCGGGTTTCGGCCAGCGGCTCGTACAAATCGATGATTTCCCCGAGCACTGTCGCAAGATCGACGTCCTCGAAAGGCAGGTTGATGGCGCCGGATTCCGCACGGGCGATGTCCAGCAGCGAATCCAGCAGGCTGTTCAGCCGATCGGCCTCCGTCAGCGCCTGCTCCAGGCTGGTGCGATAATCCTCGGTGTCGCCGGCGGACTTGAGCGCCCATTCGATCTGATTGCGCAGATGCGTGACGGGACTGCGCAGATTGTGGGCCAGCCCGTCGCTGATGGCGCGCATGCCCCGCATCAGGTTTTCGAGGCGTTCCAGCATGTCGTTCAAATGCGACGCCAGCCGATCCAGCGCGTCGCCCGAGCCGCTGACCGGTACGCGGCGGCCGAGATCGCCGTCGCTGATGCGCCGGCTGACCTGGACGATGCGCTCGATGCCGCCCAGAAAATTGCGGCTGACCGCGACTCCGCCGATCAACCCCAGGCCCAGCATCAGCGCCAGGCCCCAGCCCAGCGCCTGCGTCATGCGCATGCGAAAGTCATCCTGGGCGTCGATGTCCTGCCCGACGAGCAGGTGGAGGCCGTTGTTGAGCGCCACGGCGCGGGCGCGCGCCCGGTGGGAGATGGTCTTCCCGTATTCCGTGGCGTCGATGCTGAATTCCAGCCAGCGCGCGGAATACAGGCGTTCCGCCGGCCATTTCGACAGATTGCCCGTCAGCGGCGTGCCCCGCGAGTCCACCAGCAGATAAAGGGCGTCGCGCTCGGTGGGGTCCTGCGTGCGTTCGTCGATGACGTCAATCAGGCCCTGCGCGCCGAGGCGGGTGTAGACGTCCTTCAATCCCAGAATCTGCTCGGTGATGACCTCGTCGGTCTCGCGGCTGATTGAACCGATGGTGAGGCGGTAGAGGAAGCCGAACAATACGAGGGTGATGAGGCCGAACACCGCGGCGAACAGCAGCGTCAGCCGGAAGGTCGGCGTGCGCAGAACGTTAGGTTTCAGCACGCAGGCAGTACCCGGCGCCGCGTACGGTGCGCAGCAGGGGGGGATCGAAACCGGTGTCTATCTTCTGCCGCAACCGGCTGATGTGCACGTCGATGACGTTGGTCTGCGGATCGAAGTGGTAGCCCCAGACGCCCTCCAGCAACATGGTGCGCGTGACCACCTGGCCGGCGTGGCGCAGCAGGTATTCCAGCAGTTGGAACTCGCGCGGCTGCAAATCGATGGGCTGGCCCTGGCGGGTGACGGCGCGGGCGATGAGATCCATGCGCAGATCGCCGAGGGTCAGCACCGAAGCGGCCTTTGCGGGGCCGGTGCTGCGCCGGATCAGCGCCTCGGCGCGCGCCATCAACTCGGCGAAGGCGTAGGGCTTGGGCAGATAGTCGTCGGCCCCGGCGCGCAACCCCTCGACGCGGTGATCCGTCTGCGACAACTGGCTCAAGACCAGGATGGGCGCGGCGACGCCGCTCTCGCGCAGGTTGCGGATGACGCTCAGGCCGTCGCGCCCGGGAAGATTGCGATCGATGATGAGCAGGGCGTAGGGCTCGCTTCTCGCCAGATGCTCCCCCTCCACGCCGTCGGTGGCGTGATCGACGGTGTAGCCGCCCTCCTTCAGACCCTTGCGGAGATACGCGGCGGTTTGCGGATCGTCTTCGATGACCAGAACGCGCATACCGGGGTTCTAGGCTGTCTCCTCGCCGCCAGCGGAACTGGGCGCGGCCCTGGGCGCCGGCTTGGCGCGCAGGCGGGCGGTTTTCACGGCCTGCTCGCTGGTCTGCACGATCTCGATGGTGTAGCCGGCGATGCGCAGGCCGGTGCCGGGCTCGGGGATGCTCTCCAGCGTTTCCAGAATGAGACCGTTCAACGTGCGCGCGCCGCGCGTCGGCAGCTTCCATTTGAGCACGCGGTTGATCTCGCGGATGCTGGTCGCGCCGTCCACCAGGTAGCTGCCGTCCTCCTGCGGGAAGATGTCCCTGGAAAAACTCAGGGCGTCGGTGGTGAATTCGCCGACGATCTCCTCCAGCAGGTCCTCCAGGGTGATGAGTCCCTGCAGATCGCCGTATTCATCGACCACCAGCCCCACGCGTTCGCGATGACGCTGGAAGTTCAGCAGTTGCTTGTGCAGCGGCGTGCCCATGGGCACGTAGTAGGGCTCGTCCAGGGCGGCCTCGATCTCCGCGACGGTGATGCGGTGATCGTCGGCGAGCAGGCGCGGCAGGCGGCGCACGTGCAGTATGCCGACGATCTGATCGATGCTGCCGCGATAGACCGGGATGCGCACGTAGCGGCTGTTGGCGAGCTGGTCGGCCAGATCGGCGGGGCTGGCGTTGAGGTCGACGCCGGCAATCTCGTTGCGCGGCACCATGATGTCCTCGACCCTGCCTTTCTCCAGATCGAGGATGGCGAACAGCATGCGCTGGTGCTGGCGCGGAATGAGGGCCCCCGCCTCCTTGACCACGGTGCGCAGCTCCTCGCGGCTCAAGGCCATCTCCTCGCCCTTTTCCGTGCGCACGCCGAGCACCCTGAGCAGGGCGTTGGCAATGGCGTTGAACAGCCAGATCAGCGGATAGGTGACGTTGAGGAGGGGCTGCAAGAGATGTGCGGCGGGCAGCGCGACGCGCTCGGGATAGAGCGCGGCGATGGTCTTCGGCATGACCTCGCTGACAATCAGCAATATCGTGCCCACCGCGAAACCCACCGCCGCCACGCCCTCGGTCTGGTGCGGGGTGCCGTGAAACAGCGACAGGCCGATGAAGGTCGCGACCTGGGAAACGGCGAAATTGGCGAAGGTGTTGCCGACCAGCAGCAGGCCTATCAGGCGATCGGGACGCTCCAGCAGCCGTTGCGCCTTGATTGCGCCGCCGTGTTTCTGGCCCGCCAGATGGCGCAGCCGGTAGCGGTTGAGCGCCATCATCGCCGTCTCCGAGCCGCTGAAGCAGGCGGACAAAAACAGCAGCGCGGCCAGCATGATCAACAGGGATTGCAGCGGCAGGTATTCCATAATGACCTCGCTTCGGCGTAAGCCGTTACCTCAAAGCACGAAGACGGCGACGTTCAGACGCGGTGGAGAATCAACTGCAACACGAATTCGGAACCGAAAAAGGCCAGCGCCAGCAGCGCGAAGCCGCCCAGCGTGTAATTGACCGCGATGCGGCCGCGCCAGCCGCGCTGGTGGCGGCCCCACAACAGCAGCGCGAACACGCACCAGGCCAGCAGCGACAGCACGGTCTTGTGCACCAGATGCTGGGCCATCAGGTTCTCGACGAACATGAAGCCGCTGATCAGCCCGAGGCTGAGCAGGAACAGGCCGCCGGAGAGCAGTTGAAACAGCAGCGACTCCATGGTCGCGAGCGGCGGCAGGACGTTCAGCAGCCGGCGCGGACGGTGCTGGCGCAACAGCCGGTCGGCGACCGCCAGCAGCGCCGCCTCCAGGGCGGCGATGGCGAGCACGCTGTAGGCCAGCAGGGACAGGGCGATATGCACCTGCACGCCGGGCGGCGTATCGGCGGGCAGCACCCGCCGGCTGGTGAAGATGACGTCGAGAGCCACGGCGAGCGCGGCGGCGGGGAAAACCATGAGTGCGAGACCGGCCAGCGGCCGGTAGCGGGACATGGCCAGGAGGATCAATACGATGATCCACATGACCAGCGAGGCGCTGTTGAAAAAGCCCAGGTTGACGCCGGCGCCGGTCTGCATGCCGCGCCACAGCCCCACGCCGTGGAGGATCAGCGCGGCGCCGGCCCAGCCGTAAGGCAGGGCCGCGGGTCGATCGGCCGCCGGGGCGGCGGTGGCCAGGGCGCGGGCCTGGCGCAGCGCGGCCATGACGTACAGCACCAAGGCGGCGACACTGGCGGAGACGGGGCTCATCGCGCAACATGATGGCATAATGCGCCGGTGGGTTGAAGTTGACCGCCGGCTTGCGCCGTTTCGGGCCTGCGGGCACTGGAGAATTCAATGTTTGACAATCTGACGCGACGGTTGAGCCAGGTCATCAAGAACCTGCGCGGGCAGGGGCGGCTTACGCCCGAGAACATCGAGGAGACCCTGCGCGAGGTGCGCATGGCGCTGCTCGAGGCGGACGTGGCCCTGCCGGTGGTGCGTGAATTCATCGACCACGTGCGCAACCGCGCCTTGGGCGAGGAGGTCTTCGCCACGCTGACGCCGGGGCAGGCGCTGATCCGCATCGTGCGCGACGAACTGACGGCCGTCATGGGCCAGGCCAGCGACGCGCTCAATCTCAGGGCGGCGCCGCCGGCGGTGGTGTTGATGGCAGGCCTGCAGGGCTCGGGCAAGACCACCACCGTGGCCAAGCTTGCGCGGCGGCTGAAGGAGGAGCGCAAGTCCGTGCTGGTGGTCAGCGCCGACGTGTACCGGCCCGCCGCCATCGAGCAATTGCGCGTGCTGGCCGCCGAGGTGGGCGTTGATTTCTTTCCCAGCGACGCCGCTCAGGGGGCCGTGCAAATCGCGGTCAATGCCCTGCAGCACGCGCGCACGCATTATCAGGACGTGCTGCTGGTCGACACCGCGGGCCGCCTGCACATCGACGCGGACATGATGGAAGAAATCAGGCGGCTGCACGCGGCGCTCCAGCCCGTGGAGACGCTGTTCGTGGTGGACTGCATGATGGGGCAGGATGCGGTCAACACCGCGCGCGTCTTCGATCAAACCATTCCGCTGACCGGCGTGATCGTCACCAAGGCCGACGGCGACGCGCGCGGCGGCGTGGCGCTGTCGGTGCGGCGGGTGACCGGCAAGCCGATCAAGTTCATCGGCGTCGGCGAAAAGACCACGGCGCTGGAGCCGTTTCATCCGGATCGGGTGGCGGCGCGCATCCTGGGCATGGGCGCCGTGCTGGGGCTGATCGAGGAGGTGGAGAAAAAGGTCGATCGCGACAAGGCGCTGGAGCTCGCCGGCAAGCTCAAGAAGGGCAAATCCTTCGACTTGACCGATTTGCGCGCGCAGTTCGAACAGATGCGCAACCTGGGCGGCATCGGCGCGCTGATGAGCAAGCTGCCCGGTGTCGCCGAACTGCCGCCGGCGATTGCGGCGGGCGCGGGCGACAAGGAGATCAGAAAAATGACGGCCATCATCGACTCCATGACGCCGCACGAGCGCGCCTTCCCGGACGTCATCAAGGCCTCGCGCAAAAAGCGCATCGCCGACGGCTCGGGGACGCAGGTCCAGGACGTCAACCGGCTGCTGAAGCAGTTCGATCAGATGCAGAAGATGATGAAGCGCATGTCGAAGAAGGGCGGATTGATGGGGCTGCTGCGGGGGTTGCGCGGCCAGCGCCCCCCCGGCATGCCTTTCTAACAGGACGCTGAAAAAGTGCGTCCAGGACTTTTTCAGCCACGCAAAGCAAAAAGCGCGGTTTTTGCCTTGCTTCATTGTTCAATCGCTCGGCGCGATTGAACAATGGCGGTCGATCCCTCGACCGCACCGCGGCTTGCTGAAAAACGGGTTTTTCAGCAAGCTGCTGAAGAACGCTCGTCATTCCATGCAGGGAGTGCGCGGAATCCAGCGCCACGGAAGACAAACAGTCGTTTTCGCGGCGGCCGCCGGAATCCAGGAAAATCGTTTTCCAGACGAGGGGTCAGTGCGGCGTGGCGTTCTGGGCGGCATGCTCGGCGATGAAGACATCGACCAGCGCCAGCGTCTCGTCATAGATCTTGCACAGGCGGCCGAATTCGGCGATGCCGTTGTTGCCCTGGGTCCACACCGTCTGCGAGGTGTAGGACTGCGGATCGGCGAGCGGAATCTTCTGCTTGAGCTTCAGGGAGACGGAATAGGAGTAAAAGTAATAACTGGCGTATTCGACATGCAGATTGACCAGCAGGAAGGCGGCCTGCGGCGTGTGGACCACCTGCTCGGGCGGAATGAGCTTGAGGCCGGCCTGGAGCAGCCGCCGCTCGATCTCCCGGCGCAGGCCGGATTCACCGGCGCCGCCGCACTGCTCCACATCGCCATAAAAGCCGTCGAAGTCGAGGGCGATCGTGTGAATGCCCCGCAACGTCAGATGCGAGAACTCGCCCACGCCGTCGGCGTCATACGCACCGGCCGATCCCGTTCCAACGAGCAGTGAAAGGGTGAGTACGATGAGCGTGCGGATTTTCATGACGTTTACCTCCGACGCGGATTATAGGACGTTGCGCTTGTTCCGTATATCGACTTCAACCATGATGGCCGTCCATGAATGAATCCGTCCTGAATGTGGAGGGGCTGAGCAAGCATTACGGCCCGATACGCGCGGTGGATGACATCAGCTTTCAATTGCATGGAGGCGGCATCCACGGCCTGCTGGGGGCCAACGGCGCCGGCAAGACGACGACGCTGGCCATGCTGCTGGGCCTGGTCACGCCCACGGCTGGGCGCATCACGATCTTCGGTCTGGACCTGAGCCGGCACCGCTACCAGTGCCTTCAGCGCATGAATTTTTCATCGCCCTACGTCGAACTGCCGCAAAGCCTGAGCGTGCGCGAGAACCTCACGATATACGCGCGTTTGTACGGCGTCAGGGATCGGAGGCGGCGGTTGCGGCAACTGGCGGAGGAGCTGGCGATTGCGGCCATCATGGACCGCAAATATCGAACCCTGTCCGCCGGCCAGAAGACCCGGGTGACGCTGGCCAAGGCCCTGCTGAACGAGCCGGAGCTGATCCTGCTGGACGAGCCGACGCCTCGCTGGACCCGGATGTCGCCGATCGCATACGCGCCCTCCTCATGTCCTATCAACGTCGCACGGGGGCGACCGTTTTGTTGAGTTCCCACAACATGACGGAGGTCGAGCGCATCTGCGATCACGTCATGATCATGCGCACGGGGCGGATCGTGGATCGCGGCGAACCCGCGGCGCTCATCGCCCGCTACGGGCGCGCCACGCTGGAACAGGTGTTTCTCGACATCGCCCGCGATGAAAACGGCGGCCGCCGCGCGATGTCGAGGGAGAGCGAGGCCGCGCATGTTTGATGATGGTTTCAGCCGGGGCCGCGTGTACGCCATCGTGCTGCGCTATCTGTACCTGCTGCGCGGCTCCTGGCCGCGCCTCGTCGATTCGGTGTACTGGCCCACGGTGCAGATGATCATCTGGGGGCTGGTGACGCGTTTTTTCAGCACTCATAGTTCCTGGGTGGCGCAGGCCGGCGGCGTGCTGATCGGGGCGGTGCTGCTGTGGGACGTGCTGTTCCGCGCGCAACTGGGCGTGTCGGTGGTGTTCATGGAGGAGATGTACGCGCGCAATCTCGGCAATCTTTTTTCCAGCCCGCTGCGGCCCCATGAATTCATCGCCGCCCTCCTGGTGATCAGTGTCCTGCGCGCGGTCATCGGCGTGGGCGCGGCCGCCCTGCTGGCCATCCCGCTGTACCGCTATTCCATATTCGACATGGGCTTTCCGTTGCTGGCGTTCTTCAGCGTGCTGATCATGTTCGGATGGGCGGTGGGGTTGCTGATCTGCGCGGCGCTGCTGCGCTACGGGCTGGGCGTGGAAAGCCTGGCGTGGGCGTCGATCTTCGCGCTGGCGCCAATCAGCGGCATTTACTATCCAGTTTCCACCCTGCCGGAGATCGTGCGGCCGCTGGCATGGGCGGTGCCGAGCAGTTATGTATTCGAAGGCATGCGGGCGGTGTTGCTCGAGCACCGATTTGACCCGTCCCTGTTTGCCGGCAGCGTGCTGACCTCGCTGCTGTATCTGGCGCTGGGCGTCTGGATTTTCTCCCGCACCTTTCAGATCGCGCGCGACAAGGGTCTGTTGCTGCAAACGGGGGAATGAAACCCTATTCAAGTCGATGCAGGGCGTCCAGAAGCCGGGCATGCCAGTGCGGCGGGGCGCAGAGGATGCCGCGATTGCGCGTCAGTTCGCTGCCCGCACTCCAGTCCAGGGGCCTTCCCTCCGCGTCCGTGACCGTCGCGCCGGCCTCCGCGGCGATCAAACTGCCCGCAGCATGGTCCCAGATTTTCTCCGCATAGTCCCGTTTGCGGGGGATGCGCAGGTACGCGTCCGCCTGGCCGCGCGCCACCACGACATATTTGGCCTGGCTGTCCAGACGCACGGTCGAGGTGTCGCAACCGAGGGCCGCCAGAAGGCGCGCGGAGAGATCGTGACGGCTGTGCGCCGATTCCACCGATTCGCACAATCGCAAAGCTCCCCGTGCGTCAGCGCTGCAATGTAATCTCGTCGGCGTCGCGTCAGGCAGCGTGGCGGGCACGGACCAGCCGCCGCCGCCGGCAGTGGCATAGACGATGACGCCCCGGGCATCCGCCCGATCCAGGGGCGCCGCTGGATCGGCGGCCAGATTGGGGCAGCCCATGACCGCAATCCGCACCTGATCCTGCTCCAGGTAGGCGAGCGAAACTGCATACTGCCCGCCGCGCAGAAAGCCCTTGGTGCCGTCGATGGGATCCAGCGTCCAGTACCCGCTGGTGAGAGGACCGTGCCGGCCGGCATCCACGGCGGCAACGATCGCATCAGGCGTCGCTTGCGGCCACGCCGCCCGCAGCGCCGCGGTGACGTCCTCGCATAGCGGGGCGGCGCCCGCGCCGCACAACATGGCACCCTCTTCCTCGCCTACGAGGCGCAGATCAGCGAGGCGCGATTGCAGATGATGTCCGATAATGGCCTGGGCGGCGAAATCCGCGACCGTCACGGGGCTGTGATCGGTCTTGGTAAGTCCGGCCACGGTGCGGCGTTCGGATTGCAACCGGCGGGTAATCGCGCAGGCAGTCGCCACCGCCTCGATCGCGGTATTCAGGAGCAGGTCTTGGTCCGGAGGCATGAGGGGGTCGAAACGGGCTTGAAAATCAATTATATCGTCCAGCGCGGGGTTCTTCTGTGCGATGTCTTTTGTTGCAGTGCAATAATCGGCGTGCTAGCATACAAAAAGTTAGCCGTCTACCATGCTCATCGACGCCAAGTGAAGCTTTTATGACCACTGACAATCCCTCCGCAAATTCAACGGAAAATACCGGCTGGCTCGATCTCCAGAGGCAATTCTGGGAAAGCTGGAGCCGCATGTATACGCAGGGCGTGGCCGACGCCGCCGGCGGCCCGTCAAAGGGAAGCTGGGCGGAGGGGCTTGACCACTGGTGGAACGCCGTGGCCGGAAGCCTGCCGGAACATCGCCGGTTCTACGAACATCTGGTGGAGCAGGGCAAGGTTTTCATGACGCTCTCCCAAGAGCTGATGAAATTCCTCACCTCCATTCCCGCCGGCGCGAAGGAGGGCGACGGCTGGAAGGAACAGCTCAAATCCCACTTTGATGCGATCAAGGAAACCCTCGCCAGGGCCCGGTCCCAGGATGTGCCGAATTATCTCCGTGGTTTTTCGGCATTGTTCGAACTGCCGCTGGACACCTGGTACCGCATGATGTCGGGCAGCGCCATGACCCCCGGCGACGTGTTGCGGAACGTCCGCTCGGAGGCGCTGGAGAAAATGGGCGAGCAGGTGCATCGGAGCGTGGATCGATTCCTTTCCGTTCCGGGCGTCGGCTATACCCGTGAAAGCCAGGAACAATTGCAGCAATTCGCCCGCGCGCTGCTCAATTATCAAAAGGTGCTGCAGGAGTATCTCAGCGCCCATCATCACCTCGGCATGGACACCCTCGACCGCCTCTATAAAAAGCTGGAGGCCATGGGTGAGAAGGGCGAGTCGATCAAAACATTGCGCGCGATGTACGACCTGTGGGTGGATTGCGGCGAGGAATCGTACGCCGAATTCGTCATGTCGCCCGAATTTCAGGATGTCTACGGGGAAATGGTCAACGCCCTGATGGCCGTCAAGCACCAGGCCCGCCTCATCCTGGATGAACATCTCGGCGCTCTGAACATGCCGACACGCCGCGAAATGAACAGCATCATCAGGCATCAGAACGAATTACGGCGTTCCATCAAGTCGCTGCAACGGGAGCGCAACGGCCGCGACGGGGGCCCGTCACACCGTCATGCACATCACGCCGGCGGCGGCCATGGCGGTGAAGGAGGCGCCCAGTCAAGGGAAGCGGATGCTTTGCGCAAACGTACCGGAGTCGCCGGCGCCGTGGCAGGCGATGAGACATCCGGAGGCAGGCCGGCGGAGTCCGCGGAACTGCCGGCACGGAAAAAACAGGCTGGGAAAAGGATGATCACGGCAAGAGCCCCCGGCGCGGTGGAGGCCGGCGCCGCGACTGCGGGCAACTCACCGGCCGAATCACAGCGCCCGGTCAAGGCGGGCGGGTAAACCATCCACTTTCATCAGGAGTCGACCCCAGTGTTCCCATTCCAGATCACGCCGGACGAGGCCCTCAAGGAAATGCAGGATCTTGGCAACAAGCTCGCGCTTGGCATGAAGACGCTGAGCGAGCTGGGTGAAATTGACGTGGGCGCCACCGAGAAGGAGGAAATCTACCGCGAAGACAAGCTGGTGCTCTACCACTTCAAGCCCTTTGTGGAACGGCTCAACCCGGTGCCGCTGCTTGTCGTTTACGCGCTGGTCAACCGGCCCTACATGGCTGATCTGCAACAGAATCGTTCCATGATACGCGGCCTGATGGCGGGCGGCCTGGATGTTTATTTGATTGACTGGGGTTATCCGGATGGCGGCGATCTGTACCTGACCCTCGACGACTACATCAATGGCTATCTGGGCCGTTGCGTGGATGTCCTGCGCAAGCGGCACGGCGTCGACAGCATCAACATCCTTGGCATCTGCCAGGGCGGCACCTTCAGCCTGTGCTTTGCCGCGACCCATCCGAAGAAGGTGCGCAATTTGATCACGACGGTGACGCCGGTCGATTTCCACACGCCCGACGACATGCTCAGCCATTGGGTGAGGAAGGTGGATATCGATCGTCTCGTCGAGACCATGGGCAATGTCCCCGGAGAGATGCTCAACTGGACCTTCCTCGCCTTGAAGCCCTTCCGTCTGTTCGGTCAGAAGTACATGGACATGATCAATACGCTGGATGATCCCATGGCGGCAAAGAATTTCATGCGCATGGAGAAGTGGATCTTTGACAGTCCCGATCAGGTCGGCGAGGCCTACCGCCAATTCATGAAGGATTTTTATCAGAAAAACAAATTAATCAAGGGCGAGATCGTCATCGGCAATCATCGGGTCGATTTGAAAAATATCACCATGCCGGTCCTCAATATCTATGCCAAGGATGATCATCTGGTGCCGCCGGCCTCCTCCAAGGCGCTCGAACGCTATGTCGGCACCAAGGATTACACCGCGCTTGAATTTCCCGGCGGCCACATCGGCATCTACGTGAGCGGCAAGGCGCAGAAGATGATCCCGCCGGCCGCCTGTGAATGGGTGAATCAGCGTACCTAGGGCGTCTCAGGCGCCTTCCTCGGGTTGTTCACCGGCCTTCCTGGCATACTGCTGCCAGAAGGCCTTTTGCATCTCCTCGAACATCTTGAAGGAACCGGCCGGATTCGCCAGCAGGGCGGCCGGATCAAAGTTCTCCATTCCCTGTTTCATTTTTTCACGGAGATATACCAGCCATTCCTTTTGCAGCGGCTCAAAATCAGGCATGCCGAAAAAGACGCGCAATTCCTTCGGCGTGGCATCGATGTCGAGTTTGATTTTCATGGCTGGCCTCCAGGCGGTGTGATCTCGCATGGTACATCCAAATTGATGGACAAAAAAAATCCCTTCAGAGCCGCCCCGGGGAGGGTCGGATGAAGGGAAGGGAGGTCAGAATCGTCCGGGCTAGGCGGCTTTGCGTCCGTTGGAGGACTTTTTGGTGCCCGTCTTCATCACCGCCGTCATCCATTCCGTCAGCTGCGTGCGCGCCTCGTTCAGGATGTCGCTGGTCTTCTTGGCGTTGTTGAACAGCTTGTCGTTGTACTCGGAGGCGAGCCTGGCCTGCGCGGCGAAGAGCTCCTTGTAGTCGCGCGTGCCGCTGACCAGGTTGATGTTCTTGACGTTCGCTTCCAATGCAATGGACAGCATTTGCATCTGAATTTCCGTCAGCTTGCTGATCAGGCTGGTGCTGATCGATTCGAGCTCCTTGGTTGCCTCCAGGGTGCTCTTGCCGAAATCTTCCAATTGCTCTACGAATGCGTTTTGCATGATGTCATCCTCGTCTGTAGCGTCTGTACCCGTGATTCAACAAATTTAATGATGCGCCGCACCATTTGTTGCGACGCACAATATATATATTTTCTTTCCTTGTCAACACCCTTGGTCAACAGAGGAGCCCATGGAATCGGCCATCAACACGGGTGCAAATTTTCAAGCGCAAGGGGGACTTACAGTGCGCAGCAGCATCAAATATGTAACCCCTTGATATAACTGAACTGTTTCAGTTAAAGTGCATGATTGAAATTGGTCGCGGGTGGGCGGCGGCCTCCGCATTTGGACTTTGGATAAACGTAGCGACTTCAGGAGCGCGTCTAATGACCATCCAGCACGATGGCAGCAAAAGAACCAGGAACCGAGCCCTACTCAAGTGGGTGGATGAAATCGCCGCCCGCTGCAAACCGGAGAAAATTTATTGGTGCGACGGATCACAAGCGGAGTATGACCGGATGTGCGAAGCGCTGGTGAAGGCCGGCACCTTCATCCAGCTCAATCCCGCCAAGCGTCCCCACAGTTTTCTTGCCCGCTCCAGCCCCGGTGACGTGGCGCGCGTGGAGGACCGCACCTTCATCTGCAGCGCAAAAAAGGAGGACGCGGGGCCGACCAACAACTGGATGGACCCCAAGGAAATGCGGGCCATCCTCGACAAGCTTTTCGACGGCTGCATGCGCGGCCGCACCATGTACGTGGTGCCGTTCAGCATGGGGCCGATCGGCTCCAACATTTCGCACATCGGCGTTGAGATCAGCGATTCGCCTTATGTCGCCGTCAACCAGCGCATCATGACGCGCATGGGCCAGCAGGCGCTGGACGCGCTCGGCGAGCATGGGAAATTCGTGCCCTGCGTGCATTCCGTCGGCGCGCCGCTGGCGCCGGGCCAGAAGGATGTCTCCTGGCCGTGCAATGACACGAAATACATCACTCATTTTCCCGAGACCCAGGAAATCTGGTCGTACGGCTCCGGCTACGGCGGCAATGCCCTCTTGGGCAAAAAGTGCTTCGCGCTGCGCATCGCGTCGGTCATGGGCCGCGAGCAGGGCTGGCTCGCCGAACACATGCTGATTCTGGGCGTCGAGTCGCCCCAGGGCGAGGAGACCTATGTCGCGGCGGCATTTCCGAGCGCCTGCGGCAAGACCAACTTCGCCATGCTGATCCCGCCGGCCGATGGCTTCAAGGGCTGGAAGGTCACCACCATCGGCGATGACATTGCCTGGATCAAGCCGGGGGCGGACGGCAGGTTCTACGCCATCAACCCGGAGGCCGGCTATTTCGGCGTGGCGCCGGGCACCTCCATGCACTCCAATCCCAACGCCATGCTGACGTTGAAGGGAAACTGCATCTTCACCAACTGCGCGCTGACTGATGACGGCGACGTGTGGTGGGAGGGCATGACCGATCAACCACCGGCACATGCCATCGATTGGAAAGGCAGGGATTGGACGCCGGCAAGCGATGGTCCGGCCGCGCACCCCAACGCACGCTTCACCGCGCCCGCCAGTCAATGCCCGTCCATCGATCCCGACTGGGAGAACCCCGCCGGCGTGCCGATCAGTGCCTTCGTGTTCGGCGGCCGGGTCAGCAAGAATTTCCCGCTGGTATTCCAGAGCTACTCCTGGGAGCACGGCGTGTATCTCGCCGCCACCATGGGTTCGGAGGCCACCGCGGCCGCCATCGGCCAGGCCGCCATGCGCCGCGATCCGATGGCCATGCTACCGTTCTGCGGTTACAACATGGCCGATTACTGGTCGCACTGGCTCAAGATCGGTCGCGGAAGCGTCTCCACCCCGCCGCTCATCTTCCGCGTCAACTGGTTCCGCAAGGATGAGAACGGCAGGTTCGTGTGGCCCGGCTTCGGCGAAAACATGCGCGCGTTGAAATGGATCGTGGATCGCTGCCGGGGCCGGGGCCAGGCCGTGGAAAGCCCCATCGGCTGGCTGCCGCCACACTCGGCGCTGAATTGGGACGGCCTGGATTTTCCGCGCGAGAAGTATTACTCGATCATGAACATCGATCGGGAAAAGGCCAAGGCCGAGGCCGAGGAGCAGAAGGAGTTCTTCGCCAAGTTTGGCGATCGCCTGCCGCGTGAACTTGAGCTCGAACGCGAGTTGCTGCTGTCGCGGCTCAATCGTTCACCCGATACGTGGGAACTCAGCAAGGCCGCTTGAAAGGCGCCAAGCAGTGGCATGAGCAAAAGCCCCGGCAGGATTGTTCCAGCCGGGGCTTTTATTTGTCGAGGCCAAAAAGGGCGTCCAGCCGGGCACGGACTGCCGCGGCTCTTGATTGATCTTCCGGATGCCAGGCGCCGGCCATGGGTTTGAAATAGTCGCAGAAGTTGGCGTGCTCCTTGTCGGCGACGGGCTCGGCAATGGGTTCGCGGCAGGCCTTGGCGGCGCGGACATCATAGAACCGGCACAGCTTGCAGACGTGCAGATCCACGTTGCATTTGGGGCAGAGATCGCGCCGCGAGATCGATAACCCCGCAGCACCCAGCGGGTGGCCGCATTTCCAGCAGACGAGTTCGGCGCTCATGGCCGGCGACCCCGGAAACGGATTTCAAGACACGGCCGTTTGCCGCCCGGGAGACGCCGGCGGCTTCAATCCTTGGGAGGAATGTCGGTGGAGGGTCCGGCTCCCGCCCCGGCGGCGGGGGCGGGGCTCACCGGCATGCCGGTCGCCTTCAAGAATTCATTTTGCATGCGCTGCCAGAGTTCGAGATTCTGCTCGGTCATCTTGCTCCATACGGTCATCGGATTGCTGCTGACGGCGCGGGTCACCTGCTCGCTCAAGCGCTGCTGCTGATTGGTGAACAACGACAGGCTTTGCTGGATGTACTGGGCCGCCAGGTTTTGCATGGACTTGCCGTAGAAGCCAATCAACTGTTGCAGGGCGTCGGTGGAGAAAAACGGCGATCCTCCGGCCTCCTCCTGCTCGATGATGATTTGCAGGAGAATGCTGCGCGTGATGTCCTCCTCGGTCTGCTTGTCGACGACGCAGAACGGCACGCCCTGGACGATCAGGTGGCGCACGTCCTCCAGCGTGATGTACTTGCTTTCCGTCGTATCGTACAGGCGACGATTGGGATATTTTTTGATGATGCGTTTTTCAGTCATGATTGTCCCTCGCTACATCATGTGCTGGCCGCCATTGGCGGAAATGTCGGCGCCGGTGATGAATGCCGCCTCCGGCGCGCACAGAAAATCGACCACGCAGGCGATTTCCTCGGGCCTGCCGAGACGGCCGACCGGGATCTGCGCGATGATTTGTTTGCGGATGTCCTCCGGAACGGCCATGACCATGTCGGTGGCGATGTAGCCGGGGGAGACGGTGTTGACCGTCACGCCCTTGCGGGCCACCTCCTGCGCCAGCGCCATGGTGAAGCCGTGCATGCCGGCCTTGGCGGCGGAGTAATTGGTCTGTCCCAACTGGCCCTTCTGTCCGTTGACGGAGGAGATGTTGATGATGCGTCCGAAACCGCGATCCGTCATGCCCTGGACGACGTGACGGCTCATGTTGAAGACGCTGTCCAGGTTGGTGGTCAATACGCTGTCCCATTGTTCCCTGGTCATCTTGCGCAGCGTGGTGTCCCTGGTGATGCCGGCGCAGTTGACCAGGATGTCAACCGGGCCGACGTCTTTTTCCACGGCCTCGACGAATTGTTTGCAACTGTCGAAATCCGTGACGTCGGCCTTGAAGAAATAAAAAGCATATCCCTTGCCTGCCTCCTGAGCCTTCTTGAGCTTTTCCTCGCTGCGGTAATTGGTGGCAACCCTGGCGCCGGAGTCCGCGAGTTGCCGGCAAATCGCCATGCCGATGCCGCCCGTGCCGCCGGTGACGATGGCGACCCTGCCCTGCAGTGAGGTTTTCATGGCCTCATCTCTCCACGGCAATCGCGACACCCTGGCCGCCGCCGATGCACAGCGTGGCGAGACCCTTTTTGGCGTTGCGACGTTTCATTTCATGCAGCAGCGTCACCAGTATGCGGCAGCCGGAAGCGCCGATGGGGTGACCGAGCGCGACGGCGCCGCCGTTGACATTGACCTTGCTCACATCCCAGCCCAGATCCTTGTCCACGGACATGGCTTGGGCGGCGAAGGCCTCGTTGGCTTCTATCAAATCGAGATCGGCGACCGTCCACCCCGCCTTTTGCAGGCAGCGCCGGGTGGCCGGGATGGGGCCGGTGCCCATGATCTTGGGGTCGACGCCGGCGCTGGCATAGGCCACGATTCTCGCCAGCGGTTGCAAGCCCAATTCGCCGGCCTTTTTTTCGCTCGTTACGATGACGGCGGCGGCGCCGTCGTTGATGCCGGAGGCGTTTCCCGCCGTCACCGTGCCGTCCTTGTCAAAGGCCGGACGCAGTTTGGCCAGCCCCTCGACGGTCGTGCCGTGGCGCGGATATTCATCCTTGTTGATGATGAGCGGCTCGCCCTTCTTCTGCGGGATCTCGATCGGGATGATCTCGTCGTTGAACCTGCCGGCCTTCTGCGCCGCCTCGGCCTTCTGCTGGGAGGCGGCGGCGAACCTGTCCTGGGCCTCGCGGGTGAAACCGTACTGCTTGACGATGTTCTCGGCGGTGACGCCCATGTGGCAGTTGTTGAAAACGTCGGTCAGGCCCTCGTTGATCATGTGGTCCTTCAGCGGCCAGTCGCCCATCTTGGTGCCGGTGCGGGATTTGGGCAGAAGGTGTGGGGCGAGGCTCATGTTTTCCTGGCCGCCGGCGATGATGACTTCGGCATCGCCCGCGCGGATGGCCTGCGCCGCCAGGGCCACCGCTTTGAGGCCGGAACCGCAGACCTTGTTGATGGTCATCGATGGGATGGTGTGCGGAAGACCGGCGTAGATCGCCGCCTGCCGCGCCGGATTCATTCCGACGCCTGCGGTCAGCACCTGACCCAGGATGACCTCGTCGATTTGTTCGGGTTTGAGATTGGTTTGCTTGAGCAGCGCCGCGATGACCTTGGCGCCGAGCTGCGCGGCCGGCGTGTCTGCGAATGCGCCGCCGAAATTGCCGATGGCGGTGCGTCCGGCGGCGACGATGACTGTGTTTTGCATGCTCTTCTCCCGATTTATTGAGAGGTATACATTACGTTGCACGGGGAAGGAAGCCCGCGTTTATCGTTCGCTGCACTGCACAAGAAATGGTAACAAAAAGCGCGTGTCAGTGCCATAGGGGGAATCACGAATCACACCGCCTGGCAATGCATGTAGCATGCAAAATCTGTTTGACCATCGCGCGGTGCCCGGACAAGTGGCGGTTGGCTCCCGCCCCCCGGCCTTCCCGGCCACGCGGGGCAAAATCACGATCGCCGGCGGCGGGTGATCCAGCCGAAATCATCCATGAGAGTCATGCGCCTGATTCTGTCTGTTTGTGTCGCGATCATGCTGGCCGCGCCGGCAGGGGCTGCCGAGCAGGTCGCGCTGCAACTCAAATGGGCCCGGTCCTATCAATTCGCCGGCTATTACATCGCCCGGGAGAAGGGCTATTACCGCGACGCCGGGTTGGATGTTGAAATCCGGGAGGGCGGTCCCGACATCGACATCGTCGGCGAGGTTGTCTCCGGCCGGGCCCAGTATGCGACGGGATCCGCCGGCCTGCTCTTGGATCGCTGCCGCGGCAAGCCCGTGGTCATCCTCGGGGTCATTTTCCAACATTCCCCCGACGTGTTAATCGTCGCGCGGGACTCGGACATCATCACGCCGCAACAGCTGGTCGGCAGGACGATCATGGACAGCGCCAGCACGCCGTCCATCAAGCCCATGCTGCTGAATGAAGCCGGGTCGCTCGACAAATTCAACTTTCTCGATCAGGCCGATGACAAGGAGGCGTTGATGGAGGGCAGGCTGGATGCCCTGTCCGCTTATCTCACCGATCAGCCCTACTTTTTCCACGAACACGGGTTTCCCATCCGGCTTTTCCGCCCGCTGCACTATGGGATCGATTTCTACGGCGATAATCTTTTCACCTCCGAGCGGGAAATCAGTGCGCATCCGGAACGGGTGGCGGCCTTCCGGGGGGCCAGCATGCGGGGGTGGGAATACGCCATGTCCCACCCGGACGAGACCATCAGGATTCTCCAGCAATACGGAACGTCCCGCACGGCCGAGCATTTGCGGTTCGAATATGAAACCATGCGGGAATTATTGCTGCCCGATCTCATCGAGATCGGGCACATGAACGCGGGCCGATGGAAGAACATCGCTGATACCTATGTCCAGCTCGGCCAGTTGAATCGTGATTATTCGCTGGAGGGAATGCTTTATGAGGAGGCGACGCCGCCGCCGGTTGAAAGATTGAAACGTGTGCTGGGCGCCACACTGGCAATGTTTCTGGCCGCCGGCGCGGCCATCCTGCTGCTGTGGTCCTTCAACCGGCGCCTGAACAAGCAAAAGATGATTATCCAGGAATACAACGTGCGCCTGCAGGCGCAGCTTGCCGAGAACATGGCCTTGCAGGCCAAGTTACGCGAGGAGGCCATCCGCGATCCGCTGACCGGATTGTTCAACCGCCGCTATCTCGAGGAGACGCTCGATCGCGAATTATCAAGGGCCACCCGTGAACGAAGCCCCTTAAGCCTGGCCGTGCTGGACATCGATCACTTCAAACTTCTCAACGACACCCACGGACACGCCGCGGGGGATGTCATGCTGCGGTCGCTGGCCGCGTTGCTGCGCGATCAAACGCGCGCGGAGGACGTGGTATGCCGCTACGGGGGGGAGGAATTCGTGGTGGTGCTGCCGGCGACGTCGCTCGCTCACGCCATGCAGCGCATGGGGCAGCTGCGATCCGCCGTTGAATCCCTGAGTGTGCGCCATGAGCAGCTGGTCCTGCAGGCCACGATATCCATCGGCGTGGCGGCGTTTCCCGACCACGGCAGAACGAGCCGGCAACTGCTGCAGGCCGCCGACATCGCGCTGTATGAGGCCAAGCACGGCGGACGCAACCGCGTCACGGCCTGCAAGGCCGCTCCTCCGCCCCCCGGCGTTCAGCAGGCTTGAAACAACAAACGCCGGATCGCGGCCGTGCGGAGCGCGCGGTGCGAGGGACGAGAAACCGGAGTTTGCGGGTCGGTAAATGGAGGATTTTCAGGTCAGAAAACAGCACGATGCCGCAGCCGGCGGTTTCGCGTCGATCTTTCAGCTGTGGCAGACGATTCCGGGAATACGCCGGCCCGAGGGCATGACGGCGAGACAGAAGCTGCCTTCCCTGGCGGCCGCTCTCGGGCGGTCATCGGGGTTCACGTAGCGAGGAAAGATCCCCGAGGAAGTGCAGCAGCGGTACAAGGTTCCCTCATCCGGCGCGACGGGCGGCGGGCTCGCCACGCCCGGGGCGGTCCGGTCCGTGACCCCGGCTTGCCGCGGCTCACGGGAGGCATTGCCGGCGGCCGGCAGGACGGCCGCAGACGCCGCAGCGCAGCAGAGGATCAACAAGACGGTTTTGCAGTTCATCACCGCGGATCGAGGAAGTCTTCAGTAGTGTGGAGGGCAGCTGAGCTTTACCTCCTGTTTCAATTGACAAATGCTACGACCCGAAGGACAGGGTTGCAAGGCGCGCGCTGTTTGCTGCACGGCAAGGTGGTTGATCCATGGATCGCCGCCTATACTGTCAGCAAGCTGAAATAATTTTCAGAAGCTGGGAAGAATTCTGGCACGGCTCATCATAACTTCTTGCGGGTCGCGCTTATCAAGACCCGGTTACAGAGGAGGTCGCACATGAGCGGATCCAAATCCGAATCCCAATCCGTCGGTCCGGCGGACATGCTCTCCAATGCCTGGCAGGCGGCGACGAGACTTGGCGATATTCAACTCGCCATCTTCGACAAGCTGGCGAAGACACAGAATGAACTGATGGCCTTGTGGATCGAATACGGCACCAGACAGATGCAGATATTCACGGGGCAGCGCAATCCCGCCGAGTGCGCGGCGATGGAATCGGATCTGATCACGGAGTACTCGCCCAGGCTGTACGAACAGACGGCGAAGGTGTTCGATATCTTCAAGGCGGCGACCAATGATCTGGTCACCCAGTTCAACGGCCATCTTGCCTCCACGTCCGACATCCATGGCGATGAAGTCAAAAAACACCGCAAGGTGACAAAAATCTCCAAGCCGCCCGCCGTGGCCTGAGCGCCGGCGGACGTCGATGCCACGGCAGAGGGGATGTTGACGGCCCTGCGATCGGGGGCCTGCGGACTAGAAATGAATGGCGCGGCCGGAGACGGCCAGCGCCGCCTCGTGCATGGCCTCGGCCAGCGTCGGATGGCTGTGGATGGTGAGCGCGATGTCCTCGCTGCTGCCGCCGTAGTTCATCGCCAGCACCGCCTCGGCGATCAGTTCCGAGGCGTTGGCGGCAAAGATGTGCACCCCCAGCAGCTCATCGGTGCGGGCGTCGGCGATCATTTTGACCACCCCGCCGGTTTCGTTCATCGCCTTGGCGCGGCCGCTGGCCATCATGGGGAAACTGCCGGTTTTGATTTCGCGTCCCTCCGCGCGCAACTGCTGTTCGGACTTGCCCACCCAGGCGATCTCGGGCCAGGTGTAGATGACCCACGGCACGATGTCCAGATTCACATGCGGATGCTGGCCGGCGATGAGCTCGGCCACGGCCACGCCTTCCTCGGAGGCCTTGTGCGCCAGCATGGGGCCGCGCACGACGTCGCCGATCGCGTAGACGTTCGGCAGGCTGGTGCGGCAGTCGGCGTCCACCTCGATGAAGCCGCGCGCGTCGAGCTTGAGGCCGACGCCGG
The DNA here is from genome assembly GCA_021324815.1 of Gammaproteobacteria bacterium. Classification (GTDB taxonomy): domain Bacteria; phylum Pseudomonadota; class Gammaproteobacteria; order JAJPIJ01; family JAJPIJ01; genus JAJPIJ01. The sequence goes on from JAJPIJ010000020.1 coordinate 34,007, forward strand.
CGGCATTCAGCCCCTCGGTGTTGGGCTTGCGGCCCACCGCCACGATTAATTTCTCGACCGTCAGCTCCTGTTTCTCGCCCTTCAATTCGTAGCTCACGGTGACGCCGCCGTCCCTGGCCTGGGTGCCGGTGACCTTGGCGCCGAGGCGGATGTCCAGCCCCTGTTTGATGAGCGTCTTGAAGGCCTCGTCGGCGATGGTCTTGTCGGCCGCCGGCAGGAAATCGTCCAGCGCCTCCAGCACCACGACCTGCGCACCGAGCCGCCGCCACACACTGCCCAGTTCCAGGCCGATGACGCCGGCGCCGATCACGCCCAGCGTCCCGGGGACGGCGTCGAACGCCAGCGCACCCGTGGAATCGACGATGGTTTTCTGATCGACGGGTGCGGGCGGAATGCGCGCCGGCACCGAGCCGGTGGCGATGATGATGTGTCCGGCGCGGACGGTTTGTTTCTTGCCATCGCTCGTGGTGGGATTCACCTCGACTTCGTTGGCGCCCAGCAATTTCCCGGAACCTTGCAGCCAGTCGATCTTGTTTTTCTTGAACAGCCCGGCGATTCCCAGCGTCAGCGACTGCACGACCTTGTCCTTGCGTTTCTGCATGACGCCGACGTTCATCTCCACGCCCTGCACGCTGATGCCGTGATCCTTGGCGTGCCTGCTGATGTGCTCGTAATGGTGCGAGGAATCGAGCAGCGCCTTGGAAGGGATGCAGCCGACGTTGAGGCAGGTGCCGCCCAGCGCCGGTTTGCCGCCGGCGCCGAGCCAGCCTTCGACGCAGGCGGTTTTGAGGCCCAGTTGCGCGCAGCGGATCGCGGCCACGTAGCCGCCCGGTCCGGCGCCGATGACGATGACGTCGTAGTCAGCCATGGGATTTTCTTATATTCCCAGCAACGCCAGGGCCGGATATTCCAGATGCTCCTTGATGGCCGCGAGGAATTGCACCGCCTCGCGGCCGTCAATGATGCGGTGGTCGTAGGACACGGCCAGATACATCATCGGACGGATGACGACCTGGCCGTTTTCAGCCACCGGCCGCTCCTGAATCTTGTGCATGCCGAGGATGGCGCTTTGCGGCGGATTGACGATCGGTGTGGACAGCAGCGAGCCGAACACGCCGCCGTTGGTGATGGTGAAGGTGCCGCCGGTCAGGTCCTCGATGGACAATTGATTGTTGCGTGCCTTCTCGGACAGGTCGCGCAGCCGCTTCTCGAAATCGGCGAAGGAGATTTGGTCGGCGTCGCGGATGACGGGCACCACCAGTCCGCGGGGGGCGCTGACCGCGATGCCCAGATCGAAGTAGTTGTGATACAGAATGTCATCACCCTCCACCGAGGCGTTGATGACGGGGAATTTTTTGAGCGCCTCGACCGCGGCCCGGGCGAAGAAGGACATGTAGCCGAGCTTGACGCCGTGGGCCTTCTCGAAGGCGTCCTTGTAGCGGTTGCGCAGCTCCATGATCGGCTGCATGTTGACCTCGTTGAAGGTGGTGAGCAGCGCGTTTTCGCGCTGGGCCTGCAGCAGCCGCTCGGCGGCGCGCTTGCGCAGCCGCGTCATCGGCACGCGCTGTTCCGCACGGCCGGCGGCGGGGGGAGGAGGGGCGGCGGCCGGCGCGGCACGGGTCAGATGCTCGATGACATCGGTCTTGGTGATGCGGCCTTCCCGGCCACTGGCCGCGATGGCGGCGGGGTCGAGGGCCTGCTCATCGACCAGCTTGCGCGCCGCGGGACTCAGCCTGGCGGCGGGCGTCGCCGTTTCCTTCGCCGGCGCGGGTTTTGGAGCCGCGGCGGGGGGCGCGGTTGCCGACGGCGCGGCCGTCGCGGTCGCGGCGGCGCTGGTGTCAAGGATGGCGAGCACCTCGTTGCTGACCACGGTCTCGCCGGTCTGTTTTTTGATTTCCTTCAACACGCCGTTTTCCGGCGCCGCCACCTCCAGCGTGACCTTGTCGGTTTCAAGATCGATCAGGTTTTCGCCGCGGCGCACGGTTTCCCCCGCCTTTTTGCGCCATTCCAGCAGGGTGGCGTCGGGCGTCGATTCCGCGAGCACCGGCACCTTCACTTCGATGAGCATGCTGCCCCCCTTTCCTTGCCGCGCGAGCCGGCGTCCGACCGCCGCCGCCCCGCTAGTATACGCTCAGGCCGTTTTTTTCTTCTGCCCGGCGCGGCCGTGCAACCGCAGCGCGTCGCTGACGATGGTCTTCTGCTGTTCCAGGTGCAGGGCGTACGAGCCCACGGCGGGCGCGGCGGAATAAGGCCGCGCCACGATGATCATGGTCTGCGGCTCACGCAGGCAGCTGAACAGGTTGAGGCTTTCCAGCAGGAAGGCGCAGGCGCCCTGGTTGCGCGGCTCCTCCTGCACCCACACCACCTCCCGCGCGTTCGGGTAGCCCTCGATGGCGGCGCGCAGATCATTGCGCGGGAAGGGATAAAGCTGCTCGATGCGCAGAATCGCGATGTCCTCGATGCCGTTGGCGCGGCGGGCCTCGAGCAAATCGAAATACACCTTGCCGCTGCACACCAGCACGCGATCCACCCCGTCCGGCGTGATGGGGTCGATTTCCTTGAGCACCATCTGGTAGCCGCGATCGGTGACATCCGCGAGCGTCGACACCGACAGCTTGTGGCGCAGCAGGCTCTTCGGCGTCATCACCACCAGCGGCCGCCGGTAGGGGCGCAGCATCTGCCGCCGCAGCAGATGGAACATCTGCGCCGGCGTGCTGGGCACGCACACCTGCATGTTGTCCTCCGCGCACAGTTGCAGAAAGCGCTCCAGCCGGGCCGAGGAATGCTCCGGCCCCTGGCCGTCGTAGCCGTGCGGGAGGAACAGCGTCAATCCGCACAGCCGTCCCCACTTGGCCTCGCAGGAGGCGATGAACTGGTCGATGACCACCTGCGCACAGTTGGCGAAATCGCCGAATTGCGCCTCCCAGATGACCAGCGCGTTCGGTTCGGAGCTGCTGTAGCCGTACTCGAAGCCCAGCACCGCCATTTCCGAAAGCGTGGAATTGATGACCAGGAACTGCGCCTGCCCCTCGCGAATGTGCTGCAACGGCAGGAAGGTTTCTCCGGTCTCCTGGTGGTGCAGAACGGCGTGGCGGTGGAAAAAGGTGCCGCGGGCGCTGTCCTGGCCGGACAGGCGCACCGGATACCCCTCATCCACCAGCGAGGCGTAGGCAAGCGTTTCGGCGAATCCCCAGTCCATCGGCTCCCTGCCCGCCGCCATTTCACGACGGGCCTCCATGATCCTGGCCACGCTCTTGTGCAGCTTGAAATTTTGCGGGTAGCTTGTGAACCGCCCGGCCAGCTGTCGCGCCTTTTCCAGCGGCAGGGTGGTATCGGCCAGCATCCACCACTGGCCGGCCTTGTAGGGCTCGAAATTCACCGCGTAGGTCTTGTCGAGGTTGCAAATCTGCGAGCGGGACACCGGCTGGTCCTCCTCCAGCATCTGCACGTACTGCTGCCGCATCTGCGCCGGATCATCGGCGCCGATCACCCCTTCCCGTTGCAGACGGTCGGCGTAGAGTTTGACCAGGCCGGGGTGCTGGCGGATGCGCTGATACATGATCGGCTGGGTGGCCATCGGCTCGTCGGATTCATTGTGGCCGTGCTTGCGGAAGCAGACGAGATCGATGACGACGTCCTTCTTGAACGTCATGCGGTAATCGAGCGCCAGCAGGGCGATGCGCAGCACCGCCTCCGGATTGTCGGCGTTGACGTGGAAAATCGGCGCCTGCACGGTCTTGGCCACGTCGGTGCAATAGAGCGTGGAGCGCGAATCGAGCGGATCGGATGTGGTGAAGCCGATCTGGTTGTTGACGATGATGTGCACCGTGCCGCCGGTGGAATAGCCGCGCGTCTGCGAGAAATTGAAGGTCTCCATGACCACGCCCTGGCCGGCGAAGGCGGCGTCGCCGTGGATCAGGATGGGCAGCACCTGGCTGCGCGCGCTGTCGCGGCGGCGATCCTGCCTTGCGCGCACCGAGCCCTCGACCACCGGCGTGATGATCTCCAGGTGCGAGGGGTTGAAGGCCAGCGTCAGGTGCACCGGCCCGCCCGGCGTATCGATATCCGAGGAATAGCCCATGTGGTACTTCACATCGCCGGAGCCGCTGCCGGCCTTCTTCCTGCCCTCGAATTCCTGCATCAACTCGGAGGGCATTTTGCCGACGATGTTCACGAGCACGTTGAGGCGCCCGCGGTGGGCCATGCCGATGACGATCTCCTTGACGCCGGCGCCCCCGCCGCCTTGGATCAACTCGTCGAGCAGCGGGATCAGCGTTTCGCCGCCTTCGAGCGAGAAGCGTTTCTGGCCGACGTATTTGGTATGCAGGTACTCCTCGAGGGCCTGGGCGGCGATGAGCCGCTCGAGGATTTGACGTTTCCTGTCGGCGGTGAAGGTCGCCGATGAGCCGGCCTCCAGGCGCTGCTGGATCCAGCGTTTTTGCGCGGTCTCGTTGATATGCATGTACTCGGCGCCGATCGAGCCGCAGTAGGTCCTTTTCAACGCCGCCACGAGGTCCCGCAGCTTCATCTCGGGCGCGCCGCCATGGAAGGAGCCGGTGTTGAATACCGTGTCCATGTCTTCCGGGCCGAGCCCGTGGAACGCGGGGTCCAGCTCGGCCACGGCGGGGCGTTCGTATTGGTGCAGGGGATCGAGGTCGGCCTGGCTGTGGCCGCGGAAACGGTGGGCATTGATGAGCTGGAGCACGGCCACCTGCTTTCTGGCGTAGGCATCGATTTCGCCTGCGGCGGCAGGAGCGGCGGGACGAGGGGGACGAGGCCGGGCCGCAGCCTCACGCAGCCGTTCCTGAATCAAATCATGGCGTTGATCGCCGCCGCCGCGCGCCAGCTCGGTCTGCAACCGGTCGAAATAGTCCCGCCATTCCCCCGCGAGGCGCGCGGGATTGTCCAGGTAAGTCTCATACAACGCCTCGATATAGGCGGCGTTGCCGCTGTATAAGAATGACGGCAGCGTGATTTTCGGCGACATGTGGCTCAAGCGCTCAATCTTCAAAGAAGCTTGATTATCCGGCTGTTATACATGCCGCTTCAAGTAAAAAGTCCGGTCTGGGTCTTGCATTTGTCGCCCCTCCTGATTTTTTGTTCCGGCAGCCGTGAATTATGAGCTTGCTGCGGCGCGCAATCCAGCGTTATTCTAGGCCGCCCCCGACGGGGGCATTTTAGTGGGCGGAGGGGCCGCAGCAGCAATTCATTCAAAACAGTTCTGGGGGGATGGAATGACGAAGCATACAGTGACGATCACGGATAACAAGACGGGCAAATCCATCGAATGTCCGGTGCACGAGGGCACCTATGGCCCGCCGGTCATTGACACCAAGACGTTGTACAGCGGCCTGGGGATGTTTACGCTCGATCCCGGCTTTTTAACCACCGCCAGTTGTCGCAGCAAGATCACCTTTCTGGATGGGGAGAAGGGCATCCTGCTTCATCGCGGCTACCCCATCGAGCAGCTCGCCGAGCACAGCACCTATCTCGAAGTGTGCTACCTGCTGTTGTACGGGGAACTGCCCACCCGCCGCCAGTACGAGGAATTCGAGGCCCAGGTCAAGTTCCGCAGCAACGTCCACGAGCGCGTCAATCACATGTATGCGGGCTACCTCTATGACGCGCACCCCATGTCCATCATGGTGGGCGTGATGGCGGCGCTGTCCTCCTATTACCACGAGGCGCTGGACTTGAATGATCCGGCGGATCGCGACCTCACCGCCAAGCGCGTCATCGCCAAAATGCCGACGCTGGCGGCGCAGTGCTACAAGTTCGCCATCGGCCATCCCTTCGTCTATCCCAACAACTCGCTCGGCTACGTCGAAAACTTCCTCAACATGATGTTTTCGCATCCCATGAGCACCTACACGCCCGATCCCGTCGCGGTGCGCGCCCTGGACGTGCTGCTGATCCTGCACGCCGATCACGAGCAGAACGCCAGCACCTCGACCGTGCGGCTGTCCGGCAGCGCCGAGGCCAACCCGTTCGCCTGCATCGCCGCGGGCATGGTGTCGCTGTGGGGCCGCGCCCACGGCGGCGCCAACGAGGCGGTGATCCACATGCTGAACGAGATCAAGACGCCGGACAACATCCCGAAATTCATCGCCCGCGCCAAGGACAAGAAGGACACCTTCCGGCTCATGGGCTTCGGCCACCGCGTCTACAAGAACTTCGACCCGCGTTCGCGCGTGATCCGCAAGGTCTGCTACGACCTCTTGGAGCGGCTGCCCAACAAGGTCGATCGGGCGCTGTTCGACACCGCGCTGAAGCTCGAGGACATCGCGCTCAAGGACGAGTATTTCATCGAGCGCAAGCTCTATCCCAACGTCGACTTTTATTCCGGCATCATCTTGAAGGCGCTGGGCATTCCGCTCAGCATGTTCACGGTGATCTTCGCGCTGGGCCGCTCGGTGGGCTGGATCGCGCAGTGGCTGGAGCTGATGGAGGATCCGGACTTCAAGATCGGCCGTCCACGGCAGCTCTACAACGGCGCGGAGAAGCGGGATTACGTGCCCTTCAACCAGAGAAGCTGAGCCATGAAGCCCCCCGTGCGCGTGGCGGTCACCGGCGCGGCCGGCCAGATTTCCTATTCCCTGATGTTCCGCATCGCCGCCGGGGAAATGCTGGGCCGCGATCAACCCGTCATCCTGCAGGCGCTGGAAATCACGCCGGCGATGAAGGCGCTGGAAGGCGTGGCCATGGAGCTGGATGACTGCGCGTTTCCGTTGTTGCGCGGCATGCAGCTGAGTGACGATCCGAACGCCGCCTTCAAGGATGTCGATTACGCCCTGCTGGTCGGCGCCAGGCCGCGCGGGCCGGGCATGGAACGCAGCGATTTGCTGGCCGCCAACGGCGGCATCTTCAAGGTGCAGGGCAGGGCCTTAAACGATCACGCCAGCCGCAGGGTGAGGGTGATCGTCGTCGGCAATCCGGCGAATACCAATGCCTGGACGGCGGTCAAATACGCGCCGGATCTCGACCCGCGCCAGTTCACGGCCATGACCCGGCTCGATCACAATCGCGCCGTCGCCCAGCTGGCCGCCAGGATCGGCGTGCCGGTGACCTCGATCAGGAAGGTTGCGATCTGGGGCAATCATTCGACCACGCAGTATCCCGACCTGCATCACGCGCTGGTGGACGGCAAGCCCGCGATGCCCATGATCGATCAGGACTGGTACGAGAAGACCTACATCCCCAGGGTGGCCAAGCGCGGCGCCGAGGTGATTGCCGCGCGGGGCGCCTCCAGCGCCGCCTCGGCGGCCAACGCCGCCATCGCCCACATGCACGACTGGGTGCTGGGCACGCCGGCGGATGACTGGACCAGCATGACGGTGCCGAGCGACGGCAGCTACGGCATTCCCGCGGGCCTGATGTATTCCTTCCCGGTCACCTGCAACAACGGCGAGTGGAGCATCGTGCAGGGATTGCCGATCAATGATTTCAGCCGCGCGCGCATGGAGGCCACCCGGAGGGAGCTGGAGGAAGAACGCGACGCGGTGCTGAAACTGCTCGGCTGACAGAAAAGTAATTTCTCTCAGGCGACGCCGCAATACATCGTAGCCGAGGAGACGCTACTTCCCCTCGCGGGACTCCACGCGCGGAGAAACACCCAACGCCTTGCAGGCGGCCGCGTAGCCGCCTGTGATATGTTCCTGTATGGTTTCCGCCGAAAATTCGTAGTCTCTCGATGGGCCCTCTCCCGCTTCGCCTTCATGCACGATGCGGGTAACCGAAATGGGTCCTGACTGACCCACGGTTTCAATGTACAGCGGATGCTGCCTGGCCTGCGTCGCGGCTTCGGGAGCGAGTTGGTTGACGAGGTTCTGCACCAGTTGCTTGTAGTTTTCGACGATTTCGTGCATGCGGGTATCCCGCCGGATCTTTTCTGCATAAACGATCTCGTCGCGACGCGCCGTTACTTCGCCGAGGTCGATGGGGAGGCGTTTTCTGCCGGGATAGAGATTGACGATATACACCTTCTTGTCCGCCAGCCCGCAGCGCTCGATGACCTGATCAAGCGGCGAATTGCTGACCATCCCGCCGTCCCAGTAATGCCGACCGTGTATCGTGGTCCAGGGAAATCCCGGCGGCAGGCTGCCGCTGGCCATCACATGATCAGGGGTCAACTCGTCGATATAGCTGTCGAAGGTCTCCAATTCGGCAGTTTCGACATTGACCGCATTGACGAGCAGCCGCACGGGGCTGTCCCTGAGGTGCCGGAAATCCACGTATTTTCGCAATAAATCCTTGACGGGCGATGGATCGTAGAAGCTCGTCCACTGGAATGGCATTTTCTGGTCGAGGAACGCCGGCCACAGCCAGCGTGGACGAAAGAACCGGGGGTTTCCGAAAGCCAGCGAAACCCACGACGACAGGGTTCGACGCGTGGTCTCATCGGGCAGGGACGGCATCTGGATGCTCAAGTCCTTCCAGAACGCCTGTAATGCGGAAGTCGCCTGCCGCGGATTACTGGCGATGATGGCAGCGTTGAACGCGCCTATCGAAACGCCGGCCACCACGTCGGGGAATATCTGCTGCTCCTCGAGGGCTTTCACAACGCCGCATTCGAAGGCGCCCAATGCGCCACCACCCTGAAGGATCAGGACTGTTTGCGCAGCCCGACGCGTCAGCGGCACTGAAATATCCGCCAGATTGGGGCCCGCGCGGTTGAGCGGCGTCCAGTTCAGGATCAGGGACGCCGCCGCCTGCTCCTCCTCGGGCGGTTGCTTGAGGAAGAACCCGGCCTTGAGGTGGTCGTCCTTCAGATAAAGGACCGCAAAGGATTCGTCAGGTACGGTGGTGCGGAGGACGCGTTGATCGTGTCCTTGCACATCACCGATGAAATTGAAGGCAATATCGAAGACCTCGGAAAAGAAATACGAGACATCACGGCAGGACTGGCGCCTGTCCAGCATGTTCTGTGCCGCGATCCGGCCCTGCTTCACGGCGTTGTCCCAATGCTCGATCCGGCGGTGACGGCAGCACACCGGGTCATAGAATCTGGCCACGTCGCCTGCCGCGAAGACGTTTTTGTCCGCGCTTTGCAGATATTGATTGACGACAACCCCGTCATTCAACTCAAGTCCACTGCCTTCAAGGCAACCCACATCAGGTTCAACTCCGGCGCCGATCGCAACAAGGTCGCAGGGAACAACAATGCCGCCATCCGTCGCAACGCCTGTTACCGAAGTGTCGCCGTGTAATGCCGTGACCGCCTGGCCAAGCAGGATCTCCACGCCGCGCGATCGATAATAGTTGGCAAAGAACGACGATATTTCCGGTGATTCCAGCAGGTTGTACAGCAGCTTGTTCTTGGCAATTACCGTCGTTTGCAGACCTCGCGACACAAACACTGCGGCCAACTCCATTCCGATAAAGCTCGATCCGACGACGACCGCCTTTTTTGCGGACGCAATGGCTGTTCGTAACGCTGCGGCATCCTCGAGAGTGCGCAGGTAATAAATCCCGGGGAGACGTTTGCCCGGCATCGCGAGGCGTCGCACGCGGGAGCCCGTGGCTATCAGGAGTTTTCCGTAGTGAAACGATCCGGCACGGTCTGTTTTAACCAGTTTACCCTTGGGATCGACATGTACTGCGCGGGTGCCTAGACGAACATCAATGGCATTATCCTGATAGAACCCGGCCGGGTGTACGAAGGATTGATCGCCCCCATGCTCCTTGAGCAAATACCCTTTGGACAGAGGCGGACGGTGATAGGGTGGCGTGCCCTCCGACGCAATCATCGTAATAGTGCCCGTCGCGCCCTCGGAACGGAGTGTTTCGGCTGCGGTGGCTGCGGCCAGCCCGCCGCCCAGCAGCAAATAGTCAACGTGTGTGTCCATGGCCACCCGTCACCACGAGATTGACGTGAAACGTTATTGCATAAACCATCCGTGACTGACCACAATGGACTGTCCCGTCAATGCATTGTTCGGGAAGGCCGCAAGGAACAGAGCCACCTCTGCAACGTCAGCCGTGGTCGTGAACTCGCCATCAACGGTCTCCTTGAGCATGACGTTCTTTATGACCTCCTGCTCCGAGATCCCGAGTTCCTTCGCCTGTTCCGGGATTTGCTTTTCGACCAGTGGGGTGCGTACGAAGCCGGGGCAGATCACATTGGCGCGCACCCCGTGTGCCGCGCCTTCCTTGGCCACGACCTTGCACAGCCCGATCAGCGCGTGCTTGGCGGCCACGTAGGGTGCCTTTAGCGGCGAGGCCTCCTTGGAATGCACCGACCCCATGTAGATGACGGTGCCGCCGTGTCCCGACCGGTACATGTGCTTCAAGCAGGCGCGCGTTGTCAGGAATGCGCCGTCGAGATGGATCGCAATGAGCTTCCGCCAGTTTTCGAACGACAGGTCGACGACCGGATCAATATGCTGGATGCCGGCGTTGCTTATCAGGATGTCCACGCCGCCAAATTTGTCCGCGACCTGGGCAACGCCAGTATTGACTTGTTGTTCGTTGCTCACATCCATGGTCACGGCGAGTGCCGTCGCACCACTCTTTTGCAGTTCGGCGGCGGTTGCGTTTGCGCTGTCGAGATTCAGGTCGGCAATCACGACTTTCGCGCTCTCACGGGCGAAAGTCTGAGCGATGTCCTTGCCAATGCCGCTCGCCGCGCCCGTTACGATTGCCACTTTGTCTTTCAGTCGCATGATGTTCCTCCAACGGAGCAATGAGCTGCCGCTATTTCAAATAGTCGTGGACGACCTTGCCCAATGGCAAGGTGAGGTCAGTGAGGATATGAACGGCGGAAACAATCTCCAGGACGGGCAATTCCGACACGGGTGCCAGCGCATGCGGCGTCAGGGCGAGGGCACCTGGTCCGCTCCAGGCGCCCTTGATGATGAGATCCTGCAGCGTGTAACGCACGAGTTCGCAGATCCGGGGCGAACCGTCCACATGGGGGATGATTTTCAGCAGGAATGTCGGTGCGACCAGTGCATCGAATATCGTTTTTTTATCCAATGCCGCGTGTTTATACCCCATCGTCCCCGTGGCGACGCGCATGCCGTTGATGTCCAGCGTGCCGATCAGGGCGTCTTTGACCACGCGCAGATCCGGGTCGCCCAATTTCTTGGGGAATCCCCAGAGTTCGCGCCCGCCAGCAATCGGCGCGTGGTCGTTGAGATACATGCCGTGCTGGTAGCCACCGCTCTCGCCCTTGAAACTCACGGGGATGACCTGACCAGATTCACAGTAATCGCCAAAACCCGTTGAATCCGGCATTTTCATGAACTCGAACTTGACCAGCGGTTCGTGTACTTTCAACGGGGCCGGAACGACTTTCTCCAGAACCGCAGGATCAGTGCGATAGGTGATGATCAGATATTCGCGATTGACAAAACAGTAGGGCCCGGGAGGATAGGCGGGACTTGTCAACGGCATTGCAAAGGCGCGGCGCCGTACCTCGTCTTCTGTCATATCCGGATCCTCGCTGGTGGCGGGAAGCGACGGCCATCATGAGTCCTGATGGCCGCGCGCGTTACTTGGCCGTCGGCATCATGGCCCACATGCCCCCTGTCTTGCGGTGGGGGCATACTGACTTGATTGCGATCCGCATGATTTGGTTCCGTGAGGGTGCAATTAACGGCCTATCGCTGGGACTCCGCGCAGATCAACGGGCATTCCCCGGCCACCGGCGCTCGGAGGACGGAATCAAATCTGCGCCATGCCGCCGTCGACGCACAGATCGATTCCCGTGATGTAGCTGCTGTCGTCGGAGGCGAGAAACACCACCGCCCTGGCGATTTCGTCGGAGGTTCCCATGCGCCCCATCGGGACCTGCTCCAGCACGCGTTCTCCGAATTCCCTGGTCTGATCCGCGGTCAACCCCATTTTGCCGAAAATCGGCGTTTCGATCGGCCCCGGGCTCAACGTGTTGACGCGGATCTTGCGATCCTTGAGGTCCATCGTCCAGGTGCGGGAGAAGGAACGCACCGCCGCCTTGGTTGCGCTGTAGACGCTCATTCCCGCCATGCCCATCCGTCCCGCGATGGAGGAGTTGAGAATGATGGAGCTGCCGTCGCGCATCAGGGGCAGCGCCTTTTGCACCGTGAAAAACAGGCCCTTGACGTTGACGTCGAAATGGAGATCGAAGAACTCCTCGGTCACCTGATCGAGGGGCGCCATCTGCGCCAGGCCGGCATTCGCGAACAGGATGTCGATATGACCATGTTTTTCCCTCACGCGCGCATACAGCCGGTCCAGATCGTCGAGCTTTGACACGTCACCCTGGACGCCGGTGACGTTCCTGCCGATTGATTTTACCGCGGCGTCCAGCTCCTTTCGCCTCCGGCCGGTGATGACCACCTTCGCGCCCTCGGCGACGAAGCGCCTTGCGGTTTCCAGGCCCATGCCGCTGTTGCCGCCGGTGATGACTGCAATCTTGCCGTTGAGTCTGCCCATTGGTGAAGTCTCCCGGGAAATCAAGCACGGTGATAATATACTACATTAGTTCAGAATAATAGAACTAATGCACAAAGTGGCGGAGGCTGCTAATCTTTGCGCCATGAAGCCGCTTTACCATCCGGCGCCGGAGGCCATCACCGTTGAGGGCATACTCTATGCCCTGTCCGATCCCGTGCGCGTGCAGATCTACGCCCGGATCGTGCAGGCGGAATGTCCGCAGACCTGTTGCGCGTTCCTGCATGTCAAAGGCAAGACATTGCCCAAATCCACCCTGTCCCAGCATTTCAAGGTGCTGCGGGAGGCCGGACTGATACGCAGCGAGCGCAAGGGGGTGGAATTGCACAACGTTTCGCGCTGCCGGGAGATCAAGAGACGCTTCGGTCCCCTGATCGAAGTCATACTCAAGGCCTATGCGGGAGGCAGGGGGCCAAGGAAGAGCGCGAAGAAGACCGGTTAACGCAGGCTGATGATGGGCCAGCCCAGCCTTCGCGCCTCGGTTTCGAGCCGTGGGTCGGGGTCCACCGCCACCGGATGACTGACCTCGCGCAGCAGCGGCAGGTCGTTGTGCGAGTCGCTGTAGAACCAGCTGCCGCTCATGTCGCGGCCATTCACTTGCGCCCACTCCCTCATCCGCGTCACCTTGCCGGCGGCGTAGGAGGGGATGCCGCTGACGTCGCCCGTGTAGCGGCCGTCCCTGAACTCCGGCTCGGTGGCAATCAAGTGTTCGATGCCGAACAATTCCGCGATGGGCGCTGTGATGAAGCGGTTGGTGGCGGTGATGATGACGGGAATGTCGCCGGCGGCGCGGTGCTTCTCGATGAGCGCCCGCGCCCTGGGCAGCACCACCGGCTTGATCTTTTCCTCCACGAAGGCCTCGCGCCAGCGGTGCAGTGTGCCGACGTCGTGCTCGCTCAGGATGCGCAACTGGAAGCGAAGAAAGGCCATGATGTCCAGCCCTCCCGCCTTGTAGGCGGCGAAATGGCGCTGGTTCTCGCGCTCGTGGGACGTGTAGTCCACGTGGCCGTGTTCACCAAGGAACTGGCCCCACAACACGTCGCTGTCGCCGGCGATCAGGGTGTTGTCCAGGTCGAAAATGGCGAGCGCCAAGCGAGTTCTCCAGGCGGAAAAACGCGAAGTTTATACGATCCCGGGTTGCCGGGCCGCCCGTGTTTGTGAAAAAATCCCCGCATGCATCCGGTCACCGAACGCGCCGACGTCATCGATGACGAGGGTTACCGCCTGAATGTCGGCATCATCCTCGCCAACCGGCGCAAGCATGTCCTGTGGGCGCGGCGTTCGGGCATGAATGCCTGGCAGTTCCCGCAGGGCGGCATCCGCCCCAACGAGACACCGGAGGAGGCCATGTACCGCGAACTGCGCGAGGAGGTGGGCCTGGAGCCGGGGGACGTGGACGTCATCGGTTGCACGCGCGGCTGGTTGTCCTATCGCCTCCCCGAGCGGCTGATCCGGCACGGCCGCCTGCCGCTGTGCATCGGCCAGAAGCAGGTCTGGTACATGCTGCGATTGACCAGCGATGAAAGCCGCGTGCGCCTGGACCGCGCCGATCCGCCGGAATTCGACGCCTGGCGCTGGGTGTATTACTGGCGGCCGTTGCGCGAAGTGGTGGCCTTCAAGCGCGGCGTATACCGGCGCGCGTTGCGCGAACTGGCGCCGCTGGTGCTCAAGCCAAGGCCCTGTCGCCGGCCTAGCGCCGCGGTTTCGGAACAGTAACAGCCGCCGAATCCCCGGCCTGCGCCTTGGCGGCCATCAACTGCGGCAGCAGGCGGCGCACGCTCGAATCACGGACATGACGGACGTAGCCGGCGGTCAGGCCGGGGTCGAGCTTCTGGTTCTTCAAATTCCGTTCGAGTTCGGCCAGCGCCGGGCGGCAATTCACCATGGCTTGATCGGTCAACCGGCGCACGTCCTCGTAGTCGTTGAACATCGCCTGCGTCTGTTGTTGCAGGCATTCATCGTATTTCCGCGCGCCGTTCATCATGATATCGCGCGTCAAATCGCTCACGCCGGCATCCCCGGCATCCTCCGCGGCAAGGATATTGCCGTTCCACGCGCAGGCCAGCAACAGCGACAGAGCAGGAAGCCAGGGGAGGTCTTTACGTTTCATTTCCGCGGTCCGGGTTGATGAGTTTTGGCGGGGTAGGGTTCCGGGAGGGGCATTTTAAAAAGCGGGTGTCCCGGCATCGTGGTAAAAATCCCGTGAAAATTTCGATAACTAGGTTATCCGTGTGGTGCTGTTCATTGCGGTGCGGTTTTTGACGGCAAGAATTACCCACAAAAATTGTTTATAACTTTGTGTGTAACACGTAGCGACAAACTTTCCGTGGCAATGAACATCAGCCTTTGTAACAAAACGGTCAAATTATTTCCATAATTTACTTTGTTTAAAATCAATGTGTTGCGACGTGACTTCTTGTGTTCCGAGGCATGTGTTGCGTCCTCGGATGGGCCGGCGGCGGCTTCGATTACGCGGTGCATAAGCGCCGTGCGCTCTCCCGCCCACCGGCCCGCGTGAATACCTCAACTAGGGCTTGGGCGGATCGAAAGGCGCATTATATTGCTGCACAACATCTCCCGAGGCCGAGCGCACCTCCAGCAAAAAGCTCAGGTAGGGTTCCTGCAGCAGGTCATGGTTGTGTACGCGCACGTAAGTCGCGCCGTCCCTGGACACGACTTCGAAACGCAGCCCCGTCAAATACGGCGTGTACTCCACGCCAGCCTGCTTGAAACGTTCCTGGCTGGCCAGTGACACCTTGAGATCATCGGCCTCGCCTTCGCGCACGCCGATCAATGGAATCCTCGCCTCGAAGGGCTGGTTCAGCCTGGACAGCACTTCGATCCTGCCGAGCCCGAGCGCCAGCGCCTGTCCGGAAAACAGCGCCGTCAATGCAATGATCAAAACCACCGGACGCCTGGTCATGATGCAGCCTCCATGACTAGAGATGCGGTAAGCATACCGGTTAACGCGGCGGCGGCAAAGCGAGCGTGAAACGCCGCGGGTGGTATGCAGCGTGCATTTACCGACCGCCATGCCGTTCTTATACTCCACAAACGATCAATCGTTGACCCGTGATTTATGCGCGCATCGTCCGCCACTCGCACCCCGTTGCCCACATCCCGCGGCGCATTGTTGCTGGAGCAACTCGGTCAGTTGGAGCAGTCGCAATGGTGGTCTGTCGATCAATTGCGGGACTATCAATTCAAACAGATCCGGCGCCTGCTTCGGCACGCCTGGGAGACCGCACCGTTTTATCGGGAGCGACTGACAGCCGCGGGTTACGCGACCGGCGGTTCGTTCGACGGGACTGCCTGGCTTCGGCTGCCGCTGCTCACGCGGCGCGACATCCAGAGCGCCGGCGATGCCATCCATAGCAATAACGCGCCGGCGAAACTCGGCCGTGTCACGGCGATCCAGACCTCCGGCACCACCGGTGAGCCGGTGACGGTGCGGCGCACCGAAGCGGATGCCCTGCTGTGGGAAGCGCTGACATTGCGCGATCACGCCTGGCATCGACGCGACTTCAAGGGAAGGCTCGCGGTGATCCGCGACAGCGTGGACAGGGAGTTGGGGGAACCGCCGGAGGGTTCGGTTTTCGACAATTGGGGCCCGCCGGTCAGCGAGGTGGCCGTCACCGGCGCCGCCGGCGTGTTGAAGCCCACGGACATCGAGACCCAGGCGCTGTGGCTTGCCGGATTCAACCCCGATTACCTGCTGACCTATCCCACCAATCTCAGGGCGTTGGCACGGCATTTCGCCGTCTCCGGCGAGCGATTGTCCAATCTGCGAGGCGTCAGGACCTTGAGTGAAACCATGCCGGCTGATCTGCGTGAATTATGCCGGGAAGTGTGGGGGGTGCCGCTGCACGACATGTACAGTTGCAAGGAACTCGGCTATCTGGCCCTGCAATGTCCGGAGGATGAAAAGCGGTACCACGTCATGGCGGAAACCGTGCTGGTGGAAATTCTTGATGATCAGGGCAGGCCGTGCGCGCCGGGGGAAATCGGCCGCGTCGTAGTCACCTCGCTGCATAATTACGCCACGCCGCTCATCCGCTATGAGCTGGGCGACTACGCCGAGGCGGGCCTCCCTTGCGCCTGCGGGCGGGGACTGCCAACGATCGAGCGCGTGCTTGGCCGCACCCGCAATCTGTTGGTCCTGCCCGATGGCCGGCGGCGGTGGGCGAGCATCAGTTTCAAGCAATACCCCGAGATCAGGATGGTGCGGCAGCATCAGCTCATCCAGCATTCGCTCAACGACATCGAGGCGTGCCTGCGGATTGACGCCCCTCTGACCGCGACGCAGGAGGCGAGATTGCGCGAAATCATCCTTGAATCGCTGGGCCATCCGTTCCGGCTGACACTGACGTATTTTCGCAACGAAATCCCGAGAGGGCCGGGCGGCAAATTCGAGGAATTCATATCCCGCATCGCAAATTAGCGGCTGAACCTGGCGATAACCCGCCAACCCCTTGCCCAGATGAACGAATTGTAGTATTAAACCCTATAAAATAGCGAAGTTGTGGTATTTGTAAAACTAATGGGGACACGTGGCAGCTGATGCCCTGAGGAATCAACAAATTTTTGACGGGGGGGAGATGAATGAAATCACGCATTACCGGAGCCAAATCACCCGTTTCCCGCCATCCGCACCGATCACCTCGTTTCAAACGCGCCGCGCTGGCGCTGGCCATCACCTCGGCCATGGCGCCGATGGCGGTCCCGGCCTCCGAGTGGAACCGCAACATCGAAGTCTATCTGATGCCCTCGACCCAGGGCCGGCTGCTGTATGGCGGTGCGCTGCTGCAACCCCTGTGGCAGGACAACAACTCGCTCTTCTACGGCGACCTGCGCGGCACCATCACGCAGATGGACGGCAAGGACACCGAATTCAACTTCGGGCTGGGCTATCGCTGGCTCACCCCCAATCGCGACTGGATTTTGGGCGGCTATGCCGCCTTTGACACCCGTGACACCTTAAACGACAACCGCTTCAACCAGGTCACCTTCGGCGTGGAAGCCTTGGGCGACATGTATGACGCCCGTTTCAACTACTACGTGCCGGTTACAGACGAGAAGCGGCTGGACACCGCCCCGGACGGCGGCCTGTTTCAGGGCCACACCCTGTTTGCCAACGGCATTTTTGAAGAGGCCCTGCAGGGTTTCGACGGCGAGGTGGGCGTGCGCATTCCTTGGATCGACTTTGCCGAGACCCGCGCCTACATCGGCGGCTACCACTTTGACGGCAGCGTGACGCCCAAGGCCGCCGACGGCGTCAAGGGGCGCCTCGAAGTGCGGCTCATGCAGGACATCTCGCTGGGCGTCTCGGCGCAGTCCGACGACCTCTTCGGCGGCGAGACCATGCTGCAGCTGCGCTACTCCTTCGGCTACCCCAACGTCAACCGCAAGCGCACCGTGCCCGAGCGCATGATCCAGTTTGTCGAGCGCGACGTCGACATCAAGGCCACCGACCGGTTGCCGCCGGTGCAGGGCCTGCATGGCGAATTCCACGGCATCGAATCCGCGAACGACGACTTGGGCCACAAGTCCACCATCTCGACCTCCGTGTTCCACATCGACAACACCGCGGCGGCGGGCGGCGACGGCAGTTTCGAGCATCCCTACAACACCGTGAACAGCTGCCTGGCCGGCGGCTGCGCGCAGATGGGGAGCTTCGTCTACGTCCATGCCGGCAACGGCACCAGCACCGGCTACAACGCCCTCTTCACCATGGCCAACAACCAGACCCTCTGGGGGCAGGGCTTCCCGCTCTTCGGCATCGGCGGCGACAGGTTCCCCATCCTGACCAACACGGGTGGCGACGTCATTCATCTCGCCAACAACAACGAAATCGCGGGCCTGCAAATCGACGGCGCCGAGGGCTCAGGCATCTTCGGCCAGAATGTCAGCGGCACCATCAGCATCCACAACAACAGATTCATCGATAATCACGGGCGTGGTGATATCTTCATCTACAACAGTGTTGGCGCAGGTCAAACGCTCACTCAGAACTTGAGCATTAAAAACAACTTTTTTTATCACAAGACCAGCTCAGATAACGACGTCTATTTGCATAATTCCGTCAGCGGCAATGGTCAGTTGACGCAAACGGTAGACATCGTTGGCAATACTTTCCTGGGCACCAACCTCAGTGGCAATGATCCGTTGTATATACATAACAATACTGACGGTACCTCGAAGCTTACGCAGACGGTGAACATCACCGGCAACACCTTCAGTCACACCGGCGACAACGGCATCTATCTCCATAATGAAGCTTATGATCACTCCACCCTGACCCAAGTGGCCAATATCACCAATAACAGCATTACCAACGCCAATGACCATGGCATCAAGATAATCGATATAGCCAAATACAACGCCGTAATCTCGCAGACTTCGACAATCACCGGCAACACCATAAGCGGCAACGGGGAAAGGGGTATTTTTGTCTACAATAAGGCGTATAACGACGGCGGGCATATTACCCAGACACTCACGATCGCCAATAACACCATTACCAACAATCATTACAGCGGTATATATCTCAAGAATCGTGCTTATTACCACGGCAGCATCACGCAGACCGTCAGCATCAGTAACAACACCATCAGCGGCAATGTCCTCAACGGCATTTTTGTCTATAACAGGGCTTTCTATAGGTCTGGCGGCGGTACAATCGGCCAGACTTTGAATATTGCCAACAACACCATCACCAATAACGGCAGAAATGGCATTTATTTCCATAATAAGGCCGGCTATGCCAGCGTGGTGACCCAGATGGCGACCCTCAGCAACAATACCATCACCGGCAACACCCGCAACGGCATATACCTTCACAACTATGCCTATGACGGTGGCCGTATCACCCAAACTGCCACGCTCGCCGGTAATACCATCAGCGGCAATGGCCGAAATGGCATATACCTCCACAACTATGCCAGCAATTCCGCGATCGCAACCCAAACTGTGGACTTGAGTGGTGGCGGCAACGTTGTGACCAACAACTCGCAATACGGTGTCAAGATCATAAACAACTATAGCGGCGGCACTACCATTCAAACCGTCAACCTCAAGGGCAGCACCATCAGCGGCAACAATGGTGGTGGCCAGCAGGTATACTACAACGGCGTTCCCACGCAGACCGTCACTCTGCCTTGATGGCTTGGTGATTACCCACTAAGTCTTTATACATACGCGCTTCGGCGCTGATTCGAAAACCCCGCCCCTACACGGCGGGGTTTTTATTCGAGTCGTCATTCCGGCAGGCTATGCCGGAACGACGTCCGTGTCGGAATGACGACTAGGCGTTCAAATTGCGCAGTTGCTCCGCCAGCGCGGCGACGTCGGGCAGGACGCGCTCAATCTCGGCCTCGTTCTTGCGCCACTTGTCGGTGTCCGGCGGCGTCAGCGTGTAGCGCGAATTGGGCAGGGTCCTGGAAGTGACCTCCTCCATGCGCGGGCCGAAGGGGATTTCAACAAACGCGCACAGACGCTGGATTTGCCCGCGGGGATCATCCAGCAAATCCTCGTAGCGCAGGCTGCACCAGTCGGAAGCCGGCAGATCGGCCAGATCATCGAGGATTTGCTGGTTGACCAGCAGCCACTGGCGCGCGGCGATCTCCTCCAGCGGTTTGCCGTTCAGTTCGCGCCAGCCCGGGATGAGCAACATTGACCAGCGCAGCGGGCCCGTCCAGCCCGGCAGTTGGGGGTAGGTCACGAATTTCCCGGAACGCCACGCCTCCATGATGCTGCTGATGTTGGCGCGCGGCTCGCGATGCAAAAAGATGAAGCGCGCATCGGGAAACACAGTCTTGAGGAAGGGGATGCGCAGGGCGTTTTTGGGCGTTTTCTCCAGGAATCGCACCGCCGCGTTCCGCTCCGGCGGCCGTTTGCCCTCCGCGTCGCGCAGATGGGCCGTGAAGTTCGCGCGCAACACCCGCGCGGACTCCGGAGTCGCGTCCGCCGCCGTCAGCCGGTTGGAATGAAATTGATTGGCGGCGGGATCCAGTCCAGCAATGCCCTCGATGAGTTCGTGGCTCTCGCCGCCGACGGTCCACAAGGCGCGATTGTTCGCCAGCGTTTCGAACAGCAGCGTGCTGCCGGAGCGCGGCGCGGCGACGATGAAGACGGGGCGGTCGAACATCAGGCCAGGCCGGGTGGCCGCCGGCGATGATTCCGTCGCCGTGCGCGGGGCAGCGCGGGCGGACGAGGTGTTGAGCGCCGCGCCGAGGCGGGAACGCAGGATGCTCAGCGCCGTCAGGCCGTTGCTGGCGACGGCGAGATCCCCGGGGATGCGTTCGGCCTGTTGCAGGGATTCCTCGATGAGCTTGCGGTACAACGGCCAGCCCGAGGCCTCCCCGCCGTGCAGCGACCAGATCGTGCGCCACTGCCGGCGGAAACGATCGAGTATGGCGATGAAGGTCGTCGCGCGGACATTGTCGCGCGCCGCGCCCGCGCGCAGATCGTCGGCAAGCTCGCCGAGCAGCAGATCGACCTCCGCCGGCGCCATCACCACCGGCGCGTTGTAACGCTCGGTTGGAAACGCGGGCGCGGCGCCCTCGTGATAGGCGATCAAGCGCGGTTCGATGCCGAGGCCGTGCGACGGATCGAATGGCCGCTCGGCCTGGTTGACCAGCTCCCAGAAGGCGGCGGAACCGGTGGTGTCGAAGACGAGGTGGATGCGGGTGATCGCCGCCGGATTGATGACCTTGTGCTGCCGCCAGTTGTCGAAGACCCAGGCCTCGCCCGGCGCCATGTGCACGTCGCGCCCGTTGCACCAGAAGCGCACCGAGGGATCGGTGACGATTGGGATGTGCACCCGCACGCGATCGTGCCAGTAGTAGTGGATGTCGCTGTGTTGCGAGACCTCGCTTTTCGGGCCCAGCCGCATGAGACGGGAGCGGCCGATGACCGTGTTGAAGGAGGCCAGAATCTGGCGGATGTAGGGACAGCGATCCAGTTTGTCCGTGGGGAGCATCGGGCCTTCCATGTCATCGTTCTGTCCGCCATGCGCGGAGACCAGCACCATGGCGGTGTTGCCTTCGAAACCCTGCGGGTGCGCGCGCCATTCCTCCTCGGTGAAGGCGGCGGCCTCCTGCGCGAGGCGGGCGACGTCGAATCGCAGCGGCAGTTTGTAGAACTCCGAGGGCAGCTTCATGGGCGGATCAGTAGCCGGTCAGCCCCTTGGAGCGCAGCAGTTTGAAGCGGGTAAAGCCCATCTCCACGAACCGTTTGACATCGAAGTCAAGCATGCCGAGCTGCGGCCGCGCCAGCAGCGGCTGCGAGCACTTGAATTCGGCCTCCCCCGTGTACTTGTTCATCTTCGAGAAACTCACGTAGCAGAGCTTGAGCGGGCAGTTGTAGGCACAGCCGCCGTTGGCGAAAAGACGGATGCGATTTTTCGCCGGGACCGCCTCAAGAAAGGCCAGATTGGTGTTCAGGTGCATGGGCAGCACCACCGTGTCGTAGATTTCGAGCGCCCGCGCCACCTCGTCATGGGTGCGAATGTCCTTGATCACGCTGGCCTCGATGGAATAACGCGGGAAGTCGGCGCGCAGCCGGCCGGCGAGTTTGTCGTTGACCACGACCACGGCGTTGCCCTGCTCGTGATATTTCTCCAGCAAGGGGAGGTTGTCCTCGTATTCCCGGTCGGAGATGAAATGATTGCTGAGGGGCAGCTTCAGGCCGATGCCGCGCCGCCGCAGCTCGGTCACGTCCGCATCGGAGAGCTCCGGCTCGGCGAAGGCGCGGCCGCCGTATAGCGTCGAGCGCTCGACGAACCCGAATACGGTGTCGATATCCGCATCCGCCAAGTCGGTGAAATGGGAGGACAGGAACCGGCCAACCGGCTCGGCCGCGGTTTTGCCGCGACAGGATACCGAATAGGTGATTCTCGCAGCTGACATCCCGATCCCCCGGCGGCGGGTTATACTTGAGGGCACCCATCAATAGTATCAAGGCGTAAATCCGTTGGCGACACCGAATCCCAGCACCCGCCCCGCGCCTGCGCGCAACGAGGCCTGCGCCTGCGACAGCGGCCTGAAGCACAAGCACTGCTGCGGCCAGATCACGCTGTCGCTGCCGCGACCGGCCGAGGTCGCGCAACTGGAGCCGTTGTACCGCGAGGTGCAGGCGGCGTTCGAGCGGGGCCAATGGGCCGCGGCGGCGGAGGGTTGCATTCGGATTTTAAGCGAGGCGCCGGGCCACGTACGTTCCCTGCGGCTGCTGTACCTCATCCGCAGGCAGGAGGGCCGGCTGCCCGCCGCCGAGGCGCTGTGCCGGCGGCTGGTGACGCTGCTGCCCGCCGACGACTGGGCGGCCTGCGAACTGTCGCTGATGCTCTACGAGCGCCGCGAGTTCGAGGAGGCGGAGAAACACGCCCGCAACGGCGTGCGCCTCAACCCCGACAACGCCCAGGCCCACAACCTGATGGGCATGATCCTGACCGACACCCACCGGCTGCTGCCCGGCGAGTTCCATTACCGCAAGGCGCTGGAACTGCACGGGCCGGTCGGCAAGCTGTGCGCCAATTTCGGTTTGAACCTCAAGAACCAGGGCAAGCTCGAGGAGGCCGAGCAGTGGTACCGGAAGGCCATCGAGATGGAGCCGGACAACATCGAAAGCCGCCTGGGGTTCGCGCGCCTGAAGGAGGTCGCCAAGGACATCAAGGGCGCCATGGCGCTGACCGACGCCGTGACGCCGCAAACGTCCGGCCTGCACCTGACGCGCGCCACGCTGCTGCGGCGCTCGAAAAAATACGACGAGGCGCTCTCGGAGCTGGACAAGGTCGAGGCCCCGGTCAAGGAGGGCAGCGCGGGCTACTGGTACGAGCGCGGCGAGCTGCTCGACAAGATGGAGCGCTATGACGAGGCCTTCGCCGCGTTTGCTCGGGCCAACGAGATCGTGCGCCAGTCGCCCAATCGCGCCTATGACCGGGAGCGGTCGGACCAGCTCGCGCTGCGATTGAAGAATTTCTTCGTGCGCTGGCGGGTGGACAAGCTCCCGCGCGGCGTGCGCGGCGGGCACGAACCCGCCGGCCCCGTCTTCGTCGTCGGTTTCCCGCGCTCGGGGACGACCATGATTGAACAGATGCTGACCTCGCACCCGCAGATCAGCGCCGGCGACGAGCTGCCGTTCATCTGGGACCTGACCCGCGTGGCGCCGAAGATCCTGAACAGCGATTTGTTCTATCCGGAGTGCTTGGCCGATCTCTGGTTCGGCGACAACCAGGTGGCGCTGGAGACGTTCCGCGATTTTTACCTCAAGAACACGCGCCAGCTCGGCATCATCCGGCCGGGTGTGCCGTACTTTACCGACAAGATGCCGCTCAATGAAACCAATCTCGGGTTCATCCACCTGCTGTTTCCGGAGGCGCCGGTCGTGCACTTGATCCGCCATCCGCTGGACATCGTGCTGTCCTGCTTCTTCAACGATCTCACCCACGGCAACAACTGCTCCTACGGCCTCGACACGGCGGCGGAGCACTTTGTCTTGATCCGCGATCTGGTCGATCACTACCTCGACAACATGAACATCAAGTATCTGCCCGTCAAGTACGAGGAGGTGGTGGCCAATCCGGAATCAGAGTGCCGCAAATTGCTCGAATTCGTGGGCGTGGAGTGGGACCCGCGCTGCCTCGCCTTCCATGAAAACCAGCGCTATGCGCGCACGGCAAGCTACGCCCAGGTCACGGAAAAACTCTATACGCGCTCCGTTTATCGTCACCGCCATTATCTGAAACACCTCGAGGGCATCATCCCCGTCTTGCAGCCCGTGTGCGAGCGCCTGGGCTATTCCATTTGATGGCAGGCGCGGGCCCCGGCCTATTTCAGCAGCGGGTGATCCTTCGGCAGTTGCCGCGCGTACCACATGGCCAGCCGGCGCCGCATCGATTGCTGCGAAACCTGCTCCTCCGGCATCGGCGGGATGACCTTGTCGTGGACCAGCAGCCGGTAGATGTAAAGAATTTTGTCGCTGACTGAATCCGCCGGCTCAAACACGACGGCGCCGCGGCCCTCGGCGTACCGCACGCCGGCCTGGATCGCGGCCTTGACGAGCTCCGCCTCGTGCTTCAATTTGCCCATGACAATTCCCCGCGCGACGGGGCCGCTTCCCGGAAATCCGCGGGCGTCCCGATCGGCTATTTTTTGATCTGGGAGGAGGCCTTGTCGAAGGCCTTTCTCATCGCCTCCCAGGCTGAATCCATGCCGGCCTTCATTTTCTGCAGGGCCGGCTCGGTGGCGGCTTGAATCTCCTGCATTTTCTTCATGGCCGCGTCGCGGTTCTCGCGCATGGTCTTGAGCTGCTCCGCATATTTGGCCTGCATTTCGGCGCTCATCTGTCTGGCCTTGCCGGTCAGTTGATCGATCTCGGCGTCGAATTTCTTCAACTGCTCGTTCATTTTCGAGATGTAATCGTCTTTCGTGCTCATGAGCTTGCTCCTTTGGCTGACGGTGCGTGGGGTGCTCTCCTGCTTGCTGGCATTCACCCCCATTCTGCCCCCTTTACGCGGGCCGGACCACTGGTGGTTTCCCCTCGGTCATCAAGAGGCGGCGTGGGATGAACCGCGGGGCGGGGGGGACTGATGACTCCACCGTGCTTCAAGGCGTAACATTTAAGCGCTCCAGGAACTCTAACCACAGTGAATCGACAACCCTCTGGAGCAAAGGAGCACACCGTGTATTGCGAAATCCGCGGCGCCGGCCTGAAGGTGTCCCCCGCGCAGTTTCCCGATCCCGTGCTGGACATCCCTGCCGCCGAGACCGGGGCCGAGGGGAGGGCGGTGCTGGCCGCCGGCTGTTTCTGGTGCGTGGAGGCGGTGTTTCAGGAACTGGAGGGTGTCCTCGCCGTGGTCTCGGGGTACGCCGGCGGCACGGCGTCCACCGCCAATTACCGCACCGTGTGCGGCGGAGCCACCGATCACGCCGAGGCGGTGGAGATCCGCTACGACCCTTCGCGCATCAGCTACGGCCGCTTGCTCAAGGTGTTCTTTTCCGTCGCCCACGACCCGACCCAGCTCAACCGGCAGGGCAGCGATCGCGGCCGCCAGTACCGCTCGGCCATCTTCTATGCCAGTGAGCGCGAGAAGCAGGTGGCGGAGGCGTACATCCGGCAGTTGAACGCAGCGGGCGTCTTCGCCGGCCCCATCGCGACGACGCTGGAGCCGCTCACGAAGTTTTTCGAGGCGGAGGAATATCACCAGGACTATGCCGTCCGCAATCCCGGCCAGCCCTACATCGAGGCGGTGGCGATGCCGAAGGTGGAGAAGCTGCGCGAATATTTCGGCGATCAACTCAAGGGCGCCGCGAGCGGGCGGTCATGAGCGCCGGCGCCGGTTCCGCGGCGAGACGATCGGCCTCGGGCCATGACCTGACGCCGCTCACGGCGGAAGAGCGCGCGAAACTCGCGGAAAGATTGACGCCGGAGGAGCGTCATGTGCTGCTCAATCACGGCACGGAGCGGCCGTTCTGCGGCACGCTGCTGCACAACAAGGAGGCCGGCACCTACGTCTGCCGGCTGTGCGGCCTGCCGCTGTTCAAGTCCAGCTCGAAGTTCGAATCCGGCACCGGCTGGCCGAGTTTCTTCGCCCCCGTCGATCCCGAACACATCGCCAACGTGCGCGATTTAAGCCTGGGGATGGAACGCATCGAGATCCGCTGCCGTCGCTGTGACGGCCACCTGGGACACGTGTTCCCCGATGGCCCGCCGCCGACGGGCCTGCGCTACTGCCTGAATTCCGTGTCGCTGGAATTCATCGCCGGCGGGAAATAGACGCCGGCGCATTTCCGCTCAGCGCGGCGCTGGCGGTGGCTCGGCCGGCACCGTCTTCCAGCCGCCGGGGCATTCCCGCACGTACGGATAGTAGCCGTTCGATTGCTCGCAGTAATACCAGTTCTGGCTCTGCGGCTGCGCCGGGGCCGCGGCGGGCGCGGGCGGCGCCGGCTGTTGTTGCACGTACACCGGCGGTTGCTCCACGACCACGGTCGGGGGTATGTAGGGATTCGGATAGGGGTAAATCGGGCGGGGATAGGGATACCAGATGCCGCCGACCACCCACCACCATCCCAGGTGCCCGTCGTGCCAGACATGATGCCAGCGGCCGGTCCGCCAGATGACGATGTCGTGCTCGTGGAAGTGGTGAATGTCGTGATCGCGGAAATGGCGATCGCGATCCGCCCACGTGGCGGCGGGTGCGCCGGCCAGCGTCGCCGCCAGCGCGAGCGGCACGATGAATTTTTTGCTTCGATTCATGAAGGCCTCACGCGGTCGGCCGGTCAACGCGGCGGCGGGGGCGGAGCGCCCGGCGGCGGGGGCGGCGGCGTGCCGGCAGGCGGGGGCGGCGGCGGTGAGTACGCCGGCGCGCGTGACGTAGTGCTGTAGCCGCCCGCCACCGGCACCTGATGACCCTTGGCGTACATGCACTGGATGTAGGCGTTGTCGTAGCGGCGCTGCATGGTGTAGGCGGAACTGCCGTAGGCGTCGGCGCCGGCGGTGCCGCCGACCAGGAGGCCGGTGCCGGCGCCTATGGCCGCGCCGGTGCCGGGATGGCCGGCGGCGGCGCCCAGCAAAGCGCCGGCGGCGGCGCCGATCGCCGTGCCCACGGCGGCGGATTTGGTGGCGCTGTCCTCCGCGGCCTGGGCCTGCGTGTAGCCGATGGCGCCCTGCGCGTATTGCTGGCAGGTCGCGTCGTCGGCGCGGAATTGATCGAAGCTTGCGCCGTTGCCGGGCAGCGCCATCACGCTGGGGCCGCGCGGGACTGTGGCGCAGGCGCCGAGGGCGATTGCGGCGGCAAGCGGAATCAGTCGATAGGTTCTGTTCATGGCGTCACTCCTGTCATTTGGGCGCTTGGGGCACTACCTGCATCCAGCCCTGCGGGCAGTTCTGCACGTAGGGGTAGTAACCCTGCGGGTTGGCGCAGTAGTACCAGTAGTTCGCGGGCGGCGCACCGGCCGCCGTGTCGTTCCGCTGCACGTAGACCGGCGGCTGCTCGACGACCACCTGCGAAACCGGCGGGTAGTAGTAGGGATAATAGGGGGGATAGTAAAAAAACGGATCCACCGGCCCCCACAGGGGGGCGCCGACGAACACACCAAAATGCACGTGACCCCTGTGCCACGCCCAAGCGCCCGGGCTGACGCCGAGGCAGAACAACAGCGCCGCCACCCCCACCCCAATGCGTTTCCTCATCGGTGTCGTCATAATGAGCCACCTCTCTTGAAACATTATTACGGACCATCAGCGCCGGTTCCTTGACGCCGATCATGTCGCATCGCTCCTGAACGGCGGCTAAACCGGCGGGCGGTTTCCTCGTCGAACACCTTCTGCTGCTCCGGCGTCAGCGTCCCGTAAAATTCCTTCACGGCCGCCAGGCGGTTTTCCATCCGGCTTTCATGGGCCTTCATCATGTCCAGCATCCTGGCCATGCGATCCGGCGCCGGGAGCTTTTTCATGTCCTCCCGGTCGGGCCGCTCCATCGGCTGCGCCGGCTTCATCTTCTCGACGAAGGTGTTCCACGCCTGCTCCTGTTCGGGTTTGAGCTTGAGTTTGTCGTGAAGTTCGGCCTTGCGGTGCTCCATCCGCTCGGCCAGCGAGTCCCGATCATGACGGAAATCACGGTGTCCCATTCCGTCATGGCAGTCCGGTTCATCGGCACGGACCGTGAGCGCGGTGGCGCCGATGCCGGTGACGATGAGGCCGGTCATGATGGCTTTCATTGCAGTGTTCATGGTGAGCATCCTCTGGTTGTCAAAGACGCGTGTTGGCGTCATGTCCATTAGAGTCCATGGATGTGTCCCGGTTGTGTCCATGGCGGGCATTTTTGTATCGATTTGTAACAACGGCGGCCGGAATTGTATCGTTGTATCCGCCCGCGCGTCATGGAGACAATTCGTTACAAACGCGCCCCCGGGCAGGGCCGCGTTTCGTAGATAATGACGGCATGGACACGAAACCCGGAATACTGGTGGTCGACGACGATCGGGACATCCGCACTCTGCTGGCGGAATATCTCGACGCCAACGGCTTTCACACCCTGGCCGCGCCGGACGGGGCCGGCATGCGCAAGCTGCTGGACACCCACAAGATCGATCTCATCGTGCTCGATCTCACGCTGCCGGGCGAGGACGGCCTGACGCTGTGCCGCGATCTGCGCTCGCGATCCAGGCTGCCGGTCATCATGCTGACCGCGCGCGGCGCGCCGCTGGATCGCATCGTCGGCCTGGAAATGGGCGCGGACGACTACCTGGCCAAGCCGTTCGAGCCGCGCGAGCTGCTGGCCCGCATCCGCAGCGTGCTGCGCCGGGTGCAGGCGCTGCCGCCCAACCTGGAGGCGCCGGAGGAGGGGGTCATGCGCTTCGCCGGCTGGACCTTCGATCTGACCGCGCGGCACCTGGTCAACCCGCACGGCGTCGTCATCGCGCTTTCCGGCGCCGAGTTCCGGCTGCTCAAATGCTTTCTCGAGCACGCCAACCGGGTGCTGAGTCGCGAACAGTTGTTGAGCCTCACGAACGGGCGCGAGGCCGATCCCTTCAACCGCTCGATGGACCTCCAGGTCAGCCGCCTGCGGCAGAAGCTCGGCGACGACGCGCGGGCGCCGCGGCTGATCAAGACCGTGCGCAACGAGGGTTACCTTCTGGCCGCGTCCGTCACCCTGGAACGGCGATCATGAGGGACTTCCTCGGCTCCATGCTGGGCCGCGTGTTTCTGCTGGTGATCGGGGGCATCATCGCCTCCGCTGCGATCACCCACCTGCTGGCCGGCCGCGAACGACAGCAGGTGATGAGCCAGTTCTACCGCTTCCGCGCGGTGGAACGCGTGGTTCAATTCATCTCCCTGCTCGACGCCGTTCCCACCGAGGCCCGCCCCCGGGTGCTGGCCGCGGCAAGGGGAAGCGGCATCGTCGCCAGTCTGGCGCCGCCGGCCGCGACGGACACCGTGCAGGACGCCGACCTCACCGACACCCTGCAGCAGCGCCTCGGCCCCGCCGTGCGGGTCACTGCCTCCGCGCCCACGAGCCAGGATTGCCCCCTCGTGCCCCGCTTTGGAAACCTCGATTTGCCGCCGCGGAAAATGGAGATATGCCAGCTCGTGAGCGCGACGCTTCATGACGGCACCGCCGTGCAAATGAAGGTGCGCCTGGAGCCGCCCGCGCGGCTGCTGCCGCCGTGGCTGCCGTACCCCGGCTTGCTGATCTTCCTCCTCTGCCTGGGGGTGCTGGCCTTCGCGGTGGCGCACATGGCCACGCGCCCGCTGCGCCTGCTGGCGCAGGCGGCCAGCGATTTCGGCCGCGACATCCGGCACGCGCCGATGGCGGAGACGGGTCCGACGGAGGTCCGCCGCGCGGCGGCGGCCTTCAACGCCATGCAGACGCGGATCCGTCGCTACATCCATGAACGCACCCACATGCTGGCGGCCATCACCCACGATCTGCAGACGCCGCTGACGCGCATGCGCCTGCGGCTGGAGAAGGTGGGCGACGAGGAACTGCGCGGCAAGCTCATCGGCGACCTCACGTCGATGCATGACATGATCAAAGAGGGCCTCGATCTGGCGCGCAGCATGGACACCGACGAGGCCATGCAGGTGCTCGATCTGGACTCGCTGCTGGACAGCGAATGCGCCGATTACGCGGAATCGGGGCAGGATGTGGCGACGGTCAACGGCCATACGAACGCCTCGGTGCGGGCGCAACCCGTGGCGCTGCGGCGCTGTCTCGGCAACGTGATCAGCAACGCCGTCAAGTACGGCGGCTGCGCGCGGGTCTCGGCTGGCGTCGAGGACGGCCGCGCCGTGATCCGCGTGCGCGACGGCGGGCCGGGCATCCCGCCGGACAAGCTCGAGGCGGTCTTCGAGCCGTTCTGCCGGCTGGAAAATTCCCGCTCGCGGGAGACCGGCGGCACCGGGCTCGGCCTCACCATCGCCCGCAACATCGCCGAACGGCACGGCGGCTCGCTCACGCTGCGCAATCACCCCGGCGGCGGCCTGGAGGCCGTCCTGCGGCTGCCGCTCCTGTCGGTCAGGCAGGGTCCGTGACGCGGTCCGCGGCCCGTCCACCGGCGCGTTCAGATATGGGAATATACCGGCGTTGACTCATCAATCTGCGTCGCCGCCGGCGCCGGGGCCGGCGGCGATGACTTTATGACTGGAATGGAAATGACATCTGCAAGACACCGGGGACAGGCCGCCTGGTTCATCCTGGCGGCGCTGGCGTTGGCGGCCCTGCTCTGGTACGTGCAGCCGTTCGCGAAACCGCGCAAGAGTGACACCCGTCCCGCCGCCGCCCCCACGCCGGTCGTCGTGGCGGAGGCGAAGAAGGGGGACATCGACATCATGCTCCAGGAACTCGGAACGGTGACGCCGCTCGCCAATGTGACGGTGCGGACGCAGATCAACGGACAGTTGCTGCAAATCGCCTTCAAGGAGGGCCAGATGGTCAAGGAGGGCGACTTTCTCGCCCAGATCGATCCGCGTCCCTACGAATTGTCGCTCAAGCAGGCCGAGGGCGCGCTCGCGCACGACCAGGCGCTGCTGAAGGAGGCGCGGCTGAACCTCGATCGCTATCGCCTGCTCTATGCCCAGGATTCCATCGCCCGGCAGCAGGTGGATACGCAGGAGTCGCTGGTCAAGCAGTACGAGGGAAACGTGCAGACCGATCAGGGCCAGATCGGCACCGCGAAGCTCAACCTGATCTACAGCCGCATCACCGCGCCGGTCTCCGGACGGATCGGGTTGCGGCAGGTCGATCAGGGCAATTACGTGCAGGTGAGCGATCCAAACGGCATCGTCACCATCACCCAGTTGCAGCCCATCTCCGTGATCTTCACCGTCCCCGAGGACAGCCTGCCCGCGATCATGAAGCGCTTCAATGCGGGCGGCGTGCTGCAGGTCACCGCCTATGACCGCACGCGGAGCAGCAAACTCGCCACCGGCAAACTGATATCGGTGGACAACCAGATCGACACCGCCACCGGCACCGTGAAAATGCGCGCCCAGTTCGCCAACGACGACGATGCCCTGTTTCCCAACCAGTTCGTGAATGTCCAGCTGCGGGTCGACACGATGCACGACGTGATCATCATCCCGGCGGCCGCCGTGCAGCGGGGCACGCCGGGAACCTACGTCTACGTCGTCAAGCCGGATCACACCGTCAGGGTACAGCCGGTCAGGCTGGGTCCCGCGCAGGGCGATCGCGAGGCGGTCCTGGACGGTCTCGCGGAGGGCGACAGCGTGGTGATCGACGGCGCCGATAAATTGCGCGACGGCGCAAAAGTCACCCTGCCGGGCGGCGGGGGCGCGGCGTCGAAATCCGATCCCCCGGAAAAGGACCGGCATGCCCGGCGCGGCGAATGATGAATGCGCCGCGCCACCCCGGCAGCTAGGCGATCGCCATGAGCCCGTCGCGCGTTTTCATTCTGCGACCCGTGGCGACATCGCTGCTGATGGCGACCCTGTTGCTCGTCGGCATGGTCGCGTTTCACTTCCTGCCGTTGTCGGCCCTGCCGGAGGTGGATTACCCGACGATACAGGTGCAGACCTTCTATCCCGGCGCCGGGCCCGAGGTGATGACCTCGGCGGTCACGGCGCCGCTGGAACGCCAGCTGGGGCAGATGCCGGGATTAAAGCAGATGTCGTCGTCCAGCTCGGCCGGGGCCTCCGTCATCACGTTGCAGTTCGATCTCGACCTGAGTCTCGACATCGCCGAACAGGAGGTCCAGGCCGCCATCAACGCCGCCGGCAACCTGCTGCCCACGGACCTGCCGGCGCCGCCGATCTACGCCAAGGTCAACCCGGCCGACGCGCCGATTCTGACGCTGGCGGTGACGTCCAAAACCCTGCCGCTCACCCAGGTGGAGGATCTGACCGACACGCGGCTGGCGCAGAAAATATCACAGCTGCCCGGCGTCGGCCTGGTCCGCATCTCGGGCGGCCAGCGCCCGGCGGTACGCATCAAGGCGGACCTGGCGGCGCTGGCCGCTTACGGCCTCAACATCGACGACCTGCGCACCACGATCAGCAACGCCAACGTCAACACGCCCAAGGGGAATTTCGACGGCCCGGCGCGCGCCTACACCCTCAACGCCAATGATCAACTGAAGAGCGCGGCCGAATACCGGGATATCGTCATCGCCTACAGGAACGGGGCGCCGGTGCGCCTCGCCGACGTCGCCGAGGTGCTCGACAGCGCGGAGAACACGCAGCTCGGCGCCTGGATGAACCGCGTGCCGGCCGTCATCGTCAACATCCAGCGCCAGCCGGGGGCGAACGTGATCGCGGTCGCCGACCACATCCGGGAATTGCTGCCCCGTCTCAAGGCCACGCTGCCCGCGGCCGTGGACGTCGACGTGCTCACCGACCGGACGGTGACGATCCGCGCCTCGGTGCGCGACGTCGAATTCGAACTGCTGCTGGCGGTGGCGCTGGTCGTGGCCGTCATCTTCATTTTTCTGCGCAACCTGCCGGCCACCGCCATCCCGAGTTTTTCGGTGCCGCTCTCGCTCGTCGGCACCTTCGCCATCACCTATCTCGCCGGGTTCAGCATCAACAATCTGTCGCTGATGGCGCTCACCATCGCGACCGGGTTCGTCGTCGACGACGCCATCGTGATGATCGAAAACATCGCCCGCTACATCGAGCGGGGCGACAGGCCGTTCGACGCCGCCCTCAAGGGCGCGGAACAGATCGGATTCACCATCGTGTCGCTGACGATTTCACTCATCGCCGTGCTGATCCCGCTGCTGTTCATGGGGGACGTGGTCGGCCGCCTGTTCCGCGAATTCGCGATTACGCTCGCGGTCACCATACTGCTGTCCGCCGTCGTGTCGCTGACGCTGGTGCCGATGCTTTGCGCCCAGTGGCTGCGGCAGCACGACCCCGCGGGGCGGCGCGGTTTCCACGCCCGCACCCAGAAATGGTTCGACGCCGTCATCGCCTGGTATGGCAGGGCCCTCGACCGGGTGCTGGATCACCAGCCGCTCACGCTGCTGGTGGCGGTGGCGACGCTGGTGCTGACCGTGTACCTCTACATCGTGATCCCGAAGGGCTTTTTCCCCGTGCAGGACACCGGCCTCATCCAGGGCGTCTCCCAGGCGCCGCAATCCGTTTCCTTCGCCGCCATGGCCGAGAGACAGCGGCAACTGGCCGACGTGATCCTGAAGGACCCCGCCGTCGACAGTCTGGCCTCCTTCATCGGCGTCGACGGCACCAATCTCACGCTGAACAGCGGCAGGTTCCTCATCAACCTCAAGCCCCACGAGCAGCGCCGGGAGAGCGCGAGCGAGGTGATCCGCCGCCTCGTGGAGGAGACGCGCGGCGTCCCCGGCATCTCGCTCTACATGCAGCCGGTGCAGGACCTGACCATCGACACCACCGTCAGCAGCACGCAATACCAGCTCATGCTGGTGGACGCCAATCCCGACGAACTGGCGGCGTGGGCGCCCCGGGTGGTCGACAGGCTGCGCCGCTTGCCGCAGCTCGAGGACGTTGCCAGCAATTTGCAGGATCAGGGCCTTGCCAGCTACATCACCGTCGATCGCGACATGGCCGGGAGGCTCGGGATCACGCTCGCCACCGTCGACAACGCGCTCTACGACGCGTTCGGGCAGCGCATCGTGTCGACCATCTTCACCCAGTCGAACCAGTACCGGGTGATTCTGGGCGCCGACAACACGCCGGCGGCGCTGCAATCGATCTACCTGCCCTCGGCCGGCGGCAGGCAGGTGCCCCTGTCGGCGATCGCCACGGTGACCCAGCGCACCGCGCCACTGCAGATCAATCACCTGGGCCAGTTTCCCTCCGCCATGATTTCGTTCAACGTGGCGCGGGGCGTGTCACTGGGCGAGGCGGTGGCCGCCATCGACCGGGCGGGGCGGGAGCTCGGCCCCCCGGCCAGCCTGGTCACGAGCTTTCAGGGCGCCGCGCTCGCCTTCCGCGCCTCGCTCGACAACGAGGTCCTGCTGATCCTGGCCGCCATCATCACGGTCTACATCGTGCTGGGCGTGCTCTACGAAAGCTACATCCACCCCGTCACCATACTTTCGACCCTGCCCTCCGCGGGCGTGGGCGCGCTGCTGTCCCTCATGCTGGCGGGCCAGGACCTCGGCGTCATCGCCATCATCGGCATCATCCTGCTCATCGGCATCGTGAAGAAAAACGCCATCATGATGATCGACTTCGCGCTCGAGGCCGAGCGCGTGGAGGGCGTGCCGCCGCACGCGGCGATCCGCCAGGCCGCGCTGTTGCGTTTCCGGCCCATCATGATGACGACGATGTCGGCGATCTTCGCCGCGCTGCCGCTGATGTTCGGCACCGGCGTCGGTTCCGAGCTGCGGCATCCGCTGGGCATCACGATCGTCGGCGGCCTGATCCTGAGCCAGGTGCTGACCCTGTTCACCACGCCGGTGATCTACCTTGCCTTTGATCGCCTGGGCCGGCGTCTCGGCCTCGCCGCCATGCCGCGGCCGCTGGAGCGGACGGCATGAACTTCTCCGCGCCGTTCGTCGCGCGCCCGGTGGCGACGACGCTGCTGACCTTCGCCGTGGTGCTGGCGGGCGCCGTGGCGTTCTTCCGCCTGCCGGTGGCGCCCCTGCCGCAGGTGGATTTCCCGACCATATCGGTGCAGGCGGGCATGCCGGGCGCGAGCCCCGAGACCATGGCGACCAGCGTGGCGACGCCCCTCGAGCGACACCTGGGGCGGATCGCCGACGTCACCGAGATGACCTCGCAAAGCGCGGTCGGCTCCACGTATGTCATCCTGCAGTTCGGGCTCGATCGCGACATCAACGGCGCCGCGCGCGACGTGCAGGCCGCCATCAACGCCGCCCGCATCGATCTGCCGCCCGCGCTCAAGACCAACCCCACCTATCACAAGGTCAATCCGGCCGACGCCCCGATCATGCTCCTGGCGCTGTCCTCGAAGACGCTCAGCCAGGGCAGGATTTACGACGCCGCCTCGACGGTCATCCAGCAGAAACTGTCGCAGGTGAACGGTATCGGCCAGGTCGTGGTGGGCGGCAGTTCGCTGCCCGCCGTGCGCGTCGAGCTCAATCCGCACGCGCTGTTCAAATACGGCATCGGCTTCGAGGACGTGCGCGCGGCGCTCGCCGCCGCCAACGCCAACAGCCCCAAGGGCTTCATCGAGGAAGGTGACCGGCGCTTCCAGATATACGCGAACGATCAGGCGCGCACGGCCGACCAGTACCGCGATCTCATCATCGCCTACCGCAACGGCGCGCCGGTGCGGCTGTCGGACGTCGCCGAGGTGCTGGACTCGGTGGAGGACCTGCGCAACCAGGGGCTGTACAACGGCAGCCCCTCGGTGCTGGTGATCCTGTTCCGCCAGCCGGGCGCCAACATCATCGACACCGTCGATGCGGTGAAGAGCCTGCTGCCGCAGTTGCGGGCCTCCATACCCGCCGCCATCGATCTCAACGTCGTCATGGATCGCACCAACACGATCCGCGCCTCGCTGCATGAAGTCGAACGCACCCTGCTGATCGCCACCGCGCTCGTCATCGGGGTCGTGTTCGTGTTCCTGCGCAACGCGCGCGCGACCCTGATCCCCAGCGTCGCCGTGCCGGTGTCGCTGATCGGCACCTTC
>JAJPIJ010000054.1 GCA_021324815.1 Gammaproteobacteria bacterium
CAGGGCCTGGGTGGCGAGATAATCGCGGCCGCCGCAGCCGACCTCGTCCAGCATGTTGTAGAACAGCACCAGCAAGGCCTTCTGTTCCGGCGTCATGGCGGGCAGGTCGACGATGATCTGCAAATGCACGAGGCCGTTGGTGCCCGCCGCGTAGCACGTCAACGGCTGGGCGTCGATCGCCGCGTTCCGGCCCGCGGGGATTTTCAGATCCGGCGGCACGTCCGCCAGCCCCACCTTGGGCAGGACCTCCGCATCGACGGGTTCACGCTGGCGGCGATCCAGTTCCCGGGCGCGCAGGATGATGCGTTCCCGGTCGGCGGCGCTCAAGGCGGTCTTCAACGCCGCCAGCCGCTCCTGCTCCTCAGCCCGGCGGCGGGCGGCGAGCTGCGGATCCGGGCTCATCACCAGGCGCACGCGGTGCGGATTGTCGAGCAGCCGCTCGCGCACCAGCCGGGGTATGAAGCCGGGGTCGCGCAACTCCCCGCGCAACGGCTCGATGGCCTGATCGATGTCCATGAAGGCGAGTGGATCGCCGCCGTGCACCGTGGCGTTCAGCACGCGGCTCAAGAGCTGCAGGCCGTAGGGCGTGCGGTCGGACGTCATCTGGCGCTGCGCCAGCTCCATCTGCGTCAGCACCGCCTCCGCAGCCTCGGCGGGCACGCCGCGATCCGCCACGTCCCGGAGCACGTCGAACACCAGTTGCTCCACCGCGTCGGCGTGCTCCGGATTGCTGCCCTCCAGGCCGCAGATCAGGATGGCCTCGTTCATGGTGTCATCCACGCCGCAAAGTTCGAGCGGCGCGGCGCCGAGCGACGTCGTCTCCAGCGCCTGCCGCAGCGGCGAGGCGCCGTGCAGGAGCAGCAGGTTGCCCAGCAGCAAATCGCGCATGGTCTGGCGCATGTCGCCGACCCGCCCCAGCAGCCAGCCCAGCGCGATATAGGTCTGGTCGCGGGTGTCGCCGCCTTCATGCGTGTACCGGCGCTCCGCCCGCAGCGGCGCGGCGTAGCGCCGCTCCGGGCGCCGGTCGATGTCGAGACGCTGCGGCCCGAATTCGCCCAGGGCCCATTCCTCGAAGCGTGCCTGGTGCTCCTGCGCCGGGAAATCACCGTAGGTCATGAAAATGGCGTTGGAGGGATGATAGTGGCTGCGGTGAAAGGCCTTGAGCTGCTCGTGGGTGAGGTCCGGGATGCAGGCCGGATCGCCACCGGCATTGTAGTGGTAGGTGGTGGTGGGGAACAGCAACGACTGCAACTCCATCTGCACCTGCGCGATGGGCGAGCTCATGGCCCCCTTCATCTCGTTGTAGACCACGCCGCGATAGACCAGCGGCGAGGACGGGTCGTCGGGGCGTTCGAACTCGACACGGTGGCCCTCCTGCGCAAAATCCATCGCGTCCAGCCGCGGGAAGAACACGGCGTCCAGATAGACGCTGAGCAGATTGTCGAAATCCCTGCGGTTCTGCGTCGCGAACGGATAGGCCGTGGCGTCCGAGGTGGTGAAGGCGTTCATGAACGTGTTGAGCGAACGGCGCAGCATCATGAAGAATGGATCGCGCACCGGGTAGCGCCGGCTGCCGCACAGCACGGTATGTTCAAGGATGTGCGCCACGCCCGTGGAATCCATGGGCATGGTGGGGAAGGCCACCGCGAAACAGTTGTTGCCGTCCGCGGCGGCCAGATGATAGTGCATGGCCCCCGTCGGCCGGTGCCGGTATTCCCGCACATCGACCTGGATGCTCTCCACGCGCCTCTGGCGCAGCAATTCGAACGACGGCTGTGTCATGATTGCCTTCCTTGCGGGAATGAATGCCGGTCAGCGCTCCAGCAAACTACGCAGCATCCAGGCGGTTTTCTCATGCACCTGCATGCGTTGCGTCAACAAATCCGCCGTGGGTTCGTCGTTGACTTTTTCGACCAGCGGGAAGACGGAGCGCGCGGTGCGCACCACCGCCTCCTGACCGTCGACCAGCAGAGCGATCATTTGTTCCGCGCCGGGAACCCCCCTGGTTTCCTTGATCGACGACAGCCTGGCGTATTCCTGGTACGTGCCCGGCGCGGGGAAACCCAGCGCGCGGATGCGCTCCGCGATCAAATCCACGGCCAGCGCCAGCTCGTTGTACTGCTGTTCGAACATGAGATGCAGGGTCTGGAACATCGGCCCGGTGACGTTCCAGTGGAAGTTGTGGGTCTTGAGATAAAGCGTGTAGGTGTCCGCCAGCAGGCGGGACAGGCCGGCGGCGATCCTGGCGCGATCCGCCTCGCGGATGCCGATGTCTATCGCCGGACGGGTGGTGGACGGGGGCGTTGCCGTGCTTGCCTTGGCCATGATTGCTCTCCTCGCTATCCGCATCGTTTTGGTTGCGTCTGGTTCAGTATGCCTGTACTTATACGCCGGGGCTTTCGATAGCGCCAATTGATTATTTCTATTTTTTTGATAGCTTTTTCCTGTCCCTCGCCCCTGCCGCCGCGCGCATCGCGGGTCCCAAGGCCGGCCGCCGCGCGCCCGGCAGATCGCAATCGGCGATGGCCTGCCGCAGGACCTCGATGGCGCGCGGCCGGGTGAAGCTGTCGCGCCACGCCAGCACCACCTCGCGCCGCGGCGCCGGCGGCGCGAAGGGCACATAGGATACCAGCGCGCCCCGGGGATGGGCGGCCGGCACGGCGGTGCTCGGAAATATGGAAATGCCGCTGCCCGAGGCCACCATCTGCCGCAGGGTCTCGAGCGAACCGCCCTCCCACTGGCGGCCTTCCGCGTCATCCCGCGGTCTGCGGGTCAACGCCGGCAGTTGTTCCAGGATCTGGTCGCGCAAACAGTGGCCGCTGCCGAGCATGAGCGGCGCCTCGTGCTGCAATTGGGCGGCGGTGACGGTCTTCTGCGCCGCCAGCGGGTGGGCGCCGGGAACGGCGGCCACGAAGGGCTCCTCGTAGAGCGGCGCCACCACGGCGCCGGGCTGGTCAAACGGCCGCGCCACGACGATGGCGTCGAGGTCGCCCTGCGCCAGCGACTCCGCCAGCCGCCCGGTGTAGTTTTCCTCGATGAGCAGCGGCATGCGCGGCGCGAGCCGGCGCAGACGGGCGATGAGCGGCGGCAGCAGGTAGGGGCCGACGGTGAAGATCGCGCCCAGTTTGAACGGTCCGTGGAGCGGATCGCCTCCCTGCCGGGCCGCTTCCTTCAGCATGGCGGCCTCATGGAGTATGCGTTGGGCGCGCTCGATCAACTGCGCGCCCAGCGGCGTGAGCCGGATGAGGTTGTTCCGGCGCTCGAACAACGCCGCGCCCAGCTCCTCCTCCAGGCGGCGGATGGCGACGCTCAGCGTCGGCTGGCTCACGAAACAGGCCGCCGCCGCCTTCCCGAAGTGGCGTTCGCGCGCCAAGGCGGCGAAATAACGCAGCTCGGTGAGCGTCATCCCTTGTGCTGTTCGAGAAACTTGTCGGCGTCCAGCGCCGCCATGCAGCCGGAGCCGGCGGAGGTCACCGCCTGCCGGTAGATCGGATCGGCGACGTCGCCGGCGGCGAACACGCCAGGTACGCTGGTCTGCGTGGCGAAGCCGCCGGTGCCGCTTTTGACCTTGATGTAGCCGCCGGCCATGTCGAGCTGGCCGGCGAAGATTTCCGTGTTGGGCCGGTGGCCGATGGCGATGAACACGCCGTCCAGGCGCAGTTCCCGCGCCGCCTGGGTCTGGTTGTTGCGGATGCGGATGCCGGTCACGCCCCTGCCGTCGCCCAGCACCTCATCGAGCACGTGGTTCCAGCAGATGTCCACCTTCCCGGACTTCGCCTTTTCCAGCAGCCGGTCACTCAGAATCTTCTCGGCCCGGAACCGGTCGCGGCGGTGGATGACGGTGACGTGCGAGGCGATGTTGGACAGGTACAGCGCCTCCTCGACGGCGGTGTTGCCCCCGCCCACGACCGCCACCGGCTTGTCCTTGTAGAAGAAGCCGTCGCAGGTGGCGCAGCCGGATACGCCCCTGCCACGGTAGGCCGCCTCGGAGGGCAGCCCGAGGTACATGGCCGAGGCGCCGGTGGCGATGATGAGCGCGTCGCAGGTGTACTCGCCGTTGTCGCCCTGGAGCAGGAACGGCCGCTGTTTCAGATCGGCGGCGTGGATGTGATCGGAGATCAGCTCCGTGCCGAAGCGCGCGGCATGCCTGCGCATCCGCTCCATCAGCTCCGGCCCGAGGACTCCGGCGTCGTCACCCGGCCAGTTGTCGACCTCGGTGGTGGTCATGAGCTGGCCGCCCTGCTCCAGCCCCGTGATCAACACCGGATTGAGGCCGGCACGCGCGGCGTAGACCGCCGCCGAATAGCCGGCGGGGCCGGAGCCCAGGATCAGCAATCGTTGATGTTTGCGATTCATGTCATCCTTTCATTTACAAATAAAGCCGGGCGGGCCAACGCCCGCCCCGGGTAAAACAAATTCACCCGCAATTACAGGCCCTCGGCATGCTCACGCAGATAGGCCGCGACACCGGCCGCGTCGGGCTTCATCGCCCGCTCGCCCTTGTGCCAGCCGGCGGGGCAGACTTCACCGTATTCCTCGGTGAACTGCAAGGCCTCGATGGTGCGGATGGCCTCGTCAACGTTGCGGCCCAGCGGCAGGTTGTTCACCACCTGGTGCTGGACCCGCCCCGAGCGATCGATGAGAAAGCTTGCGCGCAGCGCCACGCCGTCCTCGTGCTCGACGCCGTAGGCGCGCGTGATGGCGTGCCTCACGTCCGCCACCATGGTGAAGGCGACGGGGCCGATGCCGCCCTGCGCCACCGGTGTGTTGCGCCAGGCATGGTGGGTGAACTGCGAATCCACCGACACACCGACCACCTCCACGCCCAGTTCGCGAAAGCGCTGGATGCGGTTGTGGTGGGCGATGATTTCCGACGGGCAGACAAAGGTGAAGTCCAGCGGCCAGAAAAACAGCCAGACGTAACGGCCGCGCAGGTCGGACAGCCGGAAATCGTCGACCATGCTGCCGTCCGCCAGCACGGCGGCGGCCTCGAAGTCGGGGGCGATGCGATTGACCAATGTGCTCATATTTATCCTCTTCAGGAGTGGGTTTGGTGCGGCGCAGAATAGGGGCGCGCCGTCGATAGTAAAAATGATATTTTTTTATAATTATGATAGCTATTATCTATTATTATTTCACGCCCGCGGCGGATTAGACAGCCTGCTGTGCGCTGATCTAGGCTGCCCGCCATGCCATCCTTCGACGTCGTCTCCGAGGTCAACGCCCACGAACTGGCCAACGCGCTGGATCAGGCCAATCGTGAGATCAACACGCGTTTCGATTTCAAGGGCACGAACACCCGCATCGAGCGCGCCGACAAGGTGCTGACCGTGCATGCGCCGACCGAATTCCAGGTCAAACAGGCGCTCGACATCCTGCAAAACCGCATGGCCAAACGCGGCATCGATCTCAACTGCCTCAAGATCGATCCGCCCGTCGTGACCCTGAACGAGGCGCGCCAGGTCGTCACCGTGCGCGAGGGCATCGACGCCGAGCTGGCGCGGAAAATCTCCAGGCAGATCAAGGACAGCGGGCTCAAGGTGCAGGCGCAGATCCAGGGGCGGCAGGTGCGGGTGAATGGCAAAAAGAAGGACGATTTGCAGGCCGTCATCGCACTGTTGCGCGCCGCCAGGTTCGAGCTGCCGCTGCAATATGTCAATTTCCGCGACTGATCGCGTGTTACCATCGCCGGACGCGTTGAATGCGCATCACCGCACGATTATCCCCGTCATCTGAATGGGCAGCCTGCTTACCGTCGCCTCGATTCTGGCGCTCATGGCGTACTGGTGGGACAGCGCGCGGGCGCATGAGGCCACCCTGCTCCGCTGCCGCCAGGTCTGCGCCGAAATGGGCGTGCAGTTCCTGGATCAAACCGTCGCGCTGCGGCGGCTGAGCGTGGGCCGCAACGCGCGCGGCGCCATCGTGTTGCATCGCTGGTACAGCTTTGACTTCAGTCCCAACGGCCATGACCGCCATCCCGGACTCGCGCATCTGCGGGGACACGCGGTGGAATTCGTGCGGCTGGAGATGCCGGAAGGACCCGTCATCGTCACCACCGATCGCCTCCATCTTGTACATTAAAGAATGCTCACCCCGGTAGATTTGCACACCCACAGCACGGCGTCCGACGGCACGCTGTCGCCCGCCGCGCTCATGCGGCGCGCCCGGGACCAGGGCGTGGAGGAAATTGCGCTGACCGATCACGACACCGTTGACGGTCTGGAGGAGGCCGCCCGCGCGGCACGGGAGCTGGGATTGCGGTTCGTTCCGGGCATCGAACTCTCCGTGGACTGGCGCCACCACACCCTGCACATCGTCGGCCTGGAGATTGATCCGCAAGGCCCCGCGCTGAAATCACTCATGCAACGGCTGGCGGAGATGCGGACCCGGCGCGCACGCAGCATCGGCGCGCGGCTGGACAAGCTGGGATATACCGGCGCCTACGCGGGCGCCTGCCGGCTTGCCGATTGCATACGCCCCGGCCGCGCCCACTTTGCCCGTTATCTTGCAAAAAAGGGGCGGGTGAAAAACGAGGGCGACGCCTTCAAGCGCCTGCTGGGACGCGGCAAGCCCGCCTACGTCGCCACCGCCTGGCCGGCGATGGCGACCGCCATCCATGCCATTCACGACGCCGGCGGCTGGAGCGTGCTTGCCCATCCCCTGCGCTACCAGCTCACGGCGACCAAGGTGCGCGAGGCGGTGGCCGAATTCAAGGCCGCCGGCGGCGCGGGCCTGGAAATCGTCAACGGCAGACAAACGCAGGGTGAAACCGACAGGCTTGAGCGCCTGGCGCAGCGCCATGAATTCAGGCCGTCGCGCGGCTCCGATTTCCATTCGCCTCCTCACGACTGATTCTTCCCGCACATCCATGCCGGTTGAGATGGACTTTGTGTGTACGGTAAGCTGGCGCGCCATCATTCACTCAACTCCTTGATTTTCCGACCCACCCATGGAAGAACGCTACGACCCGGCCGCCTTGGAGGCGGCGGCACAAAAACGCTGGCGGGACGCGCGCGCCTTTGAAGTCACGGAAGATCCATCGCGGCGGAAGTTCTACTGCCTGTCGATGTTCCCCTATCCCTCGGGCAAATTGCACATGGGGCACGTGCGCAATTACACCATCGGCGACGTGCTCACGCGCTATCACCGCATGCGTGGCTGCAACGTGCTGCAACCCATGGGCTTGGACGCCTTCGGCCTGCCCGCCGAGAACGCCGCGATCCAGAACAATGTCCCGCCAGCGAAGTGGACGCGCGAGAACATCGCCTACATGAAGCAGCAACTCCAGTCACTGGGTTTTGCCATCGACTGGACGCGGGAAATCGCCACCTGCGATCCGGATTACTACCAATGGAACCAGTGGCTGTTCCTGCAGATGCTCAAGCGCGGCATCGCCTATAAAAAGACGCAGGTGGTGAACTGGGACCCGGTCGATCAAACCGTCCTGGCCAACGAGCAGGTCATCGACGGCCGCGGCTGGCGCACCGGCGCGCCGGTCGAAAAAAAGGAGATTCCGGGTTACTACCTCGCCATCACGAGATATGCCGATGAATTGCTCGCCGATCTCGACCGGCTCGACGGCTGGCCGGAACGCGTCAGGACCATGCAGGCCAACTGGATCGGCAAAAGCACCGGCGTGCGTTTTGCGTTTCCGTATGAACTGGACGGCAAAAAAGAACTGCTGTGGGTCTTCACCACCCGCGCTGACACCATCATGGGCGTGACCTTCTGCGCCGTCGCCGCCGAGCATCCGCTCGCCACACATG
This sequence comes from Gammaproteobacteria bacterium, assembly GCA_021324815.1. Lineage (GTDB taxonomy): Bacteria > Pseudomonadota > Gammaproteobacteria > JAJPIJ01 > JAJPIJ01 > JAJPIJ01. The sequence continues at coordinate 7,767 of JAJPIJ010000054.1, forward strand.
CGGCAAAGAATAATCCCAAGCTTGCCGCCTTTATCGACGAATGCAAGCGCGGCTCAGTCATGGAAGCCGACATAGCGACCATGGAAAAGCAGGGCATGCCGACCGGCATCTTTGTCACGCATCCGTTGAGCGGCGAAAAAATCCCGGTGTGGGTCGGCAACTACGTGCTCATGGGCTACGGCGAGGGCGCGGTGATGGCCGTGCCCGCCCACGACGAGCGCGATTTTTACTTCGCCAAGAAATACAACCTGCCCATCAAACAGGTCATTGACTGGCCCGGACGCCGGCAAAGCCCCCCCATCCCCCCTTTGCAAAAGGGGGGCGGCGCAGCGGGGGGATTTTCGGACGCCTGGCACGAATGGTACGCCGACAAGGACGGCGTTTGCGTCAATTCCGGCAGGTATGACGGCATGTCTTACCGCACGGCGGTTGACGTCATCGCTGCTGATTTGAAGAAGAAAGGTTTGGGAGACAAACAGGTGCAGTGGCGGCTGCGCGACTGGGGCATTTCGCGGCAGCGCTACTGGGGCTGCCCGATTCCCATCGTTCATTGCGAGCGCTGCGGCGATGTGCCGGTGCCGGACCATCAACTGCCGGTCGTGCTGCCGGAGGACTGCGTGCCGGACGGCAGCGGCAACCCGCTCAACAAGCGCAAAGACTTCATCAAGTGCGCCTGCCCGAAGTGCGGCAAAGCCGCGCGGCGCGAGACCGACACCATGGACACCTTCGTGGATTCGTCATGGTACTACGCGCGCTACGCCTGCCCGGACAATGACAGGGCGATGGTCGATAAACGCGTCGATTACTGGCTGCCGGTCGATCAGTACATCGGCGGCATCGAGCATGCCATCCTGCACCTGCTCTACTCGCGCTTTTGGAGCAAGGTGATGCGCGATCTGGGGCTCGTCAGATACGGCGAGCCGTTTTCGAATCTGCTCACGCAGGGCATGGTGTTGAACCATATCTATTCGCGCCGCACCGGCAAGGGCGGCATCGAGTATTTCGCCCCGGAGGAGGTGGAGCCGCGGCATGACGACGACGGGAAGATCACCGGCGCCGTGTCTAAAGCCGACGGCCGGCCGGTGGATTACCAGGGCATGGGCACCATGTCGAAGTCCAAGCGCAACGGCGTCGATCCGCAGGCCTTGATCGAAAAGTACGGCGCCGACACCGCGCGCTTCTTCATCATGTTCGCCTCCCCCCCCGAGCAGACGCTGGAGTGGTCCGACGCCGGCGTCGAAGGCGCCCATCGATTTCTGAAACGTCTTTGGACCTTTGCGAACGCCAGCAAAACGAGCATCGATCTCGTGCTGAAGAACGAGCAAAAGTATGCGAACTTTTTCAAAGCCGCCGGCGGCGCTCATCCGGCGGTCTTGCGGGAATTTCATTTGATTCTCAAACAGATCAATTTCGACATTTCCCGCCATCAATTCAATACCGTCGCATCCGGCACGATGAAAATGCTCAACGCGCTGGAAGGGGCCGCCGGTCTTGGAAGTGTGGAGGCATCACTGTTCATAAGGAAGGAAGGTCTCAAGTTCCTGCTACTTACGCTGTCGCCGATCTGCCCGCATATCACCGATCACCTGTGGCGGGAGCTGGGATACGGCGACGACATCCTGAAAGCCCCGTGGCCGGAACCGGACGAAGAGGCGCTGAAGCAGGATGAAATTGAACTGGTGCTGCAGGTCAACGGCAGGATGCGCGGCAGCGTGCGGGTGGCGGCCGATGCGGACCGCGCGGCCATCGAGGCCGCCGCCCTGGCCCATGAGGCGGCGCGGAGGCACACCGCCGGATTGACGGTGAAAAAAGTGGTGTTGGTTCCCGGCAGACTTGTTAATATTGTGGCTGGATAAGGCGCCGGCGGCACGAACATGATTCATCGCATCCTGTCGATAATGATCGCCGCCCTGCTTGTCGCGGGCTGCGGCTATCACCTGCGCGGGTCGGCGGCGGCGGGCGGCTGGAACCTGGGCCGCGTGTACGTCGTGGACAGCGGCGCCGCGGCGCTGGCCGCCGAGCTGCGAAACCAGCTGGACATCTTCCAGGTCAAGGTGGCGCGCAACGCCCAGGAGGCGGATGCGCTCGTCCATCTCGACCGCGAAAAATACGATCGCCGCGTGCTCTCCGTCGATCCGGAGACCGGCAAGGTGCGCGAGTACGAGATCGGCATCGAGACCGTATTGAGCGTCACCCGCCCGGACGGCGCCATACTGCTGGCGGAGACGCCCATCGATCTGCGGCGCAATTTCACCTTCGACGAGGCCTCCGTGCTGGGCAAAACGCTCGAGGAGGGCACGCTGCAGGCGGAGATGCGCACGGACGCCGCGGAGATCATCATGCGCCGCCTGCAAACCCTCCACCTGCCGCAGCCGGTCTCGGCGCGCCCATGAGGCGCACGCCGCAGCAACTGCGGGCGTCGCTCGAAAGGGAACTCGCGCCGGTTTACCTGATCATGGGCGACGAGCCGCTGCAATCCATGGAGTGCCAGGACGCGATCCGCGCCGCGGCGCGCTCGCGCGGCTACGCCGATCGCACCGTGCTGGACGTGGAGACCGGCATCGACTGGCAGGCGCTGCGGTTCACCGCCGACAGCCTGTCGCTGTTCTCCAGCCGGCAGTTGATCGATTTGCGGCTGGGCGACGCCAGACCCGGCACCGCGGGCGCCGAGGCCATCAGCCGATATTGCGAGCAACCCTCGCCCGACGCGGTGTTGTTGATCAGCAGCGGCAGGCTCGACGGCAAGACCCTGCAGGGCGGCTGGGTCAGGGCCGTCGAAAAGCAGGGCGTGCTGGTGCAGGTCCGGCCGCTCAAGGCCGGTGAAATGACGGCCTGGGTCGAATCGCGGCTGCGGGCGCGGGGGCTCGGCGCCACGCCGGAGGCGGTGCGGCTGCTTGCGGACCGCGACGAAGGCAATCTGCTGGCGGCGGCGCAGGATATCGACAAGCTCGCCCTGCTGGCCGGCGGCCGGACCATTGACGTCGGCGAAGTCGTGGCGGCGGTCGGCGACAGCGCGCGCTTTGATCTCTACGCCCTGCCCGACAGCGCCATGGCGGGCGACGCCGCGCGCGCCGTGCGCATGCTGCGCGGCCTGCGCGAGGAGGGCGTCGAGCCGGTGCTGGTGTGCTGGGGCATGACGCGGGAATTGCGCGCGCTCAACCTGCTGGCGCAGGGGCGCCGCCCGGAGGAGAATATCCCCGGTTACAAAATGTTCGGCCAGCGCGAGTCGTTGCTCCGGGCGGCGGCGCAACGGCTGGGCGTGGAAAAAATGAGACGACTGCTGCGCGAGGCCATCCGCATCGATCGCGTGGCGAAGGGCGCCGCGCCGGGCGAGCCGTGGGGGGAACTGACCGGCCTGTGCCTGGGCCTGGCCGGCAGGCCGCTGTTCCAGAATTCATGAACCAGATCGACATCAAAAGCTACATGCGGGACGTCGGCCGGCGGGCGCGCGCCGCGGCCGCGGCGATGGCGCGCGCGGATACGCGGGCCAAGAACGCCGCGCTGCGCGCCGTCGCCGGCGAGATCACGAAACAGCAGGCCGCCATCCTGAAGGCCAACGCCGGCGATCTGCGCGCCGGCGGGAGTCTCGACGAGGCGCTCAAGGACCGGCTGGAACTTAATGCCAGGCGCGTGCAGGCGATGGTGGATGGTTTGAACGAGGTCGCCGCGCTCGCCGATCCCATCGGCGAGATCACCGATTTGCGCTACCGCCCCTCCGGCATCCAGGTCGGCACCATGCGCGTGCCGCTGGGCGTTATCGGCATCATCTACGAGTCGCGCCCGAACGTGACCGCGGACGCCGCCGCGCTGTGCCTCAAGGCCGGCAACGCGGTCATCCTGCGCGGCGGCTCGGAGTCGCTGCATTCCAACCGCGCCATCGCCGCCTGCATCCACGCCGGGCTGGAATCCGCCGGCCTGCCGCGCGACGCGGTGCAGGTCATCGACACCCCCGACCGCGCCGCCGTCGGCGAACTGGTGGCGATGAGCGAATACATCGACCTCATCGTGCCGCGCGGCGGCAAGGGGCTCATCGAGCGCATCAGCCGCGAGGCGCGCATCCCGGTGCTGAAGCATCTGGACGGCGTCTGCCACGTCTACATCGACGACCGCGCCGATCTCGACAAGGCCGAGCGCATCGCCTTCAACGCCAAGTGCCAGCGCTACGGCACCTGCAACACCATGGAGACGCTGCTCGTCGCCGAGTCGGTGGCGGAGGTGGCGCTCGACCGGCTGGTGCCGCTGTATCTCGGGCAGAACGTCGAGCTGCGCGGCTGTGAAAAGACCTGCAGGCTGGTGCCGCAGGCGAGACCCGCGACCGAGGAGGACTGGCGCACGGAGTACCTCGCGCCGATCCTCTCCATCCGCATCGTCAGCGGGCTGGACGAGGCCATTGATCACATCCGCCGCTACGGCTCGCAGCACACCGACGCCATCGTCACCGAGGACATCGGCCGCGCGCGCCGCTTCCTGACCGAGGTGGATTCAAGCTCGGTGATGGTCAACGCCTCGACGCGCTTTGCCGACGGTTATGAATACGGCCTCGGCGCCGAGATCGGCATCAGCACCGACAGGTTCCACGCCCGTGGCCCGGTCGGATTGGAAGGACTCACCTCTAAAAAATGGATTGTCATCGGGGACGGACATGTTCGGAGCTGAATATTTGTCCGCCAGTTATCTGCGCGATTGAAACCCATTGGGATTTTAGGCGGAAGTTTCGATCCGGTGCACAACGGGCACCTGCATCTCGCCCGCGCGCTCATCCACCGCGCGGATCTGGCGGAGGTGCGCTTCGTGCCGTCGTTCCGGCCGCCGCATCGCGAACCACCCGTCGCCACGGCGGCGCGACGCCTGGAAATGCTGGAACTGGCCCTGCGCGGCGAGCCGGGATTGATCGTGGATCCACGTGAATTGCAGCGTGATGGAATTTCGTATACGGTGGACACACTTGAATCCCTGCGCGCCGAACTGCATGACACACCGCTATGTTTGATTCTCGGCATGGACGCCTTTCATGGCCTGCCGCAATGGCATGAGTGGCGGCGCATCCCCGAGCTGGCGCATCTTCTGGTCGTACATCGTCCCGGCGCTTCGCCGCAGGCGTCCGCCGAACTCACCCAATTGATGCACGCCCGTCTGCTGCCCAATCCCTCCCGGCTCGCATCGGCGGCACGGGGGGGGATCTACCTCTGCGACATCGAGGCGCCGGACATATCCTCCTCGCACATCCGCCGGCGCGCGCGCGCCGGCCAAAGCCTCGACGGCCTGCTGCCGCCGCCGGTCGCGGACTACATTCATCGCCATCATCTGTATCAATGAAGAAAGCCACAAACATCCCGCGGAAACTCGCCGAGCGCATGGCCGAGGCGCTCAAGGATGTCAAGGCCGATCACATCCAGGTGCTGGACGTGCGCCGGCTGACCACCATGACCGATTACATGATCATCGCCAGCGGTCGCTCCAACCGGCAGGTGCGCGCCATGGCCGACCGGGTGATCGAGGCGGCGGAGGAACTGCACCTGAAGCCGCTGGGCCTCGAGGGCTACGAAGGCGGCGAATGGGTGCTGGTCGATTTGGGCGACGTCATCGTGCATGCCATGCATCCGCTGACCCGCGCCTTCTACCAGCTGGAGAAGCTCTGGAAGGACACCGCCGCGGATCACGTCCAGACGATCTGACATCCCCGCATGCATCTGCATCTCATCGCCGTGGGCAAGCGCATGCCGGCCTGGGTCACGGCGGGATTTGAAGATTACGCGCGGCGCCTGCCACCGCCATGGGCCCTGCGTCTCGTCGAGATCACGCCCGCGGATCGCGCCTCCGGCAGGACAGCGGCCGCGTGCATGCGCGAGGAGGCCAAACGCATTGAGCGCGCCTGCCCGCCGGATGCGCATATCGTGGTGCTCGATGAGCGCGGCAAAGGCTGGGGCAGCAGACAATTGAGCCAGCGCCTGCAACGCTGGTCGCGCGACGGGCGTGACCTGGCCTTCATCATCGGCGGCGCGGACGGCGTGGATATGGCGTTCAAAAAACGCGCCGATGAATTGTGGTCATTGTCGCCGCTGACCCTGCCGCACGCGCTGGCGCGCGTGGTGGTGGCCGAGCAGATTTACCGCGCCTGGAGTTTATTGAGCAGCCATCCATACCACCGGGATTGAATGATCTATCTCGCCTCGCAATCGCCCCGCCGACGCCAGTTGCTGGAGCAGATCGGCGTCGAGTACGAAACCCTGAAGGTCGAGGTCGATGAATCCTGGGATGGGAAAGAGCCCGCGGATCGGCACGTGCTGCGACTGGCGCTGGCCAAGGCGCGTGCCGGCTGGAATCAAGTCCAAACGTGCGCGCCGGCGCCGGTGTTGGGCGCGGACACGGCAGTGGTTCTGAACGACAACATTCTGGGCAAGGCGGACACGGTGGATCAAGCGCGCGCAATGCTGCGTCAATTGTCCGGACGCACTCATCAGGTTCACTCCGCCGTGGCGCTGATTGACGCGCGGGGCCGCGAGCATTCCGCGCTCAACGTCAGTAATGTCATTTTTCGCAAACTAACGGACGGTGAAATTGACGGTTATTGCGCCACCGGCGAGCCTTTGGGCAAGGCCGGCGGCTATGCCGTTCAGGGCCGCGCCGCCGTCTTCATCGAGCGGCTGGAAGGCAGCTATTCCGGCGTCATGGGCCTGCCGCTCTTCGAGACCGCCCAACTGCTCAAAGGGATGCCGATTAATTGATCCCGGTGGAGTCCTTGATAAATCCCCCTCGCCCCCCTTTGGAAAAGGGGTTGGGGGGATTTGATTCGGAGCTTTTAGAAATGCGGCTGAGGTTTGGCCGTCTTGAAGCGCTTCAACGAAGCGCGGATCTCCTTGCGCGCGGCGGCGGGGCCAAGCCAGCCCCTGATCCTGACCCATTTGCCCCTCTCCAGATCCTTGTAGTGTTCGAAGAAATGCACGACGCGGTCGACGAGGCCGGGCGACAAATCCGTCGGCCTCCTGATGTGGCTGTATTTGCGGTAAACCTTTTCCACCGGCACCGCGAGAATCTTCGCGTCGCCGCCGGATTCGTCATCCATCATGAGCATCCCCACCGGCCGGCAGACGACCACCGAGCCCGCGATCAACGGCACGGGCGTGGGCACCAGCACGTCCACCGGATCGCCATCTTCGCCCAGCGTGCGCGGCACGTAGCCGTAATTGCACGGGTACACCATCGACACCTCGAGAAAGCGATCGACGAACATCGCGCCGGTCTTCTTGTCGACTTCATATTTCACCGGCTCCCCGCGCATGGGGATCTCGATGATGACGTTGATTTCATCCGGCGCCTTGTCGCCCGGCCCGACTTTTTCCAGCATCATGTGATTTGCATCCTGCGTTAACAATCTCAAAGGAGAGTATTATCCTTGAATACAGCGGCAAAGCGTAGGGCGTGATGATGGCCGTCGCTGAATTCAGGTTTTACGAGGAACTGAATGATTTCCTGGCGCCGGAGCGGCGCAAGCGGGCGTTCGAACATGCCTGCGCGCGGCGGGCCACGGTCAAGAACGCCATCGAGTCATTGGGCGTGCCGCACACCGAGGTCGAGCTGATTCTCGCCAACCGGCAGTCGGTGGATTTCTCCTACATCGTCCGCGACGGCGACCACATCAGCGTCTATCCGCAATTCGAGGCGCTGGATGTGACGCCACTGCTGCGCGTGCGCGGGCGGCCGCTGCGCAATACCTGCTTCATCGCCGATTCCCATCTCGGCGCACTGGCGAAATATCTGCGCATCCTCGGCTTTGACACGCTCTACCGCAACGATTTCTCCGACCGTGAAGTGGTGGAAATCGCCGCCGCGGAGCGACGTGTCATTTTATCGCGCGACAGGGGATTGTTGATGCATCGCGCTGTCACGCATGGCTGTTTTGTGCGCGCCGTCAGGCCGCTTGCGCAAATCGAGGAGGTGCTGGATCGCCTCGACCTCCACCGCGCCGTGCAACCCTTCACCCGCTGCCTGCTCTGCAATCAGCCGCTGGAAGTCATCAGCAGGGAGGAGGCATCACGCCGCGTCCCGCCGGAGACGGCGCAATATTACGACGACTTCCGCGCCTGCCGGACCTGCAATCGCACCTACTGGCCCGGTTCCCACTACCGCCGCCTCAGCGCCCTTCTCCACCGTACTGCGAATCACTCTGGAACCTAGGTTCCGGGCGCTAGGTTGCAGGACGCGCGTCAGCCTATAATTTCCGCATGCGCAGCGTCCCCTTGATTGGCGTCGTTCTCATTGTGCTCGCGGGCAGCGCGGTCCATTCCCAGCCGCAGGCACAGAATTTCCCGCTGCAGGCCGCGGAATGGGATCGCATCCTGCGCGAAATCGAGGCGCGTGTCGATCAACCGACTCCGCCCGCCAACGTGGAAAGGCTGCGGACGCAGGTCAGCGATGTCCGCGATCAGGCCGAAGACCGCCGGCGAGAAATCACCCGTGACGCGGAAGAATTGCGGGACCAGCTCGAATCCCTGGGGCCGGCGCCCGAGAGCGGCGCACCCGAGGAGGCGCCGGAGATCAAGTCGCGCCGGTCCCAGTTGAACAGGGCGCTCGCCGATTTGGACGGCCAGATCAAACAGTGCGATCTCGTCGTCGTCCGCAGTGAAAACGCATTGCGGCGGATCGCCGAGCGAGAGTTCGAACGCCAGACCGGCAATCTGCTGGTGCGGCTGCCGCCGCCGCATGAACTGGACACCTGGTTGAATGCCGGATCCCAGGTGATGTCCATCGCGCGGCAATTGCATCGGCGCGAGGTGGTCAGGGAGGGGAAAAACAACCTGATTGTGTTCCCGCTGGTCATCATGGGAACCGTGGTGGCCGTCGTTCTGGGGCGTGCCGTGCGTCGGCGCATGCAGCGGCACTATGGACGCGACCCGGCCATCGCCCACCCCAGCTACGGCCGCCGCTGGATTGCCGCGGCGGTCGAAGGCATCGGCGGCGGGCTGATCCCCGCGTTGTTGATCGTGCTGCTGCTGTCGGCGGCGTGGTGGCTGGTCGTTGAACGCTTCATCGATGCGCCGCTGCCATGGGGGCTGCTCACCGCCATCGTGTTTTATCTCCTTGCCGCGGCCCTGGTGCGCGCGGCCTTCTCCCCCGATCTGCCCAACTGGCGGGTCTCGCCGGTCGGTGAGGCGGCCTCGGCCAAGATCGGCTGGCGCCTCAACGCGCTGGCCCTGGTGTTCGCGATCAACATGGCGGTGGACACGTTCTTTGTTCGAATCAACGAGCCCCCTGAATTTCTTTCGTTGCACTCGTTCATTCTGAATCTGTTTCTTGCCCTCGTCCTGCTTTCGCTGCTGCCGGCCGGCCTCTGGCGGACGGAGCGGCATGCGCCGGAAGGGCTGGAGGGGGATGCGCTGCCGGCGCCGGCCGCCGCACTGTCGTCATACGTGCGCGTGTTGCTGGGGATCATCGCCGTCGTCGCCCTGACCGCCAATGTACTGGGCTATGCGGCACTGGCGGATTATCTTTTGCACAACACCTTGTACACGCTGTTGATGATCGGCAGCATGGTGGCCCTGCGCACGCTGCTGCGGGAACTGTTTGCGCACTTGGCCGCGTCGCCAGCGGGCATCATGAACGCCACCCGGCGCGTCCTGGCCTTGAGCGAGCATGGCGGCAGGATGATCAACGTCTGGGGGCTGGCGGGCATCGACCTGCTGCTGGTGCTCTCGGGAGCGCTGGCCGGCTTGATACTCTGGGGCATCCCGCCGCAGGATCTGTTTGAGTGGCTGCTCGGCGTTTTCAAGGGCGTCACCGTGGGGTCCTATCACTTCTCGCTCGCCGACATGCTGCTGGCGATCGCCGTCTTTGTCGTCCTGTTGATCATCACGCGGGTGGTGCAGCGCTTCCTGGAGTTCCGCCTGCTTCCCAACACGGGACTCGATATCGGCGTGCGCACGGCAATTACCGCCGGTCTCGGTTACCTCGGGGTGGGCGTGGCGCTGCTTGCCGCGGTCTCGACCCTGGGCATCAATCTGACCGGGCTGGCCGTGGTGGCCGGCGCGCTGTCCGTCGGCATCGGTTTTGGCCTGCAAAACATCGTCAATAATTTCATCTCCGGGATCATTCTGCTCATCGAGCGGCCGGTGAAGGTCGGCGACGTCGTGGCCATCAAGGAGCACGAGGGGGTCATCCGCCGCATACGGGTGCGTTCCACGGAGATTGAAACCGGCCAGCAGGCCCACGTGATCATCCCCAACGCCGACCTGCTGCAAAACGCGGTGGTCAACTGGACCCACCAGAGCCGCGCCGGCCGGGTCGATATCCGGCTGACGGTGTCGTACCGCGCCGACATCGACACGGTGGAATCGTTGTTGCTCGACTGCGCCAGGCGGCAGCCGCGCGTGTCCCGTTATCCCGAGCCGGCGGTGTTGGTGAACAATTTCGGCGAACGCGGCGTGGAATTGCAACTGGGTTTCCACGTCGCGGACGTCAACGACAAGGGCCGCGTGGGCAGCGAGGTGCGCAAGGCCATCCTGCGGGCCCTTGCCGCGCAGGGCATCGCTATTCCAGTGAGCGTGAAAGCCGACCCGGCCACAGCGGCGTGAACGGGGAGGTTGGCGCGGGTGCGGGTCAATGACATCCAGTGGACGGTCATCCTGTTCGAGGGGAGAATATGCCGCGGCATCCCTTGAGGAGGTCAACATGACAATGGAAGTTTATGAGGGCGGCGGCCATCCCTGTAACTGGCGCGTCCTGACCGCCTTTCAGATCAGCCGGCAGCCGTGCATTTCCGTGGAACATTCAAACCGGCGGCAAGAAACGCCCGCTCATCCGGAACTCAATCCGCGCGACAGGAATTTTGCCGATGACGAATCGCCGCCGGAACGTGGCGACGCCGCGCCTGCCGCCGACCGCCCAGGACCGGATTTTGGACGATGACCGTGGAAAAGAGCGTCGTCAACAACCAGTTGGTGCAGCGATTGCTCGAACACTGCCACCGGCACACGTTTCCGGCGAAGGCCACCATCATCCGCCAGGGCGGCCCGAGCGGTGACTTGTTTTACCTGTTGAGCGGATCCGTCACGGTGCTGATTGAGGACGATCAGGGCCATGAATTCGTGCTGGCCTATCTTTACCCGGGCGAATTTTTCGGTGAGATCGGCTTGTTCAACCAGGAGCTGGGCCGCACGGCGGTGGTGCGTGCGCGCAGCCGCTGCGAGGTGGCGCAAATCAGCTACAGCCGGCTGCGTGCGCTGCCGGACATCTTTGTCGATTTATTGATCGCGATGAGCGGTCAACTGGCAAACCGGCTGCGTTCCGCCAATCTCAAATTGAGCAGCCTGGTGTTCATGGACGTCTCCGGCCGCATCGCACGCACGTTGATTGACCTGTGTCATGAGCCTGACGCAATCACGCATCCGCAGGGAATGCAGGTGCGAATCACGCGCCAGGAGCTGGGACGCATCGTCGGTTGTTCCCGCGAGATGGTCGGGCGGGTGTTGAAGGAAATGGAGGCGCGTCACCTGATCAGCGTGCAGGGCAAGACCATCTTGGTGTTTGGCGCCGCCTTGCGCCGTCCGGGGACTTAAAGTCGCACCCCGCCGGATGGATTGCATCCGGCGGGAGTGGCAACAACAGAGTGGGACGGTTAAGCCGCCTGTGCGAACCGCTTGCCCACGGCCTCGGGGGAGAACTTCGCCGTGCCTTCATTGAACAGGGCCTTGATCTCGGCGCCTGTTTCCTGCTGAATCTTGAGCAGGTTCTGGGCGGTCGCCGTCCATTGTTCACGGATCCCCTTGATCAGGGAAGTCTGGGCGGCAAACAGGTCCTGGGATTCGGCCTGGGACACGGGCTCGAGATGGGTCAGGCTGGATTGCAGCAGTGCCAGTTGCTCGCGCAGGGCACGCTCACCGGCATTTTGCAAGATCTTGCTGGCCCGCAGGCTGAGTTCGACGGCACTGCCATACAAATCCACGGCCTCGGCCAGGTAACTGACAACTGGGTTTTTCATGTTCAATCACTCCATCGCTAAACGACATTAAGGTTAATGGTGCACTGCAACATATTGCGATGCAGCATAGACCTTACCATGGTTATCTGTCAAGTAGGTTGACAAAAAAAGGGGGGGTCTAACGGACGGTAAGCATAACTAATTGATAATAAATAAAAACAGGGGTGGCGTGTATCCACCCCTTTTAAAGCTCCAGAAGTTTTATAACCGATTACTTGGCAACCGAGCCGCCCTTGTCGGTGCATTCCTTCTCGCTGCCCATAATGGTCAAGCCCTTGCCTTTGCAGGCATTCTGGCCCTTGCAGGCGTTACTGGCGGACTTGCATGCGCTTTGACCCTTGCAGGCATTGACGCCCATACAGTGCACGCCGCTGTCCGCCGCGGAAGCGCTGCCAATGGGTGCGGCGCCGAACAGCATCGCTGCCGCCGTGGCAAGTACGGCACCAGTCAGTTTTTTCGTGGCAATCATGAGTTGCTCTCCTTTGATGATTTGAGTTGGGTGGTTTTTAAAAAATACTGCAACGTGAATATGCAACCTTGGTTGCATCCGGCGCCGCCAGTATCGGCAACCGGGGTTTAACCCCCCCTGAATGAATAGCATCCGCAAATGACCGTGATATGACCCGGTGTCGGCGGATCGACCCATCCTTAGGGGAGTCAAACGCGGCGGTGACTAGCCGCCCAACGGGTAGATGCCGGAGGCCAGCGGGCGGTTACACCACCCGCCCCCATTTCGTTATTCGTTACCCGCGTTTGTCTTCGGCATCTGTACGAGGCGGCGCGGATGAATCGCCGGCCTGGGCTGCTGCGTCGGTCGGGGTGGCGTTTTTCCTCGTCTCGAAATAAATCTCCCGGGGCGTGGTGATCTCCTCGGGATCGGGCCTTTTCGCCGTCGAACGCGGCGGCTCCTCCAGCAGGGCCGCGGCAATCGCCATTGCGCTGTCTTCGCCGATGATTCCCGAGCCGTCATTTTCATCCGCCGGCCGGTCCTCGGCGCCCGCGAGGCACCTGGACAACTTGGTCAGGAATCCGGCGCGTGTGGGCGGCGGCAGAAAGAGTTCATCCATCCCGGCCTCCAAGCGCCGGACGAGGCCGGGGCGCAGCTGGCGCAACCGGGCGCGTTCCGCATCATCCTGCCTGGCCGCCGCGCTCCAGATCAAGTCGTCCATGGTGCGGACGGCTTCGTTAAATGCACCGCCCTCCGCTCCCTCCCGAAGGAAACGACGGAGGAGCAGGCGTTGCCAGTGGGTCAGTATGAAATTGCGAACGGCCTCGGGAATAAACGGCTTGCCTGCGGCTGTCTGATGCAATCGACTGTCGATGATGCCGCGGATTTTTCGCTTGGCCTCCTCCTGTTGCCGTTGATTACGCGATGTCCGCGCGGCGACATTGCCGATGGGACCTGTTCCACGGTGGGCGGCGGCGATGTCGTCCTCAAATTGCGCGTGCAGCGCCGTGAACAGTCCGGCGTCATGTTCAAATTCGTTCTGTAACCGCCGTATGACGCGGTCAACGAAGCCCAGCAGGGTCGCCAGAAACAGGGGGGAATGTGCGGCTTCCACGCCCTTACGGGTGATCGTATTGAGGAGCCGTCGTGCCGGATGGTGTTTACGGATGAAAAAAGCGTTGTCGAGAAACGCGGCCTTCAAAATGGGAATTTGCAGACGGGCGATGCGCCCGCGCAACGCCGCCGGCAGTCGCGTGTCATTCAGGAAATAATCGAACAGCATCGCCACGAGATCGAGCCTGGCTTCATCGGCCTGATCCATCGGCGGCAGCAGCCCCCGGATCTTGATGTCGCGTACGACGTTGAAGGCGGGGCGGACGGCCATTTCCGCGGGGGCGATATAGCCGCCCCGCTGAAGCGACGTCAAGGCGTGCACCACGCCCATGTTCACAGTGGCGGGCGCCGCGGTGGCACCGGAGTCCGCGCCATCATCGGCAAGCAGCCATGCCGGCTCGGCGGGGTGGTCTAGAAAAGCGGAGGTGACGCCACCGGGCGCAACAGCGGGCCAACCGTCCGCCGGGGTCGCGGGAATGGGCGCATGCCGTTGTGACGGCATCAAGATCCCCGGCAGAACCTGCTGGTTGATCAGGAATTCGTTCAATGTGCCATAAAGCACGTGCAGGCGGGCCATCACATGCCGATCGAGCAGGGCGAACAGCAGCAGGTGGATGAATCCCCCCGCCTGCATTTGAGACATCACCCCGTTGACGGCCGCACCAATGACCGCCGGGGCGGCGGGATTTTCCTTGGTGGACAAATCCGGTCGTCCGAGCAAGACGCCCATGCGCCTGTTCAGGGCGCTGAGTTCGGTCTCACAGCCCCGTTCCGCGTTTTCGACGAGAAAGGCGATTGCCGGCTGTTTTCCGGCGATGGTGTCGCCGACCGGACCCGGCCCCGCCGGCAGGGGTGGGGGGACCACCGACGGCGACGTGCCCCGACAGCATTGATCGAAGGCGGAGAGAAACTCCCTCTTGCAACGGGCCTCCATGTCAGCGCGCTGTCGTTGGATCTCCTGCATGGCCTCCAAATATTCGCGTTTCAAATGATATTCTTCGGACTTCCGCGCCAGATCAAACATCAGTTCGCCGGCCTTGTCGAACAGTGTCCGCAGCGCCGACAGCAGGTGTTCCACGCATTGCGCACGAATGGCTTCCAGCAGCGCATCCCGTCGCTGCGCGGACGTTTGGATGGACGTTTGATCGTGGGGGCGTCCCCCGGTGGGATCACAAGATGCGCCCTCACGGCTGCCCGTGTTGATCACGTTCATATCACCGCTCTCGTTGGTACCGCCTCATGTCTGGTTTGGCTGGCCGCGAGGCTGCGGACGGTGGATCATGCGCCCGGGATGTGGAATCACCGCCTGGGGCGCCCGCCACTCATCAGAACTATGGCAGACGGCGCGCCAAAAGTGCGGCGTCCCCTTATGTTTTGTGACCGGCTTGGTGAAAATATCTTGTGATAATGACGCGGTTTTTTTGGGAAAATGTGAATTCCTTCAAATCCCTCGCCGAGGGGGATTTATCAACCCCGCATCAGGGCAGGTAATAAAACGCCAGCGCCACGATCAAGTAAACCGCCAGCAGTTGCACGCCTTCCATCCAGTTGCTCTCTCCGTCGAGGATGATGACATTGACCGCCACCACCGCCAGCACCGCGGCGAACACCTCGAAGGGGGTGAACACGAGATTCAACGGCGTGGCGCCGAGCGCATAGCTGGTGAACACCAGCAGGGGCGCGACGAACAGGGCGATCTGAAGGCAGGAGCCGATGGCGATGCCGAGCGCCAGATCCATTTTGTTTTTCAGGGCCATGAGAACCGCCGTGCTGTGTTCGGCGGCGTTGCCGATGATCGCGACCAGAATGACGCCGACAAAAACCTCGGTCATGCCCAGCGCGCGGGCCGCCGGCTCCACCGTGGCCACCAGCAGCTCCGCCATGAGTGCGACGGACACCGTGGCCGTGATCAGGACGACGAGGGATCGTCCGCGGCTCCAGCCCGCCACGCCCAGGGCCTGATCATGTTCGAGGCTGGCCTCCCCCACATAAAGGTGACGATGGGTTTTCAACGTGAAGATCAGGCTCAGCAGATATGCGATGAACAGAATCGTGGAGATTTGCAAGCTTAATGCCTGCTCGTGCATCGCCGCGCCTTCCGGGCTCAGGTGATGAAACAGGGCCGGCACGACAAGGCCGATGGCACTCAGCGTGAGCAGCCCCGCCCCCATGGCGGCGGCGGCGCGGTTGAAGACCTGGCGTGGATGGCGCATGCCGCCGCACAGCATGGCCAGCCCCAGCACCAGCAGGATGTTGCCGATGATGGAACCGGTGATGGAGGCCTTGACCACGTCATGCAATCCCGCCTTGAGCGCGATGATGGCGATGATGAGTTCGGCGGCGTTGCCGAAGGTGGCGTTCAAAAGCCCGCCCAAGCCCTCCCCCAAATCCCCGGCGAGATGTTCAGTGGCCCTGCCCATCCAGGCGGCGAGCGGCAGGATGGCGGCCGCCGCGGCCGCGAACACCCATGCCGGATCGGCATGGACATGATGCAGATAAAAGGCAACCGGCACGCACAGCAGCAGCAGATTGAGCATCACCCGCCCCCCGGAAATTCCGTCAAACTCCTCTCGTGGCGCTCCAGGTTGGCAATGGTCTGCGCGCCCAGCAGCAGTATGATGGCGCCGATCTCCATGCACAGGAGGATGATGATGACAGCGGCGGCCGAGCCGTACAGCGAATTCACCATCGAAATATTGCTGAAATAGTACACCAGCAGGCGGCGCGTGGCCTCCCACAACGCGGTGGCGATCAATCCGCCCAGGATGGCGCGGTGCAGGCGCACCGGCATGGCCGGCAGAAGCCGGTAAATGGCCGCCATGGTGACAGCCAGACCGGTCAATCCGCCGAAGTAGAGCAGCAGGGCATTGGCCTGGGCCGAGGCAAGATGCCCGGCGAGGGCCGAGGTGCTGCGGGCGGAATAATCCATCAAGGCCACGGACAGACCGGTGATGGCCAGCAGACCGGCGGTCAGGATGAAAATGAACACAAAGGGCAGAAACGCCGACACCAGCGCGTGACGCCGGCCCGGCGTGCGCGCGAAAATGATGGCAAGCGCGTCTTCAAGAGTGCGGAAGGTCATCGAGCTGAAGAAAATCACCGCCACGGTTCCGATCCCGCCGACGAGGTAACGATCCTCGATCACGCGGTTTAAATCGCCGGCAAAGGTCCCCGAGTGGCCGGGAACGATGAATTCGAGCTCGGTGGTCATGATCGACAGCAGCAAACCGAGATCAAAAAACCGCGAGGCCACCACCAGCAGCACGGCCACCAGCGGCACCAGCGAGAGCAGCGTGTTGTAGGCGATGGCACCCGCGAGCAACAGACCCTTGTTGCGCAAAAAATCGGCGAATACCTCCCGCCAGAAACGGAAGTGGACCAGCGGCGATCCGGACACGACGATCGGACGCCTACAGCACCAGCAGCTTGGCCAGCCAGAGGAACAACCCCATGCTGGTGACGTCGGTCGCGGTGGTCAGGAAAATGCTGGAGGAGGTCGCCGGATCGACGCCGAGGCGTTTCAACGAAAGGGGAATGAGCACCCCCGTGACACAGGCGGCGATGCAGGCGCTGGTCATCGCCAGCAGCACGACCAGCGCCAGCATGATCGGGTTTTTCGCGTGACTGTGACTGGCGTAGTAATACATCGCCGCCGCCGCCACCACGCCGACCAGGAAGCCATTCAGCAGGCCGAGCAGCGCCTCCTTTATCACGATCTTGCGTTGGGGGATGTTCTCGAACTCGCCCAGCGTCAGACCACGCAGGGTGATGGCCAGCGCCTGGCAGCCGGTGTTGCCGGATTGCCCGGCGAGTACCGGCAGAAACGCCGCCAGCACCACCACCTGTGAAATGGTATCCTCGAAGGTGCCGACGACGGCGGCGGCGATGAAAGCAGTGAGCAGGTTGATCTGCAGCCAGGGCTGGCGGAACCTGAGCGACACCGGCCAGGCGGTGGAAAGATGCTCCTCCTTGTCGACGCCGACCATGCGGCCGGCCTGGGCGCTGATCTCGAAGGCCTGCTCCTCAAACAGCATGTAGCCCTGCACCAGGCCCAGCAGCCGGTGTTGATCGTCACACACCGGATACACGGGGTAATGCCGATGCACCACTGCGCGCATGGCCTCGGCAATCAGCGTCTGCGGGTGAAAGAAAAAGGGGTTCTCCACCATGATATCGATGAGCAGGGCGTCCTCCTCGGCCAGCAGCAGGTCGCGCATGACAATGACGCCTTGCAGCCGCTGCTCGTCATCGACCACATAGGCGTAGGTCAACAGCGATTCCTTGGCCAGCTCGCGGATGCGTTCGATGGCCTGGCGCACGGTCGTGCCCATGCCAAAAACCGCGCCGACCGGCTCCATCAGGCGGCCGACGCTCTCCTCCGGATAGCCCTGATTGACCGTCAACTGCATCCGGAACTGGGTGTCGACCTCCGGGACGATGGCGGCACGCCGATGCTCGGGGAAACGCATCAAAATTTTCAACGCGAGGGTGGGCGGCAGCAGGCCCAGGACGTGGGCGACAGTCTCGTCGTTTTCGCTTTCGAGGAGATCGACGGCGTCCATCGGGGCGCGTCTCTGCACGGCGGCGGCCAGTTTGCAAACCGCGGAAGCGGCCGCCGCAATGTCGGTTGTGGCGGGAGGGGATTCAATCATGGCGGATTCCTCGATCTGCCCGGGCGGTTTGCAATGAAGGCGTTCATTGTAGACGCGCGGAGATGACAAAGCGAAGCGCGAGAAGACGTGTCGGACGCAGCCGCCCGCCGCCGGCTGCTTGACCTCATCGGTGATTTAGTGCTATCAGGGCACGGGCGAATGGCGCCTTGGGCAGCTCATCGGCGGGGTGTGGATCTGACATGACGCGGGGACAAGGCGGGTGGGCGGCGTGGTGCATGTTGTGGTCGGCAATGGCGCTGGCGGACATGACCACCGCCGAGGTGGCTTATCAGCGTCAAGACTATGCCGCCGCCTTGCATGAATATCAAATCCTCGCCAATGCCGGGAACGTGGAAGCCCAGCTGAAACTCGCCGCGATGTATATGGAGGGCCGGGGCGTCAACCCCGACCCGCAGCAAGCCTTCGCCTGGTACAGCCAGGCCGCCACCCAGGGCAGCGCCGAGGCGCAATACCAGTTGGGAGAGATGTACCGCACCGGCACCGGCGTGCAGCAGGATACGACCTGGGCCATCACCTGGCTGCGCCGCGCCGCCGAGCAGGGGCATGCCCAAGCCAACGCGCGCCTGGAATCGCTGACCGGCTCCGCCGTCCCGCCGGTGGTGCGGGCGCCGGCTGCTGATCATTCATCCGAAGCAAAGACAGCCGGCGGGAACGGGCCCGCCGCGGCGACCACCGGTTCGACGGCGGCGCCCAAGGCTCGTGGCGGCATCCCAAGCCCTGCGGCGTCCGCCGTTTTGGATACTTCCGAGGAAGCGGCGGTGACGCACGCCGCCCCCGAGCCTGACGGCTCACCTGCGATGGAAACCCGAATACCGACACCTACACCGGCGCCCAATGTCGCCGCCGCCGCTGATCAAGCCGCTGCGACAACGCCGAATTCCTCCACATCCCCCGCCCCGCAAGCCGCCGGTGCGCCGCCGGCGATCGAAACCGAAACACCGGCGGCCTCATCCAACGCCGGCGCCGTCACCGCCGTCGATCAGACCGGCGCGGCCGCAGCGAATTCCGGGGCGACGCCGGCGGCGGCGCAGACCACGGGCGGCATCGGTGGTTTCTTCAAGCGTCTCTTCGGAAAATCCGATGCATCCTCGGCCCAGGAATCCCCGGCCGATGCCGCCGCAGCGCCCGCCGGGAAATCCACCACGACGGCCGCCACTGAATCACCAACGCCGGCGACGGAGGCCGTCGCCACTGCGCAGACGGACACCACGCCTGCGCAAACCGCGGAATCCCGGGGGGACAACGCGCCCACCCCCGCAACGGCGGCACCGAACCTGGAGCAGGCAAGGCAGGCGCTGGCCGCCGGCGACTACCGCGCCGCGGCCGACGCCTTCCAGCAACTCGCCGTCCAGGGCGATCCAGCGGCTCAACTCCAGATGGGCGTCATGCAGCAGACCGGCCAGGGCATGCCGGCGGATCCGGCCGCTGCGGCCATGTGGTACCGGCGGGCGGCGGAGCAGGGCAACGCCGAGGCCGAGTTCAATCTGGGCAACATGTACCTGCTCGGCGAGGGCGTTCAGCAGGATGATCACGAGGCCCTGAAGTGGTTGCGGCGCGCCGCGGATCAGGGACACGCCGCGGCCAGGGCCAATGTCGAGAGTCTGGAAAAATCGGTCAATCTGGCCGCAGCCAATCCCAAAGTACCACCGCCCAAGATTGAATATGTGCCGCGCAAAGGGTCCGCGACAGCCAGCAGTCAAGGCGCGAATGTATCCCCGGTCGCGGCCACAGACGCACCATCCGGGGCGCCCGCGTCGTCACCTACGGCGGTTGCTGCCGAAGCCACCCCCGCGGCCGCCGCAGCAGCAGCGGCCGGCGGAACCAGCGCAGCGGCGGACATGGCGGCCGCGTCGACGAATGCCGCCGGCGCCACGGCCGGGGAAGCCGGGGAGGGCAGAGGCGGGTTGTTCAGTTTCCTCGGCAAATGGTTCAAACATGAAAGTACCGCGGAGGGCAAGACCGCGGCCGCGGCAAAACCGGAGGATAAAAACACGCCGGCCGCGATGGTGGCGGAACAAATGGCCAGCCCCACCGCCGCTCCAACCTCTCCTGCCGTTGATCAAGGGGCAAGCGCGGGAGCGAACAACGCCCCGCCCGCGGCGAATGCGGCCGCCATCGTCGACACCGCCACGGTCGGCACCTCAAGCATCGCGGGTTCCGCGCCGCCGGCGCCGACCACCATCCCCGAAAACACGCCGGCGGTTTCTTCGCCGCCAGCGGGCGCCGTCTCCGCCGGATCAGGCGAGGTAACGCCGCCCCCGACGATCACGACCGCATCGCCTTCGCCTGCCGTTCCAGCGGTCGTGGACAGCGTTGTGAACATGTCGTCAGCCGCAACAACCGCGACCACTGATGCAACCCCTGCGCCGGCGTCGAACGGCGAAACCCCGGCTGCAGCGGGCAGCCAAACACCCTCAAGCGCCGAATCGTCCGGGAACGCCGGCGCCGCCAGCACGGCTGCGGAAGCCGCCACATCCCCCGGGGCGGGGAATCAAGCCGCGGAAGAGGGTGGCGGCATCAGCGGGTTCTTCAAACGCCTCTTCGGCAAGAAGCAGGCGAACACCGCCGTGGCGGGAGCCGCGCCCGCCACGGCGGCGGCTGCCAAACACGAATCGCCGCCCCCCCAGCCCTCACCGGCGGCCGTGACCGGCGATGAAACGCCGCCAGCCGCAAGCGGTGGAAATTCAACGACGGCGGGCGCCACTTCACCGGCGCAGACGCCGGCCGCTGCGCCGACGGCAACAGCGGTGGCAATGGCGGCGCCGGCGGGCGGTGAGACGGCCCCGGCCAATGCATCCCCACCCGCCGCAGCGGCGCCGGACCCGCTCGCCGCCGCCAAGGCGGCCATCGCCAGCCATGATTACGGCACGGCGTTTCGCCTGCTCAAACCGCTGGCGGAATCTGGCAACGCCGACGCGCAGGCACATCTGGGTTACCTGTATTACGCCGGCGAGGGCGTGAACAAGGATCGCGTGGAAGCGGTGGAGTGGTACAAAAAGGCCGCGGCGCAGGGCAATGCCGATGCACAATACGACCTGGCCGTGGCGTATGCCTTCGGCGAGGGCGTGCCGCAGGACGAAAAGGAGGCCGTTGCGTGGTACGAGCGCGCCGCCGTGCAGGGACATACCCTGGCGCAGTTCAGTCTTGGCTTGTCGTATGCCACGGGCGAAGGCGTGGAACAGAGTGACGAGAAGTCGGCGGAATGGTACCGCCGCGCGGCGGAGGGCGGATACGCCAACGCGCAATACAACATGGGCTATCTCTACCGCACCGGCAAGGGCGTGCCGCGCGATGACGCCGAGGCGGTAAAGTGGTATCGCAAGGCCGCCGAGCAGGGACACGCCGCCGCTCAATACAATCTGGGTTATCTCTACCGCACCGGCAAGGGCGTGCCGCGCGATGACGCCGAGGCGATCCGCTGGTACCAGAAGGCCGCGGCGCAGGGCTATGCGGACGCCAAGGCGGATCTGGTCACCATGAACGTGGCCGGCGGCGCCAGCCCCTGAGACGATTCACACCATCTTCAAGGCGGCGGGATATTGCTCCTTACATTTTGATAAGGGCGGGCCATGCCAATCCGGCCCGCCCCGGAATACACCCTCCTCCACGCGGGCGTGCTATCAAATGCTGGCGACAAACTTACGGCGCACCTTTTTCTGCATGATTTGCGTCCTGCCCGCAGTCCGGGCGGAGGAGCCATCGGAGGAGCAGGCCCTCACCGGCCGGGAATTACTGGCGGCCTGCGAGAATCCCCGCGATGAAAATCAATTGTGCATGACCTTCGTCGTCGGACTGGTGACCACCGTGGACAGCATGCAGGAGCAGAACCCGGGTGAGAAACTGTTTTGCATCGATCCGCAACGGGTGGCACCCGAAGAAGTGCGGGACAAGATCGTGCAATGGCTGAAAAGGAATCAGCAGCGTCTGCAGGAGCCGGCGTACGTCCTGGCCAGCGAAGCATTGAACACGGCCTACCCCTGCCAGTCCTCCGCCTGAGTTTTCAGGCGCCGCCGGTTGGACGGGACGCCTGCACCACCTTCGCGGCACGCCGCGCCGGCCGGCTGATGACTGAATCGCCCCCTCCCCTTGCACGGCGGCGATCATCACGGCTTAGTCGCCGTCACTCATGACCGAGGCCAGTTCCTTCAGCAGATTTTCGTCATGGGACTGGGATTCTTTTTTGGCCTGCTGCGCCTTTTCATTGATGCGCGCCACGTGCTGCTGCATGCGTGTCAGGGTGTCGCGTCCGACGGTGGAGGATTCCCGCCGATCCTGCTCCTCCGCCCATTCCTTCAGTTCCTCCTCCAGCTTCCGCAGTATTTCCTTGTTCCGCTCCGACGACATTTGGAAGTTCTTCTCGTTTTCCAGCCTCTCGGCCAGCAGCGTCTCCTCGTTGATGATGGCCTCGCGCAGGCGCTCGCCGGCCGCCGCCTCCCGCGCCTCGTTTTCCTCGATCTCCGCGCGCAATCGCGCCGCGGTCGCCTCGTCCGCCTTGTCGCGCTGCTCGCGCA